>DIKO01000092.1 GCA_002423615.1 Desulfobacteraceae bacterium UBA5616
AAGACGGGACAAATTCACCCTGGTTGCGGGTGATCAATCCTTGACCCTTCATCAAGGAACTGGTATAGGCCCTGATGCGCGTGCGGAGACACAATACGGTCCGGAAACCCGGCAAACAGAAAACAAGAGATATCGATGCCCCAGAGCAATGAAACCGTTGTCGTCCACCTCAATATCGAAATGACCGCCCTATCCCTGAAAACCATCGTCAGCATGGCTAAAAATCTCATTGGCCGGGATGAAAAAGGGCATTATCAAATCGACACCGCCGATCTGGTTGGGGAAATGATCTCGCGTTTTCTTATGGAAAAGGATTTTGAAAGCTACATTCGGAATCCGGACAACTACGGTTCATGAGACGGAAAAGCAAATCCATTGCCACCGGATTTGACGAAAGGAGAAAAACAAGTTGATGACAAGAGGATATCGTATCCCAAGGGACTTATTTTCCATTTTGTTCTTGGGCTTGACCCTGTTGATTCCCGCGATGTTTTTGCCGGCGTGCGGCAGCAGCGATCCCGAGTCCTTGAATTCGGGAATTTTCGTAGACAGCCCGGTCCAGGGGCTTGAATTTAAAAGTGGATCCCGGGAAGGTATTACCGATGCGGCCGGGAAGTTTTTTTACGGCGATAACGACACGGTTATTTTTCGCCTTGGGGGAATTGAGATCGGCAGGTCAGCTTCGCCCAAAGACATGATGAGTCCCATCGATCTGGTGGATGAGATTAAAAATCCTTTTGTTACCCAGGAAAATGTCACCAACATCTGCAGGTTATTGCAGACCCTGGATGACGATGGCAACCCCGATAACGGGATCCTCATCACAAAGACCGTGCGGGACGGCATTGCAAGTTCTGGAATCAGCGGCTTTGACTTTGAGGGTGGTTTTGAGGCCCAGGCCGATGCCCTTCTTTCCCAGCTTAAAAACAGCGGTGCACTTCCCGATAATCGGGCCTTGGTGAATGCGGAGACTGCACAGACCCATTTTTTTGCCGGTCTGGCTGAACAAAATGCCCTCCCCGTGGTGATGATCAATCTGGGAGACGGGTTCACCAACGGGACGCAGGCGGGATTTGGAAACATCCACCAGTACAATCAGGCCACGAGTTTTGCCGCGTATATCTTCTATCAACTATACAACAGCTCGGATCCGGCCTGGGAAAACCCTCTGCTTGAAATTGACGGGGAACAATATGCGGCGGATAAATCCCGGGTGTTTTACCGGATCGAAAATGCTGAGAATGTTCTATCGGCCGATGGAACCCATGTTCCGTATGATCTTCCCACGAATATCGGGGTTGACGGGGCCACCCTCCAATCCCTTGTGGAACAAAAAACCAGTGTCGCAGTCGGAAATTACAGCGTTTTAAACGAACTCCTGCTGCCCATCCCCGGGGATGGCTATATGAATCAAGAGGTTACCCAACTGGAGGCGGCTGCCTACACGGCCGGACAGCATCCCGGCCGGATGAAGCTGTTTACCCTGTGGATCGGCATGGAGGATGTCATGGGCGCTGTAATCGGTGATCGCAGCACTCATTTGACCGCGACGGAGATCAGCGCCTATCTGAATGATGCCGGAGCCGGTCGGAATGCGGCTGATATCCAGGCCAATTTTGAAAAAATCATCAGGACGTTAAGCGGGATGGAAGGTCTGATCCCCCTTGAGTACAGTTATATCTTTATCGCCACCCTCCCCCGGGTGGAAACCATCGGAGCCCTGTACGGAAAAAAGGATATCGAAGCCATGGCGACTTTTGAAGGCGCTCAGGTTACGGCCCTGGCAGAGAACCAGTTGATCGGCTACAACGCCCTTATGAATACGGACGGGGCCACCGGCATCAGCATCGCCGATGCACTGGACACCGACAACGCCACCTTGAATGCCGCAATTGTACGAGCCCTTCAGAATGATGCCAATTTTCTCGATCAGACGGAAATCAACTTGGTGAACGCCAAAATCGATGAATTTAACACCATCATTAAAGGGCTGCCCGCCCGGTTTCCCAGAGATCAATATCCCGAGGCGCATCTCTATATCGTCGACCTGGCCTCAGGTGTTTTTGAAAAACTCCCGGGCGACGGCATTGAAATCACGAACGATAGCGGAGGAGAGACCTATACGGTTTACAAGAGTTTCGGTACGGATAAAAGATTTTACAGCCCGGATGGTTATTATCCCTCCCTGATTGGAAGCGCTCTCATCGCACATGCCTTTTTCAAGGCTGTGAACGATGCGGCAATCGGGATGGCGATCGACGACTACGATATCGTGACATCCATTCTTCCCATGGATTATTACAATACCGACAAAGACGAGGACGGATTTACCGTATCGCCCGGAGCCATGACCACAACCGCCGGTTTATATGCCCCCCACCAGTTCGATGAAGAGCAGGTCGGCGGATGGATCGACTGCAACGATGAAAACGCCGATGTTCTGCCGTATTATGTAGACCCGGATTCATCGTGCAGCAGTTTATGAAAAATCATCAACCCTGTGACTTATGCGAGAAGAGGACAATGAAACGACCCTGTGAATACCTTAAAAAAATCCCTGCGGTGTTTGTTCTGATGATTTTAGGTTTGGTTGGGCTCGCCCCCGGGTTGGTCGAGGCAGAGGAAATCCGAAGCCGGATCGGTCTGGGAGCGTTTTTGGCGGTACACAACACGGGGTCATCGGATTTGAACGATGTTGACGCCAATTTCGATACGGTGCCCATAGTCGGTATTTCCGGCGTATATTTAATCAACAATACCTTTTCCGTGGAACTTTCCACAACGTCGCTTTCCACGGATCTGGAACTTGAATATGACGGGAAATCCGGAACTCTTGGTGAAATTCAACAGATCCCCATATTGCTGACCGCGCGGTACCGGCATCCGATCAAGAAAACCCGGGCCAATGTCTATCTCGGGCTGGGAGGGGGTTATTTCATCAACAGTTTTGATCATGATAAAAGAAATGATCAGGCTGAATTCTTCGGCCTGAACCTGCGCTCGGCGGACATCAGCAACAGCTATGGATGGCTTGCCAATGTGGGAACCGAACTGTTTTTCAAGAAACACTATTCCGTTTATCTTGACCTGAAAGTTATTTTTACCCAGGCGGAATTTGATCTGACCCATCTTGATGGGACTGTTGAAAAACAGGATGCGGCCATGAACGCATCCGTTCTGGGAATCGGATTCAATTATTATTTTTAAATCTTAAAGGGGACGGCGGCCTTATACAGGGTTGCCGCTCCCCTGATGAGATATTCAGAGGCCGCTGCGGGAACGATCACGGAGGCCCCCCGGTCGATCCGGATAAGATCTCTTGCGTTGGATATGGCGGCGCTCCCTTGAACGCAAAGAAGGATCTCCACGCTCCTTATCTTGTCAGCGGAATGGACCGTTCCTTCTTTCACCGTAATTCTGGAAAGAGCGAATTCCGCTGAAGGGGTATCATACAGATGTTCCGTCGGCTTCAGTTTTCGGGGAAAAAGAATGTCGATCTGCCGCTCATCATAGCTCATGACAGCGGTCAATTCATCGACATCCACGTATTTCGACGTCAACCCCCCCCTCAGGACATTGTCCGAATTCGCCATCAATTCAATGCCTACACCTTCCAGGTAGGAGTGCAGCTCTCCGGGCGGCAGGAACATCCCCTCCCCTGGATTTAAACGGACCAGGTTGAGAAAAGCAGGCGAAAGCACACCGATATCGCCGGGATAGACATCGTTTAGCCTTCTGATCCAGAAAGACAAAGGATCTTCCGGTTTCTCCCCTGTTTTCTCCAGGGCCATCTTCAGCCAGGTTTGTTTTTCTTCCGTTCCCAGGGTTAAAAGCATTTTAAAGAATGTCCTGAGGCCCTCATTGCCGTTTCCGACGGTAATGAGACGTCTTGCACACGGAACAGCATCCGGAAGAAATCTTTCAAAATTTTTCAGAATTTCGGCTCTGGTCCTGAATCCGTTCATGGCCCAGAAGGGCGTCAAGGCACAGATCAACTCCGGCTTGTGACGGCTGTCCTTATAATTTCGTTCATCTGCATCCAGGGGAATGTTCTGGGCATTTTCCCGGCAAAAGCCTTTTCGTGCCGCCGTTTCATCGGGATGGGCCTGGATGGACAATGGTTGCTCAGCCGCCAGTATCTTAAACAGATAAGGAAGACTTTCTTTAAAACGGTCGACCACGGGTTCACCGAGGATATCTTTGGGATAGGCGGTTACAAGGTCGATAAGAGAGATCCATTGGTTGTTGAAAAAAACCCGGGATGGTGCCTTGGGGTGAGCCCCCATCCACAATTCCGCCATGGGTCTTTCCGAAGGCGTCTTATCCCCGAGCAAATCGGAAATAGCCGTAAAAGATCCCCAGTCGTAGTTTCGGACGGAATTTTTCAGAAGGCAGATTCTATCCATCAGATTTCGGCCCCCGGTTTTTGAACTGCAGCTTTTTTTTTATGAAGCTTCCGTGCAGGCTGGATTTTAAAAACCGGCCGGTATAGCTTTCCGGAATCTCGGTCAGTCGTTCAGGGGGGCCTTCCCCGACGATTTTCCCACCTGCCTCCCCCCCTTCAGGCCCAAGGTCGACAATCCAGTCCACTGTTTTGATCACGTCCAGGTTATGCTCAATGACCAGAACGGTATTTCCGGCTTCCACGAGGGTCTGTAGAACCGTGATGAGTTTTTTGATATCCTCAAAATGAAGCCCCGTCGTAGGTTCATCAAGGATGTAAAGGGTCCGGCCAGTGGTTTTTTTAGCCAGTTCCCTGGCCAGTTTGATCCGCTGGGCCTCACCTCCGGACAGGGTCGTGGCGGATTGTCCCAGTTTGATGTATCCGAGTCCCACCTGCATCAAAGTATCCAGAATAGCCTTGATTTTGGGATGGTTCGTAAAAAGCTCCAGTGCCTGCTGAACGGAAAGATCCAGAATATCGGCGATGGAATGCCCCTTGTACAGGACTTCCAGGGTGGCCTCATTGAACCTTCTGGCCTTGCAGACTTCACAGGGGACGAAAACATCGGCCAGGAAATGCATTTCCACCTTGATATACCCGTCTCCGGCGCAGTTTTCGCAGCGCCCGCCCTTGACGTTAAAGGAGAACCTTCCTTTGGGATAAGACCGGGCACGGGATTCTGGCAAAAGTGAAAAAAGGTCACGGATGTGGTCAAAAACCTTGGTATATGTGGCCGGGTTGCTTCTGGGGGTGCGCCCAATGGCCTTCTGATCGATGTTGACGACCTTGTCCAGATTGGAGAGGCCTGAAATTCCGCCATTTTTGCCGATTTCCAGGGTGCTGCCGTGAAGTTCACGCATCAGGGCGGGATACAGGATCTGATTGATCAGGGTGGATTTCCCCGCACCGGACACCCCGGTGATCCCGACGAACAGACCCAGGGGGATATCGACGTTAATGCCGGCCAGGTTGTTTTCGGAGGCCTGCTTCACTGTGAGCCACTGATCGCCTGTGCTTTTGGGGTCCCTTCTTTTTTCGGGAACCTTGATCCGTTCCTTTCCGGACAGGTATTTACCGGTAATGGATGCCGGATTGCGTCGGATTTCCTCCGGGGTTCCCTGAGCCACGATCTGCCCCCCAAGGAGCCCTGCTCCGGGACCGATATCCACCACCCAATCCGCCGTTTCAATGGTCTCCTTGTCGTGTTCCACAATAATCAGGGTATTGCCGATGTCCCGAAGATGGCACAGGCTGTTCAGCAGTTTGCGGTTGTCCCGCTGGTGAAGACCGATGGAGGGTTCATCCAGAATGTACAGAACGCCGGTGAGCTCCGATCCCACCTGGGAGGCCAGGCGAATCCGCTGGGACTCGCCTCCGGAAAGCGTTGGACCTTTCCGGTCCAGAGTGAGATAGTCCAGCCCCACATTGATCAGAAAACCCAGACGGCTGGTGATTTCCTTCAACAGTTCGCCGGCGATGAGTTTACGGCTGCCTTCAAGGGTCATGAACCTGAAAAATCGATGGCAATCCCTGATGGACATCCGGGTGACATCCATAATGGAATGCCCTTCCACCATCACATGAAGCACTTCGGGTTTCAGCCGGGCCCCGTCGCACACCGGACATTTTGCCGAAGACATGAACTGGGCATAATATTTTTTGGCCATCTCCGACCGGGTTTGAAGATACCGCCGCATCATGGAATGGATCAGCCCCTCATGACCGGTCCGGAAAGAACCTTTAATTTTATCACTGTCCCATTGAACGGTGACGTTCTGTCCGTTTGAGCCAAAGAGGCACAATTCCCGTTGTTTTTTCGGAAGATCCTTCCACGGCACATCCAGATCGAGTCCCAGTTGTTTTTCCAGGGCTTCGATTTTCCGAAACCCCCAGGACTGGTTGTCCTCTTTTTGGAAATAATTTCTCCAGGGGATCACCGCTCCTTCTCGAATGGAAAGATCCGGGTTGCCGATAATTTTGTTCGGGTCCATGGCCAGGAGGGTCCCGATACCGTTGCACTCCGGGCACATGCCCTGGGGCGAGTTGAATGAAAAAAGCGGCGGCTCAAGATCGGGAAAGGCGAACCCGCAACAGCTCCTGGCCTCGCTCATGCGGATGTCTTCCCGGTCCACAACGTGTACGACGATCCGTCCATTGCCGTATTTCAAGGCGGTTTCCACCGAATCGGTGAGGCGCTTTCGAAATGGACCGGCGGCCTTGATGGCAAGACGGTCCACCACGACCTCGATATTGTGTTTCTTGTTTCTGGCCAGGCTCTGCACATTGGCCAGTTCCTGAACCACGCCGTCAATCCGGATCCTGGCGAAGCCATCCCGTTTCAATTCCTCCAGAAGTTCCCGGTGTTCCCCTTTCCGGTTTTCAATGACGGGCGCAAGGAGCAGGATCCGGGTGGATTCCGGCATGGCCAGGATCTGGTTCACCATGCTTTCCGCATCTCCCCTGCCCACCGGGTTTCCGCATTTGTGGCAGTACTGAATCCCGATCCGCGCAAAAAGGACTCTCAGATAGTCATAGATCTCGGTGATGGTGCCCACCGTTGACCGGGGGTTTTTGCTCGCCGACTTCTGTTCGATGGAGATGGTGGGAGACAGCCCCTTGATGGTATCGTACTTAGGCTTCTCCAACTGCCCCAGAAATTGCCTGGCATAGGCGGACAACGATTCAATGTACCGCCGCTGGCCTTCGGCAAAAATGGTATCAAAGGCCAGACTGGATTTCCCCGAGCCAGACACGCCGGTAAACACGATGAGCTTCTTTTTCGGCAGCTCTACATAAACATCCTTGAGATTGTGTTCCCTGGCGCCTTTGACGATGATATGATCATACTCCAGGGTCTTTTTCCGCTTGGACCCTGATTTTTCGGTTTTCTTCATTCCGGATTTTCCATTCATGCCATGTTTAAAAGTCTTTTTTCGGCCACCAGGGAAAAAAACCGGGCATGTCGGTGCTGGCTTTCATGATGAAATCCGGCTTTCGTTTTTCATGGAAGGCCTTTACCGCTTCCTTTGAATCGGGGGTCAGGCCAAGGGCGAAAATGCATTTGGACTCAATCCGGTGGGCTTCCATGGGATGATCCGCACCCAGCATTTTCCACAGCATCTGACGGGTCAGGGGTATGGATACGGCGGAGGTGTTGTCGGCTATTTCCCGGGCGATCGTTATGGCCTTGTCGTAAAGCTGTTCCTGGGGAACGACCTGGCTTACCAGACCACCGGCCAGGGCTTCGCCCGCATCGAAAATCCGGCCGGTATAGGACCACTCGGCAGCCCTGCTGATACCCACGATTCTGGGCAAAAACCAGTTGCTGCAGGCTTCATTGACAATGCCCAGTTTTGCAAATACAAAGCCGATTTTGGCCTTTTCCGAAGCGATCCGGATGTCCATGGGCAGGGTCATGGTGATGCCGACCCCGATGGCCGCCCCGTTGATGGCGGCGATCACCGGTTTTTTCATCTCATAGATACGCAGGGAAACCATGCCGCCGATGTCCCGGTGCGTGTCGATCGTGGCATCGGCCTGATCTTCATAATCAAAACCCTCGTCAAGGTCATGGCCGGCGCAAAATCCTCTGCCTGCTCCGGTGACAATGACCACCCTGACATTATCGTCCTCATCAGCCCGGTCAAAAGCATCCAGGAGTTCGGGCGCCATGACGTAATCGGTAAAGGCATTGAGCTTTTCGGGCCGATTCAGGGTGATGGTGAGAATTTTGTCTTTAACCTCGCAGGCGATCTGGGAATAGGTCATCCGATATCTCCTTCCTGATCTATTGGGTATTCAAGTTTCCCCTGTTCGATGTTGCAGAGACGCCCATCGTGCTCCGGGCACGGGACCAACTTGTTATTTACTAAATAAACCCAATGGTATATTGATAAATTGAAACTGACGCCGAAAATGGCGAAACTTCACGTTGTCCGACACTTAAAATAAATGACGATTAATGTAAATGAAATATTCCACAGTATCCAGGGCGAATCCCTGGATGCCGGCCTGCCGTGTGTTTTCATAAGGCTTTCCGGGTGCAATCTGAGATGCTCCTATTGCGACACCCGTTATGCCTGGGAAAACGGGATACCCATGGAATTGGGTGAGATTGAGGAAAGGATCGCTTTTTTTCACTGCAATCTCGTTGAGATTACCGGCGGGGAGCCCCTGTTTCAGGCCGAAACCCCCATGCTCATATCCCGGCTGGTCACGCTTGGGTATAAAGTCCTGCTGGAAACCAACGGCAGTCTGGACATCGGCCGGGTGGATGAGAACTGCATTAAAATCATGGATATCAAATGTCCTTCCAGCGGAGAGAGTGAAGCCTTTGTGCTGAGAAACCTCTCCCTTCTGAATCCCCGGGATCAGATCAAATTCGTGATCGCCGATGAACAGGATTACCGGTTCTCCAAAAACAGACTGCCGCTGATTTCCCCTCACCTGGCCATGGACCACGTGCTGTTTTCACCGGCCTACGGGAAATTGCCACTGGACCGTCTCGCCGGATGGATTCTCTCGGACGGACTTAAGGTCAGGCTTCACCTGCAGCTCCATAAGATCATCTGGCCCGGTATTGAAAAGGGTGTGTGAAGTTGGCGGCCGATAAATCAAGGGAACGGAGATACCGAAAGAATCGAGTGCAAAGATGAGTGAAAGCCGGAAAAAGGCCGTCATCCTGTCCAGTGGGGGATTGGACTCCACCACGGTGATGGCCATTGCCGAAAACATGGGCTTTTCCCTGTACAGCCTGAGTTTTGATTACGGGCAGCGGCATCATCACGAGCTGTCGGCTGCAAAAAACATCGCCCGGCGATTCAACGTCATCAAACACCTGGTGAACCGGATCGATCTGCGTCAGATCGGCGGTTCCGCTCTGACCGATGATATTGATGTGCCGGATTTTGATGAGAACCGGGCGAAAGGCATCCCGGTGACCTATGTACCGGCCCGGAACACCATTTTCCTCTCTTATGCCCTGGCCTGGGCCGAGGTGCTGGGATGCGCCGATATTTTCATCGGCGTCAATGCCGTGGATTACAGCGGATACCCGGACTGCCGTCCCGAATTTATCGATGCGTTTGAAAAAATGGCCAATCTTGCCTTAAAGGGCTCGGTTGAGGGTCGCCTGCGTATCACCATCCATACGCCCCTGATCCGGATGTCCAAGGCGCAAATTATCCGCAAGGGCCTGGAACTGGGCGTTGACTATTCCCTGACCCACAGCTGCTATAATCCCGCAGAAGGTATGGCCTGCGGAAAATGCGACAGTTGCGTCATCCGGAAAAAAGGATTCAGAGAAGCGGGGGTCGATGACCCTACCGTGTACCACCCATGATAATTTTTGACGGAAAATACAGTTGGACGGGTATAAAAACAGGCCGGATTCACCCGGTAAACTGGTGGGCCGGGGCCTACTGGCTGAAGATCGTTGATCTGTCCAGAGCCAAACCGGAAGTTCGAATGCTGAAGCCCATAGCGGTGATCGTATGGGATACGGGAGAAGGCGCGTCGGCAACCAATTACGCATCCGAACTGGTGAAAAGCGTGTGCCGGGACTTTAAGCTGAGCATCGATAAAATCATCTGGATCGAGTATCATCCGGGGCCGCCCCCTTCCATGGAGGTGGCCAAATTCAAACCCGTGACATCCATCAACAATGATACTTTCTACCAGACTTCATGGAGAGAAATAAGGACGGAAGAACTGAAAATGATTCAGGCCTGGTCCCCTGAAGCGCAGGTGATTCTTAAAAATCTCGAGCCCTCACCCTGACTCGGCAGAAAGTCGGATCGGCAATCGCAAAGGAGACAATAATAATGAACAAGGACCATGAGTTTGAAGGATTGCGGCCGGAGGAGGCCAGAGCCATTTATCAGGCAGGCATCAGCCCGGAAGTGGATGCCTGGTTCAATGCCTTTTTTATTGAAAACCATCTGGATTATTATACCAATCCGGACCATGCCTGCACTCCGGAACAGATCCGGTTCATGGTTTATACGGAAGGTGATGTCCGGTATTACCCCTGCTCGGACCGAATGTTCGAGGCCATTATGACCCGTAACAAATCGGCCTTTATCCAGAAAAAATACAACGAGGTGTTCCAGAGGATACTGGGGCTCATCGACAAACAGATAGAAGACAAACGGGAAAAGGAATTCCTGGAATCTTTGATCATCATCAAATTCAAGCATGAAACCAGGGACGAGATCATGCTGCCGTCACGGGTAGAAAAACGCCTGCTGGGTATGTTTCTTCGCCGGACTCAGATCGAAGACCCCTTCATCATGGAAAAAAATACCCGGTATCAGCGGGTTCAAGGCGCCCTTTGCTCCGAAGCCTTCCTTCATGCCATCGACCGGGCCGGGATAGCGGATTTCAGGGATCTTCCCGGAAATCTTTCAAAAATCAAACAGCGGGCGGATCACATTGAAATCAGGCGGTTGATCACTCTTGCCGTGGAAAAACGCTTATGGGACTCGGATGATTTTAAAACCTATGCCGAGGAAGACTACCACCGTCTCTTCGACCTGCCCATAACCGGGAACGGGGTGGAACGGTTTTTCGAACTTCTGGGGATACCCGGGAATGGAGAACCGGCTCTTGATAAAGGCCCGAAAAAAATCCTCTGGCTCGCCGACGAATCCGGGGAGGTTATGGTGGATTTCCTCATTATCCGGTACCTGGAAAAAATGGGGCACAAAATCATCATCGCTTTCAAAGACGGCGCGCTTTACACCAAGGTTGATTTTTATGACATTCAGGAAGAGGAGATTCTGATCAAGGCTCTTGAAAATGTCTATCTGATCCAGGAAAGGAACCTCAGCAAGAACGAACTGGTCAGCATTTTGAGAAGCGACCAAAAAATCATGGCCATTTCCGACGGCGTCCGGGAAAATTTGAACCTGATACTGACAACGGTGACCTTTGCAAGAATTTTCAAGGAAGTGGATGGGGTTGTCTCCAGGGGAACCGATCAAAAACGCCGTTTTTTCGAAACCCATTTTCAATTCACACAGGATATTTATAATATTTCCCGGAATGAGGACGGCGGTGCGGAAATTGCGTTCAAACCCGTACACCCTTCAGTGGTCAAATTTTCCCACAAGGACCTGGAAAACAAGGCCGGTGCCATCATCAGCAATATGAAGTCCGCCAAAAAGCAGGGAATGACCGTAATGTTTTACAGCGGTATCATCGGATCACTTCCGGGAAAGATCGAAATGGCGAAACAAATCATGTCTCTTTTCGTCCAGTACCTGAAGGAACAATCGGTTGAGACCTTCATCATCAACCCTTCGGAATACTTTGAAGCAGGCATGGATGCCGACGACCTGATGTACATGTGGGAAATTGTTCAGAAAAGCGGTTATATCGATATCTGGCGCTTTCAAACCTACGAGGACATCGCCATCGCCTTCAAGCTGATGAATAAAAAAATCCCTCCGGAATGGGTGGGTAAAGACGCCACCTTCAGCACGGGATGCACCAAGGAGATGCGCATTGCCCTGGACGTTCAGTTGAAGCACCCCGAAATGCAGATCATCGGGCCTTCCAAGGAAAAATTCATGCGCCGGAGTGAATACGGTGTGGGAAAGCTCTATGATCAGCGGCTGGGCAATATCTGCGTGGTATGAATCACCAATTTACCGGGAGTCTCACCATCTGTTTGGCCTTGTTGGTAAAAAGCAGATAACCGTTTATTTTGCCGAATAAAAACAAGTTTTTGGTGATTTGGACATCCACCTTGCAGTAGTCGATGATATTCCGGATTTTGCCTTCTTTCCACCATTTCAGGGCCATCAGACCATCGGCGGTTTTTTCCGCTCCCAGGGTGGCTTTGGACAAATGGTCCAGGGACAGTCGGTATCCCAGTCGCTGATGCACATCTTCCAGAATGTCCACGGTATTGAGACCGCTGAAATCAAAATCCGTATATCCGCTTAAGACCCGGTAGTCGAAACGCTTGATGTTGAACCCCACGACGGTATGAAACTGGTTGAGATCATTTAAAAGATCGGAAATCTGATGTTCCAGGTATTCCAGATAAACATCCCGGGTGCCGTCGTAGAGTACCGCACAGCTCACCTTCATCAGATCGGCCCTGTTCCACCCCCCAACTTCTTCGGCCGAACGCTGGGTTTCAATGTCCAGCACGCAGAAATCGGCGGCCGCCTCCGGAGCGCCGGTTGAGATGACCGCCTCCGTTTCAGGGCTTATCCGGACTCTTCTTTTTCGCTTCAACCGGATATTTTTCGGGCTTCTCTTCGCCTGGGAAAAGACCTCCGGGTATTTTAGGGAATCCGTCCGGGTGATCTTCCCGTTCGGCCGGATCATTTCCTGGAGAATGAAAAGGGCTGAAGCCTTGTCAATGGGCCGATTTCCGGAACCGCATTTGGGAGAATGGACGCAGGACGGGCATCCGGTTTCGCACGGGCAGTCTTTTATCGCATTAAAGGTATATTGAAGAAGGGATTCGGCCTTGAAAAATGCCTGGCGGCTCAAGCCCGCACCGCCGGCGACGCCGTCGTAAATGAATACGGCCGGCCCTCCGGATTGGGCATGATGGGGCGTGGATATGCCTCCCAGGTCGTTTCTGTCCGTGAGAACCAGAAGGGGAAAAATGCCAATGGCCGCATGCTCAAGGGCATGAATGCCCCCCATGAAATGAAGGTAGCGGACCTCGGCCTCCTTTTGAATTTCGACGGGAATAACAAACCACAACCCGTCGGTTTCAAAAATCAGGGGGGGAAGGTCCAGTTCCACCCGATTCAGCTTGGTTTTCGTGTAAATAGCCCATTTTTCATAACCCGTGACCTGGTCCACGACCTTTAGGCGACCCGTCCGGACGAGGGTGTCCCCAATGGTTTTTTCTTCGTAAACCTCCAGAATTTCGGTGTCTTTATGAGAGGTGACACGGGTATAGTAATTCACCTTGGTGGGTATTGCCCTGGCCGTTCGGGAGACAATATCCAGATTCCGGACCAGCCATGTTTCGCCCATGTGCAGGTAGACGGCACCGGGATGGGTTTCCTTGAAGGCCCGGAACTCGTCTATTTCACCAATGACGTTTCCCGAAATCCGGTCAATAATGACATAGGGATTGCCTGAACCTCTTAAATCCACTTCCCGATGGGGCGATCTCCGGCCTGGATGCCATTGGCCGCCCCGGGCACTCTGCAGCAGCAGCCCTTTTTCTTCCAGATCGGCCAAAGCCCTTTTCACCGGTGGGGGAAGCAGAAAGGGTTCTCCCTGTTCCAGGGGAATTTCGGCTGCCGCACAGGTCAAATGCCGGGAAAGGATATGGGGGTTGTATGGATTGATGACGGCCGCCTCCGGTTCCCGGGAGAGGATCTCGAGGGGATGACGCATGAAATACTGATCCAGGGCGTCCTCGCCGGCGATCAGCACCAGGGCGGAATCCTGGCCGCTTCGCCCTACCCTCCCGCCTCTCTGAAAAGTCGAAACGATGGTTCCCGGATATCCCACCAGAATACAGAGATCCAGGTCGCCGATGTCAATGCCGAGTTCCAGGGCGCTGGTGGTGATCACGGCGAGCAGTTCGCCGCTGTTCAGTCTGGATTCGATTTCCCTTCTTTCCTCCGGGAGAAACCCCGCCCGGTAGGCGCTGATCTTTCCGGAGAATTCTCCGGAACGGTTCTGGGACCACATGGCGATAAGTTCGGTCATTTTTCTGGACTGGGCGTATACGATGGTCCTTAATCCCCGGTGGAGGGCCGCCTTTAAAAGTTGTATGGCCATCTGGGCAGCCCCGTCAACAGGGTCCATGAAAACCAGATGCCGTTTCCCGCGGGGAGCCCCGCTCAGGGTAATTTCTTTAACATCAAGCCCGGTCAACTGTTCCGAAAGCTGGGAAGGATTGGATATCGTGGCCGAACAGAAGATATAAACCGGAAATGCGCCGTACCGGGCTGTTATCCGGTTTAATCGACGGAAAACCTGGGCCATGTGAGACCCCATGACCCCACGATACGTGTGGACCTCGTCCACCACCACAAATTTCAGGCCGGATAAAAAGTCACGCCATTTCAAGTGGTGAGGCAGAAAAGACAGGTGGAGCATTTCCGGGTTGGTCATGATGACATGGGGGGGGGTTTCCCGGATTTTTTTCCTGAACCAGGAGGTGGTGTCTCCGTCATAAATCGCGGCTGTCGACGAAACAGGTCCAGCACCTGCGGATAAGGCCCGGAATTTTTGAACCTGATCCTGTGCCAGCGCTTTTAGGGGAAAAAGATACAAGGCCCGGGACAACGGGTTCTCCAGTATGCTTTCCATCACAGGCAGGTTGTAAATCAGGGACTTTCCGCTTGCCGTGGGCGTGGCAACCACTGTATGTTTTCCCTGCCGGATGAGGTCAATGGCCCTGGTCTGATGTTCATACAGCCGCGAAATCCCCTCGTTCGCCAATGCGGCCCGGACTTCCCGGGACCATTTCTTTAACGGAACCCCGTAGACTGGGGGGGATTCGGGAAGAATCTGATGAAAAACCACCTGGTTTCCCAGACGCCTGGATGATTTCAGGGATGCGATATATTCGTTGATGTCCATAGAAAATGAATCGGATGCAATTCTTTCATTTAACGGTATTTCGGCATCCATGCCTGAACTCCTGGAGCCATAAACCGGACCGACATTATCATAATTTCCTTTAAAAAAGAAAAAAATTAAGTTATACAAAGAATGAGTCGCAGTCTTACGAAACCCCTGAATTTTATTTAATGAAAGAACGGCAAGGATTGGACGACCCCCACACCGGTAACATTTCATTTCGCACGCCCGTTTTGTACAAGGGCCAAACCACATCCGTATTCATCCAGGGATATTGTTTATGACCGGTGAATTCATCATTTTGTTTATTCTTTTGTTTTTGTCCGGTTTTTTTTCAGCCTCTGAAACCGCCCTCTTCTCCATCAGCAAAACAAAGGCCAGGCATCTGGCCAAATCCAAATCCAAAGTCGACCACCTGATTTTCCAGATGAAACAAGACCCGCACAAACTTCTTTCAACGGTCTTGATCGGCAACAATGTCGTCAATATCGGCAGTTCGGCCCTTGCCACATCCTTAGCGCTTCAGCTTTTCCCCAATAATGCCGTGGGATACGCCACGGGGGGCATGACCTTTCTGATTCTGGTTTTCGGCGAAGTATTTCCGAAATCCGTTGCCACCCGCAACAGCGTAATGATTTCCAGAATCGTCATCTATCCCATTTACTGGCTTTCCATTTTTCTTTCGCCGATTATTTTTTTGCTCAATTTCATTCCCAGGCTAACCGGCAAAATTCAAAAGAGAACGGCCATTACCGAAGAAGAATTGATCACCTTCGTTGAGGTCGTTGAAGAAGAAGGGGAGATCAAGGAAAGGGAAGTGGAACTGATTCACAATATTTTTGAACTGGACGACACCAGCGCTTCTGAAATCATGACCCCCAGGGCCGACATGTTCGTCATTCAGGCCGACCAGCCGTTTAAAATGGAGGAAATCCTGAAATCCGGCTACACCCGCATTCCGGTCATCGAGGACGACATGGACCATATCGTGGGAATCGTGAACATCAAGGACCTGTTTTTGCAGTTCGCCACATCCAGCGGGAAAACCGACCTTAAGAAAATCATGACGCCGCCCTACTTCATTCCTGAGAACATTAAGCTGGACACCCTGCTTCAGGAGTTTAAAAAGCGAAAAAGTCACATGGCCATCCTTATCGACGAACACGGGGGGGTTTCCGGTCTCATCACCCTGGAGGATGCTCTGGAAGAACTGGTGGGCGATATCGTCGATGAATCGGACCGGGAGGAACCCCTTATTCAGAACATCGAGGAAGACCGGTGGATCGTCCTGGGAAAAGCGGAAATCGGAGAAGTCAATGAAGCCCTGGCCATGGATATACCGGAATCCGAGTACTATGATACCTTTTCGGGTTATATCATGGATATTTCGGGACGGATTCCCGATGAAAAAGATGAGTTTACCGTGGGCAAATTCCATGTGGCGGTTCTGGAAAAAGAAGGCAACCGCATCAATAAGTACATGGTCGGAAAAATATCAGAAGTAACAACCGATGCTCCGGAAAATCCGGAGGAACCGGTGGAGAAATGAACCCGGTTCCTTCCGGTAATTGAGATATCATTCATATCGGCTGAAATCCACCCCGCGCCTTCGGCCTCTTTCCCGGTACCATTCTTTTTCATCGGCCGGGGGCGGTACAATATCCGCCGCATCCTTTCGGACAAGTCCGATGGCCTCAACAGGACATGTGGTCACGCAAAGTCCGCATCCGATGCATTTTTCCGGGACCACCCTGTAAGCATCATCCCCCTCTTCGATGGCATTGACCTGGCACCGCTCATCGGCGCAGACGCCGCACATCGTGCAGGCACCGGGATCGATAACGGCGTAATAATGGGAATTGACCACGGTTGACGCCGGGATCCCCAGTTCGTTGATACCGCGTAATACCCCGCAGCAGCAGCCGCAGCAGTTGCAGATGTAAAACCGGCCTTCCTGAATATTGCCGGTCATGTGAACCAGACCGGCATCCTCGGCTTTTCTAAGAATCGCCTTGGCTTCGTCCCGGCCCACCACCCGGCCGTTCTTGCTGTCGTCGAACACCCCGGGTATGGGAGCAAATGCCATGCACACCTCCAGGGGCTTCTCGCAGCGGTTATCCTTTATGGCCTGTTCTTTTTTGCAGATGCATTCCATCACCATGATCGACTGACTGGTGTCCACAAGGGTGGACACCCGCTCGTAGGGCAGGGCCTCCTGTATGGATTTGATTTCCTCCTCGATAGGCAGGGTCTGCATCATCTGGGGGGTATTCCCGAAGAACTGCCTGCCGTAATCGACCATGAATTCTTCATTTAACTCAACAAACTCCCTATCCAGCCGAGGTAGCTGGAATTCGAAGATTCCGAAGACCCAGGGCACCATTTTGAACAGGTGCACCCCGCCCAGATTGACGGACATCAGTTCCCCCCTCTCCCGCATTTTCAGGAGTTTTTCTTCAAGGCCTTCCAGAGGGCGGCCGGTCCTTTCCGCGATTTGAGCTGCTGTTTCAAAGGACAGCCGTAAATCGCAGAACAATTCCGCTTCATCGGGTTCGAAGATTTTCTTCAGCAGCCTGATTTCAACGCCGGAACTGGTTGCGGGGAAACCGTTGGGAAGCGTGTCCAGCACTTTTGCCAGTCGGTAATAAATTTCATCACTCATGTCACCTGTTCTCCTGTTGTTGCGGGTGATTGATCATGGGCATGGAAAGATGGTTTGGATTAAAGGGCTGTTGGGAACGATTCGGATTAACCGCCATGCATGTTCGCCAAATTATTAGACCGGTCGTCTATTCGTGTCAAGCAATTTTTCAGGGTACAAGGGTGAGGGATTTTTCGATTGGCCCCTCATTCCACGATTGTCGGTATCACCCCATGAAACAGATTCTTCATCTCTTCGGGGATCTCTTCAGTCTGCATGGTTTTGACGGTTTTTGAATCCGGTGGGGAAAAAGCCAGCCCAAACGCATGAAGGGCGAGGCGTTCAAAATGATGATTTTCCTTAAGGAATCTGACCGCACGGGCCGATCCGTATCGCGGATCCCCGACCACCGGATGTCCGGCTATCTTTGCATGGCGCCGGATCTGGTGTTTCCGCCCGGTCATAAGCTCAATTTTCGCAAGCGTATAATGATCGCTGTATTCAAGGATCCGATATCGGGTAGTGCACGGCTTTCTTTCACCGGAACCCTGGGGATTGACGCGTCCGCCGGCGGTCTTTGCCAAAGCCCATTGCCATTCACCCCATTCTTCATTGTCCTCTGGTTGTTCAAGCCGTCCATGCAGGATGGCGGTATAATGTTTTTTCACCTGGTGAGATTCAAACTGCCGGGAGAGATAATGGAACGCGTCGGAATCTACGGCGAGTAAAACCAGGCCGCTGGTTTCCTTGTCCAGCCTGTGGACCGCATGGACCCCGAATTCCGCGGACATCTCAATCATATCTGCGGCTTTCACGGAATTCCGGATCACGGCCAGAACCAGAGAGCACAGATCCTTTCCCGGTTCATTATGGACGGAAATCCCGGCAGGCTTTTCCACCACAAGCCACCCTTTCCCCACCGCAAAAATCGGTATCTGTATTGATTGGGTTTTCATGGCCGACAGTCCGTTCTCCCCTCTTTTTCAGGAGGATTGTTCTTCCCTTTTTAAAAACTTGGTCATGCTCAATATATTTCTTCCATTCACGGTTTCATAACTCACCTCATCCATGAGAGCATCCATGATAAATCGTCCCATCCCCCGTTCGGGCACCGATTCCACATTCCCGGGCTCAAATTGCAGGGGCTCTACTTTTCCCGCGTGCATGCTTTTCCCGGTGTCACGGATCTTAAAAATAATTCGGTCCTGATGAATGAGGATTTCGACCTCCACCGAATGCCCTGGTTCGCAATCATAGGCGTGTTTGAGGGTGTTGTTCACCGCCTCCACCACACAAAGCTCGAGATGGTAGCAGATGGTTTCGTCAAAAGCGAGCGTTGCGGCGATGCCGCGCACGGCCCCCCCGATCAGGAAAATATTCTCAAACCTGCTTTCGATAACAAGCCTGATCCTGTTTGCCGATTCCATTTTTACCCCTTGTTCGAAAGGGCCTGGATAGCCTCATCCTCTGAAGAGAAGATTTCGAACACCCGATTCATGCGGGTGAGCCTGAAAAGGCTCATCACGGTTTCCCTGACGGCACAGATCACCAGATTTCCGTTATTTCCCATCTTTTTAAGGCCTGAAACAATGGCCCCAAGACCGCTGCTGTCAATAAAATCCACTTCAGAGAGGTTCAGTACAATCAGGCGGTTTCCGGAAACAATCCAGTCGCTCATCTTGTCCTTGAATTCCGCGGCGGTGGCAGCGTCGATCCTTTTTTCCAGGGGTTTTACCAGCAGAACATCTCCTGTTTTCTTCTGTTGCAGCTGCATAATTTCCTTTCCAGAATTTGCGTTTTCCTCTCTTTAAATCCAAAACCCAGGGGACTGACATCCTCGGAAACCTTCTCGCCGCGTTCAAAATGTTCAATCGCGGCGACCATTTTTTCTTCCATGGCCATTATGCCCCGGTTTTTGCATTCCAGATGAAGCGAGCATACTCGCCAATGGCTCTGTCGCTGGAAAATTTTCCCGACCGGGCAACATTCAGAATGGCCTTTTGGGTCCAGGATGCAGGGTCCTGATATGCCGATATGATTTTGTCCTGAACCTTGATGTATGAAAGAAGATCCGGCAGGTGAAAATAAGTATCTTCATTGTTCATCACGCGATGGTAAATCCACTGAAAAAGTCCGGGTTCCGAGGGACAGAAGACATCATCCCGGAAGGCGTTCATTACAAGGCGCACTTCCGGGTATCGGTGGTAATATTCCGTGGGATGATAGGTATTTTTTTCCTTCATCTCTGTAATCTCTTGCGCGGTCAGACCGAAAATAAAGAAATTTTCCTGGCCCGCCGCCTCAAGCATTTCAATATTCGCACCGTCCAGTGTCCCCACGGTCAAGGCACCGTTCAACATGAATTTCATATTCCCGGTTCCGGAAGCCTCCGTGCCGGCCATGGATATCTGTTCACTCAGGTCTGCGGCAGGGATCATTTTTTGAGCCAGAGAGACACGATAATCCGGCAGAAAGACCACCTTCAGAACGTCCTTTACCCGTCTATCCTGATTAATAACCTGTGCCACGTTATGGATCAGTTTGATCATTTGTTTGGCCACCCAGTATCCGGGCGCCGCCTTGCCCGCAAAAATATAGGTCTTGGGAACCGCCGGCAGTTTTTCTTCCCTGATGATCGCAAGATATTCATATACAATCTGCATGATCTTCAACAACTGTCGTTTATACTCATGAATCCTTTTAACGTGAACGTCAAACAACGCGTCGGGGTCAACAGAAACACGCGCAGTTGCGGAAATGATCCCGGCCAGAGCTTCTTTATTCAGCCGTTTTATCTTCCGAAATGAATCCTGGAAAGCTTCCAGATCGGCGAACCCCTCGAGCTCTCGAAGCCGGGTAAGATCGGTAATCCATTGATCTCCAAGGGTTTGGCTGATGAGCCCTGCCAACAGGGGATTGGCTTCCAGAAGCCACCGCCTTTGCGTGATGCCGTTGGTGATATTGATAAACCTTTTCGGCCAAAGCGCGTAAAAATCGGAAAAATTATTTTTTTTCAATATTTCCGTATGAAGGGCGGAAACCCCATTGATGGAATGCGAACCCACTATGGCCAGATGGGCCATTCTGACCTGTTTGTTCTCCCCCTCCTCAACCAGAGACATGCGTTGGATAAGATCGATGTGGCCGGGGTGAAGCGATGCCACCTCCTCGAGAAACTGCTGGTTGATTTCATAAATGATCTGCAGATGGCGGGGGATAACCTGTTCGAGAAGACTGACAGGCCATTTTTCAAGGGCTTCGGAGAGGATCGTGTGGTTTGTATAGGCCAGCGTTTCCCGCGTGATTTTCCAGGCGTGGTCCCATGGCAAAGCATATTCGTCCACGAGAAGCCGCATCAACTCCGGTACGGCGAGGGAAGGATGGGTGTCGTTCATCTGAATGGCCACATGGTCGGCGAATTCATCGAAATTCTCATGATCCTTTAAATAGCGACGGATAATATCGCGCAAAGAACAGGCGACCAGAAAGTATTCCTGCACCAGACGGAGCTCCCTACCCGACTTGATGGTGTCTAAAGGGTAAAGCATTTTGGTGATGGTTTCAGAAGAGACCTTCTGTTCCACCGCACGAAAATAATCACCCTCATTGAAAATCTGGATGTCAAACTCCGACGAAGACCCTGCGCCATAGAGACGCAGCCAGTTTACCGTCTCTCCCCCGTACCCGACAATGGGTATATCGAACGGAATTCCGATAATTATCTTCCAGTCGAGCCACATGGGGTTGTAATCGCCCGCACGATCCTGAAAGTGTTCGATCCGTCCGTATATCGGTATGATACATTTCTCATCGGTGCGTTTGATCTCCCAGGGGTTGAACTCCGACAGCCAGTTGTCCGGCTTTTCCCTCTGGTAGCCGTTATCGATGTCCTGCCTGAAAAGACCGTATTCATAATGGATTCCATAACCGAACCCGGCTATCCGAAGGCTTGCCATGGAATCCAGAAAGCAGGCCGCCAGCCGGCCGAGACCCCCGTTTCCAAGCCCCGCGTCATTTTCCTGTTCCCTGACCTCTTCGATATCGATTCCCTCATCCATCAACACTTCCTTGAAGGTGTCAAACATGCCGAGGTTATGCAGGGTATTGCTCAGCAGTCTTCCAATGAGGAACTCCAAGGAAAGATAATAGACCCGTTTGGCCTTTTTCTCCCGATACCTTCTCTCGGTCTGAAGAATTTTTTCCGTCATCCGGTCCCGCAGCGAATAGGCCGTTGCGAGAAAGAGATCCCGGCATTCTTTTGAACAAGGTTCCTTGCACAGGGAACAACGCAGATGGTAATCCATCGATTTTTTCAATGCGGATTTCGAGGTTGATAGATAGTCGGGTTTCATGTCAAACTCCTTCCGGGCTTTTTTCGCATGTTTTCCGCATTTTAACCGATGGTTCATCATCTATCTCCCTAATTTTATGGCAAAGGCGCTTTCGATGGAACATCCTCAAAAGATGTAAAACTTAATAAATTTATATGCTTGAAGATCCTAAAAGTCAATTGAGAAATAGGCCCGTAAAAACAAACAGGATCGGAATGCATAAGAGTTTCTGGCAAAAGGGGCACTCCATATGGTAAGGGAAATGAGGGATAAACCTGGAAAATTTGTAACAAGCCGCGATGAAAGGGTAATGATGATAAGGGCGATTACACCTGATCGGCCTCGAATCCTTCACTTGGATTTTCTAAGAGGGTTTGCCATCCTCTATATTGTCGGGGTGCACCATCTGGATGATTATGCGGGGAACGTTTATCACAGCCAATGGGATGTTGCTGCGACCAAAGCCTTTCTGGGCATGTTCGTTTTTATTTCAGGTTATCTGTTAAGCATGAACAATCCCATAAACGGCAAGGGAGATCTGCTGAACTTCGCCTTCAAGAGATTTTTGAGAATATACCCGCTTTATGCCCTGTCCCTGATTTTATTCTCGGAGAGGCATTTTCAAGGTTGCTGAAGGAATCCGTTTATCAAAAATTGGCCTATGTCTCTTTTTGCATGTACCTGTTTCACAGGGTTATATTCCGGTTGCTGTTGAATTTATACAGTCCGGATTCAAATTATGCCAGAGTGGTTTATCTCACCGGTTTGGGCTTACCCCTTATTTTCACGATATCTTTTTATTTTCAGAAATACTATGACCGGCTGACCATGCGTTGGAAACGGTCGTGAAGAATCAATATGAATCCGACCCGGGAATATTTAAAGCTCTTTTTCTTCGCCATGCTGTTCATCGGGTTCGGCCTTTTGGTGTTGGCGATGATTTTCAGCCGCCAGGTGGGGTTCAAAACTGCGCTGGTGATCTGCCTCTTATTCTGGATGGTAGTAGTTGGGGTGTTTTTTATCATTATCCTGGCCAATTGGGTATTTATCGGTTTCAATCGAATGAACCTCCGCTTCATGCTATTCTTTTACCCGCTCGACATACTGCCCGGTCCGGGTGTCGATTTTGATCAGTTCGCCTTCTTCCAGAAATGGTGGAACCTGAATCACCACACCGGTTTCAAGGGTCGCGGGTTTGGTATCGCCCGATGCCGTGTCCCCTTTGACCCAGGGATCGGCCTTTACGATTCTCAGAATGACAAAATTCGGGAGGGTGATGTCAATCGCCCTCCCGTCAAACATGAGGGCGTTGCAGACGGTGTTTTCCTTCAGAAAATTCCTGGCATCGCCAACCTGCGCCGGCGTAAGCACCTCCTGATCATAGGTCGTGGTGTTCATGAAGCAGTAATTCTCACCGTCAAAATAAAGATACTCCATCTGGACTTCTTCCAGGGCTGCTTCCTGAAATTTCTCACCGGACCGGTACGTTCTGTCAAACTGGGAACCCGTAAGCATGTTTTTAAGCTTGCACTTGTAAAGCGCCTGACCCTTTCCGGGTTTGACGAAATCGTATTGCGTGATGACATGGGGGGCCCCGTCAATGACAATTTTCAGCCCTTTTCGCAAATCGCTGCATTCATACATAGGTGTGATATCTCCTTTACCGTGATGGTTTAATGTCGGTTTCCGCTCTTTTGACGGCCTCGATCAGCAGCCGGACCTTTTCCGGATCTTTTCTGAACCGGATGGCTTTGCCGCCGGGGTCCGTCAGGTTGGTGTTGGTGCAACTGTCCACCCCGGCCGGTTGAACCGCAAGGACGCCTTCATAGGCATTTTCCGCAGAAATCCCGCCGGCCAGTATAACCGGGATATTGCTTTTTTCAACCAGGAATTTGGCTGTTTCCCAGTCGCAGATTTTACCGGTAACCCCGACGAAACCGTTTTCAGGTTGATCAGGAAGGGGGTCATCCCCGTCTCCGGTCAAAAGCGTGTCGGTCAGAAAAAAATCGCTCACAGGTTCAAACAGACGGCCCAGTTCGAGGGTTGGCGTTTTGCCGGCCTTTGCCTTTTGCCCGATCGGAAGGGAGCGCATGATCTCTATTTCGGGAAACCTTTTTTTAAACTCTTCATGAAATTTAATAAAATTTCCGATGTCCCTTCGAATACCCCCGCTATCCGTTAGGGATTCGCAGCAGTGCAGGATATCGGGCCGGTAATAATCCACCGTACGGTAAATTATATCCGGATTACTGTACAGGGGAATCAGACTGCTTTTGGCGGCCAATCCCTCGGTCAACCGGATGGTATCCAGGATTTCGGTAATCCTCCAGTTATCGCGGGAAAGAATCACGCTGCCAAGGTGATCAACGCCGAGTTTCAGCATTTTTTCACCTTCAGCCGGGGTCTGGATTTCATAAATCTGAATCTTTAAATGCGCCGGCAGGTTCTTATCGCCATTTTTAACCGGCAAGTTGTTTTCCCTTGTTTCTCCGATGACTTGTATATGCATAGCCTTTCCCGGTTCGGCAAATTAAAGTTGACTTTTTGTGAGGCCTCTAACATATTCAGCACGTTTAGGCAAACCGTTTAATGGTAACATAAGACACCGCCAGGGGGAAGGACGGCCAAAAAACCCATGATACTGATCATTGATTTCGGATCCCAGTACAACCAGCTCATTGCCAGAAGAGTAAGGGAATGCAAGGTATACTGTCAGATTGAGGCACCGGATATTTCGATCGATACCATTCGAAAACTGAATCCCCGCGGCATCATCCTTTCCGGCGGGCCCGCGAGCATTTATGAGAAAAACAGCCCCAGGATCGATAAGGCCATGTTTTCTTTAGGAATTCCCGTTTTGGGGATTTGTTATGGACTTCATTTTATGGTGGACGCTCTCGGAGGAATGGTCAAGGGCGCCAAAAAACGGGAATACGGGTTTGCCGAACTGAACATTGTCGCGGAAAGCCCCCTGTTTAAAGGCGTAGAATCCCCCACCACCTGCTGGATGAGTCACGGGGATTCCATTGAAAGGCTCCCGAAGGGATTTACAATCCTGGCATCAACGAAAAATACCCCGATTGCAGCGGCTCAGGACCCGAAAAACGGCTTTTACGCGCTTCAGTTTCATCCCGAAGTCCACCATACGGATAAAGGAAAAATCATTCTGAAAAATTTTCTTCTGGAGATCTGCGGTTGCAAGCCGGATTGGACCATGAAGTCCTTCGCCGACGACGCCATCGCGCAAATACGGGAGAGAACAGCGGGAAAGCAGGTTGTTTTAGGGTTAAGCGGCGGGGTGGATTCTTCCGTGGCCGCGGTTTTGATCCATAAAGCCATCGGCTCCCGCCTGACCTGCATTTTTATCGACAATGGTCTGTTGAGAAAAAATGAAGGGGATAAACTCAAAGTCACGTTACAGGAACGGCTTAACCTGAATATCCGTTTTATCGCCGCCAAACGCCGTTTTTTAAAACCCTTGTCCAAGGTGACGAATCCGGAAAAAAAACGGAAGATCATCGGCAAGGTCTTTATGGATGTGTTTGAAGCCGAGGCCGGTAAAATCAAAGGGGCCGAGTTTCTGGCCCAGGGCACCCTTTACCCCGATGTGATCGAGTCCCAGTCCGCCTTCGGCGGGCCCACCGCGGTGATCAAAAGCCATCACAATGTAGGCGGATTGCCGAAAAAAATGAAGCTTAAGCTGGTGGAGCCTCTCCGCTACCTGTTCAAGGACGAAGTCAGGATCCTGGGCAAAGAGCTGGGCATCCCCGACGAACTGGTGTGGCGGCAGCCCTTTCCGGGGCCGGGTCTTGCCATTCGCGTGATCGGTGAAATCACCGAAAAGCGCTTAACGATTTTAAGGGACGCTGATGAAATCCTCCTGGAAGAGATTAAAAAGGCGGGTTATTATCGAAAGCTCTGGCAGTCCTTTGCCGTTCTGCTACCCATCAAAAGCGTGGGCGTCATGGGTGACCAGCGGACCTATGAAAATATCATCGCCATTCGCGCCGTCACCAGCAAGGACGCCATGACGGCGGACTGGGCAAAACTCCCCCCGAAACTTCTCGGGAGCATTTCCAACCGGATCATTAATGAAGTGTCCGGCGTGAACCGTGTGGTTTACGATATCAGCTCCAAACCCCCCGGCACCATTGAATGGGAATGAATACCATGGACAAGAACGATAACGATAATTTCAAAATCCGGCTTGACGACGATTCGCCCGACGATGAACTTCTGGATGAAGAAGAGCGGGAAGAAACGGAAGAGCTGGATGAACTGGAAGAATTCGAACCGCCGCCATCGTCGCCGACAAACCGGAAGGTGTATTTCCTTATCGTTCTGGTGATGCTCGCCACTGCGTTTGGTATCTGGTCGGCCTATCAGATCATTCAGCAGCGAGTGAAAAGCAATCTGGACGAAGGTGCCACGGTTGTGAGCAATATTTCAAAACAGGTGGACGCGCAATTCGCCGAGATTTCAGAACTCCAGAAAAACCTGGAAAATAAATTGACCGAAAAGCTGGCAAAAATTGAAAGCCGGTCGGCGTCCCTTTCCGAAAAGCTTGGCAAATTGGAAAAAACCGTTGCCTCCATCAATGAATCCAAGTCGGACAAAAAGGACTTAAAAAATGTACTTGCCGATGTCGGCCAACGCATCGCCCCTGTTCAGGCTTCCTTCGACGGCCTCAAAACCGAATTGACCGCTCTTAAGACGGAGATCGCGGGCGTGAAAACCGAAATGGGCGGACTCAACGGCAATTTGCAAAAGGAAATTTCACTTACCCGCACAGCCCTGGATTCCCAGGCCCGGGTCATCGAATCCCTGAGAAACGACCTTTCCGCCTTAAGCTCTGATGCAGTCGACAAAGAATATGTTCATTCGGCCATACAACGTGAAGAAAACCGATTGGATGACCGTACGGCCAAACTGAAGAAGGATATGGAATTTCTCCGCTACAAATTAAAGCTCATGGAGGAAAGGCTTCCCGCTTCCTATGAACAGCAGCCTTCCGGAAATAATGGGGGCGGTGAAATCTTGGAACAGCCCCTTGAATGATACAGGGGCCTCTCCGGGATTTCGGCATCATGCTAAAATCTTCTCTATCCGTGCGATATCTTCCGGCAAATCCACTTCAGGAGAATCATGGGGGCTGATGACGACTTTTATCCGATGGCCATATTCCAATGCCCGGAGTTGCTCCAGTTTCTCAATGTTTTCGAGATTTCCTTCCGGCAGACGTCTGAAAGTCTCCAGGTATCGGCGGGTGTAGGCGTAAAAACCGAGATGTTTGTAAGTGTCGAATTTTATGCCGGGATTTCGGCCAAAGGGGATGGGGGATCTGGAAAAATAAAGGGCGTAGCCGTTCACGTCGAAGGTCACCTTGACGTCTTTGGGATTGGTGATCTCCCCCGGGTCCGTGATTTTAAACGCAAGCGTGGACATGTCAGGCGGGTTTTCCGAATAAAAAGGCGCAGCCAGGTCCTTGATGCACGCCGGATTTAAAAGGGGCTGGTCCCCCTGAACATTGATGACGATGTCATCAAGCCCCAGGCCTATTTTTTCAGCCGCTTCGGCAACACGATCCGTACCGGACCTGTTTTCCCGGGATGTCATCAGTGCTTTTCCGCCAAAATTCCGGACCGCGTCATAAATCCGCACATCATCCGTCGCGACGACGATATCGTTCAACACCAGATCGGCTTTTAAAACCCCTTCATAAACCCACTGGATCATGGGTTTGCCCAAGATCCGGGCGAGGGGTTTGCCCTCAAACCGGGAGGATTCGTACCGCGATGGAATAATGGCCGCAATCTTCATCTGTTCATCTCCGATTTATTCGCCACGCCGACCTGATTTCAATTGATTCTTTTTGCGATATTTTCTATGTTTCCCGAAACCCGCTAACCGAGAACAGGAATTTCCGGCAATGAATCACGATACGCTGATCAGCATTTTAAAAGATGTTTCCCTGGGCAAAGTCCCCGTGGATGATGCCGCAAACCGGCTTAAAACCCTTTCGATGGAGGACATCGAATATGCCCATATAGACCATCACCGTTCCCTTCGCAAGGGATTTCCCGAAGTGATTTTCGGGGACGGCAAAACCCCCGATCAAATCATCGGGATCATGGGAAGGATGGCCCTTCATGAAGAAGTGGTGCTGGTGACCCGCATCGATGCGGAGAAGGCGGCGCTTGTCCTCAAACATTTTCCGGATGCCGTATTTCATCAGCAGGCCAGGATATTGATTCTGGAAAAAAAGAAACTGCCCAAACAGGGAAGAGGCGATATTCTGGTGATATCCGCCGGGACATCGGACATCCCGGTGGCCATGGAAGCCTACCTGACCGCCGATGCCATGGGGAATCAGGTTAAATCCGTATTCGATGTCGGCGTTGCCGGGATCCACCGGCTTCTGGATCACAGGGATCTCCTGGAGACGGCTTCCGTTCTGATTGTTGTCGCCGGAATGGAAGGGGCCTTGCCCAGCGTAGTGGCAGGACTCGTGAAATCACCGGTGATCGCCGTTCCCACCAGTGTCGGGTACGGCGTCAGTCTCGGGGGCCTGACGGCTCTTTTTTCAATGTTGAACAGTTGCAGCTCCAATGTCGCCGTCGTAAATATCGACAACGGATTCGGAGCCGGGTATATGGCATCCACCATCAACAAAATATAGGCGCCTGTGTTTTATTTCCACCCGCCGATGAGATGCAGATGAAGGTGAAAAATCACCTGGCCCCCTCCCCTCTCCACGTTGAAGAGTAGTTTGTACCCGGAGCGCTCGATGCCGGATAATGTTGCGGCTTTTTTTCCCGCGAGGATAATCCGGCTGATCAGGTCATGATCATCCGGTCCCAGAGCATTAATGCTGCGAACATGTTTCCGGGGTACGATCAAAACGTGTACCGGGGCAATGGGGCGGATATCCTTGAAGGCCACGAGGTAATCGTCCTTGAAAATAAATTCCGCCGGTTTTTTGTCATTGAGGATGTCGCAGAAAATGCAGTCTTCGGTCATGACCTGAAAATTTCCTTGCTTTGATTCGAGACGGGTTGCCGATGCCATGATCCCGGCGGGAGTTTTTCCGCCATCGCTTTTTCAAGTTCCTTCAAGAATCTGGCCCTTGGAATTTCCTCAGCCCCCAACCGAAGCAGATGCGGTGTGGTCATCTGGCAGTCGATCAGATGAAACCCCTGCCGGTCGAGATCTTCAACAAGGGCGGCCAGAGCGGCTTTGGATGCATTGCTCACCCGGGTGAACATGGATTCACCGAAAAAGCATCTGCCCAGGGCCACGCCGTACAACCCTCCGGCCAGGTTGCCGTCATACCAGGCCTCCACGGAATGGGCGTAACCGGCCCGGTGCAGGCGGCAATAGGCTTTTATCATGTCCTTTACGATCCATGTGCCCTTCCCTTCCCCGGCACGGTTTTCCGCGCAGGCATGGATCACCTGTTCAAAGGATTGATCCAGGGTGATGGTAAAAACGCCTTTTTTAAGGATCTTAAAAAGGCTTTT
This sequence comes from Desulfobacteraceae bacterium UBA5616, assembly GCA_002423615.1. Classification (GTDB taxonomy): domain Bacteria; phylum Desulfobacterota; class Desulfobacteria; order Desulfobacterales; family UBA5616; genus UBA5616. The sequence continues at coordinate 29,509 of DIKO01000092.1, forward strand.
GGAAACCCTGAGATTTTTGGGGTAAAGGACCAGACGGGGGTCCGGCGACCACCACAGGATGGGGTCGCCTTCCGAATACCAGGGAAAAATTCCATTTTCATAGGCGGATAAAAGCCGTTCAATGCCAAGATCCCCGCCCACTGCTATGAGTCCGCCCTTTTCAGCCAGACGCGGCGGCGGAAACTGAATGGATCCGGACAGATAAAAAATGGGCATCGCCGAATTAGGATCTGAATTTGAAGGTCAATTGATCATGGTGAAGGCCCACCGCGACCTCACCCCCCTTTTCAAGTTCGCCGAAAAGAATTTTATCCGAAAGTATATCCTTGATTTCGGTCTGAATGATTCTCGTGAGAGGGCGGGCGCCGTAAGCCGGATCATAACCTTTTTTGGCCAGCCAGGTTCGAGCCTTGTCTGAAAGGGTAAGAAAAACCTTCCGGGCCGCAAGCTGACTATTCAATTCCCTGATGAACTTATCGACAATCAGCTTCATGATGTTCATGTCCAGCGGATTGAAGTAGATAATACCGTCCAGTCGGTTCCTGAATTCAGGATTGAACAGATTCTCAATGGCTTTTTTTCCCCTGTCCCGGGCATGATGCGTGGATTCGCCAAAACCGATGGCTTTGGCGCTCATCTCCCGGGCGCCGGCATTGGAAGTCATCATGACGATCACATTCCGAAAATCCGCTTTTTTGCCGTTATTGTCGGTCAGGGTGGCATGATCCAGGACCTGAAGTAAAATATTGAACAGGTCCGGGTGTGCTTTTTCAATCTCATCCATCAGCAGTACGCTGTGGGGATGTTTCCGGATCCCGTCGGTCAAGAGTCCGCCCTGGTCAAAGCCGATATATCCCGGCGGGGCCCCGATCAAACGGGCCACGGCATGTTTTTCCATGTATTCGCTCATGTCATACCGGAGAAACTGGATGCCCAGATTAGCCGCCACCTGCTTGGCCACTTCGGTTTTCCCCACCCCGGTAGGTCCGGTGAAGAGGAAAGAACCGATGGGTTTTCCCGGGGTTGTGAGACCCGCACGGGATCGTTTAATGGCCGTCACCATCGAGGAAATCGCTTTGTCCTGTCCGAAAACAACGCTTTTCAACCGGCTCTCGAGGGTTTCCAGTTTTGACCGGTCCGAGGTGGACACGCTCACGGTAGGAATGCGCGCCATTTTGGCCACGATTTTTTCAATATCTCCGGTATGGATTTTTTTCCTGCGCGAAACCCCGGACATGGCGATAAAGGCCCCGGCTTCGTCGATGACGTCAATGGCTTTGTCCGGGAGATATCGATCGTTCAGATATTTGGAAGACAGTTCAACTGCGGATTTCAAGGCCGAATCCGTATACCGGATGCCGTGATGCTCTTCATACCGGGACCGCAACCCTTTAAGGATATCAACAGCTTCATTCAGAGGCGGTTCAGGGACCTCGATTTTTTCAAACCGCCTGGATAAGGCCCGGTCTTTTTCAAAATGATTTTTATATTCCTCATAAGTCGTGGAACCGATGCACCGGATTTCACCGTTTGCCAGCACCGGTTTCAAAATGTTGGAGGCATCCATGGATCCGCTGCTGGTCGCACCCGCCCCGACGATGGTGTGGATTTCATCGATGAAGAGAATGGCATTTTTTTGCTCCTTCAGAGCCTGGATGACATTTTTCAGCCGCTGCTCAAAATCCCCCCTGAATTTCGTTCCCGCCAGGAGTGCCCCAAGATCGAGGGAGAGGATTTGATATCCTTTAAGTTTATCCGGTACTTGCCCCCGGTATATTTTTTGTGCAAGCCCTTCCGCCATTGCCGTTTTCCCGACCCCCGGGTCACCCACAAACACGGGGTTGTTTTTTCGCCTCCGGCACAGCACCTGCATAGTCCTTTCCATTTCTATTTCTCGCCCGATCAGGGGATCCAGCATGCCGCAGGAGGCCATTTCCACCAGATCGCTGGTGTAAAGTTCCAGAGGGTCTGATTTTTTCTTTCTCGGATCGATTCCGATTTTGCCGACAGGCGCCGGCTCCTGGCTGATGACCGTATTGTCGGTTACGCGATGGGAGATATAATTCAGCACATCCAGACGGCTGACCCCCTCGCTTTCCAGGAAATGAGCGGCATGGGATTCTTTTTCCTCGAATATGGAGGCGAGAAGATCGCCAAGGGTGACCTCATTTTTTTCTGCGGATCGGGCATGATTGACCGCTCTCTGAATCACTCTCTGAAAGGCGACGGTCTGCTGGAGAACATATTCCGCTTCCTCGGGAACGGTTTCCAGCCGCTCATTTAAAAAAGTTTCCAGTAAATGCTGGAGATTTTCAATGTTCCCGCCGCAATTTTCGATAATGGCGACACCGGAACTTTCGTTCAGGATGGCAAACAGAATGTGCTCGACGCAAACATATTCATGGCGCCTTTTTTTCGCCTCTTTTACGGCGAAACCAAGGGTTGAGCTCAGTTCTTTACTGATCATGGCGCTATTCCTTTTCCATAATGCATTTCAAGGGAAAACCGTTTTCAACGGCAAGGGCATGGACCGTATCGACCTTGGTCTCGGCGATCTCAAAAGGATAAACGCCGCATAGCCCCATTCCTTGACGGTGTACGTTGAACATGATCGCCACGGCGTCCTCTTCGGTTTTCTTGAACACCAGTCTGAGAATGCTCACCACAAACTCCATCGTGGTGTAATCATCATTGAGAAGAAACACCTTGTACAGAGGAGGTTCATCAACCTCCTCTCGGCTCTCCGAACGTAATTCCTCACGTGTTTCGGGTCCTGCATGGGCCATTTTGCTTCAATCCTTGAAAATAAGGCTCATATTCCGTGCAATGAGAGCGTCTATGGGCGATTTGTTTCACTATAAGCATCGGATTCCTGTGTTGTAAAGAGCCATGGGTCTATTTCCAGACCGCGGGATTGAGAAAAATCAGCGGCCGCAGCATTTTTTAAACTTTTTCCCGCTTCCGCAGGGGCACAAATCGTTTCTGCCGACCTTTTCGTCGGCACGTTTAACGGGTTTCTTTTTAGGGGGTTCCGGATCCCCTCCCCCTGAAAAAATCAGGTTTTGCTGACGGGGTTTTTCAAGTGTCTTTATTTCCTCAGGCCTGGCCACCTCGATTCGATAGAGAATACCGACGGTTTCCTCCTTGATGCGCTCAATCAGATCGGCGAACATATCATAGCCTTCTTTTTTATAAATCAGCAGGGGATTTTGCTGGGCATAGCCCCTGAGCCCGATGCCTTCTTTCAAATGATCCATACTGAGGAGATGGTCTTTCCAGAGGTTGTCCAGGTTTTGCAGCATCACCATGCGTTCCAGATAGCGCATATGCTCCGCTCCGATCTCCGCCACTTTCCCGTCATACCGCTTTACGGCCTGTTCATGGACAAATTGGACCAGTGCATCCGGGGTTAATCCGTCCAGCGCATCCTTTTCCAAGGGCCTCGGAATAAAATGAAATTTTTTATAAACGGATTGTTTCAACCCCTCCCAGTCCCAGTCTTCCGGCCTTGCCCTGTGGTCGCTGTGATCATAGGCGATGTCCTGGGCGATTTCGGCGATATAATCTTCGATGATCGGTTTGATGTCCGTCCCGGTCAAGGCTTCCCGCCGCAGCTTGTAAATAACTTCCCGCTGCTGGTTCATGACGTCGTCATACTCGATGAGATGTTTCCGGATATCAAAATTATGCCCCTCTACCTTGGACTGGGCGTTTTCGATGGCTCTGGAGATCAGGTTGTGCTGTATCGGTTCTCCGTTTTCCATGCCCAGACGCTCCATAATGGAGGTAATGCGTTCCCCGCCGAAGATTCTCAACAGATCATCCTCCAGCGCCAGATAGAACCGCGAAGAACCGGGGTCCCCCTGTCTACCGGACCGCCCCCTCAACTGGTTGTCGATGCGTCTGGATTCATGGCGTTCGGTGCCGATGATATGAAGCCCGCCCAGTTCTCTCACCCCTTCACCCAGTACGATGTCCGTTCCTCTGCCGGCCATGTTGGTGGAAATGGTTACCATCCCTTTCTGGCCGGCCATGGAAACGATCTCCGCTTCCTTCTGATGATTTTTGGCATTCAGTATCGAATGGGGGACCCCCCTTTTTTTCAGTTTTTCACTAAGGCTTTCCGAAACGTCGATGGAGATGGTCCCCACCAGCACGGGCTGCCCCTTTTGGTGCAGTTCCCCGATTTCATCCAGTACCGCTTCATATTTTTCCCGTTTGGATTTATATATGACATCGGCATGGTCTATACGGATCATGGGCATATTCGTGGGGATCACGGCGACGTCCAGCCCGTAAATTTTCTTGAATTCCGCGGCTTCCGTATCCGCAGTGCCGGTCATTCCGGCAAGCTTCTCGTACATTCTGAAATAATTTTGGAACGTGATGGTGGCCAGGGTCTGGTTCTCGTTTTCGATTTTAACGTTTTCCTTGGCTTCCAGGGCCTGATGCAATCCTTCGCTGTACCGCCTTCCGGGCATCAACCGTCCGGTGAATTCATCTACGATGACCACTTCCCCCTCATTTACGATATAATCCACATCCCGTTTGAACAGGGTGTGCGCTTTCAGCGCCTGGTTGATATGGTGCAGCACTTCGATATGCTGGGGGTCATAGAGGTTCTCCACATGAAGAAGATTTTCGCAGCGGGCAACGCCGTCCTCGGTCAGTGCCACGGTCCTGGCCTTTTCATCGATCGCATAGTGCTGGTCCCGTTTTAAAGCGGGAATAATGGTATTGACCTGGTAATACAAATGGGTGGATTTTTCAGCGGGACCGGATATGATCAAGGGGGTCCTGGCCTCGTCAATCAGGATACTGTCCACTTCGTCCACGATGGCGTAATGAAGATCACCCTGAACAATGGACTCGGCTTCGAATTTCATGTTGTCCCGGAGATAGTCGAAACCGAATTCATTGTTGGTGCCGTAAGCGATATCCGATCCATAGGCAATTTTTCGTTCCTTGTCATCCATCCCGTGCTTGATGGTGCCGACGGACAACCCCAGGAAATTAAAAATCTGGCCCATCCAGTTCGTGTCACGGGTGGCCAGATAATCGTTGACCGTAACGATGTGGCACCCTTTTCCGGTTAAGGCGTTTAAATAAGCCGGCAGCGTGGCCACGAGTGTTTTGCCTTCTCCGGTTTTCATTTCGGCGATCTGACCCCGATGAAGAACGATGCCGCCGATCAACTGAACGTCAAAATGCCGCATCTTTAAAGTCCTGACGGACGCTTCCCGAACGGTTGCAAAGGCCTCCGGAAGCAATTCATCCAGGGATTCTCCCTGTTGAAGTCGATCCTTGTAAACAGCCGTCAGTGATTTTAACGCCTCATCGGTAAGTCCTTTCATTTTGGGTTCCAGATCATTGATGGCCTGAATGACGGGTTGAAGCTTTTTAAGTTCTCTTTCATTTTTGCTGCCGAAAATTTTGGTCAATAAGGAGCTTATCATTAAATTCCATTTCCTCCGTTAATTGCGGTAAAAATCAGCATACCAATACCATTATCTTCCGGGATGAATCAACCTCATAGTGAAGATTGCAGTCTAAGGGAAAAGAGAACAAACCGGTTTTGATAATTGAAAAGCAGGTTCGACAGGCCTTGAATTTCAGGGGGAATAAATAACAAGGGGGAATAAATCCCCCCTGTTGCTATTAATATTGCGGGTTAGTTGATGCCCAGCTTGAACTTCAGGGAGTTCAGCGTATTTTTCATCAGCATGGTAATGGTCATGGGTCCGACGCCGCCGGGAACCGGCGTAATGAAGCCCGCGATTTCCTTGGCTTTGTCGAAATCAACGTCGCCTCTTAAAATCGCCACCTTCTTTCCGGTTTTTTCGCTGACTTTTTCACCGATCCGGTTTACCCCCACATCGATAACACAGGCTCCCGGTTTGATCCATTCTGGCTTGACCAGATTGGGAACCCCGGCGGCCACGATGAGGATATCGGCCCGTTTGCAATGGGCTTCCATGTTTTTGGTCCGGGTATGGACGATGGTTACCGTGGAATTGGCACCCGGTCCTTTCTGAAGCATCATGTTGGCAATGGGTTTTCCAACGATATTGGACCGTCCCACGACGACGGTCTCGGCGCCCGAAGTTTCAACCCCGGACCGGACGATCAATTCCTGGATTCCGGCCGGCGTACAGGGCGGAAATTTGACTTCCTTGCCGCCGATCATCAGACGACCGACATTCACCGGGTGAAACCCATCCACATCCTTGTCCGGATCGATGGCGTTCAGGACCTTTTTTTCATCAATATGTTTGGGCAGGGGAAGCTGGACCAGAATACCGTTGATGGAATCATCCTTGTTGTATTTTTCGATCAGGGCCAGAAGATCCGCTTCCGAGATATCAGGAGACTGGTTGTCCTGAATCTCTTTGAAGCCGACCCGGTGGGCCGTCTGAATTTTCAGGGTCACATAGGAAATCGATGCCGGATTTTCACCCACGAGGATTGTGACCAACCCGGGAACGACTCCGTGCTTCGCCTTGATTTGCGCCACCTCCGCGGTAATTTCATTGAGAATCTCTTCCCGAATGTCCGTGCCTTTGATTAACTTCGCCGTCATGTTGAACTCCTTTCGATTTTATAGGATCATTATTTGTTCCAGTTTTTTAATCAGGCGTCAGGATTGATACCAACCCCTTGTAGTTGAATGAATTACCCGTGTCAAGGGTTCAGATACGGCCCTGTCAGAGCGGGTACGGAACGTTTCGCAATCCTTTTGTCTGGTCCATTCCCAGCATGATGTTCATGTTCTGAACGGCCTGACCCGCCGCCCCCTTGACCAGGTTGTCGATGGCCGATATCAGAACAAGTCGTCGGGATGAGCCGTCTATTCTGAAACCGATATCACAAAAATTGGTTCCCCTGACATTCAAGGTATCGGGCAGCAGTTCTTCCCGGCATAGTCTGACAAAGGGGCTGCCTTTGTAATGGGCGGCCAGACAAGCATCAATGTCCCCGGAAATGACATTTTTGTTCAATGTCGCGTATATCGTGGTCAGCATGCCACGGGTCATCGGCACCAGGTGGGGTGTAAAGGTGATGTGAACCGGTTCTCCCGATTCCCGGCTCAATACCTCGTCCATTTCAGGGTTGTGACGGTGATTGGCCACTTTATAGGCCTTGAAGGATTCATGCACTTCGCAAAAAAGGGAGGTCAGGGCCGGTGAACGGCCCGCACCGCTGACCCCGGATTTGGAATCCGCGATGAGGGTTTCGGTCCTGATCAGTTTATTTTTCAACAGGGGAACCAGGGGCAAAAGAACACTTGTGGGGTAACACCCGGGGTTTCCGATCAATTGGGCGTGCCTGATCCTGTCTTGGTAAACTTCGCAAAGCCCGTAGACGGCCTTTTCCAAAAGGTGGGCGCACGCATGGGGCTGATAAAAAGTCTCGTATCGCGAAACATCCGAAAACCTGAAATCAGCGGAAAGGTCGATGACTTTTTTCCCTTTTTCCAGTAATTCAGGAACGATTTCCATGGGCAAGGTATGGGGAAGCGCCGTGAAAACCACGTCCGTCTGATCGCACAAACGCTCCATGACCAGTTCATCGCAGACCAGATCCACCACCCCTGCCATGGCGGGATAAATTTTGCTGAACCGGATTCCGGCATATTGGCGGGACGTTATCGTGGTGAGTACCGTTTCCGGATGACCGGCCAGAATCCGGACCAGTTCCGCTCCCGCATATCCTGTGGCGCCGATCACTCCTGCTCGGATCATAGGTCCCCCTTGATTTTTATCGTTATTTGTAAGTTTTTGTGAAGAGTCGTGATTATCAAAAGTCATCGCAATTTTCAACAAGATTAGAAATGCCGCTGAAAATCTTGACAGTTGGTGATAAACAGTAATAAGGAAAACATTCCGTTCACCTACCCCACAAAAGGAGATAAAATGAAAAAAAATATGATCTCAATGCTTGTTTTGATTCCATGTTTCATTTTTTTCGCAGCGGCACCCATTCCTGCCATGGCGGAAACCATCGATCTGACCTACAGCATTTTTTTTCCTTCCACCCACGGCCAGTGTGAAGTCGGAACGGCGTGGGCAAAAGAAATTGAAAAACGAACCGGAGGCGACGTTAAAATCACCGTATTTCCGGGAGGGACGCTGACCAAGGCCAACCAGACGTTCGACGGCGTCGTAAACGGCATTTCAGATATCGGCATGTCCTGTTTTGCCTATACGCTCGGTCGATTTCCGGTCATGGAATCACTCGACCTGCCATTGGGATATCCCAATGGGACGGTGGCCACGAACGTCGTCAACGATTTTTACAAAAAAAACGATCCCCAGGAATTGAAAAGCGTTAAAGTCCTCTATCTCCATGCCCATGGTCCGGGCCTTCTGCATACCAAAAAACCGGTTAAAACCCTTGAGGACATGAAAAAAATGAAAATCCGTTCAACGGGTTTGAGCGCAAAAGTCGTGGAGGCGCTCGGGGGCGTTCCCGTGGCCATGGCTCAGGGTGAAACTTACGAAGCCCTTCAGAAGGGGGTCGCCGAAGGCACCATCGGCCCCATCGAGGTTCTCAAGGGTTGGCGGCAGGCTGAGGTGATCAAGCATACCACGGATTGTGCGAATGTGGGGTATACCACCACCATGTTCGTGGTGATGAATCTGAACAAATGGAACCAGCTCCCTGAAAATATCAAAAACATATTCACCGATGTCAGCCGGGAGTATATCGCAATCCATGGAAAAACATGGGATGAAGTCGACAAGGCCGGAAGGGATTATACGACAAGCCTCGGCAATGATTTCATTTCACTGGATGACAATGAAAAAGAGCGATGGAAAAAAGCCGTAGAACCGGTTATCGCGGAATATGTCGCCGGTGTTGATAAAAAAGGACTCCCGGGCAATCAGTACATCGAAAACATCAATGCTTTGATCCGTCAGTACGGAAGCAAATAAAAGAAAGGACCGCCATTGATCCTGAGACTGGAAAAATGGATGGCTTCAATGTGCTCGGCCTTTAATATGATCGGCGCATTGTCCATTATGGCCATGATGCTCCTGACCTGTGCGGATATTCTGTTCAGGACTTTCAGGGTGCCGATTCCCGGAGCCTATGAGCTGGTGGGAATGCTGGGCGCCCTTTTTGTTTCTTTTTCCCTGGCCCAGACATCCCTTCAGAAAGGTCACATTGCAGTAGATTTTCTGATTCAGAAATTTTCTCAAAAGACCCGGGACATCGTTGCGATCGTCACGGAATCGGCAAGCGCCTGTTTGTTCGGAATCATCACCTGGGAATCGGTGGCTCATGCCGGCAGACTGAAAACAGCGGGAGATGTGTCCATGACCCTGCATATCCCGACTTTTCCGATTGTTTATGGTATGGCCGCCGGATGCGCGCTCCTGACGCTTTTGCTCGTTTTTTCGGTAATCGCCCTGATGATCAAAGTACTCCAATCCAGATAAGAGGTTTTTCATATCATGTCGCCAACGATTGTCGGCATTCTCGGGCTCCTGGCCCTGGTTGTCGTTATTTTTTCAAGGATGCCCGTGGGTTTTGTCATGGCCGTCATCGGTTTTATCGGATTCGCAAATCTGGTGTCCTTTGATGCGGCCATGAATCTCATGGCGGTGGATCTTGTCGAAGTCTTCGGTTCGTACAACCTTACCGTAATCCCGCTGTTTATTCTCATGGGGCAAATCGCATTTCATGCCGGGATCAGCAGCCGGCTTTTTGAAACCGCCTACAAATTTATCGGGCACTGGCCGGGGGGCCTGGCCATCGCCACCATCGGCGCCTGCACCGGATTTTCGGCCATCTGCGGATCCACCAATGCCACCGCAGCCACTATGGCCGCCGTTGCCCTGCCGGAAATGAAGAAATATCATTATCGCGATAAACTGGCCACCGCAGTGGTGGCCGCCGGCGGAACCATGGGCATTCTGATTCCGCCTTCGGTCATTTTCATAATTTACGGCATTATGACCGAGCAATCCATCGGGGAGCTCTTCATCTCGGGCATTCTACCCGGGTTGCTTCTGACGGCGCTCTTTATGATCACCATCGTCATCTGGACAAAGTTAAACCCATCTCTCGCCCCCCGCGGTCCGAAATTCGGGTTGAGGGAAAAATGCAGATCACTTTTAGGCCTCACGGAAACCATTCTTCTCGTCATCATCGTACTGGGCGGCCTGTTTATGGGCTTTTTCACGCCCACCGAAGCCGGCGCCGTCGGGGCCTTCGGCGCCTTGGCCATCGCCCTTGTCAGACGAAACCTGTCACTATCCCAGATCAGGCAGGCGCTATTCGAAACCACTAAAATCTCCTGTATGATCATGGTGATTGTCGCCGGAGCAACGGTTTTCGGACATTTCCTCGCGGTTACCCGAATCCCCTTTGACATTGCGAATTGGATTGTTGGATTTAACCTTCCGCCATGGGCCATCATGGCCCTCATTATCCTCGTCTATTTCATCGGAGGGTGTTTCATCGACGCACTTGCCCTGATCATGCTTACCGTTCCCATTTTCTATCCCGTGGTCATGACTCTGGGATATGACCCCATCTGGTTCGGCGTCATCACCGTTCTCATCACCCAGATCGGCGTCATCACCCCGCCGGTAGGCATAAATGTTTATGTGGTGAGCGGCGTTGCCCAGGAAGTGCCGCTGGGCACCATATTCAAAGGCGTTTTCCCGTTTCTGATAGCCCTGATCATCGGGACCCTCTTACTGATCCCCTTCCCGGAGATCGCACTTTTTCTGCCAGGATTGATTCATTAAACCCTTTTAATCAACACCCAACCAAGGAGGTCGCCCCTATGCCCGAACTCGTCACCATCAACATCGAAAACCATGTCGCGGATGTTCGATTCAACCGTCCTGAAAAATACAATGCCTTGAGCCATGAAATGATGAGGGCCATGGCCGCAGCCATCGAACGGATTGCCGAAGAAAAAACCGTGCGGGCCGTTGTGGTGTCCGGAGAAGGTAGAGGATTCTGCGCAGGGCTCGATTTCGAGAATTTTTCCGCAATGGAAACCGGTCAGCAAAATCATTTAAGCGACCTGGTTGAGCGATATGGCGATAACATCGGCAACCTCGCACAGTTCATCGCTTATGGATGGAAACAGCTTCCCATGCCCGTCATTGCCGCAATTCACGGGGTGGCTTTCGGCGGAGGCTGCCAGATCGCCTTGGGAGCCGACATACGTCTGTGCAGGCCCGATGCCAAATTGTCCATCATGGAAATGAAGTGGGGACTTATTCCGGATATGTCCGCCTCCCAGACCATCAGGGACCTGATTTCCATCGATGTGGCCAAAGAATTGTATTTCACGGCCAAAATCATTTCCGGAGAGGAAGCCGCCCGCTTACGGCTCGTGACGCGCACCTGTGAAAAACCCTACGACGAGGCCATGGTTCTGGCTGCGGAAATCGCCGGAAAATCCCCCACGGCCGTTCGGGCCGCCAAAAAGCTGCTTAACGAGGTCTGGCACGGCCGCGACGACGGCAGGGGGTTACTGAGGGAGTCGGAGCTCGAGATGACCCTCATCAGCAGAAAAAACCAGATTGAAGCCGTCAAGGCCAATTTTGAAAACCGGAAGCCCGTATTCACAGATCCGGAATGATTCAGAGGATATGGGGGACGGCTAGACGGTTCTGACCTGAATCATATTGGTCGTCCCGGTGACCCACAGGGGCCATCCCGCTGTGATCACGACATTGTCCCCTTTTGAAACCATGCCGGTCTCAAGTGCTGTTGAAGCGGCTTCATGGATCATTGCATCGGTGCTCTCCCGTTTGTCCGCCAAAGTGGGGATGCACCCCCAGCAGAGGGCAAGACGACGGAGCGTGACCGGATCGGGCGATACGGCCAGAAGGCGTACTTTGGGCCTGAATTTGGAAATTTGTTGGGCAGTGAATCCCGACTGAGTGGCCGCGATGATGGCCCCGGCATCGAGATGATCCGCCAGAACGCAGGCCGCATAGGCAACGGATTCTGAAATTTCGGGATTCGGCCGGATTTTTAAATATTTGTCATGGGGGAATCCCTGTTCCGCATGGCGGGCGATTCGAACCATGTACTGCAGCGCCTCAAGCGGGTATGACCCCATGGCGGTTTCTTCGCTCAGCATGACGGCATCGGCACCGTCCAGAACCGCATTGGCCACATCCGAGGCCTCAGCCCGGGTGGGGCGGGGTGAATCCACCATGGATCTCAGCATCTGAGTGGCGATGATGACCGGCTTTCCCCATGAATTTGATTTCTCGATGAGCTGTTTCTGAATCCCGGGAACCTGCTCCAGAGGAATTTCAACTCCCAGATCGCCTCTCGCCACCATGATGGCTTCTGATACCGCCATAATTTCATCAATATGGTCCAGGGCTTCGTGCTTTTCGATTTTAGCTATGACCGGCGTGGTTTTTCCTTTTTCCGCAATGACCTGTTTAATGGACAGGATGTCCTCCGCGGTCCTCACAAATGAAAGTGCCACATAATCCACGTCCTGCGCGAGGCCGAATTCAAGGTCCTCCAGATCCTTATCCGTCATGGAACTCGTCTGGACGGAACTCGTCGGCAGGTTGATCCCCTTGTGGGAAGTCAGAATGCCGCCGGTGATCACCGTACAGCGGATCGTGCTGAATTCAATCCGGTTTACAGCGAGTTCCAGCAACCCGTCGGCCATAAGAATGCGATCTCCGGGCTTTACTTCCTGCGGCAGATTTTTGTGGGAAACCCCGACGGTATCGGTTCCCGCGGGGATATCATCAACCGTCAAACTGAAGGTTTGCCCGGATTTCAGCAGGATTCCCGGTGACGGAATGTCCCCCACCCTGATTTTCGGACCCTGCAGATCCTGTAAAATGGCAACCGGTTTGTTGAGTTTTCCCGAAATTTCCCGGATGAGATTGATTTTTTCAAGGTGCTCATCGTGCCGACCATGGGAAAAATTCAACCTCGCCACATTCATCCCGTTTAATATCAGCTTTCTGATGATGTCTGCGGTTCCGCTCGCAGGGCCGATAGTACAGATGATTTTGGTTTTCAGGTCATTCATGTCCGTCTCCGGTGAGAAAATTTTGCATGTATTTGCGAACAGATCGCTACAACGGTTTTTTCAAGCATGGTTTTTGGATCGGTCCCGGATGTTTTCAACATGCGGTCCGCCCTGCCAAGAAGCTCCATGGCGTCTGTCAGTTCCCTGATGGAAAAAAGAGCCGATTTCAGCATCAATTGATAAATGGGGTAGGCATTTTGAGGATTTTTGGCCATAAGAATGTCGGATGATATGGATTTTTCACTTTTTCTGGATTTTTTAGGTTTCCCATCCTTCGGGGACTCGTCTTCCGGGTTCAAAAGCTTATCCCAGCGGGCCAATTCTTCAAGTAACAACTTATCCCGGTCTACCAGCAGGGGAATGATTTTCGACTTGAATTCGTTAAAGGAAATATTGGAACGCCAGGTTGAGGAGTCCAGGTTTTCAATGAATTCACGGCACAACAGAAGTTTTCGCACCTGGTTGACCATGGCCGCAATGATTTGTAACGGGTGGAGATCGGCTGACAAGAGAGATTCAACATAAAAAAGCGATTTTTCAGGATTCCGATCCGAAAGGGCGTTGGTCAGTTCAAATATGGGATCTATTTTGGTACGGTCGAGCACAGAAGCCACATCTTGTTCCCTTATCCGGCTTCCGGCACCCACAAAATCCACCAGCTTTTCAATATTTCCGGTAAAAGTCCGGAGATCGAAGCCTGTTTTGGCGACGAGGGCCTCATATGCAGCGGGTTCCATGGTCTTGCCGTGTCGTGACAGAATTTTGCGCAGGTTTTCCGTTAAAACGGCATTTTGCTGATCCGTATCGGCCTTGCGTTGGCCTTTGGGCACTGAGCAGTCGACAATCAACCCGATTTCCCGGATGGTTTTATAGAGAAGCCGTCTTTTATCCACCAGTTCGGTTGTGATGATCAGACGGTTTTTTCCCGGAAAACCCTTTTCAATCGCCTTTGCGAGACGTTCTCCATAATCGCCCGAAGAAGATACGGTATACCGGTTCGACACACAATGATCGATAACAGCCCTGATCCATTCATTATCATCTAAATCTGAAAGATCCGGGATTAAAAGTCCGTCTCGATTTCCCTGCGACAGATCTTCCGGTTTAAGATTCAATAGGTCGAGATAATTTAGAAAATATCTTGCAGACCCATCAATATTTTCTTCATCATAGGCCTGCCTGGCCTTCTGCAACAGCAGGTCACCATCCTGTTTTGAATAAAAAATTCGGGAATCCTGTATGATTACTATTTTTTCATCAGAAAAAAGGGAAAAGGTGGAAATCGCTTCGAGGGCAAGGGGAACATTGTCGTTGGACCCATCAAAAATCTCATGATTCAGGCCGGATCTGGCCTCAGGAACCTGAGTTCCACACAAGGTTTTAAACGCCGTTTTATAGAGAAATTCCTCTCCATAAAGCAGCGCCACCGGAGGAAAGCCGTTCTCCCCTGTTTCCTTTAAAAATTTTTCCAGATCCTGGTAGTTAATTTCTGGCATATTTACGGTGAAGAAAAGCGAGCATGCAAATTCCGGAAATGGCCATAAAAGCGCCGATCACCTGGGATATGGAAAAAAGGCCGAAAAATACATGGCCCCTGAAGTCGTCCCGGAAAATTTCCACAATGATCCGGGCGATCCCATAAAGCGGCACATAGGTCCAGAATATCTGACCTGAAAACCGCTTGTTTTTTCTTAAACGCCACAAAAGGAAAAAGATGATCAGGTTTGCGAATGCATCATAAAGCTGGGTAGGATGAAGCAGGACTCCTACGGGCGCAAGGGAATCAGGGTCGCGAAATGTCACCGCCCAGGGAAGGTCGCATTTTTTTCCAAAACAGCACCCGGCGGAAAAACACCCCAATCTTCCGAAAAATTGGCCAAGAGCAACGGAAGGGGCGAAAATATCGGTAGTTTCCCAGACAGGCAATCCTTTTAGCTTCATGCAGATGAGAGCCGTCGCAACCGCGAATATAAATCCGCCGTAGAATACGAGGCCACCGTTCCAGATCTTGAAAATTTCCAGGGGATGGGCCAGGTAAAGGTCCGGAGTCGTGATCACGTAAAAAAGCCGGGACCCCACAATTGCCGCGATGATAATATAAAAGGAAAGATCCATAATGGCGTCCGGATCAATCCCGACTCGAAGGGCCTCCCTTTTGGCAAGAAGAATGCCGACGATAAATCCCACGGCGATGAGAAATCCGTAAGTATATACGGTCAGACTTCCGAAGTGGAATAAAACAGGATGCATCAGGATTTCATCCTTTTTTCCGAAGGCTCGTCAAGACGATGAAAAACATCCGGCTTTTTGAAAATCAGATGATAAATAAAGATGACAATACCGATGGAAATGGCGCTGTCGGCGATATTAAACATCGGCCAATGAAGATCGCCGACATAAATGTCGATAAAATCGACCACCTGGCCGAAGCGAACCCGATCAATGAAGTTCCCCACCGCGCCGCCTAATATCAGGGCGAAACCCGTCAGCATGGTGCGGTATCGGCTTGATGTCTGGTTATAAAAATAAAACAACACGCAAACCGCAACAAGGGATGCACACATCAGTACAAGCTGTTGAATATTCGACTTGTTCTGTGAAAAAAGCCCAAAGGCAACGCCTGGATTTTCGACATGCGAAATATCGAGGAAACCCGGAATAAGGGAAAAAGCCTCATGAAGCTTCAGATGTTCCAGTATCAGGTATTTGGATGCCTGATCCAGGACGATTACCAAAGCGGCGATCACCAAAAGTGCCGTATACTTTTGTCTGATGGTCATGGTTCACTATTTTTCCGGAAAGGGTTCATGGAACCTGCCCGATGATGGATAGGGACTTTTTACATCGACTGCACAAGGTTGGCTGTTCCGGATCAATACCCACTGAAAGGTCATGAATCCAGCATCTCTCGCATTTTTCCCCCTCAGCCCGCGAAACGCGGACATGCAATCCCTCGATGGCCGTTGGGCTGAAATCATCGGTTCGTTGTTCCCCCCTGATGAGAGAAACATTGGAAACGATAAAAATCGTATTCAAATCCCCGGCGTAGGGGGTCAGTTGTTCGAACAAGGGTTCCTCCGCCGCCAGCGTAACCCCGGCATCCAGGGAGTGGCCAAACATTTTCCGGACCCTGGCCGCTTCAAGGACCTTGGTTATTTCGCCTCGAACCATCACCAAGCGGTCCCACTTTTCCTCAACCTCCCTGTTTTGCCACTGGTCTTCAATGAGGGGCATGTTCATCAGATGAACACTGGGCGCCTTTTTATCCGTTTCCGGCATATGTCGCCATATTTCCTCTGCGGTAAAGCAAAGAATGGGCGCCATGATTTTCGCCAGGGCATCCACAATCCGGTTCATAGTCGTCTGGGCGCTTCTTCTTTCCGGAGAACCGGGAGGAGATGTATAAAGCCTGTCCTTGATGATGTCCAGGTAAAATGCGGACAGATCCAGGGTGCAGTAGTTATGCAGGGCATGATAAATCACATGGAAATCATAATTTTCATAGGCGAATTGTGCTTTTCGGATGATTTTCAACAACTTGCAAAGAGCGTAGTGGTCGATTTCCATCAGGGACGCATAGGCCACGGTATCGGTTTCAGGATTAAAATCATTCAGATTCCCCAGCATGAACCTGCAGGTGTTCCGAATGCGACGGTAGGCATCGGAAAGTTGCTGCAAAATATTGTCCGATATCCTGATGTCATCCCGATAGTCCGAGGCCGATACCCAGAGTCGCAGGATTTCCGCCCCATGTTTTTGAATCACTTTATCCGGTTCAATGGTATTGCCAACGGATTTGGACATTTTTTTCCCTTCGGCATCCACAACAAACCCGTGGGTCAAAACCGATTTGTACGGCGCGGCACCCCGGGTTCCGACGGCTGTTAAAAGGGAGCTGTGGAACCATCCCCGATGCTGATCGCTGCCTTCAAGATAGAGATCCGCCGGCCATTTCAAATAATCCCGTTCTTCGAGTACCGCAGCATGGCTGACCCCGCTGTCAAACCAGACGTCAAGGATGTCCGTTTCCTTGGAAAATTCACCGTTTCCGCATTCGGAACAGGCGTATCCCGGCGGCAGAAGTTCTTTTACCTCTTTTTCAAACCATGCGTCGGCCCCTTCTTTTTCAAAGAGACCGCAGACATGATCGACAATTTCCTTATTGACGAGTACGGTTCCGCAGCTTGTACAGGTGAACAGTGCTATGGGAACGCCCCAGGCCCGCTGCCGGGAAACGCACCAGTCCGGACGATTTTCAATCATCCCGTAAATCCGTTCTCTTCCCCAGTGCGGGACCCATTTCACCTTATCAATTTCAGCCAGGGCTTTTTTTCTCAGACCTGTTTTCTCCATGGAAATGAACCACTGAGGGGTTGCTCTGAAAATAACGGGTTTTTTACACCGCCAGCAATGGGGATAGGAGTGGGAAATGAACTCATGGCCCAGAAGCGCATTCTCTTCCTTCAATTTTGCTGTAATGCTTTCATTGGCCTTGAACACGAACTGCCCGCTGAAATATTTAACATCCTCGGTAAAACATCCATTGTCGTTCACCGGAGAGTAAACGTCCAGGCCGTACTTCAGGCCGACTTCATGGTCCTCCCGGCCGTGACCCGGGGCCGTGTGAACGCAGCCGGTCCCCGCATCCAGGGTAACGTGGTCTCCCAGGATCAGCAAAGAGTCTCTTCCATAAAGGGGGTGGATACAAATTTTTCCCTCAAGTTCGGATGCCTTGACATCGGCGATCCTTTTAAATGTTTCCATTCCAAAGGATTTCATGCAGGGTTCCACAAGCTCGCTGGCCAGAATCAAGACTTCCCCTGTGGAAGTTTCTACGGCGGTATAGTCAAAGTCCGGGTGCAGTGCCACCGCCAGGTTTGCCGGTATGGTCCAGGGCGTGGTGGTCCAGATCACGACGTAAACCTTTTTACCGGTCAGTTCGGGAAAGCTTTCACCCAAATCACTTTTCAGCGGAAATTTTACGAAAATGGAGGGGGACTTTTCGTCCTGATATTCGATCTCCGCTTCAGCCAGCGCGGTCTTGCAGTGACAGCACCAGTAAATAGGCTTTTTGCTCTTAAACAGACTGCCGTTCATGGCGAATTTGGCGCATTCCCTGGCTATGACGGCCTCGTATTTGTAGTTCATGGTCAGGTAGGGATTGTCCCATTCTCCCATTACGCCCAGGCGCTTGAATTCCTCCCGCTGAATATCGATGTATTTTTCAGCGTAGCTTCTGCACTTTTTCCGAATATCCACGAGGGAAAGATCGCGCTTCCGATCTCCGAGCATTTTATCGACGTTGTGCTCGATGGGAAGCCCGTGACAATCCCACCCGGGAACATACACCGCATTAAATCCCGCCATTTGGCGCGACCGAACGATGATGTCCTTTAATATCTTGTTTAAGGCCGTACCAATATGGATATTGCCGTTGGCATAAGGAGGTCCGTCATGAAGGATGAACAGATCGCGATCGGCTGATGCCTTCCGGATGAGCTCGTATAAGTGGATTCCCTCCCAATTCTTCAACTGCTCCGGCTCCCTGTGGGCGAGGTTGGCTTTCATGGGGAATTGGGTTTCGGGAAGGTTTAGCGTTTTCTTAAAATCCATTGAATCCTCCGTAACGATGAATAGTAATTTAAATAGGTAACCTACGATCAAACAGGAAATGTGTCAAGGAATTTGATCGGCATTGAATTCCCCGAGAAGCTTGCGAACAACCCGGGACAGGCTGATTTCAAAAGGTTGTGTCTCAACCCCGAACGCCTTTCCGATCTTTGTGCAATCCAGGGCGGAAAACGAAGGTCTTCCGGCTTTTGCCGGGTATTCCGCAGTTGTTATCGGCTCTAATCCAGGTGATTTTCTCCGCCCTTCCCTTGCGACGATATCGAGGATTTCTCCAGCAAATTGAAACCAGCTCACAATGCCCCGGCCGCAATAATGATAGGTGCCCCAGGTATCGTCGTTATACGCATCCTTCCGGAGAACCATGCGCAAGATGGCGCCGGCAAGATCTTCGGCGGATGTGGGGCACCCGAACTGGTCGTTCACCACTTTTAACGGATGATTTTTCATAGCGAGGGCAAGAATGGTTTTGACGAAATTCCGGCCCCGTGTACCATAAAGCCAGGATGTCCGGATGATGAGATGTTCCTTCAGGCGCTTTCTGATTTCCTTTTCACCCAATTCTTTACTTTTACCATAAACGCTCAACGGATGAACCGGATCCGTCTCCAGATACGGTTCGGTTTTTAGGCCATCGAAAACAAAGTCCGTGGACAGATGTATCATCGCTGCGTGATGATTGCGACACCAGTCGGCGATGATGCCGGGACCACGGACATTTGCGGAATATGCTGCCGAGGGTTCGGACTCCGCATCATCGACTCTGGCATAGGCCGCACAATTAATCACGAGATTCGGAGCCTGCCGGGCAAAACACCGGTCGACTTCAACTTCGTCGGTGATATCCAATTCCCCATGGGAAAACCCGGACACCCTCAAGCCCGATCTCTCAAGTTGATTCAAAAGTTCTCCACCCAGCTGGCCTGTTGCGCCGGTAAGTAAAATTTTCGTCTCCCGCATATTCCCTCGTAAAAAATCTTAAATTGCTAATAATTGAATACGTTGCATGAACTTATAAGTCAGCCTTCATCATTGATTGAATATCGCTTTTTCAACGACTTCCCTCTGACAACTCATCCTGTCGGGGATGCAAGCTCTATGGATGGGTCTTCAATTTGATAATAATTTCAAATTATAATATTGACTTGGATCCATAGGTAATGATAAGAAAAAATATGAACAAGGCCGGTCAAGTAAAATTCAAACGCCTCATCCGGGACCTTAATAAAACAATGCCGCTTTTAAATTGTCTCCATCTCGAGGGAATATTTCTTTTTGAATAAATTTTCGCTGAAAGAGTCCGGCCGGATATTCGGTTTATGCATAAAAACACAAAAGGGAACGGTATGGGATTCCGAACCCTTTGCAATCATGGTGCCTAGGGCGAGAATCGAACTCGCACAGGGCTAAGCCCCGAGGGATTTTAAGTCCCTTGCGTCTACCAGTTCCGCCACCCAGGCCCTTAAATTTGGGAGTCTCTCTAACTTAAATTAAAAATAATTGCAAGGGAAATTGCGAATAGAGAATTCCTCCGGCCTTTTGGAATAGACGATGTCTGTATTTGATTGGATTGGGGAAAATAGTATAAATTCATTGTCTTTTAACAACCAACCACATTCAAAAGGGTTTTGCGATGACAACACCAGTGCAGTCTCAAAAACGATACGACGATATTGCCCGCACCTTCGAACTGATCGACACCCTTTCCGAGGATGGTAAAAAGGAATTGCTGAAAAAAATTTCAGCTTCCAAACTGAGCGAAATTTTACAGAAACTGGTTATTGAAATGCCGGACAACCAAAGAGCGGTTCTACTTGAAGACCTCAAGGAATTAAGCCTGGGAAAGAGAAATCACCCGAGAAAAGAATGCCAGATGACAACGGATTTCGTCCATAACGATCGTGCATATCGTAATTTTGTAAAAGATATCAGTGAAAGCGGCGCATTTATTCAAACCAAGGTAATATTTGAAATCGGTGAGGAGATCGTTCAGAGCTTTTCTCTCTCCGATAAGCAGATCCCCTTTAAATTCACGGGCGAGGTCGTCCGCAGCAACGAAAACGGTATCGGTATAAAATTCAAAAACCTCAGCAGCTATCAAAAAGACATCATTAAGTCCCTCCTGACCAATTTTGATTAGGCAAGGTTATTCAACAAAATACCGCGTTTCCCGGGGCAATATAATTTAACATGATTTAATTCATTGTCTTATATTCGCTGTAATCCAAAAGCCGTTTCATCACCCCGGCGGCAATTTCAAAGGATGGAAAAACTGCGGTCTTGTGAGCCACCAGGGTTTCCTCTACTTCCCTTCTCAGCGCGAAGAGCTGGGCATCGCCGAATGTTTCGAGAATCAGGTAGATTGGTTTTTCCAGCCACTCCTGTAATTTGGTCATGATGCGGACAAAATAATTCACCCCGACGCGTCCGGCATCCCTGTAGATAAAGCCCAGATGAAGCGCAAAAAACAAGGCGTCGATATGGGGATCTTCTTTCAAAAGTTCCATGAGTTTCTGGAAATTTTCCCTGCTTCTCAAGTGGGGTAAAATATCCAGCGGATTTCTGACGCTGCTTCCTTCCAAAGGAATGACTTCCTGAAGTTTGGCAATGGATTTTTCCGACAGGTGCGGCACATGAAGCCCTGCTTTCTCGGCATGGTCCGTCATGGTAACCCCTCCTCCGCCTGCCCCTCCGAGCACTGCGATATTCGATCCCCTGGGAAGGGAGAGCCGTTTAACGGCGGAAATCGTGTAAATCATTTCTTCCATGGAATTGACCGGGATAATACCCGCCTGGCGGCACATGGACTGCCAGACATGAAAAGACCCTGCCATGGCCGCGGTGTGGGATTGGGTGGCCCTTGCGCCTCCTTCGGTCTGGCCTCCTTTCCAAACAACCAGAGGCTTAAGTGCGGATATTTTTTTTGCAGCGTCAAAGAATGCCCTGCCCTCGGTCAATCCTTCAAGGTAGGCAACGATGATTTCGATTTTAGGGTCTTCGGCCATGTAATTCAGATAATCATGGGCTTTTAGATCGCTGGCGTTTCCGAAGCTCACCACCTTGCTGAAAAACAACCCCTCTGAAGCACCCGATGCAACCGACATCGTGGCCAGTTGGCCGCTTTGGGAAAACATGCCGATTTTGCCGATTTTATCGGGCATCTCGCTGTTCCAGGACAGTCCCCCTTCCGGACAATACAGGCCCATACAATTCGGGCCGACGATCCGGATGCCGGCCATGCGGGCTTTTTCAACCAGTTTTTTTTCAACCTCCGCATCGGATGCTCTGCCGGTTTCGGTGAATCCGGCCGTAAGCAGATGGACGAATTTGACTTTTTTTTCCGCACAGGCGTCCATTACATCCAGGACCGCTGAAGCCGGCACGCAAAAAATGACCAGATCGATGTCTCCGCGAATATCGCGGATCGTCCGATAGCATTTGTAACCGAGGATGTAATCCGCCGAGGGATGGACGGGGAAGATTTTTCCGTGAAAACTCTGTTTGATGCAGCCGTTGATGTAAGCGTTGCCGCTGGACCATACAAACCCGCGTTTCGTAGAAGACCCGACGACGGCTATGGACCTGGGATAAAACAAGTTATGTAAATCAGGCGCTGAAGTCATGTATCGTTCCTTTTTTTATGCATCTGCATCCGTTGGAAAGGTAATTGTTCCGTTGTTGTTGAACGCAATCGATCCGAAATCGACCAGTCGGTAACATTTGTTCACATTCATTAAATTGTCAATCATAAATAAGCTGCGGCGTATAACATTATTCGGCTGTATTTTGTTTATTTGCATTCAGTGTTCAAATATATTATTAAATATGTGTAACCTACGCCCTTTCAAACCCCGGCGATGATTTCGATTGATTCTGATAAATCAAGGAGGTACGCTGATGTCGTTCGAGGAAATTATTTTTGAAAAGAAAAACCACGTTGCTTACATTACGCTGAATCGCCCCCAGGCCCGGAATGCCCTGACCATGAACACCTATCGGGAACTTGAAACGGCATTAATGGATATCGATGCGGACCATGAGGTCCGGGTTGTGGTCATTACAGGGGCTGGTAAGGGATTCTGTTCCGGCGACGACGTCAAACAGGTCATGCTGGATCCGGACCGCATTCGGGAACGGGAGGTACATGCCAGGCAGCAGGTCAGGGCCAAACCCACTCCGGCGGCAGCCCTTCTGATGAACATCAACAGGCCGGTCATCGCTGCGGTCAACGGCCCGGCCGTGGGATGGGGCATGGATCTTGCCCTGATGTGCGACATCCGCATCGCATCGGAAAACGCTTTTTTCGGAGAGATCTTCGTTCTTCGGGGCCTTGTTCCCGATATCGGGGGAATCCTTTGCCTGCCGCGGATCGTCGGACCTTCCAAGGCTTACGAACTATTGTTTACGGGAGATGTGATCAATGCGGCCCAGGCCCTGGAAATTGGGCTGGTCAGCCGTGTCGTTCCCCATGAGGAGCTTATGGCCGCCGCTTCGGCGCTGGCCGAAAAAATAGCCGCAAATCCGCCCCTTGCAGTCAGAAGGATAAAGGAAGGCGTCAGAAGGAGCCTGGGATACAATGTAGACGCCATTGGCGAGTACATTACTTCATCTCTTGGGGTGCTGTTCCAGACCGATGACCATAAGGAAGGTGCGACCGCATTTATTGAAAAACGGTCTCCCGTATTCAAAGGCAAATAAAAAAGAAAAATCCAGAAATGCGGATCCGGAAGGTAAGCGCTCCTGATCCGCATTATCCGATGATGTTCTCGATGTCCTCTTCTATTCTTTTTTCCCGGGGATGATCTTTGAAGTCCATGAAAATTTCCAGCTCCGTCCCACTGATGGAGGTGATTTTCAGGAAGGGATATTTTTTCCTGAACACATGCACCATGGCCTCATTTTCCTTCAACACGGTTGCTTTAAACCCGATGTAATGGTTTTCCTTGGCGATGTTTTCAAGCTGATCGATCAGGTATGAGGCTATGCCCATATTCTGGTACGCTTCGCTCACCACAAAGGCAATTTCCGCCCTGCCCTCATCTGATTCGGCGTATGACCCGATGGCCATGATCTCTTTGTGCCCCCCCTGCAGGACCAGTCCGATAAGAGACATATTTTTCCGATAGTCCACACTGGCCCAGTGTTTCTGCACCACTTCATGGGAAAAAGTCTTCATCCTGTAAAAGAATCTGAAATAAATGGTTTTATCCTGAAGTGAGTAAAAGAAATTCCGGTACCCGAATTCATCGGAAGGCAGCAACGGGCGGAACCCGACGGTTTTTCCGTTTTTCAGCGTATAGCTGGTTTTATAGTTTTCCAGGAATAACAGATCGTCCTGGGAAGGGGGAAGCTGGTCTCCGAAAATATAATGACGCTTTTTGGCAAACTGGATCAGTTCATCCCTGAATTTGGGATGGGCGATCTGGGCGAGTTCCATCACCCGCTGATAGATGCTCTTTCCCTGAAGTTCGGCAATGCCGTACTCGGTAACGACGAAATTGACATCGCCCCTGGTGGTGGCCACCCCTGCTCCCTCGCTCAAGTGGGAAACGATCCTGGATACCGTTCCGTTCTGGGCCGTTGAAGGAAGGGCGACAATGGAAAACCCTCCCTTGGACATGGCACTTCCCCGGAGATAATCCACCTGATCGCCGATACCGCTGTAAAACAGATATCCGACGGAGTCCGTGCAGATCTGTCCTGTCAGGTCGACCTCGAGAGCGGAGCTGATGGAAATAAGATTGTCATTCTGGGCGATAACATTGGGATTGTTCACATATTCCGAAGATCTGAAATAAAAAATGGGGTTATTATCCACATATCGATAGAGTGCTTCAGATCCCATGCAAAGGGATGCCACCACCCGCCCCGGAATATGATTTTTTTTCTTGTTGGTGATAACCTTTTTTTCCAGCAGAGGGACCATGGCATCGGTGATCAGCTGGGTATGGATACCTAGATTTTTCTTGTTGTCAAGGTGCTGGAGGATGATATTGGGCAGGGTCCCGAAGCCGATCTGCAGGGTGGCGCCGTCGTCCACAAGCTGGGATACATAATGTCCGATTCGTCTGGCGACAACATTGTATTTGGTCAAGGTGGGCAAAGATTCCACGAGGGGTTCCTCATGGAGAACAAAGTAATCGATGTCATCCACATGCACGAAACTATCCCCCCAGGTTCTCGGAACCCTCGAGTTCACCTGGGCGATGACCATTTTGGCATTGGACATGCCGGCGCGGGTGATATCGATGGATACCCCCAGGCTGCAGTAACCGAATTTATCCGGAGGGCTCACCTGAATCAGAGCGACATCAATGCCGATGCGGTGGCTGTAGAATATTCTGGGAATCTGAGACAAATATGCGGGGATATAGTCTATCTTTCCTTCAAAGGCGGCCTTTCGCATTTCACGGCTGATAAAAAAAAGCTTCAAGGAAAAACGACGCAGAAAGGATGGTTCATCCACATATTTTGCAAGGGTAAACGACAGCATCTGATAAACCATGATATCCTGCAGAGCCGGATCATTCACCATCGCATGGATCAATTGCTGGGGTTCACCGCAGCCGGTGCCGATAAAAACACGGCTGCCCCGGTTTATTTTTGAAACCGCCGCTTCAGGGCTCATGATTTTTTGGGGACAGTATTCATGCAAATTCATCTCGCTCTTCTCCACATCCATTTTTGTTCACCAATATCACTCAAATACGTTGTTTAGTCAAGTCGACATTCCGGTTTAATAAAGATCAGGCGTGATCCCGGGATGTTAAGGCACTGCAGGCTGCGTTCATCATTTTGTCCGGCCGACGCGTTGATTTTATCCCTTTACATTGTTAATATATTAAAAACGATAGAAATGAAATGGATGGGGGAAGGCTGCGGCAGGTGCCCGCCCCGTGTGAGTGTAAAATATGGATTCGAAATGAACGGCGGTTACCGGAACCCACTGATCACAGTGGACATCATCATCGAAATGAAGGGGGGTATTGTTCTGATCCAAAGGAAAAATCCTCCCCCGGGCTGGGCTCTTCCCGGCGGCTTTGTGGATTACGGAGAATCTCTGGAAGTAAGCGCCGGAAGGGAAGCCAAAGAGGAAACCTCCCTGGATGTGGTCCTCTTGGAACAGTTCCATACCTATTCTTCTCCGGACCGGGACCCTCGGCAGCATACCATTTCAACAGTTTATATCGCCCGCGGGGAAGGGGAACTCAAGGCGTCGGACGACGCTCTGAATGCAGCCGTTTTTACGCCCGAGGTTCTGCCGGACACGATCGCATTCGATCACAGGCAAATTCTCATCGATTATTTTCATTATCGACAGGGAAAATCAAAAACTGAAATTTTTTGTGTGCAAAATGAATAATCCTTTTAAAAA
Organism: Desulfobacteraceae bacterium UBA5616; assembly: GCA_002423615.1. Taxonomy (GTDB): domain Bacteria; phylum Desulfobacterota; class Desulfobacteria; order Desulfobacterales; family UBA5616; genus UBA5616. The sequence continues at coordinate 55,551 of DIKO01000092.1, forward strand.
TCTGAAATCCTTATTGAGGTATCATGAACTGCCCATTCGAGATGGGGAAAAAGATCATGGTCGACCTGTTCCTCCGGCCTGCGCTCCGCCCTTCACCGGGGAAAAGGACGATAAGGTCATATTTCAGGAAGCCATGGCAGGGGTTAAACCCATTTCCAGTCGCACCATAATTAAGGTCAATCCCGAAGCCGTTAAAAATGAGTCCGATATCGATGAAGATAAAGAAGGGCGTAATTGCCTGATGCGCCTTGTCCGCCATGGAGAAGGGTTTGATGTTGCCGGCACCCCCGAATATATGGAAGGGGCCAATTACAAAGTGCACCCGGAGCTGATAAAACGTTTACATAACGGGGCATTTTCCATTCAGGCCCATATTGATCTCCACGGAATGACCGTCGCCCAGGCCGCCCTGACTTTCGATGCTTTTTTTAAAAGGGCCACTTCAACCGGATTGCGCGGTCTTTTGATCATCCACGGCCGGGGGCTTTCCTCTCCGGACAAACCGGTATTAAAGCTTAAGGTGCGCGAATGGCTCACCTACGGTTCATGGCGAAAATGGGTCATCGCCTTTTCCAGCGCAAGGCCGTGTGACGGCGGCGCGGGGGCGACATATGTGCTTTTGCGAAAAAGTCCGGCCACCAAACGAGATCGAAAAAAATTGCTGAAAAGGTCAAATAACTCTTGACTTTGGGTTAATTTTAATATTTAAATAAAAGGCTTTAAAAGCCATATGAGTCGACTCCGCAATGCTTTTCAGGACTTTTCGGTCATATTGCGTTTTCAAGGAAATTCCCCCATCCGGATACGAGCCGATGAGGGAATTTTATTTTTAGGAAGCCAGACCCGCTGATCCTTGTGCGGTATCCGGGGTATGGTCCGGACCCCATTATTTATTGTTTACGTAGAAGAAAAGAAATATCATGGAAACCAAAATAGAAAAAATTCGAAACATCGGCATCAGCGCCCATATTGACGCCGGGAAAACCACGCTTACCGAAAGAATCCTCTTTTACACCCAGAAAATTCACTCTATTCATGATGTTAAGGGTAAAGACGGTGTCGGCGCGACCATGGATTTCATGGAGCTTGAAAAAGAGCGGGGTATTACCATCACTTCGGCGGCCACGAATATCAACTGGGACGGGTATGAGATCAACATCATCGATACGCCGGGGCATGTGGATTTCACCATTGAGGTCGAACGTTCCTTGAGGGTTCTGGACGGAGCAGTGCTGGTGCTGTGCTCCGTGGGCGGGGTTCAGTCCCAATCCATCACCGTGGACCACCAGATGGCCCGTTACGAAGTGCCTTGCCTGGCCTTTATCAATAAGTGCGACCGAAGCGGCGCCAATCCTTTCCGGGTGATTGATCAACTCAGAGAAAAGCTGGGTCATAATGCCGTCGCCCTGCAGCTGCCCATCGGACTGGAGGCGGATTTAACCGGTCTGGTGGATCTGGTGTCCATGAAAGCGATTTATTTTGACGGGGATAGCGGCGAAATTCTCCGTTGGGCGGAAATCCCCGAATCCATGATGCCTGAGGTTCGGGAAAGACGGGAGGCACTGGTTGATGCCGCCTCAATGTTTTCGGATGAGCTCATGGAAGCGGCCCTTGAAGGCGATATCCCCGAAGACCTGCTGATCGAGGGTATACGCAGGGGTGTTCTGAAGCGGGAACTGACTCCGGTTTTGATGGGTTCCGCCTATAAAAACAAAGGCGTTCAACCTCTCCTGAACGCCGTGACCAGTTACCTGCCCAATCCGTCCGAAGTAAAAAACCAGGCCCTGGATATGGACAACAACAAAGAAAATGTCACACTTTCCAGCAAGGCTGATGATCCTCTGGTGGCCCTGGCATTCAAACTCGAGGATGGTCAGTATGGACAGCTCACCTATATACGGGTTTATCAGGGGACTCTATTTCGAGGAGCTGCAGCCAAAAATGTCAGAACCGGCCAGAAATTTAAAATCGGCCGGGTGGTTCGCATGCATGCCGATATCATGGAAGAGATCCAAACCATCCCTGCCGGTCAGATCGGGGCGCTTTTCGGAATCGACTGCGCATCCGGCGATACTTTTGCAAGCCCCGAGCTTAATTTGAGCATGATCTCCATGTTTGTCCCGGATCCCGTCATCTCACTGGCCATTATTCCCAAAGACAACAAGTCACAGATCAATATGTCCAAGGCATTGAACCGCTTCACCAAGGAGGACCCGACCTTTAAAAGCTTCACCAACGAAGAGACCGGGGATACCATTATTTCCGGTATGGGTGAACTCCACCTTGAGGTTTATGTCGAACGCATGAGACGGGAATACAATGCTTCCGTTGAAACCGGTGCTCCAAGAGTGGCCTATCGTGAAACCATATCCAAACGCTCCGAATTTGATTACATCCATAAAAAGCAGACCGGCGGATCGGGTCAGTACGCCCGTGTGGCCGGGTATATCGAACCCGTCGTGGGTGAAGAGTTCATTTTCGAAAACGAAGTAAAGGGGGGATCCGTTCCCACCCAGTATATTCCCGCCTGCGAAAAAGGATTCAGAAACTGCATGGTCAAGGGGCCCAAAATGGGGTTCCCTGTTTTCGGCGTCAAAGTTGTTTTAAACGATGGGGCATCACATGCCGTCGATTCTTCGGATATGGCGTTTCAGACGGCATCCCGCGCCGCATTTGTTGAAGCTTACGGAAAGGCCAAACCCGTCATTCACGAACCTATCATGAAGGTCGTCATTGAAACCCCGACGGAGTTTCAAGGTGCGGTCATGGGTTCTTTAAACCAGCGGCGGGGACTAATCGTTGGCTCCCAGGATGAAGGTACGTTCTCAATTATTGAAGCCCAGGTCCCCCTTTCAGAAATGTTCGGCTATTCGACCGTATTAAGATCGTTAACCCAGGGGCAGGCCCAGTTTACAATGGAGTTCTTCATTTACAAACAAGCGCCCCAGTCCATCGTGGATGAATTGGCAAAAAACGCGATGAAAGAAAAAAAATAGCGCCTCCGGTGCGTAAAGGAATCAATCCGACAAAGGAGAATATAAATGTCAAGCCAAACCGTTATCATTGCGAACCCGTTTGCCCGACTTGGAAACAATGTTGAAGACATCATTGAAAAAGGAGGATTCGGTGCGGTTCTGGCCAGGGCCGGTGTTGGAAAAACAGCCCTTCTGGTCCAGTTGGCGCTGAATCACATGCTTAGAAACCGGAACGTTCTTCACATCAGTTTAAAAGATCCCGTTGCCAAGATCAGCCTGTGGTACAAGGAAATATTCAACAACCTGGCCGAGCAGAACAAAGTGGGCAACGCCCAGGAGATCTGGGAATCCCTGCTTCCCCATCGGTTTATCATGACCTTCAAGGTCGAAGGGTTCAGCGTGCCGAAACTGGAAGAGCGATTGACCGATCTTACGGAACAAAATGTCTTTTGTCCCGATCTGGTGATTATTGATGGACTTCCCTTTGATGAGAATGTGTCTGCCGTTTTGAACGATTTAAAGAAACTGCCGTGCCAAAAGATGAGTTTCTGGTTCGCCGTCACCACCCATCGTCATGAAGCACCGGAAACATCGGCCATGCCGCCCCAGATGGTGCCCGTCGCGAACCTTTTCGACATCATTATCCAGCTCCGTCCCCATGAAAGGATGATCCATGTGATATCGCTGAAAGGAAACACCTCGACGGACGAATCCCCGCTGATATTTGATCCCGCCGCCATGATCCTCAAAGAAAAAAGCTGATGAGAATTACCCTGAATAGGGTGAAAGGCTGACGGCGGTTTTTCGGTTCCTGAAACCTTTTTAGCTCTTGAATCTCGGGTCATTCCATCGTATGTCTTTCTTCGGATATAACCCTGACGATCTGTTTTTTCGGGTTATCAGAACAACCTTAGGCAATTCAACAGGAGAGTTTAAATGACCGGACAGGAGTCATTGCTGGGAGATATTCGCATCCTTGATCTCACCGGCGAATCAGGTGTTTACTGTACAAAGCTTCTTGCGGATCTCGGAGCCGATGTACTTCGCATCGAACCGCCCGGGGGGCACCCCATGAGAAACAAAGGGCCTTTTGTCCATGACGCGGTCGATCCGGAAAAGAGCCTTTACTGGTTTCACTTCAACACCAGCAAGCGAGGCATCACACTGGATCTGGAAAATGCCGACGGTCGTGAAATTTTTAAAAAACTGGTCAAAACCGCGGATGTGCTCGTGGAAACCTTCCACCCCGGCTATCTGGATAAAATCGGTATCGGCTATTCCGTATTGAAAACAATCAACCCGAATCTGGTCCATACGGCCATCACCCCCTTTGGTCAAACCGGGCCCTATCGTGATTTTTTGGGACCCGATATTGTGGCCCAGGCCATGGGCGGGTTGATGTTCCTTGCCGGTTTTCCCGAAGACCCGCCTTACAAACTGGGTTGCTCGCAGGCGTATCACAGCGCTTCGGTTCATGCCGCTGCGGGAACCATGATCGCGCTGTATGCCAGGGATGATATCGGAATGGGCCAGTTTGTGGATGTTTCACTTCAGGAATCCGTTCTCATGTCCCTGGAAACCGCCATGCAGCACTATGACATGAGAAAGGAAATCCGCCAGCGAATCGGCCGCGAAGAACCGGTAGTACCCGGAATCGGGCTTTATCCCTGCAAGGACGGATACGTATTTTCCTATGTCGTTGCCGGATTCGGTGCGGGCTGGGATGAAATCATCCGATGGCTGGACAATGAAGGGATGGCGGGTGACCTGAAAGATGAAAAATGGAACGAGGTGTGGGAAACCATCACCAATTACAAACAACTGGTCGCATTAGGCAACAATCCCGCCAAACTGATGGCCATGCTGGAACAGTTTTACCACATCAGCGGCATTTTGAAAGCGTTTCTGGCCACCAGGACAAAGCAGCAGATATTCGACGAAGCGGCGGAAAGAAGAATCATGATCAACCCCGTCCAGAATGCAAAGGACCTTGTGGAAAGCCCGCAACTCAATGCCCTGGAATTTTTCAGCACTGTGGAACATCCGGAACTGGGCATGACCCTGAAATATCCCGGAGCGCCCTATTATCACATATCGGACACCCCATGGCGGATATCGCGACGCGCTCCTCTTTCAGGGGAGCACAATACCGAAATTTATGAAAAAGAACTGGGATTGACCCGGGAAGAGCTGCTGATTCTGAAAAACGAAGGGGCCATTTAGGAGGGGAAAAAATGACGGACAGGAAACTGCCTTTTGCGGGCATCAGGGTATGTGACTTCTCGTGGTTCGCCGCATCTCCGGTGGCGACCAAGCTGCTGGCCGACCATGGCGCCGAGGTGATCAAAATGGAATCGTCCTCTCATCCCGACGGCATCCGGTTGTCCAATCCCAAAACGCCGGGACTGGAGGACGTCAGTTTTAATGCCAGCGGATGGTTTAACAACATGAACACATCCAAATTGTGCATGGGGCTGAACCTGGCAAACCCCAGGGCCAGGGAAGTCTACGACCGCCTCATCATGGTGAGCGATATTGTAATCGAGAATTTCTCCCCCCGGGTTAAAGACCGGATGGGGCTCAATTATGAGGATTATGCCAAAATCAAACCGGATTTAATATGGATCGATCAGCCCATGCAGGGGCTGAAAGGCCCGCACCGGAACCGTGCCGGGTTCGGTGCCGTCATAACGCCTCTCGGCGGCTTGAGCCACTTGTCCGGTTATCCCCATCGCCATCCCATCGGCACGGGCACCAACTATACCGATTATGTCATAAACCCGGGGCATCTGGCCATAGCCATCATCGGCGCGTTGAGACGCCGACGTAAAACCGGGAAAGGCCAGCACATCGTCATGGCCCAGGTGGCCTCGGCGGCGGCCATTCTCGAGACTGCCGTTCTGGATTACACGGTCAACGATCGAATTCAGGAAAGAACGGGCAACCGTACTTCCGATGCCGCGCCCCATGGCTGTTACCCCTGCAAGGGCGAGGACAGGGAATGCACCGTAATGACAAGCCTCGGACCTGCAGCGTCCAAAAAAAATAACCGCTGGTGTGTCATCGCCGTAACCACCGATGAACAATGGAATTCCTTTTGTCATGTATTGGGAAATCCCCCTTGGACAAAAGAGGATAAATTTTCAACGCTTTTAGCCAGAAAACAAAATGAAGACGAACTGGACGCAATGGTGGGGGATTGGACAAAATCCAGAACGCCGGAAGATATCATGATGACCCTCCAGCACGCAGGAGTCCCGGCAGGGGTGGTACAGGACGCTGAAGACATTCTGGTCCATGACCCCCAGCTAAGATCCAGGGGTTACTATGTTTATCTGGATCACTGCGAAACCGGGAACAGCGCTTACGACGGCTTTGCTTTTAAATTGTCCGAGACCCCGGGTGTACTTTCCCGTCCCGCGCCCAGGATCGGTGAGCACACGGAGCACGTGTGCAAAAACATTCTCGGAATGACGGAGGATGAAATCGACATGCTGGTGGTCGAGGAAGTGCTGGAAATCGGCTGAGCCGAAAACCGGGAATCGGCAACGGCTTTTTCCCGGTTTTGTTAAAAATGCTTGAACCGACCTAATTTTCAGGCGCCAGAACCACTTCTATGGGGCAATGGTCGGAACCCGTCACGGAATCGTGAATCCGTGAATCCCGTATCCGTTCCCGCTGAATCAAATCCCTGGTAACGAAGAAGTAGTCGATGCGCCACCCGACATTTTTCGCCCTTGCATTGAACCGGTATGTCCACCATGAATATTTGACCGTATCCGGGTAAAGATGCCTGAAAACGTCGACATATCCCTCCGATACAATCCTGTCGAGCCAATCCCGCTCGACCCTCAAAAACCCCGAATACTTTTCATTGGCCTTGGGATTTTTAAGATCGATCTCATTGTGCGCCGTATTGTAATCACCGCAAATGATCAGGCTTTTTCCGTTGTTTTTGTATTGTTCGACGTATGAGAAAAAGTCCCTGTAAAAATCGAGTTTATACTGGAGCCGTTCATCACTCATCTGGCCATTCGGGAAATACACATTAAAAAAGATGAAATCCTCAAATTCCAGCTCGAGTATTCGTCCTTCATCATCGTATTTCGGAACGCCGATCCCGTACCGGATGCGATTAGGTCTGATTTTTGTGTAAACGCCGACGCCGCTGTATCCTTTTTTAAGTATGGAATGTGACCAGAAGGATTCATACCCCTCAATGGTATTCATTTCCGGAGTGAGTTTGGAAGACTGAAGCTTGGTTTCCTGAACAGCGAAAATATCGGCGTTCAGTTTTTTAAAAGCATCCAGAAATCCTTTCTTCATGACCCCGGTCATTCCATTGACGTTCCAGGAAACCAGTTTTATATCGTCATTTTTCATCTTTCCTCAATTTCTCGATGCCGGTCATCCGGTTTATGGCTATCTGGAACGGATGACGCCGATTTTTGGGCATATATCCGCTACCGTACAGGTGCTGCAGAAAGGGGAAACAGGCCTGCACACGGTCTGACCGAATGACACCAGCAGTTCATTATATTTGATCCAGTATTTTCGGGGAAGTTTTTCCCGCAGGGCGAATTCCGTTTTTTCGGGAGTTTTGGTGTTCACATAGCCGATCCGGTTGCTGATGCGGTGGACATGCGTGTCCACGCAGACCGCAGGGACCTTGAATCCCTCGGTCATGACCAGGTTGGCGGTTTTTCTGCCCACCCCCGGCAGGGTCAGAAGTTCATCCAGACTGTCGGGGACCCGGCCGCCGTATTGTTCAATGAGAATCCGGCTGATGGAAAGAAGCCGTTTGGCCTTGGTCGGGTAAAACCCTACAGGATAAATCAATTTTTTCAGGATCGCTTCATCGAGGTTGACCAGATCCTCCGGAGTTTTGGCAACCTGAAACAGCCTGTGGGCGGCCTCGGCGGTAACTTCATCTTTGGTCCTTAAGGAGAGCACGGTTGAAACGAGAATTTCAAATGGGGTGGCCCCTCTTTCAGAGATGAAGGTTATAACCGGGGCTTTGGATTTTTTTCTGCTTTGGGTAAGTTTTTTGATAAACAGCTCGATATCGATCGGCTTCAAATCAAAATTCCTCTTGGAAACTGAGTAGACAGATAAATGCGCCTGCGACGGAAGTTCGGCTTAAAGCCCGATTGTTCGGCAGGTGCATTTCACCAATGATGCCGGATGAACAATCGGGATGGACAACAAAAAGGAATTCCCCGCTCAAGCTAATTTTTCGGATGACATTCAACACAACCGGTGGGACCGGTTTTGGGCAGACTTTCCTTAAGATTTTGTTTGGACATTTCGAGCTTTTCGTTGGCTTCCTTAATATCCTTGTGGCAAACGATACACAGGTTGTGGTAGGCGATTTTAAAATAGCGGTAGGCTTCGTCCTTATTCGTCTTCAAAAGTGAAGTTGAGGAATCGTGGCAACCCGATGCCCTGCAGCCGAGGTCTTCGGAATTCCCATTCCATTCATGGTGACATTCCTTGCAATTGAAATTAAAATGGACCGCATGGGGGAATTCCACGGGTGACCTCTGGGCATCCACATCCTCGGGCGGAGACAGCGTCAGGGTCCCCAAAGGGATGCATAATTGGTCCTCACCCTCCTCGGCATTCACCGTTCCAAAGTAAAATCCGATTGCGACGACACATAATAAGGCAATTAAAAGCTTCTTCATCCGATCCATCCTCCTGCTCGTCAAGAAAGAATATAATGATGGCAATATCATCAGGCCTGTAGATCCATAAAAACCCGTTCTCGACCGCAAACCCCATTGAATCGCCACATAATTTTGAAAGTAAACCCTATATATTCTAAATTCTCAGTTGTCAACCTGTTATGGAATCCCTTCGAAAATTCATTCAAGGATAAAGGCTGAAATTTGTTTTTTCCGGAAATTGCCCTGAAAATGAGTCCGAAAAGGAACACGGGTCTATAAGGTACCCGAAATAACAGAACACCGAACTAACGGAAATGATGATAAAATTCAAGAAGTACGCAGACGGATCTTTATCCATTATTTCCCTCACTACTCGTTTTTAAAAGGCATTGACGTTTTGTATTGACAAATGTATAGTCTTCGAACTTTATCAACGGAAATAAGATTGATCTTTTTATTGAATGGATTTCAATTCATTCCATAAAATGACGTTCAGGCAATCTTGCCAAATTTTAATCCCCATAATGCTTTCGATGGAAAAGGAGGTTTACCGGCATGAAAATCATTGAAGATGCTAAAAAAAGAGGTGCCACAACATTATCTGAAAATGAATCCAAAAAATTGCTCGCCGAATACGGTATCCCCGTCACCCAGGAAGAAGTCGTGACCACTGAAGATGAGGCCGTGGCGGTTGCTTCGAAAATCGGTTACCCGGTGGTGTTGAAAGGCTCAGGAGAAGAATTAAGCCATAAAACGGAACTGAACCTCATTGCATTAGACCTGAGAAAAGAAGAAGAAGTGCGGGAGGCATTTCGGAAGCTGACCTCCAATCCTGCCGCCGCCGTCAAGCAGGTTCTGGTGCAGCAGATGATCAAAGGCGACCGGGAACTCGTTGTGGGGTTGACCCGGGACGCCCAGTTCGGCCCCTGTGTCATGTTCGGCATCGGCGGTATCTTTACCGAGATTCTAAAGGACACTTCCTTCAGAGTTGCCCCGTTGACCCGGTGGGACGCCATGGACATGATGAACGATATCCGTGGGAAGAAAATACTGGACGCTTTTCGTGGAAAACCCGCCGTGGACCGGGAAGTCCTGGCTGACATTCTCATGGCGGTAGGGCAAATCGGGATGGAACACGACGGGGTTAAGGAAATCGACATCAACCCATTAAAACTGGTCAAGGGAAAGCCCGTGGCCGTCGACGCTCTGGTGGTTTTGGGCGAGGATTCATAACGGTATTGCCGGGTATTGATTCTCAGCATTTGGTGCAACACGGATTTTAAACAAAATGTCGCCGTTCAGGCGGTAAACAAGGTACAGAATGGATATTGCAGAAGCCATTAACCGCAGAAAAAGCATTCGTTCATTTAAACCGGATCCGATTCCAAAAAAGGTCATCGCAGAAATTCTCACCCTTGCATGCCGTGCGCCCTCCTCGGTCAACCAACAACCATGGGAGTTTGCCGTTGTTTCAGGTCCCCTGCTTGAAATAATAAAACAGAAAAACATCGAAAACCTGTCGGCCGGTATCGCCTCCCAGAGGGATTACCTGGTTGAGGATCGTCCCAAAGACAGCGTGTACCGCAAACGGCAGGTGGACCTGGCCGTACAGTTGTTCCAGATCATGGATATCAACCGGGATGACCGCGAAAAACGGTGGGACTGGTTGATCCGGGGTTTCAGATATTTTGACGCGCCCTGCGCGATTTTTATATTTTCGGACAAATGCCTGTCGGAGGCCGGTTCCGTACTGGACATCGGCGCCGCCATGCAGAATATCTGCCTGTCCGCCCTCCAGTTCGGCCTGGGCACCTGCATCGAAAATCAGGGGATTCAATACTCGAACATGTTGCGTGATCTCATCGGTATTCCCGAATCCAAACGGATCGCCGTTTCCATCGCCATTGGATACCCGGATTGGGATTTCCCCGCCAACCGCATTGTCACCGACAGGGAATCAATCGACACTATCACCATCTGGAAAGGTTTTGAGTAATTTTTGATGTCTTCATCGGATATATCGTTTTAGGGTATTTCTTTAATCGGTGATTGTTATGGTCACGTTTTATTTTTTTCCAAAGGAGGTATTTTATGGACTTTGAATTTACCAAAGAGCAGGAAGCATTACGGGAAGAATTTGATGAGTTTTTCAGAAAAGAGATGAAGCATGCTCCCAAGGAATGGGCGGAAGGCGGCCTCGAGGCGATGTATCACACCGATGAGGGATTTGCCTTTCACGATCAGATGAAAAAAAAGCTCGGCAAAAAAGGATGGCTTTCCAGAGCCTGGCCCAAGGAGTACGGTGGACAGGACGCTCCACTGATCGAACAATTGATTTTCAACGAGGTTCACGCCTTTCACCGTGCACCGGGGGTTGACAATTTCGGTGTCGGCATGTTTGCTCCCACGCTGATGGTTGGGGGCACCGAGGAACAGAAGAAAAGGCTTCTGCCGCCTATTGCCAGGGGCGAAGTCCAGTACTGCCAGGGATGGAGCGAGCCTGATGCGGGTTCCGACCTGGCCAATCTGTCCACCCAGGCGGTAAGAGAAGGCGATTATTATATCGTCAACGGGCAGAAAACCTGGACCACCGGCGGTCACAGGGCGGATCATATGTTCCTCCTGGCCCGGACCGATCCCAATTCCACTCGAAGCCGCGGACTTTCCATTTTCAACGTCAAAATGGACCTCCCGGGAATTGAAGTTCGTCCAATTCTCTATATGGACAAGGGTCACATCACCAATGACGTCTATTTCAAGGATGTAAAAATTCACGCCTCCGAACTGGTGGGCAAGGAAAATGAGGGATGGGAGCTGACCCGGCAGACCATGAATTTTGAAAGATCGGGCGTAGCAGGTTTTGTTGAAGGCAAGCGAACAATAGCCGAACTCATCGATTATGCCAAGGCTCACAAACGCAACGGCAAAAAAATTTCCGAGGACCCGGTTACCCGGCAGAAAATTGCCAAACTGTTCATCGGTCTCGAAGTCGGACAGACGCTGGCTTACAGAATCAACTGGGAACAACAGAAAGGCGGACTCATCTTTGCCGCTTCGGCAGCCTCCGAAAGCAAGGTGTTCGGTTCGGAATTAAGCCAGCAGGTGGCTAACGTCTCCACGGAAGTTTTAGGCATGTACGGACAGCTGGAAAACTCCAAATGGGCCCCCATGGACGGCAAGGCGGCAACCCACTATCAATTCTGTGTGGCTGCCAATATTTTTGCCGGCTCCAGTGAAGTGCAGAGAAACCTTATCGCCTGGGTCGGGCTGGGCTTGCCGAGAACGAAATAATGCCCCGCTTTTAAGCCCGTTTGAAATCAACATAGCGATCGAATTTCACGATGTTTTTTTATTCTGGGAGGATAACATGAATCTTGATTTTACCAAGGAACAGGACATGCTTCGCAAATCCGTTGCGGAATTCCTGGCAAAAGAATGCCCTTTTGAAACCGTGAAGGAACTTGAAGAAAGCGAAGAGGGGTATAACAAAAAACAATGGAAAAAAATGGCCGAACTGGGATGGATGGAACTCTATTTTCCCGAAGAGTACGGCGGAATGGGCGACCCCATCATGAACGTCATGATAATCATGGAAGAAATGGGGAAAAAAGCCTTTCCCAGCCCTTATTTTTCCACAGTGGTTCAATGCGGGCTTGTTCTTCTTGAAGGGGGATCGGAAGATCAGAAAAAATCACTGCTGCCCAAAATCGCCGGTGGTAAGCTCCTGATGTCGCTCGCACAGTATGAGGAAGATGCCAGTTATGAACAAGCGGGAATCAATATGCCCGCCGAACCTGCAGGAGACCACTATGTTTTAAATGGAACGAAAATGTTTGCCCTGGATGCCAATGTTGCCGACAAACTGATTGTCGCCGCCAGGGTGAAGGACTCGGGAGTAACCTTGTTTCTGGTGGATGCCAAGGCACCCGGAATCACCACCACAAAAATGCCCACCATCGGCATGGACAATACCTGTGAAATCATATTTAAGAATGTCAAGGTACCCAAAGAAGATGTAGTGGGTGGCCCTGGAAAAGGCTGGGAAATTCTGCAAAAAATGTTCCCCAAGGCCGTCATTCTGAAATGTGCGGAAATGGTGGGCGGTTGCAGGGAGACCGTTGACATGACAGCGGACTACGCCAAAAAACGTATCCAGTACGGTAAGCCCATCGGCTCGTTCCAGGCCATTCAGCATTATATGGCCAACATGCTGCTCGGATACGACACCAGCAGCAATTATCTGTACAAAGTCTGCTGGATGGTGCAGGAGGGAATGGATGTTTCAAAGGAAATCCATGCCCTGAAGGCCCATGTCAACGAGCAGTACAAATATATTACGGAAAGAGGCGTCCAGATCCATGGCGGCGTCGGCACCACCCGTGAATTCAACATGGGTTTATTCTATCGTCGAGCCAAGGCCTATGAGTATGTCCTGGGAGATACGCAGTATCATTATGAAAAACTGGCGGACGCTTTGAACATGTAGGTAAAAGGTCCGGCCGGTCCAAAGGGCCGGCCGGACCTGATTTTCGACTCGGGGAATTAAGCCTGGTATTCCCTGACCTTATTTTTGAGCCAGTTCGACCATTCTTCAACGCCCTGACCGGTTCTGCTGGACACCTCGAAGATGGCAATGCCCGGGTTCAGGGCTCTCACCCTTTCTTTCATGGCTTCTAGGTTGAAATCGCAGAGTTCCATGAAATCCATTTTGTTCACCACCAGCACGTCCACCGCCGCAAAGATGACGGGATATTTGAGGGGCTTGTCATCACCCTCGGGGACGCTCAGAATCACCGCGTCAAGTGCAGCCCCGGTATCGACTTCGGCAGGGCAGACCAGGTTTCCCACATTTTCGATGAAAATCAGATCAAAACCATCGGGGTTCATCGCATCCAGGCCTTTTGCCACCATCGTGGCATCCACATGACAAAATCCGCCTGTCTTAAGCTGAACGGCTTTTATACCCTGTGCCGCTATTTTTTCGGAGTCTACTTTGGAATCCAGATCCGCCTCAATGACGCCGATGGTCAAATCCTTTCTCAAGGCTTCGATGGTCTTTAAAATAAGACTTGTTTTACCGGACCCGGGGGACGCCATGAGGTTGACCATAAAGACTTTTTTAGACTTCAGGGATTGCTTCAACGCTTCAGCAGTCTTTTTATTATCCGCCAGTATCCCTTCCTTGACCTCGATCAGCCTGACCTCATCCATCACAACACCTCCATGCTTTTAATAAAATATTCTCTCCCGGATATGAGTTTGTTGTTTTTTCCCTGGCATAAGGGGCAAACAATATCCTTCACATTTTTGATATCCACTTGAAAAGATTCCCGGCAGTCTTCACAATTCATCACCACCGGCATTCTCTCGATTTTCAAAACAGCGCCGGCGGCTATGGAATCCTTGCTTAGATGATCGAAATACCGCTGCATCCACTCGTCTTCCAGATCGCTGAGTTCGCCGACCTGAAGATGAATAGCCATAATTTTTTGAACATTGTTTTTGGCCCCATGGGACAAAGATACTTTTAAAATACTCTCTATTACCGGAAGCTCGTGCATGTAAGACTTCTTTCATGGTGATGGGAAGGGTTGATTGCTGTATCATCGATCTTAAAAAATTGATATCAAAATAAAATCTGCATGGCAATGAAATTTTGTCCGTAAATCTTGACACGCCGACAGGTTAAGGCTGAAGGGTTTTTTCTTTTCGTTCAGCCGCCCATGCCCGGTGAAGGTGAAGGAAAAGAGGGATCCGGATGCCGTGGCGGCATACCCCATGACGAATTCGGAGAAGAGGTCAGGGCGGTGGTGCAGCCGTCAAACATGACTGAAGCAGGACCATAACTCGAAGACGAACTGCTAATGTCCGGGAAGTATGGATTCAGGAAAGGGGGACGCTTCACGGACCAGGGGCGGCACCTTATGCCCTCACATAACAGCCGTTTTGATGCAGGATAACCCCTTTTCGAATGTTGCGTTCCAGGTGTTTGGCCATGATCGCCGCTTCACCGAAACGAAAAAAGGGTTCCCTTGCCCCCGGCCGGTTATATACGATGCCTGCATCAATAATCTGTTCCAAATCCTTGGGCGAGTCCAGAAGCTCCAGAAGACGTTGTTCCCGCCGGCTGACAACCCCGATATAATCGTCCCATAAATCCCCGGGTTCTTTCTCGAAAACCCCGGTCTCATGGCAGGCGAGCCATACCTCAGCAGACATCTGCTTCAAAATTTCCACGGATGCCATTACCTCGTCAAGGTTCGAATCCCGGTCACCATACCAGGGGCCGAAACGGGTCAAATCATAGTCTCCCAGAAACAGCACATTGGGTTCCCTGAAGAAAAACGACAGATGTCCCGGTGTGTGACCGGGAGTGGATATCACGTCTACCGTTACGTTGCCGAGGTCGAGGGTTTCTCCGGGTTTTAAAAAACGCTCGGGGGTCCGGGGCTTGAAATGGAATTGGTGTTTCATCGTGTTTCGCCATTCATCCCGAAAGTCGCCACCCATTCCATAGGCATCCAGAAACAACTCTATATCGGACAGGGGCGCCGCATCTGCTTCAGACACCCACAGGGGCACATCATCGAACAGATCCAGGTCCGCAATATGGTCCTCGTGCCAATGGGACAGCCATACCCGATCAACACCGGATTCCTCCTTCAAACGGATCAGCCTCTCCCGGTCGGATGCCGGGTCGATCAATATTTTCGAGCCTTCAATATACAGCGAGTGGCAGTATGGATATTTGCCGTTTTTTTTCCGGGTATGAACCGTATCGGGCCGAATGTTCTTTCTTCCATTTAATAAATCACCTTTTCCGTTCTCAATCGTTCAATTTCCTCCGGAGCCATCCCCAGGTAATTTTGAAAGACGTCGTCGGTATGCTGACCGAGCATCGGGCCGGGAGAGCGGAATTGGGCGGGTGTCTCGGTAAGCCGCCAGGGAGGGCCGATAACCCAGTTTTTACCGATGACCGGATGGTCCACCTGGCGGAAAACACCTCTCTCTTTCAAGTGGGGGTCTTCAAAAAGCGCTTCGCTGGACAATGACGGCGACGCAGCGACCCCGACTGCCTGGAGTCGGTTCATGACATCATAATAATCCTGATCCTGCGTCCATTCGGTGATAATCCTGTCCATCTCCTCTTCATTGGCTTTTCTGGCAGGCATGTCCTTGAACCGTTCATCTCCGGCGAGTTCGGGTTTCCCCATCGCATTGCAGAGGCTTACCCATTCTTCCTCGGATGCCGTGACGATGCTGATCCATTTGTCATCGCCCTTGCAGCGATAGCAGTTATGCGGCGCCATCACGTCATCCTTGTTCCCTTTTCTCACCTGGATTCTGCCATTCATGACATAATCCATGAAGATGTCTCCGGCAAAAACCGCGATGGCTTCCTGGGATGCCAGATCGATATATTGGCCCTCCCCGGTCTGTCGGAGATGATACAGAGCCGCCAGAATAGCAAAGGCGGATGTACACGCGCTTCTTAAATCAATGGATCCCATGAAATTGCTGGGAGGCCAATCCGGATATCCCGTGATATGGGGGAGGCCTGAAAGGGCTGCAAATGTGGGGGCATACCCCACATATTCCCGGTCCGGACCTGTCTGACCGCAGGCCGACGAGGAAAGATAAATAATGTCGGGTTTCAATTCTCTGACGACATCGTATCCCAGTCCCAACCTGGGGATGACGCCGGGACGCATGTTTTCCATCACCACATCGCTTATTGCGATGAGTTTCTTGGCGATCTCCACGGCCTGGGGCTTCTTGAGGTTTAAACTGACACTCAATTTGTTGAGATTGAGATTGTTGAACACCTCGGATTCATCCAGGGTTTCAAATTTTCTGCCGGTGGTAAAGGAAAGATTTCGGGAGTGGTCCGGCCGTTGACGGCTTTCCACCTTTATGACTTCGGCGCCTAAAAATCCCAACAGACAGGTTGCATAGGGGCCTGCCCAGGCGGAAGTAAATTCAACAACTCTGATGGTTTTCAGGGGTCCTAAATTCTCCATGTCGCCTCCTGTTCAAATAACCGCGGATTCTTTAAGCCGTTTAATATCATCCCGGCTGATTTTTAATTCTTCAAGATAGATCTGTTCATTATGCTCCCCCAAAGCGGGTGCAGGTCTATGAATCTGCCAGGGTGTTTTTGAAAACCGGTATGGGGACGACGGAAATTTCGAAATATGGCCCAGTGCCGGGTGATCCATGGGAATAAAAAATTCCCGCGCGTTGAACTGGGGAGAGTTTACGATATCCTCCGCGGTATTGGTCGGGGCGATGGGAACACTCAAAGCCTGCCCCTTTCTGAAAATTTCCTCTTTTGTCTTGTCTTTTGCCCATTTCAGAATTTCGGTCTGAATCCTTTCCACATTTTCCATCCGCTCAATTTTGTCCAGGCACCAGTCTTCCCTGGACCATGCCGGATCCCCCATCAATTTAAGAAAATTTTTCCACTGATGTTCCTCGGGCGTGATCAGAACCACATAGCCGTCTTTACAGGGGATCACCCCGCCCGGATTTTTATTTTGGACGGAACCCAGCCGGGTCATGTTTACACCGCTGTTGGGAAAACATACACTCTCCACCCTCTGCATGGACATCAGCGCTTCGAGTTTCGACATGCCGATATACTGCCCTTTTCCGGACAGAGTACGCCAGAAAAGAGCCGCCATAACGGCAATGGAGGCAACCAGCCCCGGATCGAAATTCCCGTTGTTCCCCCCGACCTTGACCGGCGGCCGGGTATCGTCCAGCGATACCAGCGGCAGCATATAGCCCTGCCCGCTCATCTGGGAAATATTCAACTGATAGGCCTTGTGATTTCTGTAGGGACCGGTTTGCCCGAAAGGGGTGATGGCGGCCATGATCAGACCCGGATGAATCTTCTTTAATTCATCATATCCCAGCCCCATTTTCTCCATTTCACCCGGTTGGTGATCTTCGATCAGGATATCAGCCCGTTGAACGAGTTTCCTGAAAATTTCCGCGCCTTGTTTTTTTTCGGGGTCAAGTGTAATCCCCAGCTTGTTGGTATTGATATAGATGAACAACCCGGATTTTTCAGGATCGGGCTGATCGTTTTGAAATGGGGGCTTTCTTCTTGCGCCGTCCCCGGTTCCCGGCGGTTCGATTTTGATGACTTCCGCACCCAGATCCGCCATGAGTTTGGTGCAGTAAGCGCCGCTGACGGTGGTGCAGTATTCAAGGATTTTTACACCTTTAAGAGCTGTTGGAGGTTTCATTGACTCACTTCTCCTATATCCATGACAGATGAAGCGTCATTACGAGGTAAGATAAATACAAAAACCGAAAGAACCATCTATCATCAATCGGTGTTTTGAACGGTTAGGCTCTCATGGAAAGAAACAAGGGCTCATAGCGATCAAGCTCCATGGCAATGCGTTCCTTGTGCACACCGTTTGCGCCGCAATCGTTTTCATTGGCTTTGGACCTCAGCAAATACAGGCTGATATCCATCTCTTCGGTCCATCCGATGGCGCCATGGATATACACTGCATCGTAGCAGACCCGGTGATAGACATTATTGGCCTTGACCTTGACCATGGAGTTCAGCATCGTGTCCGGCTTTCCCTGGTCCATGTACCAGGCCGCTTCATAAACCAGGTTTTTCAGGCCATCGACCTCGGTCAGCATATTCACCAGGCGGTGTTGAAGCGATTGAAAGGATCCGATGGGCTTGCCGAATTGATACCTTTCCTTGGCATAACGGGTGGCGATATCCAGAGCCGCCTGAACCCCGCCGGACATCTCGGCGGATTTTAATACCGCACCATACTGCAGAACATAATCCACGATCTGCCATCCTTTATCAATTTCACCGACGACATTTTCCTTGGATACGCCGACATTGGCGAACCGCACTTCGCATTTCATATCCCTGGCGGCAGTGGGAATTTCTTCGATTTCGATTCCTTTTGATTTTGCATCCACCAGAAAAAGGGTGACGCCCTCTTCAGGGTTTTCGCTTTTTTTTGTCCGACCCGCCACCAGAAGATGGGTCGCGGAATTGGCATAGGGGACGAAAAGTTTAACGCCGTTCAGTACAAATCCGTCGCCCTGAGGGGTTGCGGCAAGCTGAATATCGGCTGCGCTGTAGTCCGCCTTTGCTTCGTTAACGGCATAGCTCGTAATTTCGCCTTTTTCCGCTATTTTTTTCAGAAGGTTTTTTTTCTGAACCGGGGTGCCGAATTTCTCAATGGCCGGTGCCGACTGACAGACCGTGGTAAAAAAAGGCCCGGGGACGATGTTTCGTCCTATTTCTTCCATCACGATCATCAGGTCCAGGAAACTGCCTTCGGCTCCGCTGTATTCCTCGGGGATGACCAGTCCCATGTAACCCAGATCCGCCAGTTTTTTCCACATTTTGGGATCATATCCCTTTTTATCGGTTTTCAGTTCCCTGATTTTCTCCTTGGGGCATTCTTTTTCAAAGAATTCCCTGATCGATTTTCTAATAAGTTCCTGATCTTTAGTAAGTCCGAAATCCATGGTTTTCTCCTTTATGCGTAAGGGGCGAGAAGCATTCCGATACGGCAATCACATACCGGTTGCACGAGCCCTTGTTTTTTTGTATCGGAAGTTCCGATGTAAACGCAAACCCATTTTCAACCTGACCGTATCAATAACCCCTTGGTAGCCCCAGACCGAACTGAGCCACAATGTTACGGTTGGTGTCCGTCGTGCCTGCGGCGGCCCACATTCCGGGTGTTGAAAAATAGATCCATTCCATCAGGCCTCTGAGGCGCTGAAGACCGGCATTTTTTTCCAACGGATCGACCTGGGCGAAAGCGCCGATGATTTCGGTTCCAATCTGCCCTACTTTTTCAAGAATCAGGTCGTTTAAGGCCTTGTCCCGGGAAGGTTCGTGAATGACCATTTCACCCTTCGCCACTTTCCATGCGGCTTCCATGGCGAGGATTCTTAAGGTTTTAATATCAATGGCAAGGTCCACAAGCTTATGACGAATTTCCGGTTTGGCAAACGCGCCTGTTTCCTTGGCGTAATGAATCAATTCATCCAGCATCCTTCGGGTCATGGCGCTGCTGCTGATGGCGACCCCCCGTTCAAAGGCCAGGGCCTGCATTAACTGAGCCCACCCGTTGTTCTCCTTGCCGACCAGATTTTCAGCCGGAACATGGACGTCTTTAAAAAAAAGCTCATTGAAAACATGGGCACCGATAATATTGGGAATGGGTCGTATGGTGACTCCGGGGCTTTGCAGGTCCACGATGATCAGGCTGATACCGTCATGTTTGCGTTTGGCATTGGGATCCGTCCGGCAAGCCAGCCAGCACCATCTTGCCCGGTGCCCGGCACTGTTCCAGACTTTCTGGCCGTTGATGATATATTCATCTCCGACCCGTTTGGCGGAACATTGAAGGCTGGCCAGATCGCTGCCGGAATCCGGTTCGCTGTACCCCGTACACCAAACCCCGTCATCTTCTCCGGAAGCGATCTTGGGCAGGTATTTTTTCTTCTGCTCCTCAGTACCGAAAAGCATCAGGGAAGGTCCTACCCAGGCGGTACCGCTCACGCCCATTCCCATTCCCGGAATACCCCAGTACCCGGATTCTTCGCCCATGACGACACGTTCCCATACCGAGGCCCCCATGCCGCAATGCTCCTTGGGCCATGACATGGTCAACCATCCGATATCGGACAGCTTTTTGGCCGTTTCCATGGCAAACGCCCAGTCTTCATCGTAGTGTTCATCCACGAACAATCCCATCTTGATGTCGGTGGGGATGTTGTCCTTGACGAATTCCCTGATTTTTTTCCTCAGCTCTTCCGCTTTATCATCGAATTTAAAATCCATGCACCTATAACCTCCTCTGTCCTGGAAAAATGTTATGTTTAGTCCAACCTAAGTTCGGGGTTTTCATCTGAAGGTATCCAATATTTGCTGGAGAAATATTGAACAATCGCTCAGGGTTGTCAAGATGTTTTTTAGTTCTTTCTTGATCGGCATCAATGGGGATTTCGGGTGTCTTTTTTTCGGGCCTCGAGGTTTTTCTTCATGCCTCATAAAATTTAAAGAAGCGAAGAAATCCCCTTCGCAGGATTTCCACTACAGCCCAATATTAAGACTTGACATAATTGAAAATAAAATTAAGGTTCGTTACACATAATTTAACTCCACCCCTACGTTTACCCCAAAAGGAGTCCCATGTGAGCATGCGTTATCTGGCGACAGCCTTCTTAATAAGCATTTCCTGCCTGGCCTGCCTGGATAAAGAAAGCGATAACAAGGCTGGAAAAACGAAAACCGTTCGAATTCTCGAACACGCTCCAGCGGAGGTTGTGGTTTCCGAGGTTAAAACCGGACCCATCTACAAGATCTATACCTCGGTTGGAAACGTCACTCCGAAAGATACATCGAGGATCTTTCCCAAAGTGGGGGGAAAAATATCCGAGGTTTTCGTTGAAGAAGGCGATCTTGTCAAAAAAGGACAATTGCTGCTTCAGATCGACACCTTTGATTATACACGGGTTGTCGAGAATGCGACAGCGGTCATGAACCAGGCCGGATCCAATCTGGATAAAGCGAACCGGGACTATGACCGGATTGAAAAACTCTATTCGGACAAGGCCGTCTCAAAACAACAGCTGCAGGACATGAAAACCGCCCTGGATCTGGCCCGCTTCGCCTATGATCAGGCCCTGACCGCCCTAAAAAAGGCCAATGACGATCTTAAAGAATGCGGCGTGAGAGCCCCTATCGACGGCATGGTGACCACCAAGATGGTGAATCCGGGAGAACTCACCAGCCCCCAGGCAATGGTATTTGTCATCATGCAAATGGGAACCGTTGAAATCGAAGTCAATCTTCCTGAAGAAGCCTTCGGTTATGTCAGAGAGGGTGAAAATGCCTTTGCATCCTTCGACGCCATACCGGATACCGCCATGAAGGGCGTCATCACAAA
Source organism: Desulfobacteraceae bacterium UBA5616 (assembly GCA_002423615.1). Lineage (GTDB taxonomy): Bacteria > Desulfobacterota > Desulfobacteria > Desulfobacterales > UBA5616 > UBA5616. The sequence continues at coordinate 77,151 of DIKO01000092.1, forward strand.
AATGTACCCCACCATTGATCCCTTGAGCAGAACCATTAAAATCGTCATTACTGTGGACAATCCGAACCTCGAAATACGGTCCGGCATGACGGCTAGGACAAAAATAATTGAAATTGCAAGGGAAAATTCAATTTTTGCCCCCAAGGCGGCATTGATACCCGTTGAAGACCAATATATTTGCTATCGCATTAATTCTGGAAAAGTGGAAAAAACAACTGTGGATGTGGGCATAATCGGAGATGAGGTTTTTGAAGTCAAAAAAGGCCTTGCCCTCGGCGATAAGGTCGTGGTGCAAGGCGTCACCGGTTTGAGGGACGGCATGAGCGTCAAGGTGGTTCCCCTGAATCCTAAAGGCAACCCATAGAGGAATACCCATGTCCATACCGGAATTTTCAGTAAATCGCCGGATTACGGTCACCATGCTGATCATGATCATCACCCTTTTCGGGTTCCTGTCTTTTACCAACCTCGGCCTGGACATGCTTCCCGAGCTCGAGTTTCCCTTCGTTTCCGTTGTAACCGGGTATGAGGGGGTCGCTTCCGAGGAAATAGAAACGCTGATCACCAAGCCCATTGAAGAATCCGTCGGCATGGTAAAAGGCATCAAAAATATCAATTCCGTATCTTCTGAAGGACTTTCAGGCGTATACATCGAATTTGAATGGGGAACCGATCTGGATGTCGCCGCACAGGATGTCAGGGATTCGTTAAGCTGGGTCGTTGATTTTCTACCCGAAGATGCCGACACCTCCATGGTATTGAAATTCAATTCTGCCAGCATGCCCGTCATCGAGTACGGGGTCACCGGCATCGACGATACCATCCGGATGCGGGAATACCTCGATAAAACCGTCAAACCCCGGCTGGAAAGGCTCAATGGCGTTGCCGCCGCCTTTATCTTCGGGGGAAAGGAACGTGAAATTCAGGTACTGGCCGATCCCGACAAACTAAAGGCCACCGGCCTTTCCCTCAATGACGTCGCCCTGGCCGTTCAGGCAGGAAACCTCAATGTCTCCGGCGGCCATGTGGAAACCCTGAAAAAAGAATATCTCGTCAGGACACAAGGGTATTTCGAAGACATCAAACAAATTGAAAACAGCGTCGTAACGGTGACGGACAAGGGAAAGACCGTTTACGTCAGGGATGTGGCGATTGTTCAGGATACGTACAAGGAAAAAAGAGGGTTTGAAAATACGAACGGCAGTCCTTCGGTCTTGATCGATATCTTCAAGCAATCGGGATTCAATACGCTTGAAGCGGTCAATAACGTCAAGGCCGAGCTGAAAAAATTGGAAAAAGATCTCCCGAAAGAACTGGAATTTCATTTGACATTCGATCAGGGAGATTTTATCGAACGTTCCATCTCGTCAACGGGAAATTCAGCCCTGCAGGGAGGGCTGATCGCCGTTGCCGTGGTATTTGTATTCCTCAGAGCCATCCGTCCGACCCTCGTCATTGGTCTTGCGATTCCCCTCTCCATCATAACCACCTTTATCGGGATGAAGGCATTCGATTATACATTCAATATCATGACACTCGGGGGCATTGCACTGGGGGTCGGCATGCTGGTGGACAACGCCGTGGTGGTCATTGAAAATACCTTCCGGCATCTTGAAAAAGGCGACCACAGGGAAAAGGCCGCAGTCCTGGGTACAAATGAGGTGGGGCTTGCCATCACCGCCAGCACGTTGACAACCATGGCGGTATTTGTGCCGTTGAGCCTGTCCCAGAGCATCGCCGGGAAATTAGCGCGTCCGCTGTCCCTCACGGTCTGTATCTCCCTGCTGGCCTCTCTTTTTGTGGCGATCACCATCATTCCGGCGATTTCCGCCACTATTTTTAAAAAAGACAAGTCCTTTTACGCGAACATTCAGGGAAAGGGATGGGTCAGCTACGTCGAAAAGGGATATGCCGGGTTGTTAACCCGATGCATTAAAATTCGCTGGATCGTCCTGCCGGCGGCTTTTGGAGCCCTTGCGGTGAGCATTTTTTTAACCCCTTTTCTCGGCACCGAGTTCATGCCCCGTGAGGACGTATCCATCGGCAGACTCAACATCACGCTGCCCGAAGGCGCCGTTCTTGCCGAAACAATTCATATCAGTCAACAGATTGAAAGACTCTTCCGGGATGAAAAGGATATTGAAACCTGTTTAAGCTTCGGCGGTATCACTGCCGGGGCCAAATTCCAGGCCGCCATGGGAGACAGGCTGGATGCGGTAAACAATGCCACTGTATTCGCCCGGTTTAAGGAACGGGAGTTCAGGGAAAGCTCAACGGATGAAATATTGAATAGAATAAGGGAAAAGCTTCCAGATCTGAAGGGCGTGGAGTATAATTTTGTCGACATGGCCGGGATGTTTTTCGGGACCGGAGAATCTCCCGTGGAAATCAATCTCTATGGACCGGACCTTGTCGTGCTGGATCAAATCAGTTCTCAAATAATGGATAAAATATCGAAAATCTAAGGATTGAAAGATATTGAAAAATCACTGAAAAAACGGCAGCCGGAGGTTCATATCGTTGTTGACCGTGAAAAAGCGGCCAAATTGGGATTGACCGTTTATCAAATTGCATCAACCGTAGAAACCGCAGTCCTGGGTAAAGTGATCAGCAGGTACCATGAAGGCGGAGATGAATACGATATCCGGGTACGCCTGCAGGCGCCTTATCGCAGGAGCTTTGACAATATCATGAATCTGACGGTTCGATCTCCACTGGGATTCACCCTTCCCCTTTATCAGGTCACGCGCATGGATAAGGAATTCGGTCCAACGGCCATTAAGAGAAAAAATCAGGATCGTCTCGTTTCCATCACCGGAAACAATTTTCATCGGGATCTGGGAACTATTGTGAAGGAAATCCAGTCCGCCATCGACGAAATAGAGATGCCTGAAAGATATTCATGCGAAATCGGAGGCACTTATGAGGACATGCAAACTTCTTTTCAGGATCTCAGCAAGGCTTTCATCGTTGCCGTTATCCTGATTTACATGATTATGGCAGCCCAATTTGAATCTTTGGCCCAGCCCCTCATTGTTATGTTTACCATTCCCCTATCTTACATCGGCGTGATCCTCGGTCTGGGAATCACGGGGAAAACCCTTTCAGTACCGTCCTTCATGGGTCTGATTATTTTAATGGGCATCGTGGTGAACAACGGAATCGTCATGATTGACTACATCAACCGCCTGAGGAAAGGCGGCATGATAAAAATCGACGCCATCGTTCAGGGGGCATCTGTCCGGTTGCGCCCCATCCTGATCACATCCATTACGACCATATGCGGTGTTCTACCCATGGCATTTTCCACAGGAGATGGTTCCGCCATGAGATCGCCGCTGGCTGTTGCCGTGGGATTCCGACTTGCGGTCTCCACGGTCCTGACCCTTTTTGTGGTGCCTTCCGCTTATTTTATCGTGGATACCCTTTCTTCGAAGATTCGTCGAAAGGCGGATAAGCTTGTTATCGGAGCCGAAGAGAGTTGATACAGCCTTTTAAGTTCAGCACTTAAACGGAAAAGGGCTTCCGCACTGCGAAAGCCCTTTTCCGTTTAAAGATTTTCAATAACCATCGTTATTCGACGATAATTTTACCTTTTGCCTTAATACCGCTTTTGGTATAGACAGTATATTCATAAACGCCATGATCCGTAAACTGCAGGCTGGAGGTTGATGCAAACGGAACAAAACTCGTTACATAGCACCATCTCTCCTGATCCAGCTCAAAATCCTCGTTATGGGCGATTACGCTCTTGCATTTTTTTCCATCGGCGAATTCGATCTTAACTTCATTATCGACAACGCCGCTCAGCCAGACGACTATGGTGTCCTTTTTAACATAGGCGTCTGCCGGGTCAATAAATATGCCGGTAAGCGCTTCTTCACCGACGGAGTGAAGTTTGATGAGTTTTGCATCCTGCGCCAAGGCGACTCCCTGAATTCCCATGATCAACGCGAGAGCAAATACCAAGGCAATTCCAGTGAAAAAAACTTTACCTTTGTTCATGACCGTACCCTCCTTATTCGTTTTTTAGGTTCAAAACTCGATTCACAACCCCTACATCGCCAAGTGAAACAAGGTTTTACGGTACTATTCATCAAACCATCAAAGCGCGATTAAATTCTTAGTGATAAATATAAAGCTTGCCAGGGATTAAGTCAAACGAAATGCTGTCTTTCCTTTCCGCCGGCAAGATCCCCGGGTTCAATTGAACCCTTTGACGAGGGTGGTGGGTATCGTCTATGAAAACGTTTCCCCAACAGGTTTCCCATCGACGATCTGGTCCAGGAATTCCGACATGCCGTAACCTACGAGGCCATCGCATTTGTATTGGGTCATGGCTTCGGTGATTCTCGTGTTCATCCACTGCCCATCCGGATTCTGACGCCTGTTCCGGAGAGGTATCAACGACAGGACCTTTCCGTCAATATGATACTCCCTTTCATCGGTTTTCGCCCAGACTTTAAATTCCGTCTGATAGTCTTTTTCATCGTACTGGGATTTTACGGACGCTTCCTTGATGTTTAAATATTCGTTGTCCCTGAGAACCATACCGCCGACCCGTTGTTCACCACTGGCCATGGTGATGATGGAGACCATCATGGCAAAGTCCTTTGAGAAATTCATGGGGAGCCAGCGGTACCAGTAAATGTTCTGCCAGAAGCGGGGACCCCAGGAATGATCCCGAAGGCCGTATCCATCGATGATGTCGAATGTTTCATCCCCGATACGGAATTTACCCTTTCCCGTCAGGTGCTGTTCATAATGCCCTCTGGCAAAGGCCTCTTCGGCTTTTTCCTGGATCCGGCTGCCGTCTACATTCACCGGTTCACCGCCATACATGGGCGAAGCGCCCGTATAGTCGATATCAACCTCGCATTGGACCATGGGGTTTTCGGTAAAAGCCTTTTTAGGGTCCGCCATGTCATGCGGGTTTTTCATTAAGCACAATTTTCCCTGGTAGGTGACTTTCAGATGTTTGAAGGGCTCTATCACCTCGAATTTCATGCCGCCGGCATCAAGGGCGTGGTTATTCGAAATTTCGGGCTTTTTGTACATAAATCCCACCCTTCCATCCGGCAGGTAGAGGCAGCAGGACATTTCGGCGTATTTCTCATTTGCGCGATTACCGACCCTGAACCATCCACCAAAAGGTTTTGTGGATGGAACAAAAATATTGGAATACATGCTTTCATTGAAATTGACCGCTTCTTCCAGAGGATGCATGTATTCATCCTGGGGTTCCAGACGTATTCTGATCCCTTTTTTTCCCGTATCCATTTTGATCTCCTTTATTCTACGGTAAATTTTAATTCGGTCCAGTCAGCAGCAGGAAAGACTTTACCGTTTCAACAATAAAGTCCGCATATTCATCCACCGATATTTTTCTCGCTCTGTATTTCCATCGCTTGAGATACCAGTCCTGCAACAGGGCTTTCAACAAACTCGCAATCATCTGATGGTTTTTATCCCTGAATACCTTCTTCTCGAAACCTTCCAGCAGAATATCATAAAATATTTTTTCCGATGCAAGCTCCCCAGCCATGGATTTTTCCTGTTTTGCCCGGGGCATGTTTTTAACTTCCATGTAGGCAAAATAAAACCACGGCTGCATGGCTTCGCTCAAGTAAATATGGGTGCGGATGGCTGTTTCAAGCTTCTCCGCAGCGTCCATATTGTTTTTTAGCCGGTCTTCAAAGATCCGGGACATGATATTGGAATGCTGGCGCTGAAGCATTTCAAGAAGTTCTTCCTTGCCGGGAAAATAAGCATAGAGAGCGCCCATGCTTAAGCCGCTCTCCTGGCTTAAATTTCTCATGCTCATGGCCTGGAATCCTTTTTTATTGCTGATTTTGAGAGTTGCCTCAAAAATCTTTTCCAGATTCCTGACCACGGTGTTTTCTTTCTTAACCCTTATGATATCCCGGTTTTCAGAATATATTTCCTGATAAATCGCATCCTTATAGTCCATAAAAATTTTTTTGAATTCAATGTAGCGCATCAGTCTGAAACCAAAGATGGATAGGATTGAGGATTATCGGTAATTTTTTAAAATCTGCCGGCTGACTGCGGATTTATGGGCCTCATCAGGTCCGTCGAATATTCTGGATGCCCTTTCATGGCGATACCAGTAGGACAATATGGTATCATCGGTCATACCCAAAGCGCCGTGAACCTGAATGGCTCTGTCAATGACCTTCATCATCACATTGGCGACAAAATATTTGATATACGCGATTTCCTTCCTGGCATTTTTCACGCCGACATTCTGGATCATCCATGCCGCATGGAGCACCATGAGCTTAGCGGCATGAATATCGGCGGCGCATTCGGCTATCCATCCCTGAATGATCTGTTTGTCGGCCAGGACCTGGCCCGGGGCAATAGGACGCTGCACCGCCCGTTTGCACATCATGTCCAGTGCCCGCTTTGATATGGCGATAAACCGCATGCAATGATGAATTCTACCCGGTCCCAGCCTCTTCTGGGCCAGGATGAAACCGTGGCCTTCGGGCCCCAGAAGGTTTTTCCGGGGAACGCGGCAATTCTGGTATAAAATCTCCGCATGCGTGCCGAAGCCCTTGCCGGAGTGGCCCATCACCGAAACATTCCGGACAAGATTAAAACCCGGGGTGTTTGTGGGGACGATGATCATGCTGGCTCTTTTGTGGGGTTCCGCTTCGGGGTTGGTGACCGCCATGAGTATGGCGAACGCGGAACCATCCGCACCCGATGTAAACCATTTGTGGCCGTTGATGACATAATCATCACCATCCTTGACCGCCATGGTGTCCATCATCACCGGGTTTGAACCGGGGAGGTCCACCTCGGTCATCGAGAAACAGCTTCTGATTTTTCCGGCAACCAGAGGGAGGAGGAATTCTTCTTTTTGTTCCGGCGTTGCGTATTCATGGAGGATTTCAATATTCCCGGCATCGGGCGCCTGGCATCCGAATACGGTTAATCCCAGAGGCGTCTTGGCGATGACTTCAAATACAAGGGCGCTTTCCATCAGTTGAAGACCCATCCCTCCGACGTCTTTGGGATGGAGGGGCGCCCAAAGTTCCATTTCTTTTACTTTCTGCTGTTTTTCAAACAATTTTTTATCGATGCCTTCGGAACCCTGGAGTAGAAACTGTTGTTCCAGGGGAATAACTTCTTTTTCGATAAATTCATTCATCAGATCCAACATGGTTTGTGTTTTTTCAGAGACGGTAAAATCCATAAAACCCCCTTTTTTTGAGATGAGATTCCCGCCGGCGAGTGTCGGGGAATCCGATGTTGATATTTTTTAAAACAACGCCGATAAAATATGCCGGCTATAATACACTTTTATTCGACTGCACTTCGTCTCAAACATAGGTCAGTAAATCCTGCCGAGAAGGACCGTTCAGGTGGGTGACGGAATTCTTAAGCTTCAGTTCCATAACCCCTTCCGCGGCATAAAATATCGTAACGGAAGTGTTGTAAAAACTCCATACGTGATCAATGGCCTGTCGATCGGAGAGTCCCTGATTCATCTGCATCAACAATGCCAGAACACCGCCGGATGTCACCGCGGCCACCTTTTTGTAAGCCCTGCTCTCATTTACAATAGTTTCGACCGCGGTACGGACTCTGTGTTTGAATTGATAAAAGGATTCAATATTCGGATCGGTTATTTTCTGCGAAAGACTCCAGAGCATAACCTTCGTAAATGTCCTTTGGAAACAGCGAAAATCCGAAAAGCAATGTTTCAGATCTCCTGCTAAAGAAGGATCACCCTGCAGCATGTCTTCCCTGCAATGATGAAGCAGCGGGGAAATGTCAAATTCATCCAAACCCGGGAAAATAAGGAGTCGGGTCCCCACGTCGTTTTCTTTCAGACGTGATACGATGGGCGTGGCCGTTTCCATCTGGCGCCTTTTCGAACCGCTGAATACAACCGGAAAATAGGCCTCCATGTCGATTAAATAATCCGCCAGAAGAAAGGCCTGATCACGTCCCCTTTCAGAAAGCTGGTCGTAGTTTCTTTCGCCGAATGAAGCCTGACCGTGCCGAATGAAATAAATGTCGGTCATATGCTGAAAGTCCTGAAGCCCGGAATGATCCGCAACCCGAAGTTCGAATATGGTTGTCTCTGACCTGTTGAGAATCTGAATTCAACTATGCATGAAGTATTTGCTCCTGCTTTTTACAGGGATAAAAAAAGGTTGTCAAGAGAAATAGAACGATCGTTCGCTTTTCGGTTGACAGTGCTCTCAATTCTGTTTATAGTGCGGACATTTATTGGATAGGGAATTGCACTGATAATGTCCTCGAACCTTAATGGAAGCATATGAGCTATTCTATTTTATTGAAATGAAAATTCTCGTCTGCATAAAACAGATCTTCAATCTCGAAACGGATATTTTTGTTGATTCAGACTCCAGATGGGTCAAAATCAGGCCCCAAACGGAATTTACGTTCAACCGGTTTGATGAATACGCCGTCGAAGAGGCTGTGAGAATCAAGGAGAAGTTTCCCGGAACAACCATTGACATCATCAGCGCCGGGCCGGAAAGAGTCATAACGGCCATCAAGCGGCTTCAGGGGATGGGCGCCGACCACGGTATTCATATCAAATGCGATATGCAGGGATATCTGAGTCCGTTTGAAATTGCCGGCTGGATCGCCAGTGTTGCTGAAAAAAACCAGTATGACCTCATTCTTGCGGGTGTGATGTCCGAAGACGAGATGCAGGGACAGGTGGGCCCGACCCTTGCGGCGATTCTGAACCGGCCGTGCGCAACAGCAGTCATCCATCAGAAAATATCCTCCGAAGGGAAATCGGTTTATGTGGAAAGGGAAATTGAAAACGGATACAGGGACACGCTGGAAATCCGACTGCCGGCGGTTCTGACCATCCAGTCGGGCATCAACGAGCCCCGCTACCCTACCCTTACCCATATGCTCCGTGCGAAGCGCGAACAAATCGAGGTGATCGATAGTGAAAAACTTGAACGCCGGGATCCCCGTCAGATTCTGATGGATATTTCCTACCCGCAAAAAGTCCGGCCGGCGATTTTTCTTGACGGTTCCGCCCAGGAAAAGGCGAATCGATTGATAACCATTCTAAATGAAAGAAATATTATTTCATCCTCTTAAAATTATGGCATCATCCGTCTATATCATTGCGGAACATTTCGATGGAAAGACCAGGCCGGTCACCTATGAACTGGCGTCTTTCGGCATAAAACTTCAGAAATCCTTAAAAGACGCGGTTTCTTTCCTTGTTCTGGGGGATGATCCGGAAATTATTTCCAGGGAAATCGCCGAAAACACGGGCCTCGATGTGCTGGCATTTTCGGTTCCTGCCCTGAAATCCTACCATCAGGAGATTTACATCCGCATATTATCCAACTGGCTGAAGGAAAACCCTTTTTCATATGTATTAACGGCCCACACCACCCAGGGAATGGACTTTGCGCCGGGTCTTTCAATTGCGACCAACGCGGGATGTATCACCGGTGTTGAAGGTTTTTCTGAAAAAGAGGGTCGGATATCCTTTCAACGATCTCTATTCAATGGAAAGATCAGCTCGGATATATCTCCGATAACGGAACGAACGATTCTTTCCGTGTTACCCGGAACCCATAAACCAATGGATTTCAATCCCCGTGCGCCGGGTAAAGTGGAAGTCCGAGCCATCGATTTTTCCCCCGAACTTATCCGCAATAAAGGACTTGTCCGCTCGAGGACCGGGAGTCAGGCCCTGGGGGAAGCGGAAATTATCATCTCGGCCGGAAGGGGTATCGGGAAACAAGAGAATCTGCCGTTGATTTACCAACTTGCCGAACGATTTTCAAAGTCCGCCGTAGGGGGTTCAAGGCCCCTTTGCGATCTGGGATGGCTGGGGTATCAACAGCAGGTCGGCGTTACCGGCCTGAGCGTTTCTCCCCGCCTTTATTTCGCCTGCGGCATATCCGGGGCCATCCAGCATCTATCAGGGATCCGGGGTGCTGATTTTATTGTGGCGGTGAATACAGATCCCACCGCCGCCATTTTCAACATGGCGGATGTCTGCATTGTCGAGGACGTTCTTTCCTTTATCCCGGTGTTGATTGAAGCTCTGGACAAAGCAGCGCGATAGCCGGTACCGCAACTTTTAGTGGCCCCTGCCGTCTTTATGATTTCGCCATGTTTTCCGCCTGCAGGGCTGCTCCGAAGGCCGTAACGGCCTGGGGATCTTCCGGGGCTTCCAATTTGATGCCCAGGGTTGTTTCAATCCTTTTTACGAGTCCGATATCCAATGCGCCTCCACCCGTGAGGGCGCAGGGCGGTTCCATGCCGATGCGGTCGGCCAGGGTCGCTATTTTGGTCGCCAGGGCCTGGTGTACCCCGGCAATGATATCTTCCTTCGGGGTGCCTTCTGCAATTCTCGATACGGCTTCGGATTCGCCGAATACGGCGCAGCTCGTTGTAAAGCCGACCGGATTTTTGGATTTCAGGGACAATGGACCGATTTCATCCATACTGACCTGCAGGACCCGGGCGATCACCTGCAGGAATCTCCCGCTCCCGGAAGCGCATTTTTCACTGACCACAAAATTGATGATCTTTCCCTCGTCATTTATACGAATCACCTTGGACGACTGGCCCCCGATCTCGATCAGGGTTTTGGCATGGGGGAACAATTGATGGATACCCATGGCGCTGCAGGTCAGGTCGCTTACCTTGGAATCGGCGAACTTCACCCGATCCGAACCGCAACCCGTGGCAAATACGGAGGCGATGTCCGATCTTTTGAGATTCGACAGTTTCAAAATTTCGCCAAAAACCGTATCGGCGGCATTCTGAAAATTCGAGCCTGAAGCGGTCTTGTAAAAAAATAAAAGTTTTTCGCCCCTGCTGATCGCCATTTTGGTTGTAACCGAGCCCACGTCGATGCCGCCGTACCAATCCATTGCGTTTCCGCCTTTCCGTTATCGCCGCTTAAAAGACCCTCGCAGTTGTCAGTTTCCGTTCTTTTATCTTTATCGCCTTACCGCTTTCCATAGCCTTCTCAACCAGTTCCTTTCCAAGAAGAGCCGCTCCCATGGCGCCGGTAATCAGGGGCTCCCGACAGATATAAACCGGCCTGCCCAGGTGGCTTTCAAGCGCTTTCACCATCCCGGTATTTTTTGCCACCCCTCCTGTGAACACGACGTCACCCTCGATTTTGAGCTTGGATGCCATCCGGAAAGCCCTTCCAGCAATGGCCTCATGCAGACCTGCTATGATATCTTCGACGGGAATTCCTTCCGACAACTGAGAGACGACTTCCTGTTCAGCAAAAATGGTGCAGATACTGCTGATTTTGACTTTGTTTCGGGCTTTTAAAGACAAAGGCCCCATGTCTTTGATATTGACGCCCAGTGTTTCGGCAATGACTTCCAGAAACCTTCCCGTGCCGGCGGCGCACTTATCGTTCATCACAAAATCCACAACCCTGTTGTTTGCGATTTTGATGCCCTTGGCATCCTGACCGCCGATATCAATCACCGTGCCGGCATTTGGAAAAAAATGCAGTACCCCTCTGGCATGGCATGAAATCTCCGTAATCTGTTTGTCCGCAAAGGGGACATTGATCCGTCCATAACCCGTTGCGACGACATAATCCACTGCTTCAAATGGGATCCGGGCCTGCGCCAGGGCGTCTTCCATGACGATGTTGGCCAGATGTCGATGTTCGGGTCCGGTGGGCCCGATAACCTGGCCTCTTATTCCCTCGCTGTAGATAATCACCTTGGTCATGGTAGAGCCGATATCGATTCCGGCAAAATACTTCCCCTTCACGAAACATTCTCCAATGCGATGGCGTATTGATTTCGGGTTTCCGGATAGCCGCTCTGACGGCGGACCTTACGCGATAATTTCCAGAAACGCTTCCACTCTGTTTTTCAGCTGAGCTTCGGCGGCCATGGTGTATTCATGTTCCAGATACATGGCGGGAAGCCCGATTTTCTCAAAATACGCCTTTAAAGCGGGTACCTCATATCCATGGGTGTCACAGTATTTGACGGATTGAAGCAAGATCCCGTCCACATGCCAGTCCCTTGCGAAATCTTTCAAATATCCGAATCTGGATTCCATTTCTTCTTCAAAGGTGGAGGAAGATTCCCGGAATGTCCGGGGGCATTTAATTTCGGACAAATACCGCTTTACGATGCCGTCCATGGGATCACTCGTTGCTTCGACATCTGCCCAATAGTGGCGGGTTCCCACACAAATATCATCCATCACCACATGGGCGTTCAGGCTTTCAATCATCTGGATCAGGTTGGTTTCCGTAAGGGGGCTTCCCCACAGCATTAATCTTGTATCCTTCTCCCCCGGCCCATTTCCCCTGGAAAGCGCTTCCTGGATGATCTCTTCCAGCATGATGGAGCCCTCCTCTATGGGCATGCACATCAGCGCAATCATAATTTCAAGGTTTTCGGCGCCGGACAACAGAGGGGGATTTTCTTTTCGGAGATCGTAAAGTTTCCGTACCAGCGCCCGTTGGCGGTTATGAACCCTGATCTCTTGTTGAATTCGCTCCCGGTCTAAAGCGCGCCCCGTATACGCTTCCATGGCCTTTTGAAACATGATCAGCTTTTCCTTGAACTGCTCGAAGGAATTTTCCCGGACCACATGGGGCATATCAATGTAATGATGGAAAGGCAGCTTCAATTCATGTTCCCAGATACGGCAGAATTTTTCCTGGCAGTCACAGGAATGGGCCGTGACAAAACCTTCCATAAAATCGTATTTCCCCTTCATGGCCATGTCCAGACTCGAACGGATGATAGGGCAGACAATGGTGGGGATGCTGGAATCCGCCTTGGTGATGGCCTCATTGATGCTCCCCTGCACCCGGAAGGGGACGAAATCCATGCCGGTTATCAGTTCCAACGGAGGATAGGAGCAATAGTAACCCATGATTTTTTTTCCTTCGGCCTTTAATTCCCTGGCTCTTAGCCCCCGGTCTTCATATATTTTCCTTGCTTTGGCAAAGCCGTGTAAACTCGCTGTTGTCATTGGACGACTCCTTTCCGTTCAGACGATTGAATTACCATTCCAGGCCTTTTCGTTTTCTTTCCCCGCGGTGATAATCCATGGATTCCTCAAACGCCTCCGCGTTTTTCAGGACCAGATCCGGATCGAAAACCGTAAAATCGACGATATCTCCCTCCATATTCATGCTGGGAACAAGGAGTTCCTCCTTTAAGATGTTGGCCGCATGCGGAAGCCAGAAGGTCGCGGTCCGGCAGGACAAAAGGGAATGGGTGATGAATCCGTCTACCTGATATTCCCTGGCCCAATTGTAATAATACTGAACAGGTCCAAATAGCGGATAATTCTTTTCCTTGGCCTTCCGGATATGTCCAACATTTACCCAGTAAGTCCACCGGGTCAACCGTTCCAGAACGCTGTCGCCGGTTTTAAGCGACATGGGTTCCGGAGGATGGTACCCCTGGCTTTCCACGACGAAATTCCATCCTCTTTCCGCGAGTTTTTCAAAAAAATCCAGGCTGTGCCAGGGCGGCAGCTCGGCAAACATCAACCGGTATTTTTCGGGCGTTACGGCTCCGATGCCGGCATCCGTCCTGGCTTTGACCTCTTCATAAACCTGATGGTAAAGGTTCAAGGCATCCTTGTCGTAGGTCATGTAATACCCGGGCACCATCAACGTCCAGAAATCCCGGGAATGCATGGGGCAGGGTTTTGCCTTGCGCAATTCATTAATCTCCCACCACAGCTGAAAAACCTTTTCCTGGTTTTCCAGATAATCTTCCACCAGATCCATATCGATCTTCTTCCCCAGAAGGTTTTCCAGAAATTCGATAAACCGTTCCAGTTCCTTCACCTTGTGCCGGATATTGTGCTCATGGATGTCCGAATCAATATCCTCCGTGTGGTCGTAGCTGGGCGTGTCAATGGTCCATACGGGCACATCATAGTATTGCCGCAGGGCTTGAAACCATTTAAAGCGGGTATCACAGGCAATTCCCGACCCCAGCATGAAGGTGGGTTCCGCCATTCCGCCCAAAGGGGCATCAGGCGGAATTTTCCCCAATTTTTTCATTTCGGCAGCATACCCGATATGGTTTCTGGAATACCCGCAGAGATGCGTCGGAAATCCTTCGGCATCACAAATGGCCTGGTATTTCTGGGCCATGCCGGTCGACGCACACACGGTTCCGTAATTTTCCGGATAAACGGGCGTTACCCCCATGGCCCGCATGACAATGTCGCCTTCCCACCAGTTGACCATGCTCCAGGCCAACGGCCTTCCTTCATTGGCGGCCGTCACGCCTTCGGCGTACATTTTGTTCACCATGGGGCGAACGATGTTCCTGGATTTCAAACGGTTGATAAACTTTTTGGTTTTTTCTTTATCCGCCATTTCAGGGTTCCTTTCCAATGGTTATAAAAATCGAACTTAAAGTTGATTTTTGGGGAATAATTTCTTTTTATTATTTTATATTACCTTGAAAATAAAAACTGTCAAGGCATTGTTTCTTCATTGTTTCTTCTTTAACATGTAGTACTTGTGGACATTTTTGAAGGGGCTGAAAAAGTGTCGGCAATCTGCCCCGAAACGCCATTCTGGAGGGCTGCCAATATTTTGTTTACTGAATGAAATTTATATGCTTAAACTTTAACCACCCAATAATTTGGATTTTATTTCAACATCATCAGGAGGTTTCCCATGAGCAAGAATCTGGTATCCATCGTCAAATATGAAAAACCCTATGAATCCGTCCGAAAAGCCGTTGAATTGGCCGGGGGTCTGGACCATCTTCCGTCCAAGGCCAAAGTGTTCATCAAACCCAATATCGTCTTCTGGACCAAGGCTGTGGTTTTTCCCAAATGGGGCGTCATCACGACATCCAGAGTTATCGAAGATATCGTGGTTATGCTCAAGGAAAGAGGCATCGATGATATCACCATCGGGGAAGGCATGGTGCTGAGTGAATCCAAGGACAAGGAAACTCCGGCCCACGCATTCGAATACCTGGGTTACAATACACTGAAGAAACGGTACGGCGTCAAGGCGATGAATGTTTTTGACGGTGATATGGAAAAGGTGGATCTTGGAGACGGGGTTGAACTGACCTTCGGCGCTGAAATTATCCACAGTGATTTTGTGGTGGACATTCCCGCCATGAAAACACACAATCAAACTGTCGTGAGTCTGGGAATTAAGAACCTGAAAGGCATGATCGACTTAAAATCCCGAAAAATCTGCCATAACGCAGACCCCAGCAGGGATCTGAACTTTCACGTCGCGAGGCTCGCGGACAAAATGCCGCCCATGCTGACCATCATCGACGGCATCTACACGCTTGAAAAAGGGCCTTCCTTTGACGGACGCATGAAAAGAAGCAATATTCTCATCGCCTCATCGGATGTTCTCTCGGCGGATATGGTGGGCGCAAAGATCCTCGGATATGAGCCGTCCCAGGTCCCCCATCTGGTCTTTGCGGCGGGAAACCGCAAACGGCCGCATGATTTGTCGGATGTGGAAGTCGTGGGTGAAAAAATCGAGGACCTTCAGGACTTCCATAAAAGCGATTTCGAGTACATTGAAGACGACAAGGGCTGTATGCCCGCCGCTCTGAAGAAAAGCGGCATTGAAGGGTTGTACTACCGGAAATTCGACCTGTCACTTTGCACCTACTGTTCCGGAACCAACGGCATGATCCTGACCGCCATCCGCAGCGCCTGGAAAGGAAACAAATGGGATGACGTCGAGGTTCTGACCGGAAAGCAGAAGAAACCCACCCCGGGTATGTCCAAAACCATCCTGGTGGGAAAATGCATGTATGAAGCCAACAAGGACCATCCCGACATCAAGGAAATGATCGCCATCAAGGGATGCCCTCCCCAGCCGAAAAACATCATCAAAGCCCTTCAGCAAGCCGGCATCGAAGTCGATCCCACGATTTTCGACCACGCTGAAATGGCACCCGGCCTTCTCATGAGCCGTTATGCGGGAAACCCCGAATTTGAAGAATCCTTTTTTCAGATCGCTTGATTTAGAAAATGACGAACAGTTCCTCTCAAAAGGGGCTGTTCGTCCCGATTAACCTCTGCAAGGTTTTAAATCGGAGGTGGACATGCAAAAGCCCATCATTGAGGAGCTTAAGCCTCTTTTTCTTCCCGAATCCATCGCCATTATCGGCGCCTCCAACACCGACGGAAAATGGGGAAACATGATGGTCACCCGTCCGGTTCAATCCGGTTACAGGGGCCGCATTTACCCCATCAACCCCAAGGAAAAAACGATTTACGGCCTTAAGGCCTACCCGAGCATAGGCGATGTACCCGATGCCGTGGATCTGGCCATTTTCACCATACCCGCTGAAATGGTTCCTTCCGCCATGGAAGCGTGCGTGAAAAAAGGGGTCCGGGCCGGGGTGATTATTTCCGCGGGTTTTGCCGAAACCGGCCCAAAGGGGGAAAAACTTCAGAACGAAACCGCCCGTATCGCCCGAAACGGCGGGATTCGTTTCATCGGTCCCAACTGCATGGGGTTCTGGAGTTCCACCATCCGGCTGAACACGGCCTTCCAATTCATGCCCAAACCCGGCGGCATTTCATTCGTGTCCCAGAGCGGCACCATGGGCGGATATCTCCTTGAAACGGCCAACAACAAGGGATACGGCTTCAATTCATTTTTAAGTGTCGGAAACCAGGCGGATTTGTCCATGGCCGATTATGTCGAATACCTGGGCGAGGACCCCATGACCAAGGTCATCGTGCTCTATATCGAGGGCCTTAAGAATGCCGGCCGTTTTATGGAAAATGCCGCAAAGGTCATCCGGAAGAAACCCATCATCGTTTACAAGGCCGGACGGACCGAAAGCGGGTCAAGGGCCACCATGAGTCATACCGCTTCCATCGCCGGTTCGGACACGGTATTTGAAGCGGCCTGCCGGCAGGTGGGAATCATCCGGACCTACGACGTCATTCACGCCTTTGACCTGGCCGAAGCCCTTTCTAAACAACCCCTTCCCGGGGGAAACCGTGTGGCCATCGTTTCCGGCGGGGGCGGGCACTGCGTGGTGTCCACCGATGCGTGCGGCGTTCTGGGTCTGGAAGTTCCGGAGCTTGATAAAAAAACCAGTGAAAAGATACACAAACTGCTCCTGCCCCATGCCCCGTTCCCCAAAAACCCCATTGACATGGCCGCCGACCCGAGGCTGGATACGGTCACCAAAATATTGTCCATTCTGGCGGAAGATCCCCATATCGACATCATCATGGCCACGGCCCCGTTTTTCAGAGATATAACCGAGCCGAAAATTATTCGGAAACTATTGGATACGGTTGTGGCCCTGTCGGAAATTCCCCATCAGTTCGGCAAACCCCTGCTTGCCATGACCCACCGAAGCCGGATGCAGGGAATTTTTTTCGAAATCATGAAAAACAAGGGGATTCCTTTTTATGAATTCCCTGAAGAAGCAGCCCGGGCGGCCTATGGATTGTTCCGGTATTCGGAAATCCGAAAAAGGTTCGCGTCTTCTCCGGAAGCCTCTTAACCGCCAGTCTTCAAGAGTTTCGGCGGTCCCGGGACAGGTAGTAATCCGCAACCCGGCGAAGCACCGAAAATGCCTGCCCTCCGCTCTCGAAGCAGGGGATGCCGTGGTCCGTGTAAAATTTACGGGCCTTTAATTTGCCTTCTTCGACGGGAAGATGATCCGGATCCGATGAGATTTCCGGGATGACCACTACCAGGGGTTTCCGGGTTCGCTGAAAAATTTCCCGGGCCGCGGGTACGATTTTCCTGTGGAACTCGAAATTTTCCGGATTGAAACCCGGATTTTTCCCCTCTTCACGGGTGAACGTGCTTAAAACATAGAAGAGAAGCTGATACAGAACCAGAAAATCGATGTTATCCTTCCCGGCCATGGCTTCCATGATGGGGATCATTACCGCAGGCGGCATTCCGGGATTTGCCAGATCCGCCGGATTACCAGCAGCGCCACCGGAAGGGGGCAAGAGTTTTTTCATCATATCAATGGTTTCAGGGTCCAGCACCGGAATTTCAAATCCGTGGACCGACGCCGCATCAAGCGCCTCAACGCAGCGTAACCCGCCCCCGGCCAGAACACCGGCGCCTTTTCCACTAAATTCATCCAGAAGACAGAAAGCCATCATACAGTCACTTAAATCCTTAATGTCCCCTGCCGCGGTCGCCCCTGCCGACTTGACCGCCGCTTCCCAGGTTTTTCTCGATCCTGCCATGGACCCGGTATGGCCGATGGTACCCCGTCTTCCCTGTTCGGTCAGTCCTCCCTTATGAATGACCACGGGTTTTTTTGCCGCGCAGGCTTTCAGGGCTTTAAAAAAAGAAGCGCCGTCCTTCACCCCCTCCAGGTATGCGCCCACAACCCGGGTGTTTTCATCCTGCTCGAAATATCGCAGAAGATCGACCACATCGACATCACTCCCATTGCCGTAACTCACCAGAACGGAAAACCTTACACCCCTGCCCTGCCCCATGTTGACGATATCACAGGCGCCGCCGCCGCTTTGGGAAATAAATCCCGCTGATCCGCTTTCCCGGGAAAAATCAACCCCCGGCAAGAGTGTCAGGCCGCCGGCCGGGCAGTAAATGCCGAAACAATTGGGGCCCACGATCCGCATGCCGGTTTTTTGCGCAAGGTCGATCAACTCGGATTCCAGTTTTTCTCCTGATTCTCCGGCTTCCCTGAACCCCGCGGACAGGATTTCCACGCCTTTTACTCCCTTTTCAGCGCAAGCCTTTACAGCGGGGAGCACAAAAGCACCGGGGGTTGTAATTATCGCCAGGTCGACGGGATCCGGTACGGCCGTGATATCCGGGAACGAATACAATCCCTGGATCCGGGTTTCTTTCGGGTTGATGGGAAAAAGTTTCCCTTTAAATCCGAACCGCATTAAATTTTCCAGGATTCTTCCGCCGAATTTTGCCGTATCGTTGGATGCACCGATAACAGCGACGCTTTCCGGCATAAAAATGTGATTCAATGGATGATCGTTCATCATGACTCCTGAGGTAAAATGGGTCTATATTTTTTTTAAACCCGCGATTAAAGGAAAGTCAGGCAATTTACCGTTAAACAACATCTCCAATGCTTGACTTGCCTTAACCCCGTGTTTGCTACAAGTTGACAAATAGCTTCGAACTCGGCAAAACATTCTGGCTCCTTCCATGGAGCGGAAACAACCCGATATCTTCTGCTGAACTTTGGTCATCCGGATATCATTTTCACCCTGGTTGTTCGTAAAGTATGGTTTCCAGTGATCATGGCACAATACCCCGTTGAAATCCGCCAGAATTCCCATGGCGATCATGGCTTCCATTCCTCTTTTCTCATGGGGATAAAAACAGGTCCAAAGCGCATTGGATACGGAGTGCAGCCAATGTCCCTTTCCGCCCATATTGATACCCGTTTCATCCGCATGGGCATGATCTGAAGCAATCAGTTCGGCTTTAACCCGACTTTCAAATCCGGCTAAAAGCTCATAGGCCTCTTTATTGAAATTGAAAATAGACCCTTCACAGACCGGTATATGGAACTGATCGGCGAAATGATCCTGTATCCAGTTATACGGTATCATTTGAAATTGCGACATATATACCGAATGCGCCTTGATCCCGTTGCCGTATTGTACGGCTTTGGTAACACCCGCCGGAAAAGAGGCCGTAAACCGGTTGCCCTCTTTATCTTCAAGAATCTCCGCCCGGTATTCCGTGACGACTCTGGAGATGTTAATGTCGAATACCTGACGCTTGTCAAAACCAACCTGCTTGTAAACACCCGGCGGCAGTTGACCCTGATCTACTTTGATCACTTCAATTTTATCAGGCTTATCAACCCTTTTAAGGGTCGTGCCAACATGATCATTCTGGCCTCCCGGTTTTTTATCCGTTCGATTCCGCGGTTCCTTCTTTCTGTTCGGATCGCTTGATGGCGGCTTGCTGCTGTTCCGGCTGTTTAAACCCAAACGATTGGCAAGTAACGTTATGATCAGAATCAAAAGCTCGAACATTGATTTCGAAGAAGCTGATAGCTGCCTATCCTCACGAATAAGATTCCGCGCATTTTCAACGGCAGCCTCAATATCAATGTTTTCGATCTTCATCCGGGGTTTCCTGTGTCATTTGTTGAAACCACTATCACACAGGTTTTAAAACCCGATTTTTTCCTCCTGTAGTCAACGACGTCACATTATATTTTTTTAAAAGCAAAGGGCAGTATGCCGCAAAATAAAGTCCCCGGAAAACGATATTATGCACCCTTGTATCCCAAAATCGAAGACCCCCCGCCCCGAATATGTTTTTACCATTTTGAACGAAAAACCCTGTCAAGTACTTTTTTTACTTCTTTTAATTTATTTTCGCTGAATAGTTACTGTTTTATTTGAACACGGGAAATTCAACTGTCGCCGGATATTCTCGATATCCCCGGCATCCGGAAGAAATGGGAAATTACGGATATCCGGACCCGGCCTCGAATTGGCGAAGGGGCGGTTGCAGGCGACCTCTCCGTCATTCCCGCTGCAACCGCTGGTTCGGAAAGGTTCTCCTGAATTCACCACAGTTTCCAGTTGCTCCGATGAAAGGCCATAGTGAAGGATCCGTTGATCCTGATCGAAACTGAACCCGTCGGCCCGGCTCAATTCATGGTCAATGAGGTAGCGGGCCAGCTGAATCCGCCGGTACTGGTCCATGGGCGGCATGCCTTTGTTCTCCAGAAGAGACCCTGCCTCCGGGAAAAAAGAAAAAAGATGCGTTCTTCCCCCCATATCTCTGGATTTTTGCATGGCAAGGCTCATCTCTTTTTCCGTCTCTCCCATGCCCGCCATGAAATGGGGTCCGGCATTGCCGTTTCCGAAGATCTCAACCCCCTGTCTCAGGCATTCCCAGTAGCGGTCCCACTGATGCGGTCCGCCGACCCCTTTTCCCCGATACTGAATAAAAAGAGGCTCCGTGGCCAGATCGACGGCGACCCCGATTTTATCGGCTCCGGCGTTTTTTAAGGCTTGAAGGTCCTCATATTTCAAAAGGGTCGGAGAAACCAGAATACTGACGGGGATATCCACGGCATTTCTCAATTTTCGGCAGATATCAAGCGTGTCGGGCACGC
The DNA here is from genome assembly GCA_002423615.1 of Desulfobacteraceae bacterium UBA5616. GTDB lineage: Bacteria > Desulfobacterota > Desulfobacteria > Desulfobacterales > UBA5616 > UBA5616. The sequence goes on from DIKO01000092.1 coordinate 98,276, forward strand.
AGCGCTTCCGGGTGATCATGGAAATACAGATGCGTTTCACCCTGTGCGTTCGCTCGAGGATGCGCTGGATGATGTCTTCAAGGGCATATATGGGCCAGGTCACGCGGATAAACCTTTTTTCAGTATACTGGCCGGGCCGGTTCCCGGAAAGTCCGCAATAGGCGCACCTGGCGGCGCATCCTTCCGGATAGGTCAACAAGAGGTTGATGCAGTAAAGTTTCGCATTTCGGTAAAAAAGTCCGTTTTTAAACCCCAGGGTCATGGCCGCAGCAAGGCTCATCCGCAGAAATCCGGGGCTTTGGAGGTTATCCTGGAGGTTAAACAGGTTGTCGGTCAATGTTATTCAGTCCTTTCCAAACTCAAACCCCTTGAAACGGAGCAGCACGTGGGTTGATAATTTATTTTAATTCCCAGTTCCCTGCAATGGGCCAGGACTTCGTCCGACGGCAGGGCCATTCGGTCGACCCCCGCGTCAACGGCCATGATTTCCAGATCCCGGTTGCCCCTTTCCCTGGCGCATCCGAGGCTGATGAGAATATCCGGCATGACGAATCGTGCTTGGGCGATGATATCGGCTACTTCCCTTGCTTTGGGCAGATCGAATTTCATGGAGCCCGTCCCCGGAATTTTCATGATGGAAACAATGACCAACTGCCTTGCCGGAATTCGGGATATCATCTCAAGGGCATTTCTTTCACCCCGGATCTTTCCGAAGTACAGCCCGCAAACCACATGCGGAACGATATCCAATCCGGCCTGGGCCATTGCCTCGAGGGAGTCCATGATCCGGGAAACGCCAAAGGAAACGTGATAAATCCGCTGGAAGGTTTCATCATCCCCGATAACGTCGATGAGAACCTGGTCAACTCCTGCGGATTTGAGATCAAATGCCGTTTGCACATCCACAAGACCGCTGTGAACGGATACATAGAGGTCTGTTCTGTTCTTGATTTCCCAGATGGCCGGAATGAACTTTGACCAGGGCAATTGCCCGAACGCGTTACACCCGCCGCTGACCAGCACGCCGTAGTTTCCCTGTTCCTTTATCCGGATGCAGTGTTCCACCAGATCCCCGGGAGTTGTCGCCCATGCCATGGATTCCAGAAGTTTTCCGCCGCAATGCTCGCACTGCAGGGCACAATGATTTCCGGTAATCGAAACCGCCTGGTATTTCCCGGAGATACCGTTCAAACGGATCATGCCGGGCACAAAAAAAGTGATAAGCCTGCCGGAGTCTTCGACATCGCCAAGTGCGGGTTTTTTGATCTTTCTTTCAATCACCGGCATAATACTCCCGAAAGGAAACCCAGCATTTTTTAATGACCTCGTCGAGCCGGTTCCATTCCTTTTCCAACAGGATTCTGCGGCAGACGGCACGTTGCTGAACATCTCCGAACAGATCCCGGCATTCCGCCGCATATTCGTTTAAAAGGGAAATGTCATTTGCCTTTGCGGCTTGGGCAGCCCGCAGCCCCGCGATTTTGCCGCAGATGACCGCCGGCGCGATGCCGGCACCCGTTATGGGATGTGTTTGTCCGGCGGCATCCCCCACCAGCAGAATATGGTCTTTCACCGGATTCGATACCGGCGCTGCGGGGACCCACCCGGCGAAACGGTTTAATGTTTCCGGGTGAATTTTTCCGGTGTGAACCAGCCGGTCGATGAAGTGTTCCAGAAGCCGGTTCAGGGAAACGGTTATTTGGGGACCCGCTTTTCTGCCGATTCCCACATTGGCTTCACTGCCCTTGGGAAACAGCCATCCATAACCTCCGAAGAATTCTTTATCAAAATAGATTTCGGTGAAATCCAGCGGCATCTTCAACCGCATCCGGGCCTGAACGGAAGGAATGAGATCCGTGTTAACGGCCCCGATCCACCTCCCCACGCGGGAGCGGGGCCCATCGGCGCCGATGATGATTCTGGCCGATATCTTTTCAATCTTTTCATGACGGACGCTCACCTCGCCGCCGACCAGGGCCGTGGCCGAGGCGGACATGATTATTCTCGCCCCTGCATGTTCAGCGGCCCGGGCCAGGGTTTGATCAAGAACATCCCGGTTGATGGTAAACCCCGGGGATTTTAATTCATGCAGGCTACCATCGGGTAAAACCGTCCTCATTCCTTTGACCGGCCAAACGATATATTCGCGCCCGAGGTTGATTTCGCCGGGAAGCTGGGCAGGAATATACTCGGCGCAGCGGACCGGCAACCCGATAAGGGCCTTTCGCTCCACCATGATAACGTCGGCGCCGTTTTCCGCAGCGATCCGTGCGGCTGATGAGCCGGCCGGCCCCGCGCCGATCACGAGGACGTCACAGGCTGTCCGGCTCATGATTCAGATCCAGAACGGTTTTCAGAAGTTTCAGGTTAAGATGGGTCTGCTGATCGAACTTGCCGGCATATGCCGCCCTGGCCTGGTCCAAGTCATAACAGGTGGTGTTGTCAATATCCAGCAAAATCCCCGGAACCCCCACCTTCTTGAAATCATCCACATGCTTGGTAAAAAAGGGTTCACAACAACATCCGATAAAAGCGGACATCCCCTTATCCTTAAGCCTTATCAGTTCACCGACCAGGTCCTCATAGGTGACAATGCAGACATTTTTCATTTTACGGTGAAGCCCCATGGTCCAGGCTTCGCCGACGGTGCATTCTCCGCATGCACGACACCCTTTTTGATATCTCAGATCGCATTCCACCAGTTTGGAGCAGTAGGGCAGTAAGAGTACATTGGGTTTTTTTTGAATCACATCATGAAACGATCCATTGGTTACGGAAATCAGATTGCAGTACTCCAGGGGAATTCCGAATTCCGAAATGGCGATTTTCTCAAAAACCTGGTCAAGAGGCTTGATGAAATCGTCAAATCCCAGGCCGGGTATCCGGATGAAGCCTTCTCTGAAAAACTCTTTGATGACCTCATGGATATGGTTTTGATCCAGGGGGCAGCCCTTCAACCGGGATTCAAGATCGAACAGCGACCGCGAAGGAAAGGATAAAAAATCTCCCGTGATGTAGATATCTTTCACGCGTTTCCGCTGCAGATCCACAACCAGGGTGAACCGGACCATTCCCGCCGCTGTTTTGTAGGCGGATCGAACGGTCTTTCGGCGAAATATCTTCGGTTTAACCATTTCAATCCATTCCGGAGTCCGGTAATACCTGAGTTTTTTTTCAAACAGCAAAAACTCTTCATCCGTCAAATCCCCTGGAATCAGCTCGATGCCTAAATGTTTTTCAAAACCCTTTTTGATGGATCTTTTGATGTCCTTTAATGCCGGCGTTTTCCCCAGCTCCCACTTCAAACAGGTCACCCGCTCCTTAACCGAATCGATTTCCTTTGCCTTGAGCTTTTCAACGGGGATTCTCAAAACTTTCAACATGGTATCCACATCAAAATCCACCAGCAGGGTCCCCTGGAACAAAAACGCGCCATAGGATTCGGTCCCCCCGGTGCCTGAAATTTTCCGCCCATTGATTTCAATGTCGTTTCTGGGCCTGAAAACCGCATCGATGCCGAACTCTTCCAGGGCCGTCGCCACGGGCTCGCACAAACTCCTGAACAGTTTGTCATTGACAAACCGGACATTAAAAAAGTCCTTTCCGCATATAATTTCCCACCCCAGTTGACTGGAATCGAAAAAAATGGCCCCGCCCCCGGTGATGCGGCGGTTGACCTCTATTCCGTTTTCCCGGCAGTATCCGGTGCGCACTTCTTCATCCACCGCCTGATGAAAGCCCACCAAAACGGCCGGCGGATTAAACTGCATGAACCGGATGGTATTGGGGCTTTTATCTTCCCCCCGCAATTCCAGCAAAGCTTCATCCAGCGCCATGTTTTGGGCGGCCGTCATGGGCGGGGTGTCCAGTAATCTGAATTTTTCCATGAATTATTTTCGTCTGTAAAATCCGTCGGCGGTAAAGAATTTTCCGGAGGTAATCCCGGCGTGAACAGTCTTCTAGAGCCGGGCAATGGGTTAAGTCTGAAGGGGATAAGTGCCGTAAGGCACCAGGGTCATGACAGCCTCGTGATCAGTTTTAATAACCTCGAAAATGGTGCCCAGTTTTTTCTGGGTCGCCATGTAGGTAAACCTGACGGCGCCCCCCAGGATGCCGGTCATTTCGATATCCATGCCGTGATTCTGAAGTACGGAGACCACTTCATCATGGTCATCCGTTTCCCCGAAACTCACATGGTGGATGCCCTGTCCCACGTTTTTCAAAAATTCCATGTAGGTACTGGGGCCGCTTACCGGTTCCAGCAGTTCGATCTGCATCTCCCCCATGTCGGCCAAGGCGGCACGAACATGGAAGTCGATCCCATCGAGCAGGGTGATGCCGTGAAGGGCCGCACCCGTTAAGTGAGGATTCTTGAAATCAACGAGAATCCAGGGACCTACGCCGAACAGGTCCCAGTAGTTTTTGGCCGCTTTTTCGGCGTCTTCCACCACGATCCCGATCTGCCGGATTTTCCGGCCCTCGAAATTGATCAGGCCAGGTCCCGGGGGTTGAAATGTCCCCCAGGGTTTCAAGGATTTTAAATCCCCCGCAGGTGGTTTTACGAGTTCGAAAATCGTTCCCAGCTCATTAAGGGTGTCCATGTAAGTGAACCGCACCTCTCCGCCCAGCACCCCGGACATTTCAACACGGATCCCCTTACGGACCATGGCGGAAACAGCCGGGTCATGATCCTCAACCATGCCGAAACTGACATGATGGATTCCCTCTCCACGCTCTTTGAGGAAAGCCGCGTGAGTACCTTTTCCATAAAGCGGCTGGAGCAGTTCGATCTGAACCCCGCCCAAATCCGCCATGGCGGCGCGGATCAGCGATGATCCATCTTCGATCCCGGCATTTTGAAAGAGGACGTCAGTGGCGGCAAAATCGATAAATACCCATGGCCCGATGCCGAAAATCTCGGAATACATCCGGGCGGTCTTGTGAGCATCCCTGACCACAATGCCGATCTGATCGATTTTCTTTGTTTTCGTATCGATAACCGGCTTATGCTGATTCAGATTTCCCATGAACACTGCCCTCCCAAAGCGTTAACGGTTTAAAGGCTGTTCTTGCTTCAGCCCCGAGACATACACAATGACGCATGCCGGGAACTGAGCATCTTCTGAAAGATCTGGAGAACAAAATCCCTCAAATCACCCCCAGGTTAATCAATTTTCCAATATCATCCCATGTATACCCCAGTTCCAGGAGAATTTCATGGGTATGCTCTCCAAGATCCGGGTGACGGGTGGTAACCCTGCCCGGAGTCTGGGAAAATTCAACGGGGATTCCGACAACTTCCAGGGTTTGATCAGGTACCTGATCATGGCCCTTATAGTCGATCTCAACCACATAGTTGTTCTCTCTGACCTGGGGGTCTGCCATGGCTTCAAGATGGTCATACACAGGGGAGGCGATGACATCGGCCGTTCGAAGCGTCCGGACCCAGTCTTCCCTGGTTCGGGTAAGGAAAATCCGGTCCACGATTTCCTTCAGTTCGTCCATATGCAGGTACCGGGTCAAATCGTCGGCAAATCTCGGGTCATTTTCAAAATCCTGGATGCCCATCACCCGGCAGAATCCATGCCAGACGTCCTGCCGAACCCCTGCGATGGCGATCCATCCATCCTTGACCGCAAATACGCTCCACATTCCGGTAATATACGGATGCCCCCGGTGTGCCGGAGGAACCGGGGTCCGGTTTATCCAGGCGGATGTCGCTTCCCAGGATTGAAGGGCCAGCATGGAACCCAGAAGGGATACATCGACTTGTTGCCCTATTCCGGTTTTTTCACGAACCAGAAGGGCCGTCACAATGCCGTATGCCAGCAGCATCGAGCTGACCTGGTCGCAGATCGCAGCACCGATGGGATGCGGCCTTGTTTCATCCTTCCATCGGGTCGAAGTCATCAGACCCGACATGGCAACGCCCAAAAGATCGAAACCGGGCCACCGGGCCTTTTCTCCACGGGGGCCGAACGGCGATCCCTGGGCATAAATAATGCCGGGATTATATTTCCGGATGGTTTCATAATCGAAACCGTGTCGATCCATGGTTCCGAGACGATAATTGGTAAGAAAAATATCGGCCTTCCCGGCCAGTTGATAGATGATTTCCTTCCCCTTCTCTTGGGTGTAATCCAGAGCAAGCCCTTTTTTACCGCGGTTGTGGGCAAGAAAGTAACTGTCTATCCCTTTGCTTTCATTGGGCCAGGGAACGTTCCGGGACATTTCTCCGGTCAACGGTTCGACCTTGATGACCTCGGCGCCCAGGTCGGCCAGCATGACCCCGCAATGAGGGCCGAACTGCGCGATACTGACTTCCAGTACCTTAATGCCGTCTAACGGTGCGGCCATTTTATCCTCCTTGTCCCGTATGGTTTAAATATCAAGGCATGTTAACCGCGCAGATAATGGACTACCCCTGTTGGCGGATCAGGAACAAAATCCCAAGGCCATAGACAAAGGGCAGGACAAAGAATATCCGCCAATTTATCGGCCTAATGGATTTTTCTTGGGCTTAAAAATAATGGAGGGCTCAAGAGTATTGGAATAGGAAAAACCCTCAGCTTCTCTGGAATCGCCCCTTTTCGTCCTTAATTCATCCAGGGGGCCTGCGTCCAGAGCCTGCATGGGGCAGCTGATGACGCAAACCGGCTTTTTCCCTTCCGCCCATCGATCGATGCACAAATCGCACTTCTGCATCTTGGCGTTCTCTTCGCTTCCAAACTGCGGAGCCGCATAAGGACAGGCCTCAAGACAAAGCCCGCAATTTGTTTTTCCCAGACAGGTGTCTGCATCCACGGTAACGAGGCCGTCTTCATCTCTTTTGACAACGGCATTGACGGGACAGGCGGAAACACAGGCGGGCTCCTTGCAATGGTAACAGGTAGTGGGCAGAAAAGCCACGAACAGGTCGGGGTATTTTCCCTTTTCTATCGTTTTCACGCTTATCCAGCTTGCCGGGCCCGCCGGCACGTCGTGCCAGTCCTTGCAGGCCACCACACAGGCGAAACACCCCATGCAACGGTTCTGATCGATATACATGCCATACTGAATCATGGTTCAACCACCCTCTCTATTTGCACCAGGGCGGTGTTGCAGACAAAGGCCCCCCCCGGCGAGGTTACATTGCGGGTGAGTACGTTGGCGCACCCCCCATGATCGATTCCCTTCTCATCCGGTGCATACCAGGCTCCCTGGGGAAGAGCGACCACCCCGGGCATTATCCTTTCCGTCACCGTGGCGGGGATTCTCACTTCTCCCCGGTCGTTGAATACCCTGACCATATCCCCTTGTTGAATGCCTCTTGCCCCGGCGTCAAGGGAATTTATGGAGATGGTCTGATCTTTCAGCTCCCGAAGCCACGGCAGGTTATCGAACTGGCTATGGGCCCTGCGTTTGAAATGGGGGGAAATAAGCTGCAGCGGGTATTTTTCAGCCAGGGGGTCATTGACGCTTTCCCAGGTTTCTATGTACCTGGGAACAGACGGTATCTGGGGATGGTTTATCCCGGCAGCAATCTGCGAATAGATTTCTATCTTTCCGGATGGGGTCCGAAAGGGTTTGGGTTCTCCGTCGGATTTCTGTTTCAGCGTCTCCTCCGGTTGCTCCCGCTTGACCCAGTATATGCCTTCCTTCCTCAGGGCGTCATAATCCGGCAGATTTACTTCTTTCGAGGCTCTTGCAACGATGTCCTTCACCATCTCCTCATCGGATTGATCGCCAAAATCGGCAATGCCCAGTTTATCCGCCAGTGCCTGACAGATCTGATACTGGGATCTGGATTCACCGAGAGGTTCTATGGCTTTGTTCAGGATGCCGAAAACAAAACCCGCTTTTGGGGCGACGATATCGGTTCGTTCCAGAAATGTGCATACGGGCAGCACGATATCGGCAAATCCGGCTGTTGCGGTCATAAATTGTTCCGTGACCAGGACGAAATCAAGCTTTTTAAATGCTGCGGCCGTCTTGTTGACCTCGCCGAGCTGATTCAGGTAATTGGTGTTGGACAGCCAGATGAACTTATAGTCTGCGGGATATCCACCCGCCTTTCCCTTGAGAATGGCATCGGCAAAAGAGCTGACGTTGACCCTGGCACTGGAATTGACTGTTGCGCTGCGGAAAGGCAGGGCGATATCACGGGGCGGCATCCCCACCTCAACCGGGTTCGGCGGGCTGGGCAGCTGGGGATTAAAACTCAAGCCCCGCGAGGGTCCGGATTGCCAGTTCTTAAAAATCAGGTTGCCGGTGATGGCCTCCAGAGCAGCGGCGGCGCGGTGGTACTGCTCCCCGAAGGCGCTGCGTCCCGGAGCAATGCTGGTGGCAAGGGTCGCCGGCTTGTTGCGGGCATATTCCCGGGCCAGATCGGCGATGGTTTCGGCGGGTATGCCGCTGATGTCCGCCGCCCATCGAGGCGTCTTGGCCACGCCGTCTTCCACGCCCATCACATGATCCCGGTATTGTTCAAATCCCACGGTATGGGCATCGATGAAACTCTGGTCCTGCAGGTTCTCCTTGATAATCACGTATCCCATGGAAAGCAGGACAGCGGCATCGGTTCCCGGTCTTATGGGAATCCATCGATCTGCAAAGGTGGCCGCCGAGTCGGTGAATCTGGGATCAACGGCAACGATTCCGGCTCCTTTTTCCTTGGCCAGGGCCAGAATCAGCGGAATGGTGGAGCCCATCTCGGTGGTCACCGGGTTCCATCCCCACATGATGATAAACCGTGAATTATAATACTCTTCCGGTGCATGTTCGGTCTGGATCCATTTGCGCCGGGCCCCGTAGGTTATGCCTGCGGCAAAAGAAGCCCCTTCATGAGAGATAAACCCCCAGGGTGCGGTATATCCCCCGAACTGACACAGAAGCCGGTGAAAGGCACCCACATGGTGAATCGTATGCGGATCGCACATGGAACAGAAGTGAAGGATAGCGGCATTGCCGTACGTGGTTTTGATTCTTTTCAATTCCCCGGCGACGGTGGTGAGCGCTTCTTCCCACGATATCCGGGTGAATTGGCCGTCGCCCCTGGCCCCGGTTCTCTTTAGCGGATAGAGCAGGCGGTCCGGGGCATAGACCCGCTGGCGGTACGCATGTCCTCTGGCACACATGCGGGGGTGCCCTTCCCGATCATCCGGCTCGATGCGAACGATCCTGTTGTCCCGGACGTGAACCTTCATCTCGCAGGTACCGCCGCAATGACTGTTGCAAATGGTACGGACGATCTGTTCCCCATTGTCAATCCTGTCTATCATGATTTTGTCCTCCGGCCTTGCCTATTGTTCTTCGTGCGATGAAGAGGTCCCTTCCTGATAAAAACCAGTGAGGATAATTTACAATCTGAATTAAACCGTGTTCGAAAGAATGTTTTCCAAGGTCTCCTGGGTAACCTGATTTTGAATATTAAGGCCCGGCTTTTTGGATGTCAATAAATTCTTGAGGTTAAAACCACCCCCCGGGCCCGCCGGGTCTGATTTCGGCAACTTCCGAAATTACGAATAAATTTATATCTTTGGATAAGCACATTTCAAGAGGAATATAGCTATTTGTTTGACAAACGAACAAGGATTTGAGATACAGGGGGGCTTACAGAAAGCAAGCCCGTATCCTGCCCTGTTCTGGTTCTTCAGGAGTTTAACCACATATATTTATCGGAACGTTCAGACATAACCTTTGGAAAAAGGGAGGGGACATGAGAAAAAATCGGTTCGGCCATTTATTTATCGGTTTTTGCATTCTGGCATTGGCTCCGTTCGTGTCCGCATCGCCTTCGGCGGCGGCTGTGACGGCCGTCATCGACCTCCAACCGGATACCGTCAACCTTTCCGGCACCGGCAAATGGGTTTCCGCCTATATCGAATTGCCGGCGCCCCATGATGCCGGAGACATTTTGGCAGGGACCGTGGCGCTGACCGTAAATGGAAATTTAATCCCGGCCCAACCCAGGCCGATGCAGGTGGGCGATCACGACGGGGACGGCATCCCGGACCTCATGGTCAAGTTCGATCGCCGGAAGCTCCGGAGCCATCTTTTTATAGGACCCCAGGAAATTACTGTCGGCGGTTCGATTTCCGGAAGCGGCGGTTTTGAGGGCACGGACACGGTCAAGGGGATTCTGGGCAAAAAAGGCCTGACCAAATTCACCATTCTGCAAACCTCGGATCTGCACAACCATGCCAGCGGTTACGGCCCGTTCATCGATTACACGCCGGATATTTCGGGTGACGACCCGGTCAAGGGGGGATTTGCACGGCTGGCCACGCTGATCGGAATGGTCCGGCAGAACCGGGTCAAGGCCGGAATCCCTACCCTTCTGTTCGACTCCGGGGATTTTTTCATGGGCACGACCTATGATCTTACCGCCGCAAATCCGATCATGCTAAAGTTTTTTCAGGCCATGGGGTATGACGCGGTCACACTGGGCAACCATGAATTCGACTGGGGTCCTGCCGGCCTGGCCCTCCTATTAGGAAACGGCCGGTCAAACGGCTTTAACGTTCCGGTGGTGGCCAGCAATACCGTTACAGATCCGGGAAATTCGGAAGATGACGACATCGAAATCCTCAAAAAAAAGAAAGTGATAATCAGCAAAAAAATTTTGAGGTTGCCCAGGGGCATTAAAATCGGGATTCTCGGACTGATGGGATCGGATTCCGTCCAGAAAGCCCCTGTTGCATCCCCCATTACGTTTAATAATGAGTATGCGTTCATCCAGTCCTGCGTAGATGACCTCCGGAAAAAAGGAAATGTTGATGTGGTGGTGGTCCTGTCCCACGGCGGGGTGGAAAACGACGGATCCGGCGATGACGCCGATCTGGCCCAAAACGTTTCCGGCATTGACATCATCGCCTCAGGGCACTTTCACACGGCAACCCGGGACGCCATTATTTCCGGGACTTCCAATTCCATCGTTTTCTCCCCGGGGGAATACGGCGAATTTTTAAGCCGGCTGGATGTCACCTACAGTGAGGACCTTGGCCGGGTTGTGGGCTATGCGTTCAATCTGCTGCCGGTAGATGACGCCGTGCCCGGCGCACCGGCAGTTCAGAATATGGTTGAGGCTTATCATGCGGAAATGAATGCCGCTCTCGCGTCCGCCGGCCTTCCCCATCTGGCCGACCCAGTCGGCACTACAGGTTTTGATCTGGAACTGGAACCTTTCCAGGTAACCGGTTTTGGCAGCCTGTGCGCGGATGCGGTGCGAAATGTGGCCAATGTGCTGGCTCCTCTTAATTTTCCGTATGATCCCATTGAAATCGCCGTTGTGCCCAGCGGTGTTATCCGTGACCCGATTCTGAAGGGAAACACCGGCGTCATTACCTTCTCGGATGTGTACAATGCCCTGCCCCTGGGAATATCCCCTTACCAGACGTCTCCTCCCGGCTATCCATTGATGCATGCCTACTTAACGGGTGCCGAGGTTTACCTGATGTGTGAGATAGGACTTACCATGTCCCAGGTCATGGGCGCTGATTATTATCTCAACTTTTCCGGACTCAGGATTGACTATAAACCTTCCATGGCTCATTTGTTTCAGGGGGTCCAGGCGGTTTATCTTTATTCACCTGCCGATCCATTCTGTACAGGCAGCTCGACCCTGATCAATCCAGCTGATCAGGACAGGCTCTACCATATCGCGGTGAACCTGTACTCCCTTCAGATGCTCAATGTCGTCAATAAATATCTGCCGCCCGGGCTTTCCATCGAACCCAAAAAAGCCAATGGAACCCCCCTTACATCGGATGATTACGAGGACTACCGTATCGACGCGACTCCGGATGAGGGCGTGATGGAACTCAAGGAATGGATGGCGCTGCTCAACTATTTCCCCGACTTCGGCGGCTCTGTTCCACCTGCAAATTACGGCCCTGACGTGAATTTTACGAGCCGGGTCAATTACATCACACCCTAGTTTCACACCCTAAAAAACCCGGTCGGAGAAAACCTTCGACCGGGTTTTTAGCTTGATGATGAATCCCTTTTTAATCCCTTTTCTTCCAATCAGAATCGTCGGCAGCAGGACTGCGGGGTAATTTTAAGGAGGTTGAGTTGGAACAGTATTACGCCAAAAAACCCTGGCTGCACACTTACCCGGAGTGGCTTCCGAAAACCTTGCCGCTTCCCCGTGAAAGTGTTCTGGACAGGTTTGAAAATTCCGCTCTGAAATATCCGGACGAACCGTGTATTTACTATTTTGATACGATGTTACGGTATAAAGATGTGCGGGACATGGCAGGCGCCCTGGCTGCATCCCTTGAAAAAATCGGCGTCAACAAAGGCGACCGTGTTCTGTTATGGATGCAGAATATTCCCCAGGTGGCAATCGCCACTTTAGCGGCATGGATGAGGGGCGCCGCAGTCGTCCCGGCCAATCCGATGTATACGGTAAAGGACATTCAATATCTGATCAGAGATTGCAGTCCGAAAGTTGTTTTCTGTCAGGACGAAATTTATCACCCGGACATAGCCGACGACAACCTCCCCGTCATTTTGACGTCACCCCTGGACCTGCTGAACCCAAACAGGGAAATACCCGAACAACTCAAAGAAGTGCATAAAAATATTCCGCGGCAGACGCTTGATTTTATGAGCCTGATCCATACTCCTGGAAATGCTCAGGATGTTCCGATAAAACCAGAACCCTTAATCCCGAGATACGGTGCCACCTTCACGGTCGCCTCCATTACGGTATATATCGCCCTGCTGAATCATCCCGAATCCGGGAATTTCAACCTCTCTTCCCTGATCAAAGCCTACAGCGGCGGGGCACCCGTATCCCCGGGTACGGTAGAAAAGATTAAAAATGTTTTGGGGTTGACCATTTACAACGTGTATGGGTTGACCGAAAGCACATCACCGGCAACCATCACGCCTGTCGGCCTGACCGGTCCCGTGGATATGGAGAGCGGCGCATTGTCCGTAGGATTGATCATACCGGGTGTTGAAGCCTGGATCGTTGATGTTGATGACCCGGAGAAAATCCTGCCCCCGGGTCAGGCAGGGGAACTGGCAATTCAGGGACCTTCCATAACCGGCGGATACTGGGCTAAACCTGAAGAAACAGCCCACGCCATTAAGAACGGGCGTTTTTTTACCGGCGATGTCGCCAAAATCGATGAAAATGGATGGTGTTTTATCGTCGACCGGAAAAAGGATCAAATCAATGTATCAGGCTATAAAGTCTGGCCCCGTGATGTCGAAGATGTTCTTTATCAGCATCACGGCGTGAAGGAGGCAGCCGTTGTAGGGATCCAGGATCCTTACCGGGGAGAAACCGTTAAAGCCTTTGTTGCATTGACGGATGCCTGCAAAGGCAAGGTCACGCCTGAAGAGTTGATTGCCTTTTGCAAGGGCAGGATGGCGGCATTTAAATACCCCCGCATTGTTGAAATTATCGATGAGGTGCCGAAGACGCCCACCGGTAAATTCCTGAGACGGGTTTTGAAAAAGGAACCCTGATTCCAATGCCTCCTGGAGAATATGAAACGTTCAAATCCGAAGGATACTTTATTTTTCCCGGAAAACGTAAAATGCCGGCGGGTTACCCGATAAAGGGTATGGAATTCGATCGGTCTTGATCCGGCCTTTGATCATGTTGGGAAAATAGATGGACATGTCGTTCAGAATCCGGTCTTCCCGGGTCGTATTCACGACATAGGTAAACACCATGTCAGCCCCATGGAGCATCGGGTGTGATTTGCCGGCATAGATCAGGATTTCCGGCATGCCCTTTTCGGATGGGGTAAAAAAACAAGCGTGCCGGGACCAGGGCCCTGTCAGTGCTTTGGCCGTTGACATCGACAGGCAGGGGTTTGCCATGCTCAAGGTCTGAACCTGGAGGTAGCTTTTCAGGCGCGGCACATATGCCACGGAGAACTCCATCTGACCATCCGCAATAATGGGCCGGGGTTTCGCCGCCCTCACTTCGGGTCCAACCCAGCCCATCTCCTCTCCGGCCCACCATTGCGGGCTGGTAAGCGTTCCTGTAATAGCGGAGCCTTCAAGCCACCGAACGAGGCAGACGGCTCTGTCTTTGTTGTCCGCGGCAAAAACGTAAAGAAATCCATTTTCAAGAACCGGATTGCCGGAACCGACAATGAGGCCATCCTTCACAGGGCTCTTCAGATATGTCAATTTCCATTTGTCGGGTGTTTCTCCGGGATTTTCAATCCATACGGCTTTCCATCCACAGGCGTCAAAACCGAGCGGGTTCCTGGCCTTCTTGATCTCCATGAGGAAAATGAGCAGCCGATTGCCGACCATAATCCCCGAGCCCGGCCAAAACCAGTGATCACTGCCTTTTGAAAAAAAGGCTGCCGGCCTATTGCCGTTCATTTTCCATACGAATTGCATTTCGGCGGAGGCAGGGTCATATCCCTTCTGGAGGGCAATGCTGTTGCGCACCAGGTCCGATGTCCGCCGCACTCCGGAGCCGGAAAGATCGATTAAACTGTCACCGAACAGCCAGAGCACCCTGCCATGACCCAAATCCACCGATGCGGCGCCGTCCCCGCCAAGCCAGCGGGAATCGGATCGAAAAAGCTTGTCGGCCTCTTCCCACCGATGAGCCTCGATCCGGAAGGATGACGATTCTTGATAAGGGCTCTCGAACGCATTTCCGGATGATGAAAAACAAAGGCCTGCCAGACTTAGAAGGATGATGAGGAGAATGCTGCCAGCAGGGGTGCTCTTAAAGATAAAAAATGATAAATGGACGCGAATGAAGGGAATTTTTCTTTTCACGTGTTTGAGTATTTCAAAAATCCAATGTCGGGTCAAGTATCAACATGACTTTCGCGTCTCTGATCCACTTTATCCCAACCCAATCCCATGGGAGACTTGCAGGGAGCCATGGACACAGCCAAGTCCAAAGCGGCGGTAAATTTGAGGCGTTGGGATGATGGGGCACAGCTTCGGATCAATAGTTGACCCTTACCGTAAAAACTATTACATTCTCCCCCATTCAATAACCCATAACCCATGATACTGGATCCATGACCCTGATACGCGAAAGCTGAATGAAATCCAGGATCTTTTGAAAATACCCGAAAATGAAAGTATTAAGTCACGTAAAATCCTTATTAACCTTCTGGAAATCATCCGTCAGCAGAAGGATGACGGTTTATTTCATGATCTTCGGCTTCATCATCTTTTACGCCACATCAACGTTATACCTGATGGCCTTCAGGCAGAGCATGGTCAATTCCCTTACCCGGGTGATACACAACCAGTTCAAAGAACTTGAAGACGTGAATGAAAGTGATTTCATCTGGCACAGCATCGGCCGTTTCAGGCCGGATATTTACGGCACCCTGAAAACCTTCGTCAGTCTGACCCCGGATCTTTATGCCATCGGGGATGTCTCTATCTATTGCAATCAGGAAGACGAATCCGCCTGGTACAGAATTTTTTTCAAAACCGACCGGGTGATTTACGCGGAACCCGCAAAGGATGCCGTATTGAAAAAACTGGACCGAAAACTGAAAGTTCCGCTGATTCTTTCCAATGTTCATTTTTTCATCACCAGGGAGAACCTCACCCTTTATCACGACATCACCGGTGAAAAGGACGTCCACAAATATTTTCTGAAATTGACCCTGCACCGGAAGGGTTTAGGGGGCGTATTGACCACCCTGGGTATCCACATTTTGGTCATAACCCTTATCCTGCTGGTGCTGACCCGGGTTCTGGGCTATCTTTTCTCCCGGAAATTCGCCAAACCCATTGAAATCCTGTCCGAAGGCGTTTCAGCCGTGAGCAGGGGGGACATGAGTACAACCATTGATGTCCGTTCCAGGGACGAAATCGGAACTTTGGCGAAAAATTTCAATCTCATGATCGAAGGGCTTAAAGAGAGGGATTTTATTAAGGAGACTTTCGGGAAATACGTTACCAAGGAAATCCGGGACGAGATATTGAAAGGCGGCATTCCCTTGGACGGTGAGCTCAAGGAAGTAACGGTCCTGTTTGCGGACCTGAGAAATTTTACTTCCCTTTCCGAATCCATGCGGCCCAAAGAAGTTGCCGGCCTGATCAATCAATATTTCAAGGAAATGGCCGAAGCCATCAACCAGCACAAAGGGTTGGTCATCCAGTTCATCGGAGATGAAATCGAGGCGGTATTCGGGGCACCTCTGGCCCTCAACGACCATGCTTCCAAGGCCGTGGCGGCAGCGCTTGAAATGCGAAGACGTCTGGGCCTGTTAAATGAAAGACTGGTGGAAAATAACCTGCCCCAGCTTCAGCATGGCATCGGTATTCATACGGGACAGGTTTTGGCGGCCAATATCGGCAGCCCGGATCGATTGTCCTACACCCTGGTGGGCGATACGGTGAACATCGCTTCCCGCATCCAGGAATTGAACAAGAACTTTGGAACGGATATTTTAATCAGTTCGACTACCCAGGCTGATCTTTCCTGTGCCGTGGACCTGGAAAAACTGCCCGAAACACCCATCCGGGGCAAGGCCGAACCGGTGGTGATCTATCGAATCGGATAGGCCGAATTTTGTGGCCGGCAATGTGGATCGGAGCTATCGGATGAAATCCGTTTATGAATCCGCCAGGCTTTCCTTTACAAATTCGGTAATGTCCAAGACCTTGAGGGGAACCTTGTTCCGCCTCACGTAGGTATTCATGGTTCTCACGCATTGCTGGCAGGCGGTGATCACCGCATCGGCCCCGGTATTCAAAACCGCTTCGATTTTCTGTCTGGCGATTTCCCCGGAAAGCGCCGCATCGAACATTTCCAGGTTTCCGCCCCCGCCGCAGCACCGGGCATTTTCCCGGTTGTGTTCGAGTTCCACCAGCGTGACACCGGGAATGCTCCGGATCACCTCCCGGGGTTCGTCAAACACCCGGGCGCCCCTGCCCAGATCGCAGGGGTCATGGTAGGTGACCGTGATATTCCGTTCCTTTAAAGGAATTTTATTCTCCTTGATCAGCCGGTGGAGATACTGGCTCGCGTGAATCATTTCAAATTCATGGGGATAATGTTCCATCCACATCTGATAACACGATGGGCAGGCGAAAACGATGGTTTTGGCGCCCTTCCGGCGTATGGCTTCGATATTGTGATCGATGATCTTCTGGGCTTCGCCTTTCAACCCGGCCCCCAGCAGGGGAAATCCGCAACACCATTCCTCTTCTCCCAATAAGGTGAAGTCGACATCCGCCGCCTGAAAAATCTGGGCCAGGGCTTTGGGGATCTGCTGGGCCATGGGGAAATACGCCGCCACGCATCCGGTGAAATAGACGACTTCCGCCTTATCCTTGATGAATCCATGATCGGGCGGATCATCCATGTCCTCCACCCATTCGGCACGTTCCTCGTTATCCTCGTCGAAAACATTGTGGCTGCCGGCGAGATTTTCCCGGATCATGTCGATTTTTTTGGGATAGGCGCTGGAATCAACCAGGTCTTCCCTCAAGGAAAGCCAGATCTCTTTTAAATGGATTCCCACCGGGCAGATTTCC
This sequence comes from Desulfobacteraceae bacterium UBA5616, assembly GCA_002423615.1. Taxonomy (GTDB): domain Bacteria; phylum Desulfobacterota; class Desulfobacteria; order Desulfobacterales; family UBA5616; genus UBA5616. Next base: position 115,757 of record DIKO01000092.1, read on the forward strand.
TGACAGTTTCCGCAAAGGGTGCATTTGAAAACCGTATCGCTGAAGGGCAACAGACTTTCCGGCGGGATGGCTTTTCTTCTCAAAAGGCGGGCCCATATGCCGTCTCGCCTTCGGTTGACTTTCCGCAACTCGTCCAGCCGGTAAACCCCTGACAGTTTTCCATCTTTCGATGCCAGAACCGCGGGGCAGACCTCGGCGCACAGCCCGCAGTGCGTACAGGCGTCCATGGATAAAATGTCCCGAATGCTGTATTTACGATCCGACATGTCAGTCCTGCTTGTATTTCTCGATATCGTTTAAAATCCACTTTTCAATATCGCCGGGGGCATGGATCAGTTCCTGGATTTGGGCCATGTCCTCGGGCTTGATTTTAAACATCCACCCCTTTCCATAGCAGTCTTCATTGATCAGGCCCGGGCTCGCATCCAGTTCTTCATTGCATTCGATGATCTCCCCGGAGACCGGTGCATAAACTTTCCCGAGCCATTTACCCGATTCCACCTGGGCGAATTTTTTACCCTTGGCAATTATTTTTCCAACAGCCGGCAGTTTGACGAAAACAATGTCTCCGGCCAGTTTCTGGGCAAAATCATCCATCCCCATAACCAGGACATCGCCTTCAACCCGGACCCAGTAGTGATTTTCCTCATAATAAAGATCTTCCGGCAGATTGTATTCCTGAATTTGCATATTTAGTGTTTCCTTTCGTTATCGAGTGATCCCGCGGCCAGAACAATCGGCGCCACAATCATGTGCAGCATTCTGCTGAACGGCAGGTATGCTAAAAACATTCCCGTTAAGACCGCATGACCATACCACAAATAACCGTGAATGTCGCTCAATCCGCTCATCCCGTCAAAAAGCCGGCTAACCGCATACCCCAAAACCGCATAGCACGAACCGGACGGGATCCCGGTCATGGCGATCCGGACGCCTTCCAGTATAAATCCAATGACGACGATGCCGGCCAGCAGAAGGCTGCCCATGGCGTCGCTTCCGGGCATGTCCGCGAACCCGGCCGTGGGTCTCTGTTTCCGGGCGATAATGATCAACACGACTCCGGTAAGGACCATCATGCCGGTGAGATCGAACCACAATGCCGAAACCGGATGATTTTTATCCAGCATGACCCGGGTCAGCGTAGAATCCGGCATCCAGAGAGATAAAAACAGTGCGATCAGGCCATATAAAAACCGCAGGACAAAGGGGTAGAAAATCAGCCCGTGAATCGCCCAACGGGATCTGGATTGAGTGAAAAGCCGCCTCTGGAGCAGAGAATCGATGACCAGGGATTTCAGGATCAACACTATTTTTGCCGAAAACACCACGGAAATTACTGCCCTGACAGTCGTCTTTAATTTCATCCATCTGGATGTGAACCCTTCTTTCCCGATGCTTCCGGACAGGACCACAAACCCGAAGGAAAACATGCCCAGGATAAACAAGGAAAGGGAAATCAGGGTGACCGGGTCGTTGATGGTAAACACCGCCGTGTGGCAGGGCATGCAGATAACGCTTTTTGCCGGCAGGACCATGGCTGAAGCCCCAAATTCATTGCCTTTGTAATGGCACCGGGTACAGGACACTTTATCGTCAATCCGCATTTGATGGACATTCCCTGAAAGGAGCGGTGCTATTGAAACCTCCATGACCAGAGTTTGTGTTTCAGGGTCTCTGACCGGCACTCCTGCCCCCAGGTGGCAGGTTTCGCAGGAAACATTCACATGGGCTTCATGAGCCGTGGATTCATCATGGGCTGAATGGCAGTTTCGGCACGCAACCGTCGGGTTACCGGAATGACCGAATTTCACGGACCCGGCATGGCAGGCCAGACAGGACAGGCCTGAATGGGGCGTGGCGGCATATCCTTTTTCATCCAAGAAGGGCATCCAGGGGATCGCGGAAACTTCCCGGGGCCTTCCATGGCAGTGGAAACAGAATCGGGCTGTTTTCTCTTTTTCGGAAGGATCTCCAGATTTGACCAGGGCATGACAGGCAAGACAGGGTTTGTCATCTTCGGAAGGATCCGGCAGATTCTCCTTTTTGTCGTGGCAGACATGGCACTGTTGGTCTATGGGAATGTCCTTGTTAAAGTCCGTTCCAAGGGTTGTTCTGGCCGGGTCATAATGGGGGTCGTGGCATTTGAGGCAGTTCTCGATGTCTTCGGCTTTATTGATCTCCTCGCCGCCATGAGAGCCTTCATTCACCATGTCTTCGATGGAATCATGGCAATCGGCGCAGGTTTCCGGGTTAAAAAAGTCCGAAAGAGGCCGGTTGACGTCCCCGGGGTCCGGGTGAGGATTTCCATCTGCAATATCGCCATGACATTCACTGCAGGAGGTTTGCCCGTGAACCGAGATATGAAAGCGTTCCGGGTCCACCATCCAGGAAGCCTCGGCCAGGGAAGTAAAAAAAACAAGACCGATACAACAAAACCAAAATATGATTCTATTTTTCATGACGGTATATTTCTTCGGCGCGGTAGGAGCTTCGAACAAACGGTCCTGAAAAGACCTCCTTAAAACCTTCCAGACGCGCGATTTCTCCAAGGCGGTCGAATTCTTCCGGCGGAATGTAACGAACCACCGGAGCGTGCCGGCTGGATGGCGCAAGGTATTGTCCCATTGTCAGAATGCTGCAGCCGCACGCCGCAAGATCCTTGAAAACGGATGCGAGTTCTTCGGCGGTTTCACCCAGGCCCAGCATCAATCCGGACTTCACCCTTAAACCCGATGCCGCCGCGGTTTTGAGCACGTCAAGGGACCTCTGGTAAACCGCCTGGGGCCGTATGGATGGATACAGTCGGGGCACGGTCTCCACGTTATGGTTGTAAACATCGGGCCCGGCTTTGCAAACCGCCGCGACAACGGACATGTCCCCCTGGAAATCAGGGGTAAGGATCTCGATGGTGGAACCGGGCAATTCCCTTTTGAACGCCTCGATGGTTTTAATGAACTGGCCGGCACCGCCGTCCGCAAGGTCATCCCTTGTTACGGAGGTCACCACCATATGGGTGAGCCTCAGATGTTTGGCAGCCCTTACGACATTTTCCGGCTCATCCGGGTCCGGTGGCGAAAACACCGCACCGTGTTCCACTGCGCAAAACCGGCAGTTCCGGGTGCACCGGTTTCCCAGAATCATGAATGTCGCGGTTCCCCGGTTAAAGCATTCGCCGATATTGGGGCATTGAGCGCTCCGGCAGACTGTGGAAAGGTTCAGGTCTGCCAGCAGTTTCTCAATGCCCTTAAGTGTATCCCCGGAGGGAGCCGGTCTTTTCAACCAATGGGGATGATGACCCAATTCTGAATTACCTTTCTCCTTATTTTCTTCGTCTGGGCAGATAAAGTGCCCAGCCAATGGCATCCTGCCCGGCCATGGCAACGGTTTCCGAAAATGTGGGGTGAACCGCCAGACTGTAGGCCAGGTCCTCCACGGTGGATTCCATCTGAAGGGCCACGGAAGCGCCCCAGATCAGTTCCGTTGCATTGCTGCAAACAATATGAATCCCCAGGATTTCGCCGTATTGGGCGTCGGAGATGACCTTGACCGTTCCGTCCTGCTCACCGTAAGCCATGGCCACGCCGTTTACGGAAATGGGGCATTCTCCGACTTCCACCTCAAGCCCCATGGCGTCGGCTTCTTCCTCGCTGATCCCCACGGATGCGGCTTCAGGAATGGTCCAGTGGCCCCTGGGGACTTTTTTCGCATTAAATGTTTTAGATCCGCCCATGGCGTTTTCCGCAGCTACCACGCCCATGCAGGTGGCCGCATAGCTTAAATTCCCGCCGGCAACGTCTCCTATGGCATAAATATTGGCGGCGCTGGATTTTAAGGCGTCATCCACGGCAATGAACCCCTTGTCGGACAATTTCACCCCTGCGTTATCCAGACCGATTTCCACATTGGGCTTCCGAAAAGACACCAGAACCCGCTCAATTTCAATTGTCTTTTCTTCGGCACCCGAGAGCCTGGCCAGATACCCGGTTTTAACCTTTTCCAGACTGACGAGCGTCAGGCGGGAAAGGATTTCGACGCCCTGGTCCCTTAAGGACTTGGTCAACCGCTGGCTGACGGTCCCGTCTTCCGCGGCAAGCACCCTGGGAGTTTCACTCAGCATGAACACCTTAACGCCGAATGAATTGAGAATAAAGGCCATTTCCACTTCAATGGCCCCGGAGCCCAGCACCAGAACCGATGCCGGTGCCTTGGTCATTTCCAGGGCCTGTTCCGTGGTCATGGCGCAGTTCTCGTCAAGGCCCTTGATCTCGGGCATCCGGATGGAGGTACCGGTGGCGATGATGATGGATTTGGCCGTAAGGGTATTGCTCCCCGCCTGGACTTCCGTCGGGCTCTTGAATACGCCCCGTTCGGCAATCACATCGATCTTGTTGCTCTTGCAAAGCCCCTTCATGCCCATCTGGATATCGTTGGGAACGCCTTTCCGCCTTTTGACGATATCCTCCAGGCTGACGCCTTCAAGCGTCGCCTTGATGCCGAAATCACCGGCCCGTTCAATCGTCTTTTTAATCCGGGCCGCCTTGTTCCAGATTTTCGCGGGTATGCATCCCCGGTTCACACAGGTTCCCCCCAACTGGGCCGGCTCGAGCATGGCAACTTTCCCGCCAAGCTGACTTGCGCGGATGGCTGCCGCATATCCTCCGGGCCCCCCCCCGATAACGATTACATCATACATGAAATTCACCTCTTGATTATCTTTTTAATTATTTATGGGTGTGACAACCACTTTGATGGAATTATCCACCTGGCACTGGATATCAAAAGCTTCCTTGGCCTTTTCGATGGGAAAAACGTGGGTGACGATTTTCATCCTATCCACTTTTTTGTCCCGCATCAGCTCAAGCGCCCTGGCACCGTCTTCCTGAATCACAAACCCATAGGAACCCAGCACCTGCACATGCTTGGCCACCAGCGGCATCATTTCCAGGGTCACCGGGGCTTCAAACGCACCATGAACCACCACTTTGCCGTATTCCCTGGCGATCAGCATGACCTGCTGCAATACCGGCGGCTCGGGCCGTTCCTGGATATACCCCACGCAGTCATACACCACATGGACATCAGGCGATGTCATGGCGCCGGCCAGGATGGTGACGGGTACCTCGCCTGTAAGGTCTATGCAACGCTGATAAACATCTTCCTTGCCGGCATTGATGACATCGTCAGCCCCCAGATCTTTTGCCATTTGAAGACGCTTATCCGAAACATCCACCATGATGATTTTGTTTAATTTGACCCCTGTCACCTTAAGACTCTGGACGATGCCCAGCCCGATGATGCCGGCGCCGAAGATAACCACATTCTGCCCGTCCGCCGGGTTCCCGAGTTTTGTGGCGTGCAGCGAGTTTGCCAGGGGCTCCGTGGTCGCCGCCTCCACCCAGTTCACCCCGTCAGGGATTTTATAGACATTGATGCCCAGATAAGCCGGGGAAACCGGAACATATTCCGCCATCCCGCCAAAGGTAAGTGCGGAAACCCTGTCCCCGACGGATATCCCGGAAACATCCTTCCCGACTTCGGCAACTTCTCCTGAAAACTCGTGCCCGGGAATCATACCCCCTTCCGATGGCCGGCAAAGCCCTTCGGCAAAAACCCCAAGCCGGTACATATGGAGATCGGATCCGCAGATTCCGCATGCATGAACTTTGACCAGAATATCCATGTCCCCGATTTTAGGCATGGGGACATCTTCCGTAGTGATTTTCATGGGCTCATGATATATTGCCGCTTTCATAGGTTTTATCCTTTCCTTGAACAGGCCCGAATCAATCGGGGCCGCACGGGTTGAAATTTAACAATCTCCTGTTTTCGTCTTCATCCATGAGTTTTACGGTCACATGGAAGACGCCGGCGAAATGGTCTATAATCTTATCAATGACTTCATTCAAGTCCACATACCGCCCCGTGGTCTTTTTGAGGGACGTGACCCCCCTGTCGACAATGCCGCAGGGATTGATTAAATCAAAATATGTGAGATCAGTGTTCACATTCAACGCGAAGCCGTGTTTGGTCACCCATTTGCTCACCCGGACGCCGATGGCGGCGATTTTGTCATTGCCCACCCATACGCCGACATGCTTTGGATCCCGCCGGCTTTCAAGAGAAAAATCTTTCAGGGTATTTATGATGACCTGTTCCAGGTTCCGGATGTACTGATGGACATCTTTTCCGAGGTCATTGAGATCCAAAATCGGATACCCCACGATCTGCCCCGGTCCGTGCCAGGTGATATTTCCCCCCCGGTCGGTCGGGAAAACTTCAATGTTTTTCGCTTTCAGAACACTTTCCGACACAAGAATATCTTTCAGGTCCTTTTCCTTGGCCAGGGTAAGGGTCGGGGGATGCTCCAGGAGCAGTAAAATATTCGGAACATCCCCTTTGATTCTAGAAGCCTGAAGTATTTCCTGCAAGGCAAAGGCCGCGGCGTATTCAACGGTTCCCAGCTTATAGACCTTCAAAACCCCCGCCATTATGAGCCCCTACACCAACAGGATCGGATTCTGAAGGATCTGGGCGAAACGTCCGAGGAACATGCCGGAGGGCACGCCGTCCAGCACACGATGGTCAAAGGTAAAGGAGACCGGCATCATGGGACGGATGACGATTTCGCCCTCTTTCACCACCGGTCGGTCCATGATGCCTCCGGGCTGCAGTATCGCGGACTGGGGCTGGTTGATAATGGGAGTCCCGAATCCCCATCCGCTGCCCATACCGCCCATGCTGGTAATGGTAAAAGTGCCTCCGGTAACATCATCCGGGGTCAGTTTTCCATCTCTTGCCTTTTGAACCGTGGCTTTGAGCTCCTTGCTGATTTCCGAAAGGGATTTCCGGTCGGCATTCCGGATCACCGGAACGATTAAACCGCCTCCCAGAACATCCTGGCCTTCCAGTGCCACGGCCACACCGATGTTGATGTCGTCCCACAGGATGATCTCATTATCGATGATGCTCGCGTTGACCATGGGAATTTCCTTGAGAACCTTGGCCGCGGCCTTAATGTAGATATCCGTATAGGAAATCCGGACGCCGATCTGGGCTTCACCGGCAACCAGTTCATCCCTGAATTTCTTAAGGCCCGTGACCTCGATTTCAGAGATGGCGGTCAGTTGGGCGGCAACGGTCAGGCTCTGGACCATGTGGTCCGCAATGGCTTTTCTCATGCCTTTGAGCTTGATCACTTCCTTGATCTTGATGCCGTTTCTCTCTTTTGCGCCATCCGGCTGGGCGGAAGGAGTCGATGCCGCCGCCTGCGCCGCCGCAGGTTTTGCAGGCGCAGCCGCCGCATCGGTAATGGCTTTTTCAACATCTTCCTTGGTAATTCGTCCACCGGGACCCGTTCCATTAACGGTAGACAGATCAATACCTTTTTCTTCCGCCATTTTTTTGGCCACCGGAGACGCCTTCACCCGTTCTCCTTCAGCCCTTGCCTTTCCTGAAGGTGCTGCCGCCGGAGCGGTTGCCGAAACCGCCGCGGCCGGCGCGGCGGCGGCTCCTCCCAGCCCTGCGAGTTCCTCCTGGGACTGGGCGATCATCCCGACAACGGCGCCAACGGGTTCGGTGTTGTCAACGGCCACAATGATATGGAGATACCCGGACTCCGGAGACTCCACTTCCCACTGGGTTTTGTCCGTTTCGATCACCAGTACGATATCTCCTGAATTGACTTTGTCCCCTTCGTTAAACTTCCACTCGGTGAGCGTGGCTTCTTTCATGCTCATCCCCAGTTTCGGGATATGAATTTCTACTGCCATCTGAGTTGTCCTTTCATTACATTTCATTTCATGAATTATGTTCCCTACCCCATTACGGCCTTAACCGCCGCCGCGATCTGATCTACCTGCGGCAAAACAAAACGTTCCATGGCACCCGGCGGAATCGGATAATTTTTCGCCGCAATCCGTTGTACCGGCGCGTCCAGAAAATCAAACGCCCTTTCAACGATCTGCATGGCGATTTCACAGGCAACGCCGCACCTCGAGATGTCCTCATCCACAACGATGGCCCGTCCTGTTTTTTCAACGGATTTGATGATGGTGTCGATATCCAGAGGCTCCAGAGATCTGGGATCGATGACTTCAATGTTGATCTTGTCCTTCAACTGATCGGCGACGGTCAAGGCATAATGGACCTGAATGCCGGTAGCAACAAGGGTAACGTCATCCCCCTGGCGTTTAATGTCAGCCTTTCCCAGGGGAACAAGGTACTCCTCTTCCGGAATCTGTCCCGCCAGTCCCAGAAGGGCCTTGTGATACAGAAAAACTACGGCATTATTGTCCCGGATCGCTGTTTTCATAAGCCCTTTGGCATCATAAGGGGTGGATGGGATGGCAATTTTAATCCCCGGGGTATGCATGTAGTAGGATACGGGGGCCTGGGAATGTTCGGCTCCCAAACCCAGGTACCCACCCATGGCAGCCATGAAAACCGCCGGGATGGACTGGGTTCCCTCATGCATGAACCGCCATTTGGCGGCTTTGGAAAGAATTTCGTCGAAGGCGATGTACATGAAATCCGCAAACATGAAATCGGCCACCGGACGATATCCGGTCATGGCCGAACCCACGGCGGCACCGGCGATGGCTGTTTCCGAAATCGGGGTATCCATGATCCGGTCCGTGCCAAACCGCTTCACCAGTCCCGCTGTAACACCGAAAGCACCCTGCTGAATGCTTTCGCCGATAATAAAGACTTTCTCATCTCTTTCAAGTTCTTCGGCCAGGGCTTCGTTGATGGCTTGAACATAGGTAATATTTTTCATCGTAGGGCCTCCTTTTTATTTTGCATAAAGAAAATCGTCCAGAATGGATGCATCTTTCGGAAGCATGACCGGGCATTGGGCCTGAAATTGATCCAGGTCGGCGACTTCCTTCTCGGCTTCCTGCTCTATCCGGGTTAATTCTTCTTCCTTGACGATGCCTTGTGCCAAAAGTTTTTCTTTCAACAAAATAATGGGGTCTCTTTTTCGCCAGGGGGCTTTGTCTTCTTCGCTCCGCATCTGGGTATGATTGACATCCGGCACACCCTCGGCATGGGCCCTCATTCGGCAGGTCTTGCATTCGATCAGCGACGGGCCGTCGCCGGAACGGGCTCTTTGAACGGCGGCTTCAATGGCTTCGTGAACGGCGATGACGTCCTGACCGTCCACCACGGCGCTGGGCATGTTGTATCCCGCGGCAAGGTCCGCGATATCCTCGCGGGCAAACGCGTCCTTGATGGGTACAAACTGCCCGAACTGGTTGTTTTCACACACCCAGACGATGGGAAGTTTCCAAACGGAGGCGAGGTTCATGGCTTCATGCAGGGTCCCCCGTCCGGAAGCCCCGTCGCCGAAAAAGCTTAACGTGACCTGGCCCTTTTTATTTTTTTTGGCCGTCAGACCCCAGCCGAGAGAAAGAACAAAACCCCCGCCGATCGTCCCGCTGATGCCGAAGATGCCCCGTTCTTCGGGTCTTGGCCCTTCGACTTCCCCGGGGTTCTTGTCAAAATGCCGGCAAACCCATCCCTTGGGGGAAATGCCCCTTGCCAGGTTAAAACTGATGGCATGGCCCCGGTGGTGGGGATACAGGTAATCGTCATCTCTCATGTTAAAGGTGCAGGCGCCGACGCCGACGCCCTCCTCACCCTGACCCGCGTGGTAAAAGCCCGCCATCCGGCCGGAATTCAAGGCCTCGATCAGCAAGGTGTCCAATTTCCGGGAGCGGACCATCAGGGAATAAAACTTGATCAAATGTTCTTTTTCTAATTTCATTTTTATTCTCCTTTATCGTGGATTAAAAAGAAAAGGGTAACTGTTCACAGGGTTTAGAAGTAAAAGCTATTCGATCCAAGCCAAATTCGGCTGCTGTTCTTTGAAATAGGCCTGAACCAGCTCCACCAGAACAGGGAAGGAAGCCCTGCCTTTAAGACGACAGGTTTCCTTTAGCGACAGAATCCGCTCAACCCATCGAGCGCCTTTATCGCTTTGGCACCCGAAACATCGTTTGCGCCAAATGACACCAAAGCGCAAGGCGCGTTCGGCCCGGTTATTGGTCGGCTCGACGCCGTTTTCGTCTAGAAAAACCCAAAGAGAGTCCATTTCAGATGCAAGAGAACGGGCCAATTGACCAGCCTCGTCGTTCCTTTCGTCATGAAGCATCAGCAAGAGCAGAAACCGCTTGTAAAAGTTTTTCCATTTTCTCGCCGATGGAGGCGCATTGGCAAAATGACACAACTGTTGCAACTGAACCAGCATCTGTTCCCCGAAAGCAGAAACCTGATCCTTGCCGCTTTCAGACAACTGCCTGGCTTTCCGGATATAATGGGCAATACAATTTTGCCGCTTGTTGACCCAGTTCTGATAGACGCTGAAGTTGTCGCTGACCAGGATTCCTTGCCAATGCCGTATCAATTCGTTGAAAGCTTCCCGGGACCTTTTGGGGTGAACCAGGTAAAATGCCACCGTGGCGGTTGCCATCACCCAGAGCCAATGCAGCTTGCCGGACTTCAACCATGAGGTTTCATCAATAAATCCTACATCCTGGCTGCGGGCGGTTTCACCAATCTTTTCGTATGCCGGCAACACGGCTTCCGATACCCGGTCAATCACCTTTTGCACGGCTCCCGTTGAAATGGGAACACCCAGCACGGAGTTTAGAAATTGCTGAACGCCGTAACGACTGGTCCCTTGCATGCCGCTGAGTTCGGCAATCAGTGCGCTCATGCGGGGGCCATAGCCGAACTGCTGATCCGTGGAGAGCTTTGCGGATACGGTTTTTCCGCATCGGGTGCAACAGCCCTTGTGCAGCACATAGTGTGTGACGTCCAAGACGACCCGGGGCAGCTCAATCTGCTGATGGGTGTAAAAGGCCTCCATGTTTTCAAACCGTTTATTTCCACAAGAGCAGTTCGAAGGCTTGAGAGGAAGCACTCTCGTGGGTTCAAGCATTTGTTGCCGGTGGCCCTGATGCCCCTTTTGACCGCCGCGCTTATTCTTGACCTTTTTCTTCTTGCGCTCCGGTTTATGAAACGGCGCATCGGTGGATGGCGGCTGGTTGGAGTTTTGAGAATTCCGGTTCATCCGTTCCTCCAGCTTTTCCGTCCGGCCTTTGAGTTCAGCCAAGGCCGCGGTCAATCGCAAAATGCTTTGTTCGAGCATCTCGATATATTGCCGCACCGGCAGCGGTGTTGCAAGCCACTCATCCTCGGAAAATGGTCGTTTGAATTCCATGGCTGAATGGGTAACACATCTAGAACAAAAAGTCTAGATTTATTTTCAATTATTTCAAATAGTTGCACTATGATTGAGATATTGAGTAATATCAATATGTTATAACTTTTCGGCCGTCGGGGGGAAAC
>DIKO01000080.1 GCA_002423615.1 Desulfobacteraceae bacterium UBA5616
AATAGATCTTTTGACTGTCAAGATATCTATTATCTTGAAGGGTATCTGAGTTGCAGCCCGCTGGTTTCCGGGGACCATTTTATCGGGAACTGGGAAGAAGACGGGTTCTCCTACCTGTTTTTTTCCAGGCCCTCGGATGAAAAGGTCGGCCATCTGCTTACATCGTCTCCGGGGGTCAAACTGCTGGATCAGTTTCAGATGACCTATGAAGAATGGCATGGGGGAGATATCGCCCCTTTGTACGTGGGCAATTTTGAGGTCATGCCCCCGTGGGACCCGGCGGTTCAGCAACGCCCTCCGGACCGGGGAATCCATCGAATTCTCCTGGATCCCGGGGTGGTTTTCGGCACCGGCCTCCACCCCACCACAAGGGATTGCATTTCCGCCATCCAGGAGGCCTTTCACCGGAAACACCATGATGTTGTAGTGGATATCGGTACGGGTACGGGAATTCTGGCCATTGCCGCAAGCATGATGGGAAGTCGTGTCACCATGGCGGTGGACATTAATTTTCTTTCGGTTCAAACCGCCCGGAAAAATATCCGCCTGAACCGGCTGAATGAAAAAATCATCGCCATTCAAGGTTCGGCGGAAAATATTGTGGACTATCCTGTTGATTTTATGATAGCCAACATTCACTATGATGTTATGAAAAAAATCCTGAATTCAGATGAATTTTATCAAAAAAAGTATTTTTTACTGTCAGGACTCCTCAAGAGTCAGGCAATATCTGTTAAAGATCAATTATTACAGCATTATAATGTTGAGTTGATCCATACCTGGGATCAAAACGGGATCTGGTTTACTTTTTTAGGGGAAAATCATTAGTGTAATTTATCCGTCGTTTCCTGAATTCTGAAAGGGAAGTTCATGCATATTAAATGCTGGGGGTCAAGAGGTTCGACGCCCGTATTCGGCGAAGAATACATCAAGTACGGCGGTGACACGACTTGTCTGGAAATCCGGACGAAAAACGATGATATCATCATCATTGATGCGGGGTCCGGGATCCGCAGACTGGGGAATAAACTTCTTGAGGAAAAGCGCTTCAAATATCATCTGATATTCACCCATGCCCACTGGGATCACCTCATGGGGTTTCCCTTTTTCAAACCCATCTACCTGAAACAGACGGAAATCAAAGTCTACCGCTGTCCTTTTCAGGGGAAATATGTTGAAAAGATGATTTCCAGAGTCTTATCTCCCCCCCATTTCCCCGTAAAATATGCCGATATCAGTGCTTCGATCACTTATGCGGAAGGATGTCCGGATGCCTTTGACATCGGATCGATCAAAATCGTGCCCATTCGACTGAGCCATCCCAATGGCGGAAGCGGCTATAAATTCATCGAAGACGGAAAAACCTTTGTTTTTTTGACGGACAACGAATTGGGGTTCGTTCATCCAGGCGGGCTTTCCTATGACGATTACCTGCAATTTTCCGCTGATGCGGACCTCCTGATTCATGATGCCGAATATTCGCCGGAAGAATATGAAAAATTCATCGAATGGGGGCACTCCTCCTATGTCCAGGCCGTTGAATTGGGGCTTGATTCCGGGGCATTGAAACTGGGCCTTTTTCATACCAACCAGGACCGTACGGATCTGCAAATGGATGAAATTGTGGATATCTGCAATCACATGGTTTGGGATCGCCATAAAATCATGGAATGTTTTTCAACCGCCTGGGACATGACCTTTGATTTATGACTGAAGAACCACGGGGATGGGTGACGACCGTTGATGTGATTCCGCCGACCCTGAACGATAATACGGCGGATGTGGATCGCCTGCTGAACACCTTAAAAACCCGATTAAAAACGCGGCTTATTGAAATCGATCTTTCCCTGGTCCTGGAAATCCCCCGTCTGATTCGGGAATCCGCCTGGTCGGCCAACTGCATTCTGTTCAAGGACCGCGACCAATGGCGCCTTATCGACATCAGGGGGAAAGGGGATTTTCGGCCCATTGCCGGTCTGGCCGTGGATCTGGGAACCAGCCGGGTGGTTCTGCGCCTGGTTGATCTGGCGACCGGGAGCCATATCGGGGAAAGGGCTTTTGACAATCCCCAGATCGCGGTCGGACCCGATGTCCTGACCCGCATTCACTATGCTGCAACATCAGGGGGGATTGAGAACCTCAACGCCCTTATCCTGGACGGGCTGAACAGGGAAATCGGCGAGTTGTGCGGCGTCGCGGGTATCAGTCCCCGGAATATCCACATCATGACCCTGGCCGGCAACACGACCATGACCCATCTTTTCATGGGGCTGGATCCGCGCTGGATCATCCGGGAGCCGTATATTCCCGTAGTCAATCGGCCCGGACTGTATCGTTCCTCCGAACTGGGCATCGATCTCCATCCCCGGGCCCGGGTCTTGATTTTCCCCAACGTCGGCAGTTATTTCGGAGGAGATCTTATTTCAGGCATTCTGTATTCCGGTTTAAACACGTCGGAGGAAACAGCCCTGCTGGTGGATGTGGGCACCAATGCGGAGGTAGTGGTGGGAAACAGGCACTGGCTCATGGCCTGTGCAGGGGCTGCCGGTCCCGCCCTGGAAGGCGGCGTGACCAGAATGGGCATGATGGCCGGCCCGGGGGTTATCGATACCGTGGTCATCGATTCAAAAACACTGGAATTCCAACTGGGAACCATCGAAAACAAGCCTCCCAGGGGTATTTGCGGGTCCGGCCTCATCGATCTGGCGGCCCAGTTGTTTATTTTCGGAATGGTCGATTTCAGGGGGCGTTTGCAGGCGGCGAAGTGCGGTTCCCGGTACATTGAAAAAGACGGAATGCGCCATATCGTGGTGGTTCCGGAAGGAGAGGGCGCCCATGGCAAGCCCCTTTACATCAGCCAGGCTGATCTGGACAGCCTGATCCGGTCCAAGGCGGCCATGTACACCATTCTGGAAACGATTACGGAAACGGTGGGGCTCCGTTTAAAGGATATCGAAAAATTCTATGTTGCCGGTACTTTCGGATCCTTCATTAAGCCCCGGTCCGCCATTTCCATCGGCATGCTGCCGGATTTGCCGATAGAGCGGTACATTCCCCTGGGCAACAGCTCCCTGGAAGGGGCCACCCGGGTTTTGACTTCTCCTGATGTCGTGGATGACATTGATGGTATCAGAGACCGCATCACGTACATGGAATTGAATGTCAACCAGGAGTTCATGAACCGGTTCAGTGCCGCAAAATTTCTACCCCATACGGAGAAATCCCTTTTCCCCAGTGTCCAGATCAAATGACCCGTATTACGATTTCAGCAGAAAATGAAGTATAAAGCGGGGATCCGGGTTCTCGGGGGAAACTTCGCCATATTCGTTTTCAAGCGTTTTAAAGATATCCTCCAGAACCTCTCCGGCCAGCCGGGATATTTCAAGGGCCGGCCATCCGGTTTCAGCCGACAGAAATTGAAGAAAATCCGATTTCATCGATGTTTTTATCTTCCGGGGTTTTGTTCCGGGTTCCCAGAGATCCGCAAAAAAACCCCGGAATTCATCTTTGGACAATGGCTCCGGATAAGGATGAATCCCGAGATAACGACCGGCCCAACATGTTAAAAGAAGATTTTTGTAGGTTAAATGGCCGTGAGGCAATAGGGGTTTGATGTTTAACGCGGTTCGCGACAGAAGTTTGTCGCAGGCCATGATGTTGTTCAGAATTTCGCGGGTTTTTTGAATATCGTCCAGGGACAAAAATTCACGGTAGAGATTGCCGGTCCTATAATCATCGAAGAATAAAGGTTTTTTAATGAGCAGACCGCCCAGCACACCCATCCATTCCTCCCCCCAGAAACTTATCCGGAGATCCAGGGAAGAAAACCAGCTCCGCTTCACCCACCGTTTGGCATCCCATTTCAGGGAAAGCGCCCGGCCATAGCCCACCTTGAAGATATGGGCGAGGGGATAGGTCAATAGCTGTTTCCCGGATTCAGGATGACCATCTGATTTCTCCCGTGAAAGAAATTCCAGGGCGATATTGATGTATCCACAGACTTTTTTGACGACGGCGTACAGATCCTCCTTGCTTTTGACGGACTTTTGATCCGCGACGATAATCTGATTGCACAGGAAAGCAAATTCTTCCTGAATTTTATAGATCCGGTCATCAAGGGTCACGTTGGCTATGGCTTCTGAAAAAATGTTGCTTTCCTTCAGCAGGTTAAAAGGCGTCAGGGGGGCCGGCCCATGAAACCCGCGGGGAAATCGGGTGCTATTCATGGCGGTGCTGTTTCCGACAAGATCGTCCGGGTCCATTGGCTGATAAATACCCACGGCCTCGTCAAAGGGAAGAAATCCTTTTTCCGCCAGGCGGACATTTCGCCACCGGTAGGCTTCTTCTTCGGTCTCCGCCGGCAGAATGGTCAGCGATTCCAGCAAAAGGTTTTGAAGGCCTGCATGATCCATATCCGCAAGCCCCGTCAGTATCTTCCGGATCTGTTCCCTGCGGAATTCTTCGCCGAATCCCCCGACGGTGTCCTTATCATCCGATTCAGGAAAAGCCGTTTCCGGAAGGATTCTGAAATAATACACATCATCGAAGGTTGTAAAATCATCGCCGAAATCCGAAGGATCCTGATCATGTTCCCTGATTCTGACCTCGAGATTGTGAAATAAATAAAATTCCAGCAACTCGGCTTTCTCCTGTTTTAACCACTCAAGGAAACGAGTTGCGTCGGCGGAAAGCATCGCACCGAACCATTGGGTTGCGGCTGAAAGGTCGAGGCGGTCTTTTTCCCAGAGTTCCAGGTCCAAAATATAATCCAGTTGGCGGTAGGATGCCAAAGCCAACAGCGGCAATGCATCTTCAAGCCCGATGTCATGGATCAAAAAGTAAAAGTCTTCTTCGGGAAAGGAATGAACCAGCCCCGCAGGGCTGGGATGGTCCAGAATCCGATCCAGGGCCTTGCCCGGCGGAAGGGACAAAATATGAACCCGTTCACGGCTAAGCGCCCTTATTCGGTCCGTTTCGGGTAAATTGGCAGTGTCATTTTTCATTATAACCTTTTATGTTTCTTCCAACTTAACATGTTTTTCTGAGGTTGTCCACGGAGCGAACTTGAACAACAGGAGCAATCCCGGCACGGCGATGAGTGTGCAGAAAATAAAAAACCCCTGCCATCCGATATGTTTGGCCATGTACCCTGTCGGGGCTGAGGCGACCACCCGGGGAATTCCCATGATGCTGCTCAACAATGCGTACTGGGTTGCGGTAAACTTTTTATGGGTGATGCTGGCCATAAACGCCACAAATGCTGCGGTTCCCATGCCGCTGGTGAAATTTTCAAATGCGATGACGGCGGATAAGACTGAAAGGCTGTGACCGATCCCCGCGAGAATAGCGAATCCTGCGGTGGAAGCAGCCTGCAGAACCCCGAAAATCCACAAACTGCGATTGATTCCCTGCCGAAGCATGAATACGCCTCCGGCAAGAGACCCTGCAACGGTGGCCCAGAACCCGAACAGTTTGACGATGGTTCCGATTTCCGTTTTGGAGAACCCGATATCCAGATAAAACGGCATGGTCATGGCGCCGGCCATGGAATCTCCAACCTTGTATAAGAGAATAAACCCCAGCATCCACAGAGCGTCCTGGCGGTTGAAGTACTCCACCAGCGGATCGATCACCGCTTCCCTCATGGTTTTGGGTACGCCCTGGGTAATGATGGGTTCCGGCGTCAAAAGGGTGGTGATGATTCCCGGAAGCATGCACGCCGCCATAATGGCGTAAACCATGGAAAAGGGCACATGATCGGCTAAAATGAGTCCCCCGCCGGAAGCAAGGAGCATGCCCACCCGGTATCCGTTGATGTAGAGAGAGGACCCAAGCCCCAGTTCCGCATCCGCCAAATCTTCCCTTCGATAGGCATCCGTCACAACATCCTGGGAAGCGCTGAAAAATGTTGTCAGGAAAGCAACAAATGAAAGTAACAGGGGGTTATTTCCCGGATCGGTCGTTCCCATACCCCAGATGGAGACCATCAGGAGAAGCTGAATCACCATCAGCCATCCCCGCCGACGACCCAAAAAGGGCAACGTAAAACGATCCAGAAAGGGCGCCCAGAGAAATTTGACGGCATACGGCAATCCCACGAGGCTCATCATGCCGATGACGGTGAGATCCACCCCCTCTTCTTTCATCCAGGCCTGCAACACGGTCAGGGTCAGCAACAGGGGCAGTCCGCAGGAAAAGCCCATCAACAGCGCAACCATCATGCGGCGGTTAAAGATGTCTCTGAAGAAGAATGTTTTGGATTGAGGGGGCATTTCCTAAAAAGAACAATGGGCAAGGGCGTTTCCGCCATTGCCCATTGTCCGATCCGGTTATTGTTTTTACAAGGCTTTCATTAAGTTCACAGGTGTGACCACGGACCCGTATTTTTCTTTTAACGCAGACAGGCCTTCCCTTTGTTTTCTCAAGACCTGGAACAGTTTTTCAGGCAGGTTGTCTTCTTTTGCATAGGCCTCCATCTGAAGGTCAATACGGGCAATGATATTGTCGACGTAAAGCGAGAACTGTTTCACATAAAGATCTTCGGTATATTCCTTATCGATGATGGATTTAAAAAGGTTTTTTAAATCCTGATATTTCGGGATCTGTCCGATGGGGGTCGAAATGGAGGCCGCTTCCTTCCGGGCCAGCCGCTCAAGCCATGCCAGCCAGACCTTGACGTCTCGTTTTTCTCCCAGGAGTTTTTTGGATGTTCCGCCTCTGGCTTCTTCCGTGAGAAAATAATTCAGCCCGGCCATGACCGGCTTTTTCTCTGGTGCGATTCCGGAGTTGTTGAAGAAGAGAAACTGGGCTTCCATGTAGTCTCCCAATGCCCCGGGAATAAATGCGGCGTTGGCCCATGGCGCCCTTTTAACACCGGTTGCGCCGACTTCCGTCGCTGTGGCCGCGGACACGATGCAGGCCCCGATGACAACGCCATGGTCGGGATTTCGCGTGGCCCATATGGGCGGCATGGTGTCACTGTCACGGCCGCTGTAGGTAATGACACGGATTTCAACGCCTTCCGGATCTTCCGCCTTTGAGGAATAATTGTCCAGAGTTGAGGAAGAAATGGTGCATCGGGCGTTGGGATGCGAAATGGGAATGGGCTTGCCGTTTTTATCCTTCATCCCGGCCTCCCATGGTCCTTGGAAATTAATGCCTTTCCGGGGGGGAGTCTCTCCGTTTCCCGTCCACTGGGGGATACCTTTTTCATCAATCAGAACATTGGACCAGATCACTTCGTAGTCCTTGTTTCTCAATACTTCCATCAATTTGGGGTCTCCCTCCCAATTGACGTCCTCAACAATGCCGAAGATGCCGCATTCCGGATTGATCGCCCGGATGCTGCCGTCTTTCGCAATCCACATCTGGGCCAGATCGTCCCCCACAAAATGATTTCCCGCCATGGCTGTGGTGGTTTTTCCGCACCCGCTGGGAGCTGCGCCGGCGATCCATGTCACCCGGTCCCCGGGTCCGTCAATGCCGGTGATGAACATATGTTCGGACAGTTCGTTCCCCTTGTTCTGATAAACGGCCTTGTCCACGGCAAACCGGTGGTTTCCCTTTTTCAGCAGCAGGGTGTTACCGGCGTATGTGCAATTGAAACTGTAGGTGGTCTGGTATCTCCTGTCCATCAGGACCCGCGCATTGGGAAGGTCTTCGGGCCGGTTCAGGCCTTCGCTGTGAATGTTGGCAAAAAAATGTCCCGCCCGGTTGACTTCCCGGTCAAATACGACAAAGGCGTTCCGGTACAGAATTTCAGCACTGTGAGCCACATAGGCCGAGCTGGTGATTTCCAGCGCGGGATTGGCGGCAAAAGCCCCCACCGGTCCCCGGGAATAAAAACCGACGATCATGGTTTTGCCTTTCATGATGCCGGTCATAATGGTCTTGATTTCTTCATAGGCCTTATCCCGCAGCATCTTGTTGGCAAGGGAACTGACCGTTTCACCTTCATTGACGACATAAAATGTCCGGTCGATGATTCGGCCCTGCTCGTCCTTCAAATCAAAATGAATGGTATGATTTTTCTTGGGCAGCGCCGATTCCTCGCCTTTTTGGAGGCTGAGTTCCCGGATGAACTGTTTGTCATCTGCTGATCCCGTGTTGATAAAAATCGCGTCCGGGTTGCTCATCCGGATAGCGTTGGCGATTTTTATCAGGACATCGGAATTTTGAATTTGACTGATCCGGTCGAAATGAATGGCGTCGAGTCTGGCTTTAAATAGGGAAATCGCCTCGCTTTTGGAGGTGATGCCGCCGATCCGGGCGAGGATATCGAACCTTTCCTGTTTTTCTGTCATGGTATGGCGCTCCTTATGGTAAGGGAAATAAAAAAATCAGGGGGATCAATCCGTTGCACATGGAAACTTCTCCTCAATGGGCATGTGTCGGCGAATCCATATTAAAATTTTTTCAAATTCATTCCGTATTTCCCGCAGGACTTTGCCCCGGTGGCTGACCCGGTTTTTTTCGTCCATGGACATCTGGGCGAAGGTTTTACCAAGGGGCGGGTAAAAAAAGATCGGATCATAGCCGAAGCCGTTTTCCCCGTCCGGTTTTTCAGTGATAAGGCCTTCGCACCGAGCTTCATACGTAAGGGCCGGACCTGCTGGAACGGCAATGGAAACAACGCAGTGAAAGGCCGCCTTGCGGTTGGTGGTTCCTTTCATTTCCTTTAATATCCGGCGGCACCGTTCTTCGTCGCCGGTGTTTTCACCGGCATAACGGGCTGAGTGAATTCCGGGCCTGCCCCCCAGAGCTTCCACAACCAGCCCTGAATCGTCCGCCATGGTGGGGTAACCCAGCATTTTTGCGGTGAAACCGGCCTTTAGATAAGCATTTTCCTCAAAGGTATCGCCGTCTTCAGGAACCGTCGGAATGGGGCCGAAATTTGTAAGGTCTTTCAGGATAACCGGAAAATCGTTCAGCAGATTTTTAATTTCAGCGATTTTGCCTTTGTTTCGCGTAGCAACGACAAGGGGAATTAAATCCTGCACAGATCCTCTTACAATAAATGAATTTGATTTATTATTATCTGTTTTCATTCAACATATCATTGATGCTGTCGTGGTTTGCTGTTATAAATCATGGATGGGGCTTTGTAAAGGTCTTTTCAAATTTATTCGGGTTTTAAATGATTTAAAAAAGGCTTTACATGGCCCTTAGGCCTGTTATAGAAATAAAAAATTTTATCATGAGCCTGAACCCGTCAAAAAGCCGTTAAACCGAAACACCAAGGAAGATTTCATGCACAAATTACTTGAAGACCGTCCTGGAAAAGAAATGTTTCTGCTGGGAAATGAAGCCATCACCCGGGGCGCCCTTGAGGCGGGCGTCGCCGTTGCCACCACCTATCCCGGTACCCCGTCATCTGAAATTTCGCTTAATTTTTTCGATATATCCCGTCAGACGGATCTTTATTTTGAATACAGCACAAACGAGAAGGTGGCTCTGGAAGTGGCTGCCGCCGCCGCAAACTGCGGGCTTCGCAGCATGTGCATCATGAAGCATGTGGGGTTGAATGTGGCGGCCGACGCCCTGATGACCCTGGCCTATCTGGGAGTCAAAGGCGGGCTGGTGATTGTCTGCGCCGATGATCCGTTCATGTTTTCAAGCCAGAATGAACAGGACAACCGCTTTTATGCGAAACTTTCGGGATTGCCCATGGTGGAACCCTCATCCGTGGAGGAGTGCAGGGGCATGGTGCAATATGCATTCGACCTCTCCGAAACCCTTCAGGAACCGGTTATTTTCAGAACGACCACCCGGATCAACCATTCAACCGCGGTGGTTTCCCTGGGCAGTTTGTCGGAAAGAAAAACCGGAGGAAATTTTAAAAAAGACCCCTTTAACTATGTGGCCGTTCCAGCCGTGTCCCGGAACCTTCATGCCAAACTGCTGAAAAACCTTACGGAAGCGGAAAAAATAGCGGAAGAATCCCCTTACAACCGGATCGAGGGAATCGGTGATCTGGGTATTGTCGTAAGTGGGGTGAGTTATCTTTATGTGATCGACGCCCTTAATGAACTGGGGGTCCGCGACCGGTTCAAAATTCTCCGCCCGGGGTTTACCCACCCCCTGCCGAAAGGAATGATTCAGGCCTTTTTGAAAGGGTGCAAAAAAGCCCTGGTCGTGGAAGAAGGCGAGCCGTACCTGGAAGAAGGGGTGAAGGTCGCCGCCCAGGAGGGGGGACTTACCCTGCCCATCAACGGCAAGAGAACGGATCTGTTTTCCCGGCTGTATGAATATGATCCGGCTATGGTTAAAAAAGTCATAGCCGGCTATTTCGATATTGCCGCCCCGGCAGATCATCCACTGGATCTCTCCGAAGTCCCCAATCTCCCGGTTCGGCCCCCGGCCCTTTGCCCGGGATGTTCACACCGGGCGACATTCTATGTCGTCAAAAAGGCCGCCGGAAGCATGGAATACATGTGTACAACGGATATCGGCTGTTACACCCTGGGATTCTTCCCGCCCCTGTCCATGGGAGATTTTTTGATCTGCATGGGGTCGTCATTCGCAACGGGGTGCGGATTTTCCAAGGCGACGGATAAAAAGGTGGTTTCCTTCATCGGGGATTCGACGTTTTTTCATTCAGGAATTCCAGGTCTGATCAACGCTGTTTTTAATCACCATAACCTTACCCTGGTGATTCTCGACAACGGCACCACGGCAATGACCGGCCATCAGCCCAATCCCGGGGTGGATATGACCCGGCTGAACATGACCGGTTACGGACGAGTGTCCATAGAGGCCATGGTCAGGGCCGCAGGTGTCGGTTATGTGGCGAAGATCAAGCCTTACCGCATTCAGAAAAGCATCACCACCGTCCGGGAGGCCCTGGAGTACAGAGGGGTATCCGTGATCATTTCCGAAGAGATGTGTACGCTGTATGCCAAGAGCCTGCAAAAGGGGGGATCCAGGCCTTTTTATGTCAGCGACAAATGCCGGAATCACAGGAACTGCATCAGCGAGCTGGCCTGCCCGGCATTTTATGTGGAGGATGAAAAGGTCAGGATCAATCCCGCATTGTGCGCGGGCTGCGCCGTATGCGCCCAGATTTGTCCCGAAAACGCGATTTTGCCCGTAAAACAAGAATAGGGTGCTTCGGGTGCCGGAATAAGCCCGGTGGTAAATACAATAATTTTTTAACCACGTCAGGATGGATAGGATATAACCGTGGACATAACGCGATTGATTATTGTTGCAGTTGGAGGACAGGGGAATCTGCTTGCTTCCAAGGTATTGGGTGAAGCAGCCCTGGCAAAAGGTATTCCGGTGAGAATGAGCGAGATACACGGCATGGCCCAGAGGGGCGGCGTGGTGGAATCGTCCATGGTGTTCGGTGACGCTCAAAGCACCATCATCTCCGATGGGGATGCCGATGTTCTGGTGGGATTCGAACCTTGCGAAACCTTGCGGGCCTTGAAGAAGTGCAGTGAAAAAACGGTTGTCATCACGAACACTTCTCCTATTCCGCCGTTTACCGTGACCACCGGCCAGGGGGTTTACCCCGATATCGATATGGTGAAGAGTCTGATCCGAAAAAAAACGAGGGAACTCGTCGTTGTGGACGCCGCGGCCATGGCCGGAAAGGCCGGAAACCCCATGGCGGTCAACATGGTGCTGCTGGGGGCTTTAATCAAGACCGGCGTTCTTCCCCTGTCGGCGGAGGATGTCAGGGACGCCATCCGGACCAAAACCCGCAAGGGGGTCGTCGAAACGAATCTTTCGGCATTTGATCTGGGGTATGAGGCGGCCTGATATCCTGTTGTTTGTGGGACTTGCCCCCACCGGAAGATTGAGGGGATGTTCATAACCCGGATCCGGGGATATTTGAACTTATAATTATGCTGTGTGAACTCTCCATAAAAAATTTTGCCATAATCGAAGACCTTCGCATAGCTTTTTCAGAGGGGTTGACCATCCTAAGCGGTGAAACCGGTGCTGGAAAATCCATCATCATCAATGCCGTGAACCTGATTCTGGGAAGCCGCGCTGCGTCTGATCTGATCCGTACGGGTAGTGAAGAAGCAGAGGTGGAAGCCTATTTCACCGTTCCCCCGGAAAGCAGGACCGAAAGCGCCATGCTGGAAAACGGTATGAATCCCGAAGACGGTCTTTTAATCCGAAGGGTCATCTCGCGTGCCGGCCGCCATAAAATTTACATCAACGGCCGAATGGCCACCATCCAGATGCTTTCCGGCATAACGGAAAATCTCGCCGGCATTTCGGGCCAGCATGCCCATCAGGGCCTTTTGCGTGAAGATTTTCATTTGACGGCAGTGGACCAATTCGGCGGGTTGCTTCCCCTTCGTCGTAAAATTACCGAGAATTTCCACAGGCTCATGCCGTTGATCGTTAATCTGGAAAGGCTTTTTGGAGTACAGAAGAATCAAACCCGGGAAATGGAGCATCTGGAATTTCAGAAAAAAGAAATCGCCGATGCCGAAATTCAAGCCGGAGAGGACGAAGCTCTGGAAAAGGAGAGAAATCTCCTGAAAAACGCCGAAGCCCTGTACCAAAGCGTTCAGGATTGCAGGGACCTGCTTTACGATGCCCGGGGCTCCGTGACGGAGCAGCTGGTTTCGGCTAAAAAAAAGCTTGAAAAGGCTTCCGGAATCGACCCGGCGTTGAACACCTGGAAAAACGGCGTCGATGAAACCCTGTATCGTATCGAGGATATTGCCGCCGCATTAGGCGCCTATTTAAAAAGGATACAAATGGACGAAGGCGCGCTCGATCATCTGGAAGTTCGTCTCGATCTTCTGGCCAGGTTGAAACGCAAATACGGCGGGTCCCTTGAACGGGTACTGGAGCGGTTCAGGGACATAACCGAACAACTCGCCGCCATCGAAAATATTGCCGAACATATTGCAACCGTCCGCTCGGAGATCAACGGGATCCGGGAGAGCCTCTTTTCGGACGCCTTGGCGTTGTCGGAAAAAAGAGTGAAAACGGCCGGGGTTCTGGGAAAACGGGTGGAGCGGGAACTCTCGGAACTGAACATGGCGAATACGAAATTTTCAGTCATGATGAGGTCTCTTCCGGCATCGGACAATACCAGTCCTTATCTGGTTAAGGACGGAAAGGTTCTTTGTGAATCCGGTTTCGATTCGGCAACATTTATGATCGCGCCCAACACGGGGGAAGAGATGAAGCCTTTGACCGGCATCGCCTCCGGCGGGGAACTCTCCCGGGTGGTGTTGGCGTTAAAAGCCATATCGGCGACCCTGGAATCCGTTGAAACGGTGATTTTCGATGAAGTGGATGCCGGCATCGGAGGAGAAACGGCGGAGGTGGTGGGAAAAAAACTGTCGACCCTTGGGCGGCGGCATCAGGTTTTGTGCATCACCCACCTTCCCCAGATAGCCAAATTCGCGGATCATCATTACCGGATATCCAAGAGGGTCGATCAAGGCAGGACCATCACCGTAATCGATCCTGTTGAAAATGAGGAGCGGGTGAAAGAAATCGCCAGGATGATCGGGGGCGCCTCCATCACCCGGACAACCCTTGCGCACGCCAGGGAAATGCTTGCAGGCAAAGTTTAGAATGGCATGATTAAGATGGATTCGGCGGTGTTTTCGTGATAGTAATATATGGTTAAGGGGTTAAAATAACCTGATGGATTTAAAAAATGCCTGAAGTTTTATATTTTAAGAGGTGACAAAATGCCCATTTATGAATTCAGATGTTTGAAGTGCGATGAATGCTTTGAGATGCTCGTCATGGACCCGGAAGAAACCGTTGAAGCACGGTGCCCGAAATGTAAATCCGAAGATTTTGAACGGATCATGAGCGCCGCAAGTTACACCGTCGGGTCCGGGTCCAATTCCCCCGGCGCCGCAACCCGCACGCGAACCTGCGCAAGCGGTTCCTGTACGACCTATGACATTCCGGGACCGGCATGAATAAATTTTCCACCTGCATTGAAACATCCGTTTCCCTTTTTGAATTAAGATTACGCCATGTCCGATTGGTCGGCACATCTGAATCATGCTTCGGTACAGGCCCAGCGGGAGGGTCTGGGAAATAAAGGCTCTGACTGCGCATCCTGCCGGGGAAGATTATGAGTCGACCGTTAAAGCGGCTTTGGAGGCGGGCATAACCCGGCTCGACCGAAGACGTCGGGTGTTTATGGCCCAATAGGTGCAGGTTCATGACAATTTGGTGATGAGGTGATGAAGTGTCCGTATCAAAACGTTATCGATGGATGTTTTTTGGGAGTGTTTTCGGGGTGATTTTGGTTTTTTCGATGGTGTTCTGCCAATCGGCATTTGCGGAGAGGATGTCCATTTCGGCATCGACGGCAAATATCCGGTCCGGCCCGGACAACAAGGGTTATGATATTCTCTGGAAGGCTGAAAAATATTATCCCATCGAAGTTCTGGAGAAAAAAGGAGACTGGTATTTTTTTAAGGATTTCGAGGGCGACAAGGGGTGGATCCACAAATCGCTGGTGAGCCAAACGCCTTCGGTGATTACCAAGGCCGACAAGTGCAATGTTCGGTCTGAACCCGGATCCGGCTCTGCAGTTGAAATCCTTTTTACCCTTGAAAAAGGCGTTCCTTTCAAAGTCATTGAAAAAAAGGGAGACTGGATTTGGGTGGAGCATGCGGACGGCGATAAGGGCTGGATTCACCAGTCCCTGGTCTGGTAGCGGCAATTTACGGATATTCAGGAGGAACCCATGGCATATCAAAGAATTTCACGCTCTCGTAAAAGAGAACTCGATGAACCCGATGAGTTTATCACTCTGACCGGCAGACTTGTCAATTATGCTGCCCGGAACAAACAGAAAATTATCGCGATTTCCGTCATAGCGCTGTCTTTGATCGTGCTTTTGGCCGGTCTTCGGTTTTACATGGTCCAAACTGAGAAAAATGCCTTTGGTGAGCTGGATAAAGCGCTTGCCAGGTATGCGTCCGCAAGAGAAAAGAAAGATCCCAAACAGGTTTATCTTGAGGTTAAACCGGATTTCGAGAAGATAGTGGATCAATATGCTTCCAAAAAAGCCGCGAAAATTGCAGCAGTCGTCCTGGCGGACATCAGCTACGCTGCGGGAGAAATTGATCCGGCCATAGCCCTGTATGAAAAATCCCTGAAGGAGTTTAAGAACAATCCTTTTTATCTGGACTTGATAGTAAACAGCCTTGCCTATGCCTGGGAAACCAAAAAAGAATATGAAAAAGCCATTGAATATCTGGAAAAAATACGGTCAGGGGAAAATTCGGAATTAAAAGAAGAGGCGTTGTTTAACCTGGGAAGGCTTTACGCGGAAACCGGACATCCCGAGAAGGAAGTCGAGTATTTCAAGCAGATCGAAAAAGACTACCCGGACTCGATTTATCTGGATATGGTAAAAGAAAAATTAGCCTTGGCAAAATAGATCAATTTGACCTTGGGAGGAACACCGGCTTACCTTTATATTTATTGTTATGAGGGCATACATGATATTTTAGCGATGGTTCAATCCACATCCAGATGATACTTTTTAATTTTCTGGTTCAGGCCGCTTTTGCCGATTCCCAGAAGCTGGGCGGCATGGGATTGAACACCGTTGGCCATTTTAAGAGCCCTGAGAATCATGGTTTGTTCAACTCTTGTCAATGTGTCGTACAGGTTGGCGTCTACCGGAATACCATCCAGATGCAGGGTGTTATCGATATTGCTCTTGAATTCGGCCGGAAGGTCCGACACGGTGATCAGCTCGTCCGGGCATAAAATCATCGCCCGCTCGATCAAATTTTCAAGTTCACGGATGTTCCCCGGCCACTGGTAATCGTAAAACAGGCGCTCTACTTCCTGCTGGACACCCTTGATGGGAATGTTGGATTTTCTTTCATCCGTGTATTTTTTAATGAAATGACTCACCAGAAGACGGATGTCTTCAGGACGCTTTCTTAACGGGGGGATGGTGATGCGAACCACATTCAGCCGATAATAAAGGTCTTCCCTGAAACGCCCCTGGCTGATTTCATCTTCCAGAGTTTTGTTGGTCGCCGCAATCAGACGAATATCCACGGATATGGGCTTTATTCCGCCCACCCGTTCGATGGATTTTTCCTGCAGTACCCGAAGCAGCTTGACCTGAAGATTTTGGGACAATTCTCCGATTTCATCGAGAAAAAGCGTACCGCCGTCGGCGATCTCAAAACGGCCTTTTTTCATGGCTGCTGCGCCGGTGAATGCCCCTTTCTCATGGCCGAAAAGTTCACTTTCAAGGAGGGTGTCGACAAATGCGGAGCAGTTAACGGCTATAAAGGGTTTGTCATGGCGCGGGCTGTTGAAATGGATGGCCTTGGCGACCAATTCCTTGCCGGTGCCGCTTTCGCCCTCAATCAGGACCGTAGCCGGCGTGGGGGCGACTTTTCGAATGGTTTCGAAAACATCCTTCATGGGTTTGCTTTTGCCGATAATGTTGGCAAACTGGTATTGACTGGACACAGCATCCCGAAGCATGCGGTTTTCCTTGACCACCTGATACATGGAGATGGCCTTTTCGACATAGATGACCAACCGGTCGTTTTCAAAGGGCTTCAGGATGTAAGTGTATGCGCCTTTCTGCATGGCTTCCACGGCTTTATCGACTGTTCCGTGAGCCGTCATCATGATCACCGGCAAATCCGGGAGATCGGCCTTGATTCTTTCCAGAAGCTCTATCCCGTCCATGGACGGCATCTTCATGTCCGTCAGCACCAGATCGATATCCGAGCCCTTGATGATGGACAGGGCCTCCACCCCGCTGTTGGCGGTCAGTGTCTCGTAGCCCTCTTCTTCCAGAACCGCGCTTAAAATAGGCGGGTAGTTTTTTTCATCGTCGACGATTAAAACGGTTTTCATTGATATTCTCCGTGTTATATCGGCAATTCAACAGTGACTTTCGTACCCCTTAAGGGGTGGTTGTTGCGTATGTCGATAGTCCCGCCGTGGGACTCGATAATATTTTTGACAATGCCCAAGCCCAGGCCGGTGCCCATTTCTTTGGTTGTGAAAAAAGGATCCCATATCTTATGAATATTTCCCATTGATATGCCTTCTCCCTCGTCTTCGCATATGATGATGACGGCATCCGGGGTGGAATTGACTTCGATCTGAATTTCACCACCCCTGGGCATTGACTGCATGGCGTTGATCAGGATGTTGAGAAATGCCTGATAAAGCATGTCCCCATCGACCATTATCTCGGGAAGATCATCGGAATAGTATTTTTTGACGATGATGTTCTGTTCTTCAATCTGAGGTTCAAGATAGGTCAGGTTCTTTTCAAGGATTTTTTCAATTCTGCAAAGGGACCGCTGAGGATTTTTCGGTTTGGCGTAGTTTAGAAAATCCGTTATGATATTGTTCAGGCGGATGGATTCTTCAAGTATGATATCGGGAATCTTGTTTGAGGGATCGAGAGCAGCCATTTTTTTTCGCAGATGTTCCGCCGAACTTTTGATGATGCCTAAAGGATTTCTAATTTCATGAGAAATGCCCGCCGTCATTTCTCCCAATGATGCCAAATGCTTGGCATGGCTCAATTTTTCCTCCAGTTTCAATTTCTCATAGGCCCGTTTCTGAATGACGCCTTCTCCATGTTTGACGAAAAAAAGCATGACGATAAAAATGAAGCCCATGACAACGGTAATTGTGCCGATCACAAGTATCTGGAACCGGAAAATGGATTGATATTCATTGGACAGGTCCTGAACGATTTCCACCACCCCCAGAACAGGTCCTGAAAGCGTGGAAAGGGGCTTTTCAGCCCGTATGGGCGCGAACGTCAGAATAAGGCTTTCTTTGGGAAATCCAAAAAGGATTTCAATAAAATTTCCCCGTTCTATCACCTTGGAAGTCAATTGTCCGGCAACGGCATTCAGGTATCCGGTGCCCCCGATATTTTGAAGACCGATAATTTTTTTGTTGTAGCTGTAGGACACCGTGTTGTCCAGGTCATAAATGTTGACCATTTGAACGTCAAAGCTGTGAAAAGTGCTTCTGACCACCTTGTCCATTCTTTCAAACTGGTCCGGATTCCGGAGTTGAATTTTTCCGAATTTGATGGTCACGGGAATGACGAACTGCATGAAAACCTGGTGGTTCAGGTTCTCCGCAAGCACGCGGGCATAGGCCTCGCTTTTTTGACGCTGCATCCGCCTGGCCAGATGGGTATTGACCACGGATAGTACGATGGTTCCTAGAAAGATCACCACCAGGCTCGAAAGGGAAAAATATTTGACCAGTCTGAAAGGCTTGGCTTTTTCTGTGTTTTCGGTTTTCATAATCCCCTGCAGGGCAAAGGAAGGTCTTTCCTAAAGGTTATGGGGTTGAGTTCATTATTCAGAGAATTATAAGAAAAACAGACCTTAAGTCAAGCAATTGCAAAAAAAGGAAATACGGTTTGCCTCTTTTGTAGGATTTCCTACCGGGCATGACCCTTGAAGAAGAAAAGATGATTCGTGATTCATACTATATGTGGTATTTAAAATACCCGATACCCCAGATAATGATAATTAACTATAATTAAATATAAAAAGCTTGACAACCCGTTAAAAAGAGTAGATATATTGAAAAAATTTTTTTGCCTTCCAGGAAATAAAATCCATCGTATCAAACGGAAAAGGCCGAAATGCGGAAAAACGATCTGAGGCATATGAGGGAATCCCTTATGTTAAGCAAATCGGAACTCGCACGCAAGGCGAACGTATCACCCCTCACCATCGCTCGTATCGAAAGCGGAAAACCCTGCCGAATGGAAACAAAACGAAAAATTCTTTTGGCCCTTGGCATGAAATTGTCCGATAAAAATAAAATATTTAATAATTAAGGCAAATTATGGTATTCGGCAAAAAAAAAAGCATTGTTGGCCTCGATATCGGATCAAGATCCATAAAAGCGGGCATCATTTCTGAATCCAAAAAAGGATTCAGTCTGACCAAATTCGGGGTGGTGGAATTATCGCCGGGCCTGATCGAAGACGGCAACATTGTTGAACCGGTACAGGTTGCCAATGCCATCCGGGATCTCTTTAAGGCTTACAATATAAAGGAGCAAAATGTCGCGGTTTCCGTTGGCGGATACTCGGTCATCGTTAAGAAAATCAATGTACAGACCATGTCCGAGGCGCAACTTCAGGAAACCATCCATTTTGAAGCGGAGCAGTATATCCCTTTTGATATCAGCGATGTCAATATTGATTTTCAGATTCTGGGCGAAGTGGAAGGCAATCCCAACCAGATGAACGTGATCCTGGTTGCCGCCAAAAAGGAAATGATCAATAATTACATCAACCTCATACAACTCGCCAACCTGAATCCCTGCATCATCGATATCGATGCCTTCGCCCTGCAGAACATTTATGAGGCCAATTATGATTCGGAGGGCGAAAATGTGGCGCTTATCGATATCGGCGCGGGAAAAACATCTCTGAATATCTTGAAGGACAATATTTCGGTTTTCATGCGCGATGTTTCCCTGGGATGCGGCCAGATCAACCAGGAAATCGCAAGCCTTATCGACTGTTCGCTGGAGGATGCGGAGAAGATCAAGCTGGATAACCCCGGAGACAAAATTTCCCATGAACACCTCGAAGAAATCGTGTCATCCGTAATCTCGGACTGGTGCAATGAAATCCGGCGTGCCCTTGACTTCTTTTATTCAACATATCCCGACGATCAAATCAAGAAAATCATCCTGAGCGGCGGCGGCGCAAACATCAAGGAATTTCGCCAGTTGCTGGCTGAAGAGACTTTTACCGAGGTTGAAGCGATCAATCCGTTTAATCAGATTGAAATAGCCATCGACCAGGTTGAAACTTCCAATCTAAAAGCAATGGCGCCCCAGGCGGCAATCTGCATGGGACTTGCATTGAGAAAAGTTGACGACAAATGATACGAATAAATTTGCTGCCGTTTCGTGCAGCGAGAAAAAAAGAAAACGTCAGGCGGCAGATCTCCGTTTTTTTGCTTTCCCTGGTGCTGATCGTCGCCGCTCTGTTTTTGGTTCGGATTGTCCTGGGGAATAAGGTCGAAAATTTAAACACCCGGATTAAGGAAGCCAAAATCGAAATCGAGAAATACACCAAGATTACCCAGGAAATCGAATTGATAAAGAAGCAGATAGAGGTGGTGAAGACTAAAATTGACGTGATTAAAAAATTGGAGGCAAACAGAACCGAACCGGTGAAGCTTCATGACGCCATGCCCCGGTTAATTGTGCCCAATCGGATGTGGTTTACGGATTTTTCTTCATCAGGGGAAAATGTGGTGATCAAAGGCATTGCGATGGACAATAAAACCGTTGCCGATTTTATGATCCGGCTTGAAAGTTCCAAGTTTTTTTCAGCCGTGAATCTGGATACGATCATGCAGCAGAATGTTCAGAACGTCGATATGAAAAGCTTTTTCATAACCTGTAACAAAGCCAAAAAATGATGAAAAAAATAAATTTCACAAAAGCCGTAGAGCCCTATATCGAGCCTGTCGAAAACTTGTCAAAGGTCCAGAGACTCCTCATCAGCATCGGGGTGGTTATTGTGATCGCAGGAGCCTTTACCTGGTTCTCACTGTACCCCAAAATTGAAGAAATTCAAAAGTTGAGCAAGGAATATAAAGCCTTGAGCGAAAAACTCGAGACCACGAAAAAGGAAGCGGCCAACCTGGCGTTCTACCGGGAAAAAATGAAGGAAAAGCAGATTGAATTCAATCTGGTCAAGCAGGCCCTTCCGGACAACAAAGAGATTCCAGGGCTTTTGACAAGCATTTCCCAGGCGGGCCACGACTCCGGCCTTTCATTTCTTCTGTTCAAACCGGAAAAAGAAATCCCCATGGATTTTTATGAAGAAATTCCCGTTTCCATTGAAGTGGAGGGAGGCTATCACAATGTCGGGCTTTTTTTAAGCAGGGTGGCGAACCTCAACAGGGTGGTCAATATAAGAGATTTGAGATTGTTCCCTCAGAAAGACGGCGTTTCGTTAAAAACGTCATGTACGGCGGTGACATACCGGTTTGTTGAAAAGAAGCCGGAACCCCCCAAAAAAGATAACAAAAAGAAAAAGTAGTGAAACGACATGTATAATTATTCTGGTGCCCTTCGGAACTTGATGTTAGTGGCGGCCTGTTTTTTTCTCCTGTTTTCAGGGTGCGATAAACAGGCAGAGCCGCCCGCAACTAAAACGGTGATCAGCAAGAAAATCGATATGTCCGGGAAGAAAGCGGCACCGGACGGGGAAACCGGGCAAAAAGCGGAGACAGGTTCGGATAAGACGGGAACACCGGGAGCAGCGCAGGTTGCACCTTCCGAAGCCGCAAAATCGGGAAACCCGGTCGCCGGAACCACCGCAGGAACGGTTGCCCAACCTGAAGCGCTTGTCAATGTATACGACCCGACGGGAAAGATTGATCCGTTTGAAACCGTTTTCAAGAAACGGGAAACGGCGGATGCGTCGCTTGAGAATCAGGCTAAAAAGCGAAAACGCATTCCCTTAACGCCGCTGGAACAAATCGAATTGAGCCAGTTGAAACTGGTAGCCGTTATGATCGCCCCCAGCGGCAGCAGGGCGATGGTCGAGGAGGCGTCCGGTAAGGGGTACATCATACAGAATGGCACCTACATCGGAAAAAATTCCGGTCGGGTGATTGATATACTGCTTGACAAAATCGTGGTTGAGGAAGAAGTCGAAGATATCTTGGGGAAATTAGTTATCCGAAAATCGGAAATGAAACTTCAGAAAGTTGCTGGAGAATAAAGACATGAATTATATGGGTATGACATCGACAAGGGTTAAAAAATCAGCGATCATCTTGTTGGCGGCCCTGATGGCCTTTGCTGCCGGATGTGCCACCCCCCCCCCCACCGGTTCGATTGCACAGCAGACGTCGCAGACCGATGCGTCACAGCGGATTACCGGCATATCCACAACAACCGATGCCGAGTCGACGACGGTAACGATCCGGGGGACGGAAAAACTCGCCTACACGTCGGTGAAGCAGCCTTTTCCAGCCGGAGTTGTGCTTTATTTTCCTGAAACCAATATCGATAATGGCGGAATAGAAGCCGTTACGGAAAATGCCGTTGTCAGTTCAATAGAAACATTCGGCCCCACGGAAGGGGGTAAGGCGTCCAGAGTTAATATTTTATTGAAGCAGGACGTTCCCTATGAGGCGACCCAGAATGGCACGGACCTTAAAATCGTGTTCAAAAAATCATCTGCGGGAGCTCAACCGGCCGCGGGAACGCCTGAAAGTCAGAGGGAAGAAAATTTATCGGCCTTAAAAATGGATGAGGAAGCTTATCAGAGGGGGAACTCCACGCCGGTCGCCGATTCTTCCCTGGACCCGGCCTGGATGAACAGAATCGATTTTTCCAGCGAGGAAGCCGGAAAGTCCAGGATTATCATCGGTACATCGAGACCGGTGGAATACAATATTCGAAAAGTTTCAGATAAACGGCTGAAATTGGACCTGTTCAACACCAACATCCCCGTTTACCGGCAAAGGCAGCTCATCACCACGCGGTTTGAAAGCGCCGTAGACCGGATCATACCGGTTCAAACCACTGATATGAAGCGGAATTCCGTCATTTCCATTGAACTCAGAGAAGCGGTCCCTTATTTTGTGGAACGGTCCGGAAATGTTATTACGGTCAGTTTCGAAGCATCTTCGATCCCCCCACGGCCCATGGAAACGGCCAGCCTGCCGGAATGGAAGAGAATCATCGAAGATACGGCAGTGGAACAAGATACAGCGGAAATGCCCAGCCCGGCAGAAGAAAAAGCCGCCGTTCAGGAAAAGGATGATTATTTTGACAAAAAGGAATATACCGGCGAAAAAGTCGCCCTGGATTTTTATGAAACCGACATCAAAAACGTTTTCCGCATTTTAAGAGAAATCAGCGGGGAAAATTTTGTCATTGATGATGATGTCAAAGGCAAGGTGACCATGACCCTGGACGAGCCGGTTCCCTGGGACCAGATCCTGGACCTGGTTTTAAAAATGAATCAGCTGGGGCTGGTGTATGAAGGGGACATTATCCGGATTGCAACCCTGAAAACGATCAAGCAGGAATCCGAGGCCCTGATGGCCAGCGTTCAAGCTGATAGGGAAGCCAAGGAAAAGATCAAGGACCTGGCCCCTCTGATGACGGAATATATTTCCGTGAGTTATTCCAACGCCAAGGAGGAAGTGTTGCCCCACCTTGAATCCCTGGTTACCGAAGGGCGGGGATCCATCAGCGTGGACGGGAGGAACAATCAGATCATCATGACCGATACGGCCGACAAGATCATGAAGGCCAGGGGCATCGTACAGAATATCGACAAGGTTACGCCTCAGGTCATCATCGAAGCCAAAGTCGTGGAAATCAGCTCGGATTCGGCAAAGGATATCGGCATTGAATGGTCAGTGGACGGCGGCATACAGCCTACAGACGCCAGAGCCGGTATCGGACCTCAACGGGGCTTTCACACCCTTGGTGGAACCTATGGATGGACATCGGCGATGAATTTTCCGGCGGCAAGCAATTCAGGGATAGGGTTCAATTTCACTCGAATTGCTGGTACCCCGTTCGTACTGGACGCCAAACTGACGGCACTGGCCAGCTCCGGAGAAGCCAAAATCATTTCTGCGCCGAAGATCGTCACCCTGGACAACAAAAAGGCCAAAATCAGCCAGGGCGTTGAAGTCGGCTATTACGACAGTGAGGAAGGAACGGAAACCGGCAGGGACGTTGAATGGAAAAAGGTTGATCTTCTCCTGGAAGTAAGTCCCCATGTGACCCCGGACAGCCGGGTGTCCATGAATATCGTGATCAACAAAAACGAAGTAGTGGGATCTTTTGACAATATTCCGACCATTGGGACGAACGAAGCCCAGACGGAGCTTCTGGTCAATGACGGAGACACCATTGTAATCGGAGGAATCATGAAAACGACGGCTCGGAAGGATGAAACCGGTTTCCCAGTTCTTTCGAAGATTCCAGGCCTTGGGTGGCTGTTCCGTCAGAATTATGAAGAGAATTCCAACAATGAGCTGCTGATTTTCATTACTCCGAGAATTGTGCAGCTCGAGCAGAAAAATATGTAACCAAATATACTTCTAGAGATCTTAATAGAAAAAGCTGCGGAGTTCATATAATAAAACCCGCAGCTTTTTTATTTGACCCCTGAGTTATTCGGTTCAGGGGGTTATCAGTCTGATGAAGGAAAAGCGGCATCCAGGACATAGCCACGGAAGTGATTATTTACTGTATAGGAATTGCCGATTATCCTGTTGCTTTCGTTGATCGCCACGCTTTCGCTGAATGGAAAGGGCTGAACAAACGGGTAATCGTAAAAATCGTTATGAACTCCCAGGTCATATATAACATTTTCGTGCCATACACAGCCATGAACCACATTGAAGGAATGGTTTCCTTCATTGTATATTTCACCGGTTTCTGAATATCCGATTATCACACCGTTGTCATTGATGGCAACAGCCCAACTATTTATTCCTCCTAATGTGCCCAGGTCCGTTATTTTACCCCGTCCGTTATTTTCCAGGTTCCATATAAACGCATGAGTGGCGCCACTTGCGGTGGTTGAATGGCCAACCACCTGGTCATGATTATTAATGTCTTTCGCTTCACTTGTACCTCCGCCCAAGTCTCCACAGGGATACATGGAACCACCGTCCCAGAAAAATGCTTCTGCTCCTGATGTTCCCGCCACGTGTCCAGTGGGCTGCCTGTCATTGATGGCAGCGGCGGTGGTGGATGAAGCGCCGGGAAGGTGATTCAGGGATTCTATTGCATCTAAATCGACATCATGGAAAATTACCGTATTGCCTGAGTTGATAATCGCCTGATTAAAACGGTTGATGGCTACGGCCTCTGAATCTGCTCCGATAATTTTGCCTAAATTATGATAAATTGGAACTCTAATTGATACGGTTTCATCAATATTTTCATCTACATGCCTTAATAAATCAATAGTCGTTAAAGAAGTTTTGTCCCAATAATAAGCATGGCGACCTTCCTTATCGTCGATATTTACGAGAACATAATCCTCATTGATAAAAACCGCTTCAGAAAATGATCCCATTTCCCATTCGCCATCATCATTTAAATAATATCCTGGTGTAAGATCGACTATATTCGAGGGATCGCTGCCCTTCCAGTAAAAAGCCCTTTTTTGAGTTTCTTCCGGCCACCCGACGCCGGTGGTGGAGTTGCCGATGACATCCCCTGAAGACGATGATATTCCCACTGCCTCACTGTATATAAACCAATCGTCAGGTACTTTCTCTTCCAGGAAATAATAATCACTGTACGGGCCCCCTTGGTGAATTCCCAGATAGGTCATTGTCTGAGTTGCAGAATTCCATAGAAATGCTGCCTTTACCGGAGAACCGTTGTTGGATTGACCCACTACGCTGCCGTTTTCTCCAATGGCCATTGCTCTGGTAAAATACCAATTGTCACCTTCTCCTCCGAGAAGATCCCCGATATCTTCCTGATTTGCTATCTCTCCGGGAGGTTGAACTGAAATGGCTGTGACGTTGTCTGTTTCCGTGGTGCCCGAGTCTGAGCTGTCGGTGCCACCTCCGGACATGCTGCAACCGGTTAAAATTAAAAATAAACAACATAAAACCGCTGATTGCTTAATCAAGCACTTCATTTTAAACATATCCCCCCCGCTTCCTAATTTAAAATTGGTCGTTATGTCACAACAGGCTCGTTGTCAGGGTAAAGCTGCAATTTTTCTAATGATTATATAAAGTTAGGCAACTGTAATTGTAAATTTATGTTTAAATTTAGACAGTTATAGAAATAGGTGTGTAATGGAGGCTAAAATATATAAAGGGCATTTCTGTGTCAACAACATTATATAACCATCTTGGGGTATCACTGTCTTACCAGAGGGTATAGGAGAATATTCATTGGCCTACCAATTTTCTGGCTTCCTCAGCCATGTCACTTTCCGGCGCCAGCTCAACCACTTTAAGATACGCCTTGACCGCTTTTTCTTTTTCATTGATTAAATCATATGCCTTTGCCAGCTGAAAATACAGCTCCGGCACCCGGGTTTCATATTTGACGACCCTTTCAAACATGTCGGCTGCATCCTGGTATTTCCGCTCGGCCATGTAAGTCTGACCCAGACCATTTAAAGCGATAATGAAGTTGGATTTGATCTGAAGCGCTTCACGGTAATATTTCCGGGCGGTCGAAAAATCTTTTTTATTATAATAGGCCCATCCCAGGTTGGCCATGGGATAATGGGGCGTCGTATACAGGATATCATTGATCACGTCCGTGAAGCAGGTGATGGCCTCGTCCCATTTTTTCATATCCAGATATACTGTTCCAAGATTGTTTCTGGCTATTGAATATCCGGGATTCAGCTCCAGGGCTGCATCGAAATGCTTTATCGCAAGGTCGGTCAAGTTTTTGTTTTTATAAGCAATTCCCAGGTAATTATGAGTGATGTGATCTTTGGGGTTCAGATTCTCGGCTGCCTGAAGCTCTTTTAATGCAGCCGTAAAATTGCCCTGCATGATATAAGCCTCGCCCATATTTCGCTTTGACAGAGCCTGTTCCTTAACGGAACTCTCCGGGACTCGTTTTTGATTTGCTGGAGTGGTGGTCGCGCAGGAAAGGGTAAAAAGAGCAACGGGGATCAGCCATGCACAGAAAAATTGTTTGAAAGCTGACGGTTGAATTTTGTAAAAATTTAATGTTTTTGAAGTTTTATCGGCGTAAATGGCAAGTCTCATCATTTTTTTATCCTGTTGATTGAGTTTCATGAGTGGTATTCACTTCCTGGAATCCGGAGAATCAGGGCCGGTTTTTCCCTTTTCACCGAGACGGGAGAGATCTTCGATTAAAATCGTCTGATGGCCGGACTGATTCAAAAAACCGATGAGTTCGGGGTGGAGCAGGGCTGAAGTAACCACCGCCTTTTCACTCTCCCGGATTTCCAGGCGCAGGCCGGGAAAGTTGAGAAAAATATTGGCGTCTCTTGAATCTTTGATTGCGGTAAAATTTAAGGGGGCTGAATACGGGAGGTTCATTGCGTCCAGGATTTGTTTGACCGCCATCTCCCATCCCGGCGCACCGGTTAGTTGAATCATTTCGAGTCCCGTGTTGCGAATGGCGGAAACGGCATCGCCATAAAGGTCGCCGAAGTCGACGAGCATTTGTCGATTTCCATCTTTCGTGGCAATCAGGTTGGAAATGGCTTCAATCTGAAGGCCGGCGTAAGGAAATGAGATATTGATGTTCCCCGAATATAGAAATCCCATTGCCTTGACCCAGTCAGGGACGAATTTTCTTAAATCATCCGTATACACGACAACGGCCAGTGGCGTTATGAGGTTGGGCGCTGATGGGTCTGGCGCCTCGGCCAATGGGGTGAAATCCTTTTTCCGGATTTCCCTGATCCTGATATTAAGTTCCAGGAGATAGCGCTTAAGAGATGCCGGGATCCGCCGGGCTTCATTTTCAATCAAAAAAAGGCATGTCTGATGGATTGCAAGCCTGCCGATCTCATCATAAAAACCGGATGCGATAATCCAGTCGGCCCGGATGGTGATATCCACCCCATCATGTTGAAGGTGAAGCTGGTTTTTCACATCAAAATTCTTATCGGCCGTGAAAATGGCCTGTAAAATTTCTTCTGAACCCGCATTGACGGGCAGAGGGACGATTTTAAGTTCCTTCCAGTGGGCAGTTAATGCCTGCAGGTCCAAAGGAACAGGATAATCTTTTTCCCAGAATAACAACCGCCTTCCGCTTTCAAGCTCCATCACCGGATGACGGGAAAGGTCAAGGGCAAGATCCGGGTTCCCGCTTCGGGGGAAATAATAAGTTCCTCTGTCTATCAATCTTGAATTTAAAACTTCGGCAGCAATGGATAATGGGGAATCATGTCCTGATTTTTCCGATTCGGCAGAAGATTTTGGAAACGTTCGGTTTTTTAATTTATCCGAAGGGTTGAGGATTTCATTCAGATCAATATTGCGATTCAGGTTTCCCCGGTCGTCAAATATTGAAGCGTACCATTTCCGGTTCCGGACGGATTTGTCGGGGATGTTCAGGATCTGTCCGGTACGGATATGATTTAAATCGTCAATCTCGGGGTTGATCAGTTTAAAAAGGGCTACCCCTTCGTTGTAGCTTCTGGTGCCGAATTTCCCGAAGCTGTTTGAGATAATGACGGACAGGCTGTCCCCTGTCTTGACTTCATATTTTTCGGCATTTTGATGGATCAGGTCGGACAACTGGGTTATGGCCATAAAGGGAATGGCCACAACGCCTTCGGATTGCCCCGGCAGGGCATCTTCCCCAAGTTTTTTAAGAGGGATCAAAATGTCCTGACCGGGTTGAATCGCGTCGACATCGGGGATATGGGGATTGAACTGCTGGAAAATTCTTAAAAATTCGGGAAAATCCTGTCCAGCGATCTGCCCACGCTGCTGAAAAAGCCTGATCACGGAGTCATTTTTTTCAACGACATACGGGTCGCATAAAATGTCCCGGCCCTGGTACTGCCGTATAACGTAATTTTTATACAAAAAGGCTCCGGCCCCAAAACGAGGCGGCATCATGAGGAAACAAACGGCCGTGGAAATGTAGATAAGGTTTCTGATCACGATCACCCTGTTAAAACATGATACATATTCCTGGTTTTGTTGATCAATGCCGAGGGTACCGGCATTACGTCATCCAATTCCTTTGGCCGGGGATTTTCGAGGTTTTTACCGCAATTGAACTTCATTTGCGATTGGATTTTTCCAATTTCAGATAGGACACGATTTCATCCGACACCCGGTGGATGAAACACGCTAAATCTTCCCCTTCCAACGGCTTGCCGGGTTGCGGAACCTTTTTTAGGCCTCCTGGATGTACGTAAAGAGGCGCATTCATCAACTCTGGATTTGGAGACACTTCGAAATCTTCGGGGAAACTGTTTGCGAAATACATATCCTGAAAACCGGAAAATTTGACGGCATGGGCGGTGGAATCCAGAATGGCGGTATCTTCCGAACTGACAATGCCCTGTTGAACTGCTTCCACAAGCCCGGCCAGGGTCTCTCCCCCATGGGTACAGGCGATGTGGCCGTTCCGGTTGGCCGTCAGTTCCCAGTCCATGATGGATTGTTCCGTTACCTGAACGATAAAAACGTTTTGATTCCGGGATTCTTGATTGTAAATATCGGTCAGATGGATGATCCTGGGCATGGACACGGGATTTCCGATCATGGCCGCCTGGGCCACGCTGGGTCTGACGGTAACCGGCATGAATTTTCGTTTACGGGGATCGGGCTCGCGGTAATACCGGAAAACCGGGTCGGCATGTTCGGACTGGACGCCGATGATTTTGGGCAACGCATCGATGATACCGGTTTTAAAGAATTTTAAGAATCCGCTCATGACCGCGGAAAGGTTCCCCGCGTTGCCGATGGGAACAATCACCACTTTATCGGTCATCTGATATTCAAAATCCTGAGCAATTTCATACGAATAGGATTCCTGCCCCAGGATTCGCCAGGCGTTTTTGGAATTCAGCAGAGCCACGTTGTAGTTTTCCGACAGGGATTCGACAATTTTCATGCAGTCATCGAAGACCCCGGGAATTTCGAAGACTGCGGCCCCGCTGCCCAGGGGCTGGGACAGTTGCTGGGGGGTGACTTTTTTGTGGGGCAACAGAACCGCGGACTTGATATGGGGGGCTAAATAGGCGGCATATAACGCTGCGGATGCGCTGGTATCGCCTGTTGACGCACATATGGCCAACACATCGGAAACGCGGCCGGACCGAATCAGGAAATGGATATAGCTGAAAGCGCTGGCCATGCCGCGGTCCTTGAAGGACGCACTGGGATTCTGGCCGTCATTTTTAAAAAAGAAACGCAATCCGACCTTGTTTTTCAACCCCGTATTGGCCTCAATCACGGGAGTATGTCCCTCTCCCAGGTAAACAATAGAATCCAGCGGCATCACCGGCCCGATAAATTCATGGTACCGGTAGATTCCCTTAAGCGCTGGAATGGAGAGCATTTTCCGGTAATCAAAAATTTTATGCCAGATGTCAGCCGGGATTTTTTTGAATTCATCGAAATTGCCGTCCTCAAGCAGCAACACCTGGCCGCAGTCCGGGCAGGTATACAGCAGGTTTTCTA
Organism: Desulfobacteraceae bacterium UBA5616; assembly: GCA_002423615.1. GTDB lineage: Bacteria > Desulfobacterota > Desulfobacteria > Desulfobacterales > UBA5616 > UBA5616. The sequence goes on from DIKO01000080.1 coordinate 30,153, forward strand.
TGCCGAATTCTCCTTTACACCCCAAACAGCGGTATATGAGTTTCCCATGGGCTTTGGGAATAAGGTACGGCTTTATTTCCTCAGGAAAGTCCTCAATTTTCATGTCGTAATGCGATCCATTCCTCCCATATAGGGTCTGAGTGCTTCGGGTATGACGACGGAGCCGTCTTTTTGTTGAAAATTTTCAAGTATGGCGGCCAGGGTCCTTCCCACGGCAAGTCCTGAACCGTTTAAGGTATGGACGAAACGGGTCCCCTTTTTACCTTTTTCCCTGAAACGGAGGTTGCCTCGCCTTGCCTGGAAAGCCTCGAAATTACTGCAGGATGAAATTTCCCGGTAAACCCCCTGGGAAGGCATCCAGACCTCGATGTCATAGGTTTTTGCCGAAGAAAATCCCATGTCTCCAGTGCAAAGCACGATCACCTGGTAGGGCAGCCCCAGTCTTTTCAATATGCCCTCGGCGTCTTCGAGGAGTCTTTCCAGTTCTTCATAGGAGGATTCCGGCCGGGTGATTTTGACCAGCTCGATTTTGTTGAATTGATGCTGGCGGATCAATCCCCGGGTGTCTTTTCCGTAGGAGCCGGCTTCAGACCTGAAGCAGGGTGTATAGGCCGTATAAAAAATGGGCAGAAGGTCTTCATCCAGGATTTCTCCGCGGTGGATGTTGGTCACCGGGACTTCGGCGGTTGGAATCAGGTAATACTCCAGACCCTCCAGTTTGAATAAATCTTCTTCAAACTTCGGGAGCTGTCCCGTGCTGATCAGACTCTGCCGATTGACGATAAACGGGGGCAGTGTCTCCGTATAGCCGTTTTTTGTCGTATGAATGTCCAGCATGAAATTGATCAGAGCACGTTCCATGCGGGCCCCGGCACCGATATAAAGAGGGAATCGTGCCCCCGTGATTTTCGCCGCACGTTCGAAATCCAGAATACCCAGATCGCTTCCGATATCCCAGTGAGGTTTGGGTTCAAAGTCAAAAGGGGGGATATCGCCGAATTTCCTGATTTTAATGTTGTCGGCCTCACTTTTCCCGACAGGAACGGATTCGTGGGGAATATTGGGTATCCCGAGCATGAATTTTTCAATTTGGTCATTGTTCTCAGACAGGGACGCTTCCAGTGCCTTGATATGTTGCGATACTTCCCGCATTTCCGTGATGAGGGTGCCGGCATCCCGGTTTGATTTTTTCAGGGCCGCGACCTCGTCGGAAACCTGGTTCCGACGATGCCTGAGCGCTTCGATTTCCAATAATATGGATCTTCGAGAGGCGTCCAGTCGTGTGAATTCATTCAGATCGATGTCCTGTTTCCGGTTTTCCAGGGCCTGTTGAACCAGGGGCAGATTCTGGTTTAAAAACTTGATGTCGAGCATGGCCGTACCTGTTTCTGATGAATAAATAAAGTCCGTTGTTAAAAACAATTTAGTGATTATTTTGTTAAAATAAAAATATATAATGCGATGTAATTTTAGTCAATGATTATTATAGGTTGACTTTATCCGTCAATTCGGTGTATTAAAAGATTCGATTAAACCGACATTGGAGTATAGCCAGATGGATGATATTTTAGAAGCAAAAAATGAAATCAGAAAAGAGGTTTCAAAAAAAATAAGCGAGCTCTCAAAAAACGAGCTGATGGAAAAGACTTCCCGTGTGGGCAAAAGGCTTTTTGAGTTCGCAAATTTCCTGGAATCCAATATAGCGCTGCTGTACATTAACAAACCGAACGAGGTGACGACCGAAGATATTATTCAGCAGTGTTATCGATTTAATAAAATTGTTGTGCTTCCGGCATTTAACGTGGAAAAACGTTCCATAAGCCTGATGAAGGTGGACAATCTGAAAACGGATTTAATGAAAGGCAATCGGGGCATTATGGAACCGGATTTGACCCAGTGCAAGCATGTTCCGGTCGACGTGATTGATATCGCCATTATTCCCGGGCTTGCCTTTGACGAGAAAGGCGGGCGACTCGGTTCCGGAGAAGGGTATTACGACAGGTTTATCCCCAAGCTGTCGGCCACGACCCGTAAGGTGGCGCTGGCATTTGAGAACCAGATTGTCCAGCAGGTACCCATGATCTCCCACGATAAACATGTGGATATCATTATCACAGAGGAACGGATTATATACAAAATATAGCGATCGGCCGATAATAAACCTGCGCGGCGATTTTTTTGCAGTTGAAACTGTTTTACGGATTCAGAACTTCCTCCAATTTGTGAAGGTTATCATCCTCTCCAACGGCAATGACGGTATCCCCTGCCGAGATAATGGTTTCAAAAGACGGGTTGAACAACATGCTGCCGTCTTTTTTTTTTATGGCGATGATAATCAGATTGAATCTCTGACGGATCCCCGAGTCTTTGAGCATGACGCCGGTGAGAATGGACGTGCCGTTCACCGGAATCTCCTCCATTTGGATATCTTTCCGTTTATGCGTGATGGCAAGATCCAGAAAACTGGTTACGGTAGGCCTTAAAATTCTCTGGGCCATGTTTCGTGCCCCCATTTCATAAGGAGACTCTACGGAGTTGGCGCCCGCCGCCAATAACTTGGATTTGGAGGCGTCCAGACTGGCCCGGGCGATGATATCGATGTCGGGGGACAGTTGCCGGGCCGTCAGGACCAGAAAAACATTGTCCACATCCGTGGCCAGGGCGGCCACCAATCCCCTGGCCCTTTGAATGCCGGCCCTCAATAATACGGATTCATCGGACGCATTGCCATGAATATACAGAATTCCATCCTTCTCCATGACAGGCACCAGATCGGGGTTTTTTTCAACGACAACAATATCCACGGGTTTTCGCCTGATGAGGTTTTCGCAAAGAACCTTTCCGATACGGCCGTATCCGCAGATGATATAATGATTTTTCAGCCGTTCGATCTGCTTGTCCAATTTCCTCCTCCCCAAAATAACGCGTATTCGGCCTTCCACCATAAACTGAACGACGACTCCCGCCACATAAACCGTGGTTCCCACACCGGTCATGACGAAAAAGATGGTAAACAACCTTCCTGGAGTGCTGATATCATGGACTTCCTTGTAACCCACGCTGGCAACCGTGATGACGGTCATGTAAAGGGCGTCGATAAAATTCCACCCTTCTATGATCATGTACCCGCTGGTGCCGAACACCAGGACGGCAAAGGCCAGCAATATGGATGCTTTGAGCTGTTTTGTGCTTTCCATTAAATTCGTTGTCGACGGATCATCAGATTTTTTATGGATTATTATGGTAAAAATTAGTTGAAAAATCAAGGACTTTTTAGTAGTAAAAATTTTACGGTAAAAATGAAAAACATGTAAATGTGCTGCATTTTTTAATGGCTTAATGTCCGGCCTTGGGAGATTATGAGAAAAGACAGCTTGAAATTCGAAAAACTTCGTGATGAAATGATTCGGACCCAGATCGAAGGCAGGGGAATAAAAGACCCGAAAGTACTTGATGCCCTTCGCAGCGTTCCCCGGCATCTTTTTGTCAGCGAGGCATTGATGGATCAGGCCTATGGAGATCATCCCCTGCCTATCGGGGAACAGCAGACCATATCACAGCCCTTCATCGTCGCCGAAATGACCCAGGCCCTGAGATTAAAAAAAGACGACCGGGTTCTTGAGATCGGCACCGGTTCGGGTTATCAGGCCGCGGTCCTGTCCAAAATCGTATTTCGGGTCTATACCATCGAACGGATTTATTCCCTGTTTGTGAAGGCGAGAAAACTTTTTGATCAACTTCGGTATTATAATATCGTGACGAAATATTCGGATGGTACGGCGGGGTGGCCTGATGAAAGCCCGTTTGATGCCATCATGGTCACGGCAGGAGCGCCCGAGATCCCCCAGGTCCTCGTTAATCAGCTTGCTGTGGGGGGCCGGATGGTCATTCCCGTTGGAGACCGGCATTCCCAGGAATTGATCAGAATTGAAAAAGACAAGAACCAGATTTATCAGGAAAACCTTGGCGGGTGTCGGTTTGTGAAACTGGTGGGAGAATACGGCTGGCGGGATTTTTAGATGTTTAAAAGAGGCTACAGGTGGGTGATGCACTGGGCCAGTACGCCTTACGGCACCTGGGCTCTGTTTATATTGGCGTTTTGCGAATCTTCATTTTTTCCTATCCCTCCGGATGTTCTGCTCATCGCCTTGGGCGTCGCGGCACCTGCCAGATCCCTGAAATATGCGTTGATATGCTCCATCGGATCAATTTTGGGGGGTTGCCTGGGATATGTCATCGGATGGCGGTTTATGGTGGGGATTGGAAATAAAATCGTTGAATTCTATGGACTTTCCCACCAATTTGATACGATCCGGAACCTTTATTCCACCTATGATGCCTGGGCCGTCGCCATCGCGGGATTTACCCCGCTGCCCTATAAACTTTTTACCATCACCGCCGGAGCATTTGAAATCAACTTTATCGTTTTTGTTCTGGCGTCGGCGGTATCACGGTCCGCAAGGTTTTTCATCGTCGGCGGGCTGATTTACCGGTTTGGTCCCTATATCGCCGGTTTTCTTGAAAAATACCTCAATCTCATCACCATTATATTTACCGTGCTCCTGGTGGGAGGGTTTGTCCTCATCAAACTGTTTTTATAGGCAACAATACCCCGTTTGCCGGACGCTGAATTCGAGACGAAGTTTCGGAACCTTAAAACAGGCAAGGTCTAACCGAATTGTTTTCTATCGAAAGTCCGGTACTGAATGGCCTCTGAAATATGATGGGCCAAGATATCGGTTTCCCCGTCCAGATCCGCGATAGTGCGTGCGATTTTCAGAATCCGGTTATAGGCTCTGGCGGAAAGCCCCAGTTTGTCCACGGCGGATTCCAGCAAAGCTCCGGATGCTTGATCCAGCGAGCAGTACTTCTTGATCTGCCGGCTGGACATTCCGGCGTTGCAATGCGTTCGGGTTTTTTGAAATCGTTCTTCCTGGATCTTTCTGGCCGAGGTGACGCGTTGTCGGATGGATTCGGAGGATTCCGTATCCGCCGTCGACATCAGGTCCTTGTAGGGTACTGCCGGTACTTCAACATGGATATCGATGCGGTCCAGCAGCGGGCCCGAAATTTTTGAGCGGTATTTGTGGATCTGGTGATGAGTGCAGATGCAGGTGTGCTGGGGATCGGAGAAATACCCGCAGGGGCAGGGATTCATGGCGGCGATGAGCATGAAGCTGGCCGGATAGGTAATGGTGCTCATGGCTCTTGAAATGGTGACCTGAAGGTCTTCCAGGGGCTGTCTTAGAACCTCCAGAACATGCTTTTTGAATTCAGGAAGTTCATCCAGAAACAATACCCCGTTATGGGCGATGCTGACGGCTCCGGGCTTGGGGAAATGACCCCCGCCGATCAGTCCGGCATCGGAAATGGTGTGGTGGGGAGATTCAAAGGGTCTCTGAATGACAAGTGCCTGGTCTTTTTCCAGTTTTCCGGCCACGCTGAAAATTTTGGTGGTTTCAATGGCCTCGTCAAAGGTCATGGGCGGCAGAATGGTGGGAAGCCGCTTGGCCAGCATGGTTTTGCCCGATCCCGGAGGCCCGATCATCAGGAGGTTGTGGCCCCCCCCCGCGGCTATTTCCATGGCCCTTTTGGCATGTTCCTGGCCCTTGACATCGGAAAAATCAACTTCAAATCCGTTGTTTTCCTTATAAAAAATATCGGTATTGGAGGGCTCCGGGGAAATGGTGACAGCCCCGCGCAGATATTCAATCAGTTGGGAAAGGGTTTCCACGGGAATAATGGAAATGCCGGATACAACCGCGGCCTCGCGGCGGTTTTCATGGGGGATGACAACTCCGGAAAATTTTTTTTGCTTTGCCCCGAGGGCAATGGACAGGGCCCCTTTCACCGGTTTGATCCGGCCGTCCAGGGCAAGCTCACCCACAAAAAGATAGTTTGAAACCGATTTTGAGGAAAGCATGCCTGTTGCGCAAAGGATACCCACGGCTATCGGCAGATCAAAGCCGGTCCCTTCCTTTTTGACATTTGCCGGTGCCAGGTTTACGGTGATACGGTCATTGGGGAATTCGTATCCCGAGTTATTGATGGCCGATTTGACCCTTTCCTTGCTCTCTTTAACCGAAGCTTCCGGGAGCCCCACGGTGGTGAACCCGGGAAGACCGAAATTGATGTCCACTTCAACTTCCACCACATAAGCGTCAATTCCAACCAGCGCGCTGCTGAAGACTCCGGATAACATGCATCCTCCTTGTTTTAAATCCGAATTATAGCCCGTTATTTGATTTAATATAAAAATAACAGATAAATATCTTATAAACAACTTTAAACTGAATCACTTCACATTCCTGGTTGAAAAAACAGTGGACCGGCTGTTTTTTATCCGCCCCTTCTGATTGACGCCTTGATTTTATCCCTGAGATATGACAAAGAGGAAAGCCTGAATGAATTAAACCCATTAAGGTCTTTTAGATTCATGGCAATACCGTTAAAGCAAAGGACACTGGCAAAACCTGTGCAGGTAAAGGGAATCGGCCTGCATTCGGGAAACCCGGTCCGGATGACAATCAAACCGGCGCCGGTGAACCACGGCATCAAGTTCAAGAGGGTCGATCTTCCGGACGCTCCCTGTATACCGGCCATATTTCAAATGGTTGTGGACACCAGCCTGGCCACCGTCATCGGAAACGAAGGCGCCATCGTTCAGATGATCGAGCATCTCATGGCCTGTTTTTCAGGCAATGCCATCGATAATGCGCTGGTTGAGATCGATGCTTATGAAATGCCCGTCATGGACGGCAGTGCCGGACCCTATACCCGGCTCATTCGGGAAACGGGAATTGTGGAGCAGGATGCCCCCCGGTATGGTTTTGTCGTCAAAACGCCCATTGAAATCGAACAGGATGGAAAATTTGTCGGGATATATCCCTGTTCATCGTTCCGGATCACCTGTACCATCGATTTTGCCCATCCGGTCATTCAAAAACAAAGCTACTCCCTGGAAATCTGCGAAGACTCCTTTGCCGGGGAAATCAGTACGGCCAGAACCTTCGGGTTTTTGTATGAACTGGAACTCATGAAGCAGCACGGTCTTGCCCGGGGCGGGTCATTGGAAAACGCCATTGTTCTGGATGAGATAAAAATCATCAATCCGGAAGGCCTCCGGTTCAAGGATGAATTTGTCCGTCATAAGATCCTGGATTGTATCGGTGATTTTTCCCTTCTGGGGATGCCTTTTTTAGGCCATGTTGTGGTTAAAAAATCAGGGCATGCCTTCAACCACGCCTTTATCAAAGAATTTTTCGCCAACAAAAAATCATGGGAGACCCGTCCTTTAAAAGAAGCCCTCGAGGCGGTCTGCAGGTCTTAAAAAACACCGGGGACATCAAAATTTCTTGTCTTTTGATTTCATATCCGTTAAAAAATTAAA
>DIKO01000069.1 GCA_002423615.1 Desulfobacteraceae bacterium UBA5616
TTAATAGATCTTTTGACTGTCAAGTTACTATATGAAAATGATTTATTTAGTTTTTTCAAGTTTAAATAAGATGATAAACCGCTACCGGTGCCGTGGATGAGGAGATATGCGGTTTCTGTGTAATATGCCATTGTTTACCCTTTGGAAATCATGCACAGGGCTCACTTTAGGCCCTTGCCTCGCAGGTTTTCATCGTAGAGCTTAAAATTAACAATGCCTAAGATATTTTGCAATAAAATTAACCGTATCTAAACCGAGAAGGAAGGGGTGCTTGGATCATTGATGAAAGTGTGATATATTTTTACAGTCGAATTTTGAAGGTTTTAAAATACGGGTGATCAAGCCCGGATACGGATGATACTTCATTAATGCCCGGAAACTATTGAAGGAGGACTCTCGTGAACACAAAATCGCTTCAGGCAGTCTGCCTGGTGTTGACTGTATTGCTTACCAACCCCATTACGGTAACCGCTCAAGAGCTCAAGCCGATTCAACTTTTGAAGCCGCAGATGGACTCTGGAAAGCCTCTTATGCAGGTATTCAAGGACAGGACATCTTCGCGTAAATTCAGCCCTGAGAAATTGTCCGACCAGGTGCTTTCAAACCTGCTTTGGGCGGCGTTCGGAGTGAATCGGGAGGATTCAGGAAAACGCACGGCACCTTCTGCCATGAACTGGCAGGAAATCGACATCTATGTTACCACCGCCAATGGTCTTTACCTTTATGATGCCCCGGCCCATGCATTGAAACCGGTTCTCGCCGAAGACATTCGCGGCCTTACCGGTCGTCAGCCGTTCGTAAAGAAGGCGCCGGTGAACCTTGTCTATGTTGCGGATTTCTCAAGGATGGGTAAAGCGAAAGACGACGACAAAGTCTTCTATTCAGCTGCCGACACAGGTTTTATCAGCGAGAATGTTTACCTGTATTGTGCTTCGAAAGGATTGGCCACGGTTGTCCGTGGGCTTGTTGACAGGCCGGCTCTCGGCAGGATCATGATGCTTCGACCGGAGCAGAGAATCATCCTCGCACAGACCGTAGGATATCCAGAGAAGTAGTCCATGCCCCGAAATCTTCCTCCACGTTTTATCGAACGGATGAAGGGTTGGGTTTTATCCAAAACTGCGCGGCGGAACCGGCCGCCCATGTCATTCGGCTAAGGAGCCCTCCTTGGCGGCCGCTTCCCTTAGCTGATATCTCAACACCTTACCGCTGGGATTCCTCGGCAAGGCGTCTAGAAACATTATTCTCCTGGGCGTCTGATGTTTTGCCAACCTGTTTTTAACAAACAGTATCAGCTCGTCGGCAAGTCCCGGACTTGGACTATTAGAAGGCCTCAATTGGACATAGGCGATAATGGCTTCCTTTTTTTCCGCATCAGGAACCCCGATCACTGCTGCATCTGCAACTGTCGGATGTTCTGCAAGGGTGCTTTCGATCTCAAAAGGTCCTATCCTGTAGCCCGAACTCTTGATAATGTCATCATTGCGCCCCTGAAAAAAATAATAACCATCTTCATCCCGAAGGGCCAGATCACCGGTCTTGAACCAGGTATTGTTTATGAAGCTGCTCTTTGTTTTCTCCGGCTCATCGAGATACCCCAGGAAAGCATTTGAAAGTGAGGCGGTATTGTAGCAAATCTGGCCAGTTTGGCCCCCGGGGACAAGGTTGCCGCTTTCATCCAGCAAAGCAATTTCAGCGCCGGGCAGAGGCAGCCCCATAGATCCTGGTTTCACCGGCATACTGCTGCTGCTGAGATTGCTGATGGTCATGGATGTTTCCGTGCAACCGTAGCCGTCGTAGATTTTTGTGCCGAAGTTTTTTTCAAACCAGCTCAGGACTTCGGGGTTTAGCGGCTCACCCCCACTGCAGGCGGCTTTAAGATGAATATCGTATTTATGCCGCAGTTCATCGCCGGCTGCCAGAAAATACCGGTAGGCAACAGGCGCAAACAAAAATTTTTCAACCCTGTATTTTTCCATGACCTGGTAGTAGGGCTCCGGCGCAAACGGAATTTCACATAGAATGATGGTTGCATTCATGGACAGGGGGCCTAAGAGGGAAGCAACCAGGCCATAAGCCCAGCCTGGATCTGCAGGACCCCACAACGCCTCCCCGGGTTGCAGGCCCACGGCGTATAACAGAAATGGCCGTATGGCCGACAGGGTTTTATTGGACCACATGGCTCCCTTTGGCATTCCTGTAGATCCCGAAGTATACTGAATAATCGCCAGATCATCAAACTTCATTTCCTCCACAGAAAAGGTCGTTGGCGCTTTATCCATTGCCTTCCAATACTCGATATTCCGCTTTGAATCCTTTTCTTCACCTGTGCTGTCCACGTTAATGATATACTCCAGGTCAGGCAATTCGGAAAGAACATCCCCTACATTGGGAAAGAATTGGCCGTTTGTCACCACTGCCCGCGCCCGGCAGTGATTCAAGCGGTATTGAACTGCTTTCGGCCCGAATGCCGTAAAGAGAGGAACATAAACAGCCCCCAGTTTTAAGGTGCCGAGTATGGATATCAGGAGTTCAGGCACCTTGGGCAACAGACATGCCACCCTGTCCCCCTTTTTTATTCCCAGACTGCGCAATACATTTGCAAACCGGTTTGAGAGTTCTTTAAGCTGTAAGAAAGTATACTCGCGGGTTTCCTGGTTTTTCCCAATCCAGTAAACTGCCGCAGGGCCGGGCGCGGAGGCATGACGGTCGCAGATTTCATGGGCCATATTGAAGCGCAATGATGGATTCCAGTCGAACCCGGCAAACACATCGTCCCATTGAAATGCCTCGCAAATCTCCTTATACGTTTTTTTTTCCGCCATTATTTTAGGTCCCCTGATGTTTTGATATGGTCTCGGCTTGAATTTCGACCCAGTACCAATTTTGGTGAAACCTGGCGCCGTGGTCCCCGAAGTCGTGTTTTTTTACGCGGCCGGAAAAGGGCATGCCGGACGGTTTGATCAAGGTTGCCTCCTTAAATATCCCAGGCCGCCTTCGCGCCTTCCTCCACGGCTTCCATAATCCTACGGGGATTCATCGCATCCCCGACCACAGAATGGGCAATTCCTTTATCCCTGCAGACCTTTTTGAAATCCTGACGGGATTGCATGCCGGCGGCAATCACGACCTGGTCGACGGGAGAAATGATTTTCCGATTTTCACCACTGCTGATAACAACGGCATTGTCCTGAATTTTTTCAACCCGGGTGTTCAGCAAAATCCTGCACCCGCCCTCTGACAATCGTTTATGCAGGTGGTATCCATGACCGGTAAACATGAGTACCGGTGATTTGGGCAGTATTTCCACAATGGTGACCGTGCATCCTTTTTCTGATAAAAAATCGGCGACTTCCATCCCAATCAATCCACCTCCGATGATGACAGGGTGTTTCCCCACAGCAATCGAGCCGTCGAGAATTTCCAGGGCATTGCACACCATTTGATGTTCAATGCCTTGGATATCCGGGATTTTTCCTTCAGCGCCGATTGCCGATATGACAACATCCGCTTCACTTTCCCGCAAAATTTTCTCATTGACGGTGATACCGGTTTTGAGAACTACCCCCGATGTCGCAAGCTGCCTTTGAAACCACTTCATCCAGTCCCCGTAAAGGGTTTTAAACGGCGCTTTTGCGGCAAACCGAACCTGACCGCCGATCTCACGGTTTTTTTCAAACAATGTGACATCATGGCCTAATCGGGCGGCCTCGGCTGCTGCGGTCAGCCCTGCCGGACCCGCGCCGATGACCCATACGGTTTTCTTCGAGGCTGCGGGTTTTTCCGGATAAATGAGTTCATGCCCGGTTTCGGGATTAATGGCACAGCGAACGCTGCTGCCGGGCTCCAGCATCAGACGCTCAATACATCCCTGGTTGCAGGCCAGACATTTGCGAATGTCCTCAACCTTTCCGTTCTTTGCCTTTATCAGAAAATCGGGGTCTGCCAGAAGTTGGCGTCCGAATGCGATCATATCGGCCTGTCCGCCTGCAATGGCTGTGTCCGCAGCATCCGGATTACTGAACCTTCCCACTGCGATGACCGGGATATCAACGGCTTCCTTGAGTTTCCCCGCCCGCCAGGCATTAAATCCTTCTTCATACTCCGGCGTGGCGCATCCGATACTCCCCGGGCTGCCGTATGTGCCGATGGAGGCATGGACGATATCAACCCCCGCTTTGACCAGATCCGGTAAAATCTGCTGCACGTTTTCAACCGTGTAGCCGTTTTTGATATATTCTTCCGCAGAGATGCGGAAGGAAATGGGATAATCCTCTCCCACGCAATTTCGCACCTCTTTCACCACCTCCAGCGCAAACCTGGACCGGGATTGAAAATCGCCGCCGTATTCATCGGTTCGGTGGTTGGACAGGGCGGAAAAAAATTGGGTGATCAGGTATCCGTGGGCGCCGTGAATTTCAACCGCATCAAATCCGGCTTTTTTAGCTCGAAGGGCTGCCTGACCGAAAGAGGCAACGATTATTTTAATATCCTCCGTGGTCATCTCTTTGGGGGGAATCCTGACAATCGGACCGGGTATGGCCGAGGGCGCGAGAGCTTCTCCTTTTTTCAATTGAATGTAGGCTTCCCGGCCGGCATGATGCAGCTGGGCCGCTGCCTTAGCACCGTTTTTATGAATAACCGCCGCCATTTTTTCAAGGCCCGGAATAAATCGATCCTCATATGCCCCGATTCCCACTGTTCCGGATGGGTGGACCCCAACGATTTCTGTGATGATCAATCCAACGCCGCTTTTTGCACGTCTGTCCAGGTAGGCGATATTGGCCGCGCTTACCGTAAGGTCCTTGTTACAAAGATTTGTTCCCATTGGCGGCATCACGCACCGGTTTGAAAGTTTCATGGTTTTAATCGTGATGGGTGAAAATAAATATTCAAGATTCTTCATTTTCCGATCCTTGAGGGGTGAGGTGTTAAATGTTCAATATTTTCAAATTTTTCTTGCCGTTGACAGAAAAAATCAGTAATGTCCGGTTAGGTT
>DIKO01000112.1:0-23439 GCA_002423615.1 Desulfobacteraceae bacterium UBA5616
TTGAGTTAACTGCATACCCACTTTGTTTATTATTAATCTCTATCATTTCAACAACGACGGGGATTTTTTCCGCTATTTTTTCATATTGCCCGGTTATGTCATAGGCAATAACAAGCGAATGTAACATGACCATCATTAATTCCCAATCCTGATCCCGTTGTGCTTCAAGGAAGATCGGCTCGATATACTTTATCGTATCGTTCTGATTCCCCTCGAGTGAATAAAATGCAGTGGTAAAAAGGTATAAACTCAACAAGGTTTCTCTTTCTCCGAGTTCCTTGGCAAGCCTTTCGCCATTTTTCAAAATAACAATAGCCTCTTCCGGAGAGCCTATGGACACAAGTGGATTCAACATCAGCAAAACAATATCCAGTTCCGCCTTTTTCTTTTCCTCTGTATCCGGCATTTTTTTAAGTGTTTCAATTGCTTCCTTGAAAAAATGATACGCCTCCTGATTGGCGAAGTTTTTAGATGCCTTTATCCCGGCTAATTTTAAAAACTCGTAAGTGTTTTGCAGATTGTCACTTTTCGAATAATGATAGGCAAGCATTTCGTAAAATTCTTCAAGCTTCGCTGAATAGATGCATTCAATAGCCTTTCCGATATTCTCGTGTATCTGTTTTCTCCGTTTTAAAAGAAGGCTGTTATATGCGACCTCCTGGGTCAGAGCGTGTTTGAAGATGTATTCCAGCTCTGGGAAAAGCCTTTTCTCGTAAATGAACTCCAATCCCTGGAGGTTCAGCAGGTATGATTTGAGCTCTTCGTGCATGCCGGTGATGGTTTGCAGGATGCGGAAGGCAAAGTCCCTGCCGATGACCGAGGCCACCTGCATGGTCCTTTTCAGGTTCTCTTCCAGCCTGTCCATTCGGGCTGCAATAATCCCCTGAACCGTGTCAGGTATCTTAATCTCGCAGATATTTCGAGAGAGTGCATACAGTTCATTTGTTTTGTTGATCGACCCGTTTTCAATCAGGGTGTGGGTCAACTCTTCCATAAACAGGGGATTTCCGGATGCGCGTTTTAATATAAGATCTCTTAATTCAGGGGCAATGTCGCCATCTTCCAGCATGGCCTGAACCAGCTCGATGCTGGATTGCTCCCGCAGATGGCCCACATTGATCTTATGATAATAGGTCTTGGAACTCCATGGGTGGCGATACTCCGTGCGATACAAAAGGATTAACAGGATGCTGGTGTTGGCTATCCACTCGATGAAATAATCCAGAAAGTCCTGAGATGTATCATCGATCCAGTGGAGATCCTCAACCACCAGCACCAGAAGATTTTCCTGACTGAGGGATATGAGAAGGTCCCGAATGGCCTCAAAGACCTTTTCACGCTTCTTTTTGGGCTCCAATTTTAGTAAAGATTCGTCATCCACGTGGACGGAAAGAAGGTCCTGAAAACACGCCGGCGTGTGCTCAAGGTCTTTGAAAAAAGTTATCTTATCCCTGATCTTTTTCTTGATGACATCTTCCCGGTCATTGAATTTAATGTCAAAGAAGGATCTCAGAATGTCCAACAGGGGTTTGTAGAGTATAGATCCGCCGTATTGAAGACACTGGCCTTCCAGGTATGTGTGGCTTTCCTGGGCAATGCGGCTCCTGAACTCCAATACCAGCCGGGATTTTCCCACCCCGGCTTCTCCCACAATGCCCAACACCCGCCCGGAACCGGATTTGGCCTGATCATACACTTCCATGAGAGCAGCCATTGAATTCTTACGCCCGACAAACCGGGTCAACCCCTTGGCGATGGATTCGTCCAAACGTGTGCTCACATCTCCGGCTTTGATCAATTCATAGATGTTCTGGGGCTTTTCCTTGCCTTTGATAGGGGTTTCGCCGATCGGCTTGAACTCAAAATATCGTTCCACAATCCTGTGGGTATTGGCGGAGACAAATATGGTTCCCGGCATCGCCATGCTTTCCATGCGTGCGGCCAGATTGGTCGTATCACCTACAGCCGTATAATCCATGCGCAGATCATCGCCGATGGCGCTGACAATGACCGGACCCGAGTTGACACCCATGCGGATCTTAAAATCAACCCCATGTTTCTTCTCAATTTGAGCACCGTAATCCATCATGGTGTTCTGGATGGATAGTGCCGCGTAACAGGCCCTTTGGGCGTGATTTTCATGAGCCACCGGCGCACCGAATAGGGCCATGATACCGTCGCCGGTAAATTGGTTTATGGTGCCTTCGTATTTGTGAGCTTCATCCATCATGATCTTGAATGCTCCGTCCATGATCTGAAGGACTTCTTCCGGGTCCAGCTTTTCGGACATGGGCGTGTAATTGGCGACATCGGCGAAAAGAACCGTCACGATCTTTCTTTCGCCTTCCAGCGAACTGCGGGTGGTGAGGATTTTGTCGGCGAGGTGTCTGGGGGTATAGGAGCGGGGAGTTAAATCTTCAACCTTCGGTTTTCCAGAAAATTTGTCCAGATCGTGGCCGCAGTCATCGCAGAATTTGGCCGATTTCGGCAAACCCTTGCCGCATTCCGGGCAGACCCGATCCAATCCTGTGCCGCATTCCAGGCAGAATCTGGCCCCCTCACGGTTTTCATATCGGCATTTCGGGCATTTCATATCCCACCATAACGTCGTTAAGCTGGGTAAATCGTATGTGAACTTATCCTTTCAGACCTTAATGATGAAGCCGGTCTCTTTTAAAAACCATGGTTTTCGGGCCCGGCAATATTACGGTCATAGCGTCTTTATTGATCTTACCCCTGATGACGCCGCCCAGTTTGAGGTGGAGGCGTATCTCATCTTTTTTTACATTCCAGGTGAAGGAGGTCTCCTCATCGCCTGTACGCCAGATGCCGTGACCTTTTTCCCGCAACTCGATGACCTGGTCCGGAACGCCCTGAAGCATTTTCCCCTCAGCGTTGTATTTCCCGATAAATGCGCCTTCCGGCTCACAGGAGATCAGGAACCCGCATAAAACCAGAATACATGCCGTGATTCGGTATTGGAGAATTTTTATTGTGTTTGCAGGCATTTCTATCCTTCTCATGTTGAAGATTTCATCCAGGGAATGGTAAACGGCACTTTCATGCGCTGGAACAAGGTAATCCGGTCGAAGAAAAACACCTGGACGGTCAGCGCAAGCCAGCCCAGATCTCTTCCGATATCCCACCAGGAGATCTGGGATCCGGCCGTGTCAAAACATCCGCAACCAATGCTGGCTCCGCGGAAAAGGTTGACACCTATGGAAATCGTGAATCCGATCAAAAGGACACCGATAATCGTTGACGCGGCCCGGGTAAAAAGACCGATCATCAGAAACAGCCCGCAGATGAGCTCCAGCCAGGGAAGAGCAAGAGAAATGAGATTGATCGACCAGTAAGGCAGCAGCCTGTAAGCCGCCAGCGCTTCCGCGAACTCGCCGGGATACGGGATTTTGCTCATGGCCGCAGCAATGAAGACAAGGCCGATATAGAGCCTCAGGAATAAAGCCAGATAATCACTTGTGATGAAACTGGCGATATGCTGCCGGATGCGTTTCATGGCGAAGTGGGGTATCCTTTCTTGACCCAAGCTGTTAATCCGCCGGAAAGAATTTGAACATTTTTATATCCATACAGATCGAGCCTCTGGGTAACCTTTTCATCATAGAGACTACTGATGGTCCTGCCGTAAACAACGATATGGTCTGCCGTGTCGATCTGATTCAGATGCATCATGTACATGATTTCAAATAGCGCATAGGGGATATTCACGGCCCCCGGAATATGCTGCTCATCATAAAAGCTGGAAGGTCTTGCGTCTATAAACAAAACCTTTTCCCCTGCGAACTGTTTTTGGAGGGTTTCCGGCTCGATCATCCATGAGGCCCTGTCCGGCAGACCCTGTTCAAAGAGTTTTATCCCATTGGGATTGGCCTGGTTAAAGATGATCCCGCACAACAGGCTGATGATGATGAGGACGACAAAGTCCAGCCAGGAAAGTGAAGGGCCCCGCTGTTTGACTTCCTGTTCCAGCCTTACTTCATCTTTTCGAATCCAATCTGCGAGCTGTCGGACAAACTGTATGGATATATCGGGATATTTCCGCAGAACCCCCTCAAATTGATCTTTGGCAAGTACGATTAAATGGGTTTCTTCAAGTGCCTGAACATTGGCAGACCTGGGTTGGCCGGTTATCAGCGCCATTTCTCCAAAGCTCTCCCCGGAATTCAACACGGACAGTTCCATCTCAGAACCGTCCCCGGCCTTCCGGTAAACCCTTACCCTGCCGGATTTGATGATATAGAAGCTGTCTCCGGGCTGGTCCTGTGTGAACAGAAGGGTACCGGCGGGAACCTTCCGCTCTTGGGCAATAGCGGCAATGGCCATCATTTTATCTTCCGGGAGGTCCCCGAAGATGTTGTGTACAGGCTCCCTGTCGCGGGTCTGATCTTTCTTTGTCATGGGCTGGTCTATCCTGCCAACGTCCAATTCATCGGTCTTAATTCTGTTTGCTGTAGGTTGAAATTTTTTCCACAAACGCGTCTAAATTTTCAATGACCCCCAAATGGGTCTCCAGCACCTTCCTCTGGGCGTTTATGACCACGGTATAGGGAATCATGCCGATCCCGTGCTTATTTCGGGATTTGCTGTAGGGGTCGATGAACACGGGGAATTTCACCATGTGCTGCTTTTTATAGGCGTCGATTTCATCCTGACGGTTTCCGATGCCGACGGCGATCATCCTGACATTCTTGTTTAGATCGGGATTGCGCTGGATGATATTGTACAGCTTGTTTCCAACAGGCGCCTGCTGCTGGCAGACCGGGCAATAGACGTTGAAAAATTCGATGATGATCAGTTTTGCGGGAATTTTTGACAGATCCATATACCGCTCGTCATTCGCAACGCCCAAGTACTGACTTCCCTCTACACAATCCGAGCCCTCCAGGAGGATGTCGGGAAAATCCATCCCGGCCTTGATTTTATTTTCAGCATAGGCAGGATGAAGGTAAACGGAAAATAAAATGATGGAAATCACGAATAATGGATGCATGATCGATTTTGTCCGCCGCATGAATGAACCTCCCTTGTTATTAAGGTGTATCTGCATCGGTCGTAATTACCCCATCTATCAAGAAATCTGAAATTTCATCATCTGTGTAGCCCAGAATATTTTTAAAAACATACTCGTTATCTTCGCCAAGCGTGGGGCCTGCCTTATGGATATGGTTCGGCGTCTTCGATAAAATATACGCCGGTGCATTATAGGCGTGCGTGCCGATTTCCGGGTGCTCTAAAAACCGGAAATGTTCTCGATGCTTCAATTGAGGGTCATTAAACAGATCGTCATGACAGTTTTGCACCACACCGGCGGATACGCCGGCCTCTTGTAGCAGGTCCATGATATGTTCAGGTGGATGGATCTTTGTCCATTCTCCGATGCTTTCATTTAATTCTTCTTCATTCTTCCTCCGGTTTTCAATATTCTTGAATTTTTCATGCCGGGTCCATTCAGGATTTCCGAGAACATTACAAAAAGCCGACCACTCGTCATTTGTCTCAACTGAAATCGCAATCCATCTCTCGATTCCGAGGCAGGGAAATACGCCGTGCGGGACGGCCTGAGGCGATCTGTTGCCCCGCCGCTCAGCGACACGGCCGTTGACCATAAAATCGAGAATCAGGGGGCTGATGAATTGGATGCCTGCCTCGACTTGCGACATGTCAATATAGAGTCCTTTTCCGGTTCTCTTCCGGTAAAGAAGGGCGCCGATCAATGTGCTGACCAGAAACCACGGCGCAATAAAATCCGTATAGGCGCCGTAAACCGCTTGTGGATCACGGTCCGGCCAGCCGACGAGATGGCTTGCCCCCCCGAGTGCGGCCCCGATATACCCATAACCCGGGAGACTCGAATATGGACCATACTGACCCAGTTGGCATGTGCTGTACATGATGATGTCCGGGTTTATTTTTTTGACGCTTTCGTAATCGAGCCCGATCTTTTTCATGCTCCCCGGTGTCATACTTTCACAGACGATATCGGCCCACTGAACAAGCCTTTTGGCGATTTCCAGTCCTCCGGGTGTTTTTAAATCGATGCTGATGCCGTATTTATTCGTGTTAAAGCAGGTCCCGAAAGCACTTCGATTGATGCCCGGTTCAAAATCCTTAAACGGACCGATCAGGCGGAGCTGGTCAACCCGGTTGTGAGATTCCACCCTGACCACTGTCGCCCCATGCTCGGCAAGCTCTCTTGACACTTGCGGCCCCACGGCAACCCATGAAAAATCAGCAATATGGATTCCTTCAAAAACTTTTCCGCTCATTTTCAGCTCCCTGTTTTATAAAATTCCAAGCTGCCTGTATTGAGATATTTCTTCCCCGGAAATTCCCAATTCTTTTTCATAGACTTCCTGATTATGCTCGGCGATCAGCGGGGCACGTCTGCTGATCCGCCAGGGAGCTTCGGAAAACTTTGCCCAGGCCCCCGGATAGGTGATGGCGTTTCCCAATTCGGGATGCTCGACTTCGATAAAATAATTTCTATCGTTGAGGTGGGGACACTCTGCAATATCCCTGGTGGATTGATAAGCACCCAATACGATTCCCTTTGATGCGGCCCTGGCCATCAGTTCCCGTTTGGTTTTGGTTCGGAAAAAACGGCTGAAAACTTCAAAATGGTGATCCACCAGTTTCTGGGGCACAATGGAACTATCGAATTGCGACCAGTCGTATTCCGACAAATCACCAGCCATTCCTTCTTCCACCATCCAGTTCACGATTTCTTTCGTCGATCGGACCATTCCCGGTTGGGCCCCCCCTGACAGACCTTGGGACCAGGCAATGTGGCCGTCCTTACATTCCCATCTGATTCCAAATCTGACAGGACCGTATGCTTCAGATCTGGGTGTAAAATAAGTGCCGTCCGAAAAGGGTCTGGGATGCGTGATTTTAAGCAGATCCCCGATCTCCGCAGCATTTATAAGGGTGAGCAGTACAGCCTGCTGCATGGACACATCCACGTGCTGTCCCTCCCCGCTGATTTCTCTGTGATACAAGGCAACCATTGTCCCGACCGCCCCTTGCATGCCGCCGTGATAGTGTGCCTGGGGATGACTGTGCTGGACCGGCGGCCGGTCGTTATCCCCGCACAGGCCCAGCATGCCCCCCCATGGCCCAAACGACGATATCGGCCCCTTTATAATGGGACAATGGACCGGTTTGACCAAAAGGCGTGATGGAGGTCATGATGATACCGGGCTTGATTTTGTCCAATTCTGAATAGCCCAATCCCAAACTCTCCATATACCCGGGCCGGAAGTTTTCAACGACGATATCCGATGTTTTCAACAGCCTTTTAAAAAGCGCCATGCCTTGAGGCTTTTCAATATTTAAGGTCACCCCTCTTTTGCTCGTATTGTACGCCATCCAGAAAAGGCTTTTCTGCGGATCAGGATCATCCTTGTAGAAAGGGCCTGTTTTGCGGCTTGGACTGCCGCCGGGGGGTTCTATCTTAATGACGTCGGCCCCCATGTCGCCTAAAACCTTACCGCATATCTGGCACCCGCCTTCCGTCAGGTCCAATGCCCTGTAGCCTTTTAATAAAGATTCATTCGGTTTGTTATCGTCCATGGTTTTTTACCCTGTAATTTGCTCTGAAATTTTATAAAATATGCTTTGCATGAATTATACAATATGGTTTGGCTGGCTGAAATCAGTACCTTCACGCTCCTCAAAGTGGTATTAGGCTAATGCCGATTCATGCGTCCTCCCTCCAACCGGGTCCAAACCTTTTTGGTTTTTGGGGATCTCAATTTTATGCCCAGATTTTCCCGCCGCCGTTTTTGCTAAAGCCCCAAAAGGATGGAATACCTTACCTGATGGGGCTTCTGGATAAGGTCAGGAAGATCTCATGATATAAGTGCTGATAGAACCTTCTATGCAGATATCCCCCGGCTTCTTCGGTAATCTTGGCATACCCTGGGTCACCCAGGGCTTGATCAACCACCTTCTGATATGCTGTAAAATCTGCATAAATTGAATTTAAATTACCTGACCTCAATGTTCTTCTGACCTTCAAAATTAATGATCAATTGCTTGTTCTCATCCGAAATTGGAATTGTCCTACCCGTTTTATTATCGACCATTACAAAAACCGACTTGATTATAGCGATTGGCCTGCCGGAAATTGCCTCATTAATTTGAGTTTCCTGAGTAGTAGATGCTTTGCCTATTTTGGTCACACCGTAATAGACTTTTGCTTCCTCTGTCATCAATAACGGTGATGCATAAGTAATTTCCATTTTGACCGGGGTCGGTCTCCCGTCAACTTCCCGACCACTCAACTGATTAAAATAACCGATACTCGCTTCTCTGGACCATGTATGATAAACTAAATCATGTACCACACCACTCGCTCTGAACTCGTCTCCGAATCTGGGTTTAACCGTAATACTGAATTTTGCCATAAGTCACCTCCTTCAGAGTTGATAACCCGGGTTAAGTAAATTTGCCTGAAAAAGTGAATAGCCCCCAAAGGGTCACGCCGAGCCTTCGGCGACGGTGTATTGGAACCTTTTGGTTTAATAGTCTCATGGCCCACCTCAAAGGGTGTGGCTTGCGGGGAAAATTCTGAAATTCCATATATCGCTTTTATGCAATGCCCGAGGAAATCATGATAGCGGTTGTCTTTAGCATGTGAGCTTCCTCAAATTCGCCCGGAGCTAATGCCATTTGAAACGCGTTACTCTTTTTTCGGCGCATAGGAAAGATCAGCTCTATAAACCCCCTGCCTTTCCTCATATTTCCTGGTAACCTTCAATACCTTTTGCCATATCGCTGAAAACTCCTCCCCCAATACAGCATTGTCTTTTTCCATGTTTTGATAATAATCCGATGCGCTGAGCGCCCATTCTTCGGATATATGTATGGGGGTGTCCGCCCCAAGGCCTCCCTTAAGTACATTAACGCCGTTGGCGATGTTTTTGCTTTTCCTAAGTGCGATCAGTTCTTTGGTAACATCCTCGGCTTCCTTTACCATATCGCTTTTAATATAATAGGCTCTCCAGATAATGAACTTGCCCTCCTCGATCTTCACCCGGGGTTTTTCAGGCGTGTGGGATAAATCTGCTATGTGGGTTAAAAAATAGTCTCTCCTGTTATCAAATGTTCCCCCGTACCCATCCCAGAGCTTGTCAAAGTTTTCTTTTCCTATTTTATTCATCATTTCAGTGCCTTCTTTGGCCATGGCATCCATATCTGCAAGGCTGTTGATTGGAAATACGAAAAAATAATGAAAATCGTTGCTGCTATACGCATACCATGGGAATTTAAAATTATGCTTGGCGTATTCGGCAGTGAGCTTTTTACAGTTGGCCTCGTAATCCGCCGCCCTTGAAGGTTTTACGGTAGTATCAATGCAAAAGTATAGTTGATCCCTGGGTACTTCTTGAGCATAAGCCGAGCCGATTCCCAGGCAAAAAATCACCACCACCAAAATACTGACTATCCTGATTTTCATGGCAAACCTCCTTTTTTGACAGACGCTGATGAAACGGATCCCCCACGGATCCAGCAAAAAAACCGACCTCCATATTCCTCAACCTTCTAATTCAGCTATAGTGACAATCTGGAAGGTATATCTTCCCGTACAGGTATTGTCTTGGATAGTCTCGAACCTGCTTCCAGAACTGAGGATATTATGAGCAATATCCAGGCCAATCCGGATATTCCGGGGAAATCATCGACAACATCTTGTCTTAATTACGGTTATTTGAAATGGTGGATTTCATGCAGGACCATGAACAGTACAATTGCCCGCGATATTCAGCGGTTTCCGCTGATTCCCACGGGTTCCTTTTTTTCTTGTTCTCACGATGAAATATTGATAATGATGTTAGCAAATTAAATCAAAGGAATCCTTTCAATTACCCCAGAGGCGGCAGGTTCGCCATGTCGTCCATCGGCCGATTCCCGATACCACCGTTGCCGGTGGATCAATAGGTTTGCGTCCTCCACAGGAAAAGGAGCCCGTTCATGGAGTTTGCCCAGGCATTTTCGAGAGTTTTGCAGGAACAAAGTTACATTACCGACACCCTTAAAACCCTTATCGGCATCGACACCACCAATCCGCCCGGAGAGAATTATCCCCGGCTGGTGGATTTTCTTGAAAATGAATTGAACCATTTCGGCTTTGACACCCGTCGGATCGAGGTGCCAAAGGAAAAATTCCGGCTGATCCCCGAGTCCCTGTCCGGGGACCGCACCAATCTGGTGGGCGTATGGGAAAACGGAAAACAGCGCAGCACTTTTTACGCCCATATGGATGTGGTGCCGATTGACGATCCGTGGACCGAAGATCCCTTCGGCGGCGCCGTCAAAAACGGCAGGCTCTACGGCCGGGGGGCCGTGGACATGAAAGGAAGCATTGCCTGTTTTCTCGGAGCCGTCAAGGTCCTCCGGGATTTGGGGATAGAACCGCATTATCAGATGGAATGCTGTTTCTGTACGGATGAAGAAGTCGGGGTCTATCCCGGGGCCCTCCATCTGGCTGAAAACGGATATTTTTCAAATCACCTGATATGGGGAGAACTGGGAGCCGTGGAGCCGGTCGTCCTGACGGGTATTGCCGGGTCCGTGCGGGCGGATATCACCGCCGTGGGAAAGAGTTGTCATTCAGGGGCCAACTGGCTGGGCATCAACGCTATCGAGGAATTCATCCCCACTCTAAACTCCCTGATGGAGCTGAAGAAAGAGGTGGAAAAAAGGGAATCCAGGATACCGGCCCTGCCTTTACCGGGAGTTCCCTCAAAAAAAATGACCCCCATGTTCAACCTGAACGTCATCCGGGGGGGCGTCAAGGAAAATATCGTCGCCGGATCCTGCCGTCTGACCATCAACCGCCGTTACCTTCCCGATGAAAAGGTCGAGGATGTGATTTCTGAAATAAAGAATGCCGTTGATTCCGGAAGGAAAAATTCGAACCTGGCTGATCTTCAGATGACGTTTCGCAATGTCTGGTCTCCGGTGGAAATAGATCCTGAAACGGATGCATCCCTGAAGATGCGGAAGGCTGCCACGGCTGTTTTGGGTTATCGGGATTTTCTTTATGGCGGCATCAGTGGATCCACAGACCTTGGGATGGTGCTGGAAGCCCTGAAACCGGAAAAGCCCCGGATCGCCTGCTGCGGGCCTGTTCGCGGCGCCGACAGCCGCGCCCATGCTGCCGACGAGTTCGTCCTCGTGGATGATCTCATCGCCGTAACCCGGCAACTGGTGCATTATTACGCTTTCTGACGGCAGTTCCATCTCCCGGGAACAAACCGTCAGACGGTCCGGATCAGGGCCATTTTGTCCAGAATTTCTTCAGCCCCCCGGACCATCGTACCTACCAGGTCGCGGACCGGAATGACCTTCTCCAGTACCCCCACGGCAAGGGATACGATCCGGCTGGGCCCATCCTCTCCCCATTCTTCGTCAAAGGAGTATTCCCCGCTGGGATCTGCATCGTTCTGCCAGGAAGTGTATTTCAGGTTGACCCGTTCCAGCATTCTCAGCCATTGATCAAAAGGCACGCCCTTTCTCATTTCCATGACCTTCCGGTAGGCTTCAGGATCCGGCGGCGCCAGCACCTGATGGCGGAGCCGGGGATCCAGGGGATTGGACCGGACGATCTTTTCCTTTGCCCCCTTGCCCAGCGGGCATTCATCCGTGGCCATAAAGGCGGTTCCCATCATGATAGCGTCGGCCCCCATGCCCATGGCCCCCACAAAGCCCGAAGCATCACCGATCCCGCCTGCGGCGACAAAGGGAATCTTCAATGTTTTTTTGGCCATGGTGGCGGCAATCAGCGTGGGGAGTTGTTCAGGATTTTTAAATCCAACTCCCTCCAAGCCCACAATAATGACCGCATCGGCGCCCAACCGTTCAGCATGCAGCGCATCCTTTATCCTGGCTGATTTGTGTATCCAGGTGACGCCCGACGCCTTGATCCGTCCGGCCAGAGCATCGGGTTTGTAGGCGGCGGTCTCCACCGGGACCCCATGGCTTATGCAGACTTCCAGCATTTCATCAATCCGCGGGCAGATCCCGAAGCTCAGGTTCACGCCGAAAACCCCGCTGGTTGCCTTCCGGCATTTTTCAATGGCCTCTGCGAGCTTGTCCGGGGTTTTGTAGACGGAAGCGGTTATCAGTCCGAATGCGCCGGTGTCGGCCACTGCCGCGGCGAATTTCCATGTTCCGATTCCCCCGTAGGCGCCTTCCAGAATCGGGTATCGGCATCCCAGGAGTTCCGTAATTCGGGTTTTCCATTCCATTTGTTTTTCTTCTCCACCATAACGGCATCGTTTATGTTCACTGCAGTTAAAAACCGGGCTGAACGAGATTAAAACGGGTTTCGTGGAAACTTATAAATAAAACCCGCTCAAAATCAACCATTTTGTATGGCAGGTGCTGGAACGCCATTCGACCCTTGAAGGAAATTCCAAAAAACCGGCCTCCGGATTGTCTTGCCAAATTGGCGCCGGGTTGATATAGACTTCGGACCACAGCAAAAGACCGGCGCCGGACCCGGCGCCATTTTCCCTCACAATTCAGGATCGCCGAACTGCCCAGAAAATGGAGGTACAGGATGAAAAAGAAGTCGATGCGTCTATGTCCGTCCCTGGCTGTAACCCTTCTGTTCCTGGCACTCATGAACGCCGACGCTCAGGAATTGCCGTCTCCGGAAAGCGTCAGACTGGAAACGCTGGGCTACATGAGCACATTTCCACCGGTCGGCGATAAAATCGTCGATAAAGAGAATTGGGTGCAATATCCTCAGATGCGCTGGGCCCTTCAGCACGTCCGGGAATTGTGGCCGACCAGGGCCATCCGCCGCGGTGCCTTGCCGCCGTCCAGGCTTCCCGAGGTACGCCGTAACCTCGATGAGGTTAAATTCTCCGACGACACCGGTCGGGAGATTTCAATCCTGGACTGGCAGAATGCCACGTACACCGACGCACTCATCGTCATGCACAAGGGGAAACTGATTTATGAGCGTTATGACAACCAGATGAGGCCTGAAACGCTTCATCTCTTATTTTCAGTGACCAAATCCTTTACCGGCCTGTTGGCCGCCCAACTGGCCCATGAAGGCAAAATCGATCCCGAGGCCCCGGTGACCGCCTATATCCCCGAGCTTGCCCGTACTGCCTGGGGAGATATGAAGGTCCGCCATGTGATGGATATGACGGGTTCCGTCAATTTCCGGGAAGACTACCTGGACCCCACCTCGGATATTTTTCTCTATGGTTACGCCAACGGCATGATGCCCCTCCCGGAAAATTATAAAGGGCCGAAGAACATTTATGACTTCCTCATGACACTCAAAAAAGGTCCGGAGGAACACGGCAGTGGTTTCGTTTACCGCACCGTGCACTCGGAAGTCCTGGGCTGGATCATCTCCCGTGTCACCGGCAGACATTTTGCCGACCTGTTTTCAGAGCGCATCTGGCAGAAACTCGGAATGGAAGAAGATGCCTGCCTGCTGGTGGATTCCGTCGGGACGCCGCTGCAGGGAGGCGGCCTGAGCGCAACGGCCCGGGACCTGGCCCGGTTCGGAGAAATGCTGCGCTTAAACGGTGAATGGAACGGTCAAAATGTTTTTGACCGGGCTGTCCTGGAAGATCTCCGAAAAGGCGGAGACCCTGAAAAATTCAAGGCATCGGGAATGACGTTTCGCCCCGGTTACAGTTACCGTAACCAGTGGTGGATCCTGCACAACGCCGACGGCGCTTTCGAGGCATCGGGGATACACGGGCAGATGATTCACATCAACCCGGCGGCGGAAATGGTGGTGGTAAAGCTGTCGTCGCACCCCCTGGGCAGCGCCAAGTTCACCCATGCCCTGACCCTTAAGGCATGGGAAGCACTGGCCAGGGCCGTACGGTCCTGATCCTTTCTAAAACAGGACCCCCTGAACTCAAAAATTTCCACAAAAACAAAGAGGTTTTCAATCATGGCATTTATCGATCCCCGGTTTGTCGACACAAACGGCATTCGCATGGCGGTTTATGAACAGGGCAAAGGCACTCCCGTGGTATTTTCCCACGGATTTCCCGAACTGGCCTATTCCTGGCGGGACCAGATACCGGCCCTGGCCCGGGCCGGGTTCCGGGCCATTGCACCGGACCAGCGCGGGTATGGAAAGACCAGTTGTCCCGAGGATATCGCAGCCTATGATATCCATCACCTGTGCGGGGACCTGGCCGGCCTTCTGGATGCCCTCGAAATCGACAAGGCCGTTTTCTGCGGTCACGACTGGGGGGGATTGGTGGTGTGGCAGATGGCCCTCCTTCATCCGGAACGGGTGTCCGGCGTCATCGGTGTCAACACGCCGTTCATCCCCCGGGCCCCCATGGATCCTCTGGAGCTGATGCGCCAGGCCTTGGGCGAAGGCATGTACATCGTACAATTTCAGCAACCCGGCAAGGCCGAAAAAATTCTCGAAAAGGATATCGCGCGCACGTTTCGCTTCTTCTTTCAGAAAAGCATAATGTCCGCAGAGGAATTTGAAAAACTGGAGCCCTCGTTTCAGAGTTTAAACTTCCTGGAGCAGTTTGAGATCTGGGATGGGCAGGGGCAAGTGGTCTGCCCGGACGACGAGCTTGAGGTCTACATCAAAACCTTCACCCATACCGGCTTTACCGGGGGTCTGAACTGGTATCGCAACATGTCCCGGAACTGGAAAATTACCGAAGGAATTCGGGAGAAGGTGGATGTTCCGGCCCTGATGATCAGCGCATCGGACGATGTGGTCCTCAGGCCTTCCATGACCGTCGGCATGGAAGCATTCGTGCCGGATCTTGAAAAGCACGTCATAATGAATTGCGGTCACTGGACCCAGCAGGAAAAACCCGAAGAATTGAACCGGCTGATGATCGACTGGCTGAAACGACGTTTTGGTTAAACAAAAGCTCGTTATTCGGCACGCGGCGGCGTCATACCGGTTCCCTCAACAGCTCCGATACGGGTGAAAGCTCTGGCCGGGCGGCTGGTTTCAAGACCATGGCGATAAGGGCGCACACGAGCATCAGGGGAATGAGGAAATAAAAAACGGGAATATACGACCCGTAAATATCGAAGACATAGCCTGCGCCTACAGGACCGAGGGCTCCACCCATGGTGCCCGTAATCGTCAAAATACCGAAAAGGGTGGCAAAATTCTTCACTCCCAGATAATCTCCGGTGAGAAGCGGGTTGATGACCAGGGGAGCACCGCAGGAAAAACCGTATAGTCCGGCGAAAACCATCACCACCCAGTACCTGTCTGCAAAAATCAGGATCCCGACCGAAACTGAAAACAGGACGCAGGAGATGGCCATGGATATTTTTGCGCCCCACCGGTCCGCTATGGGACCGAAGGCGATCTTCCCGAAAACCATCGATCCCATCACCAGACTCCAGGCGAATGCGGCACGGGTGGGTGAATGACCCAGGTCGTTCAGGTAGGCGACGCAATGGTTGTTTAGGCCGGTGAAGGCCAGGGAGATAATGAAGATGATGACGCCGATCTGCCAGAACTCTTTAAGGGAAAACGCTTCCTTAACGCTGAACCCCCACGGCTCTTGTGCCGGAGTTCCGGCCAAGATTCCTGTTTGATAGGGATTTA
Source organism: Desulfobacteraceae bacterium UBA5616 (assembly GCA_002423615.1). Taxonomy (GTDB): domain Bacteria; phylum Desulfobacterota; class Desulfobacteria; order Desulfobacterales; family UBA5616; genus UBA5616. The sequence continues at coordinate 15,611 of DIKO01000112.1, forward strand.
GGCCCATTTCCCTGGGATGTGTCCGGATGGCGAAGAGAATCAGGGGAACCACCACGACCCATATGGTGACGCCGCTGACCAGCAACGCGGTGCGCCAGTCGTAACGGAGGATGATCCAGTTGAACACCGGCGACATCACCATGCCGCCGAAACTCGTTCCCACGAAAGCCGCGCTCATGGCCATGATTTTTTTCGCACCGATCCGGTCGATCAGGGTTCCGGCCAGGGGAGAAACAATTCCCGGAACCATGGAACCCAGCAGAATGGCCACGGCCAAATCCCCTCTTCCCCATTTCATGCTTTCGGCAATGGGTTTCAGGAATATGGGAAACGTATTCAATACCATTCCCCAGAGAAAAACAGGATAAAAAAACAGGCGGCCACGATGTAAAAACCATGGAAAATCCTGGGCGTTTTTGAAGAATCCATTGATCCGGCACTCCTTTCAATCTGATGGTAGGCCTTGAAACACCCCTTGGCGGGGGTGTGGGAAATGCTTCCACACGTTTGCAGTGTACCGATGAGAGGGATTATCTTTTGTCGGCGGGAACCCGCTCCGGCTGCAGGATTGCGCTGGTTAACAGCAGAATCAGGTGATTCACCTCAACCATTTTATCATACCTATCTTGCTTTCCCGTCACAAACCACCGAATGGCCATATAATGGAACCCGCCGAAAAAGAATCTCTTGAAAATCTGCGTGTTGACGTTTTGCCGAAAGGATTTGTCTCTTTTACCGTCGTTGATGATATCGTCCATAACCCGGGTGTATTTTGAATAGATTTTAAAGGACTCTGTTTCGTAAAATCGCGGGTTCAAGATGATGTTCAGCAGGAACACTTTGAGAAAATCGACGTCGCCCAGAAAGAGTTCGATGTAGCTTTTCAGATAGCGCTTCATTCTATCCAGGGGGGTGTTGGGGAATAACAGCAGGTCCATCATTTCCAGGTGCTTTTCAAACCGCTTTAACGGCAACGACAGGAGGAGATCCTCCTTATTTTTGAAATATTCATATATGGTTCCTTCGGCCACCCTGGCCATCCGGGCGATGTCCGATATTTTGGCACCGGCAAAGCCGCATTCGGAGAATACTTTTTCAGCAGCGCTCAAAATACGATTCGCCTTGTTGTTTTCCTCAAAACCCTCCTTTTCAACCACCATGGGCAGAAGGAGTTCCATGATATCCTGCAAATCTCGGCTTCCCCGGCCCTTTCCCCGGATCAGGGAGTCAAAAATTTCCGCGCCGATGATGCCGGAAACGATGTCTTTGAGCACCTGTATATCCACATCGTTTCGGAAAGTTCCCTCGGCGGTTCCCTGGATCAGCAGGTCTTCCAGTCTTTTCAGATAATCCTGACAGAGCCGATGGGCTGAACTTTCATAAAAGTTCAAATTTGAGTGGCATTCAAAAATCATGATGGCCGCGTAATCCGAATATTTTTCATTGTATTTAAGGCTGAACCAGATCATTTTGCTCAGTTTGGACACGGGATCGATGATTCCTTCCAGTTGATCGTCCAGAAGTTCAATGGCCTTTTCGATTTTTTGATGCGCAATGGAGAAAAGAAGGTCTTCCTTTCCTTTAAAATATTGATATACCAATGAATCTGCTATGTTTGCCTTTGATGCGATTTTGGCGATGGTGGTTTCCGACAGTCCGCTTCTGGAAATCAGTTCCTCGGCGGCTGAAAGGATTTTATCTCGGGTATCTTCCATATGCGTGACGGTTTTGTCGGGCTCGATAGGAAATGCGGGAAAAAATTAAAAAAGACTGGAATTTGATTCATTTTTTCTAATTTGTATCAATCTATTATAACAATTTAATTTTTGTGTCAACAACCTATGACGAAGGGCTGGAAAATATTGTCTGGCAATCTTTTCATCAAAGTGATATAGGTATTAATCGGCAAGAGCCCAATATTAATCACCATTCCCAAGCTAATGAGCATAAGGAGAACCAGCATGACCCTGATGAACGGAAAAGAATATATCGATTCGCTCCGGAAACTTAACCTGGACGTATACTTTATGGGGGAAAAAATTCAAAACGTTGTGGACGAACCCATGTTCCTTCCCCATATTCATACCGCCGCCCTGACATACGAACTGGCCCATGATCCCCAATACGAGGACATCATGACGGCCACGTCCCATTTGACCGGGGAAAGAATCAACCGCTTCACCCATATTCACCACAGCATCGACGATCTCGTGAAAAAAATGCGGATGATGCGGCTTTTAGGACAGAAGACCGGCACCTGTTTTCAGCGATGCGTGGGTTTTGACGCATTGAACGCGCTTTATATCAGCACATATGAAATGGATGAGAAGCTCGGGACCCATTACCACGACAATTTTAAAAAATTCCTGATGCACGTTCAAAAAAATGACCTGATGTCCGCGGGCGCCATGACAGACCCCCGGGGGGACCGAAGCAAACGGCCTTCGGAACAGAAAAACCCCAATGTTTACCTCAGAATCGTCGAACGCAATAATGAGGGCATCGTTGTCAACGGTTCAAAAGCCCACATCACGGGGGTTATCAATTCCCATGAAATCATCGCCATGCCCACCAGAGCACTGGGGGAACAGGACGCCGACTATGCCGTGGCATTTGCAACACCTGTCGACACCAAAGGCATCCGCTACATCTTTTCCCGGCAGACCAACGACAGCCGAAGGCTGGAAAGCCCGCTGGACGCCGGGAACCCGAAATACGCCATTGTGGGCGGCGAGGCCATCATCATTTTCGATCATGTCTTCATCCCCTGGGAACGGGTCTTCATGGCCGGCGAACATGAATTCGCCGGGAATCTCGTGGAAACCTTTGCCGGATTCCACAGGTCGAATTACGGAGGATGCAAGGTCGGCCTGGCCGATGTGGTCATCGGGGCTTCCCACTGGGTGGCCGACGCCCACGGAGTGGCCAAGGTGTCTCACATTGTGGACAAACTCACCGACATGATCGGCATGGCGGAAACCTGCTGGTCCTGCTCCCTGGCCTGTTCCTATGAAGGGTCCAAAACAACTTCGGGCGCTTACAATATCAACCCCATGCTGGCCAATGTCACCAAACTGAACATCACCCGCCTGGTTTACGAATGGATGCGGCTCGCCCAGGACATCGCCGGCGGTAAAATCATCACCCTGCCTTCTGAAAGCGACATCAACAATCCTGAAATCAGGGATGTCCTCATGGAATGTTTCACCGGAAAGGAGGGCGTCGACGTCAACGATATTTTCAAAATGCTCCGCCTGGTTGAAAATATGGCCGTGGGTGCGGGTCTTCCTGAAGCCATGCACGGGGCAGGTTCACCGGCGGCCCAGAAAATCATGATCGCCCGGAGAAGCGGAATCGACAAAAAGCGTGAGCTTGCCGAAACCATTGCGGGCATCAAGGAGGATGAAAATTTCGAAAAAATCGTCGGCATGACGGAAAAGAAGTACTGGGACGAATACAAAGAAAAGTGCAAAAGCTGCTGACGACGTCTATGGTCGTACCCATTGAAGATTTATATTCTATACTGCGGCGGGTGCAATCCTGATATCGATCGCGCCCGCATGGCCAGGGAGCTTAAACGGCTGACGGATTCTGAAGAGGGTTTACCCGTTGAATACGTTACGGAACAAAAGGACGCTGATGTGGTTCTGCTGCTAAACGGATGCCCGCATGCCTGCAGGGAAGAAGAGTGGGCCCGGAATTCCGGAAATACCCCGTTTATCTCGGTTCAAGGGGAAAGGTTCATGTTGAAGCCGGTTTTCGAAAAAGAACTGCCCCGGGTTGTTCTGATGTATTTAAAAAAGGTGAAGGACAGCAGATGACGCGTTATGCGTAACGGATAATACGTTCCGGATTGCTTGAAGGTCCCCCGCGACCTGCCATGGGGAATGCGCTCGCGGAAGCGGCTCGGGAACCAATGGGGGGACGGCTTAATCGCCGTCCCCCCTTTTTTTGTGGAATATGTTTAAAATCTATCCATGTCTACACACGGGTCATGAATTTGGGTTTAAACATATGAACCAGGGCCGGCAACAGGAGAACGCCCACAAACATGTTCACCATCATGAGAATCCCCAGCAAAAATCCCATTTCCGCCTGAAACCGCAGGGGCGAGAACCACCAGAAGAAAACGCTGGAACTCATCATGACGGCCTGATAAAAAACAGCCCGCCCTGTTGAGGACACGCCGTCGATGATGCCCTTTTCCCAGGAAGCGCCCGATGCAATGAGTTCCTTGATCTGGCTGACGATGTAAAGACCGTAATCCACGCCCAGCCCGACGCCCAGGGACACGACCGGCACCGTATTGATATTAAGGCCGATTTCCTTCCAGGCCATATAGGCAAAGGACATGAAGTTGGCCAGGATCAGGGAGAGGGTAAAAATAACCCCGGCGAACAGGGACCGGTAAACCACCGCGCAGCAGAGGAAGGTGAATCCGAGAATGCCTAAAACCAGAGCGTTGTTCGCCTTCTCGATCAGCTCGATGGCTGCCGCCAGAATGCCGCCGAGACCGCCGGCCGGAATAAAATCAACCACCTGGATAAGGGGAGCGCCTTCGTCCGCCGACGGCCCCATGATTTTGCTTCCGGGCAGCGCGGTCCATTCCTTGATGCTGGCGATAACGCCCTTCAAAGTTTCTCCCCGGTGGTCCCGCAGATACAGCATGACGTTGGCATCGGACATATTGGGCGTCATGTATTTGTCCATGTCCTCGGGGGCCGCACCCATCTGATAGATGGCGATGAGCATGAAGATTTCTTCCATGGTGACGGGAATGATGTCGAATTTGGGGTCGTTTCCATGAAGCAGGCGGTTAATGCTCCGGACAAAGTCCGCGGATGAAAAACCGAAAGCCACCTGGCCTTTTTGAATCAGGTATGCCTTTAAATCATCCATGGCCCGCAGGGTTTCCGGCAGGGTGATGGCGCCCACGGCGGATTGGGGGTTTCCATGAACCTGAACGTACATCTTTTCCATCCCCAGGAACCGGTTGTTGATGGCGTCGACGCTTTGGTTGTAGTCCGAATCCTGCCACAAAACAGGCGATCCGGGATTGGCATCCCCGATGGGCACCCGGCTGAATCCCCAGACACCCATACCCAGAATGGTAATGCTGGCTATCATCAGTATCCATTTGCCGTGGGTGGTGATGCTGAATCTGGCCATCCCGCCCATCATATTCGTCAAAAAGGTCCAGTGGGGGTTGTCCACATAACGGTCGGCATTCAGGTTGAACAGGGAAATGAATACCGGGAAAAACACGGCTACGGTGAAGATAACGCTCATCCCCCAGAAAAATCCCAGAATGGAGAGATGCTGAAGAATGGGAATGGGAATCAGGGCAACGATGAGAACACCGCAGGCGTCGGTGACCACGCCGATGACGCAGGGGTTGAACAAATGAACCCCGGTGACATGGGCGGCTTCCTGGGTATTGTTCAGTCGCTTCAGTTCAAAGCTGAACCGGTTCATCCACTGAACTCCGTGGCTCATGGCCCTGGAGGTCAGAAGGAAGGGAACAACGACGATGAGAGGGTCGAACTGGTATCCCAAAAACCCTGAAATGCCCAGGCCCCAGATGGCGCTGAGCAGGGCCCCGAGGAGGGGAAGCCACCATGCCGGCTGTCTTCCGCAGAAGAAAAACAGCAGGAGTACGAGGATGACGCAGCTTACACTGAACAGGATGGCCATCTGGGGAACATGGTTATACACCCATCCATACAGAATGGGTTCCCCGGCCAGGTAGATGGTATGTTTGGCATCCTGCTCCTTTTCCCTGATTTTCATGAAGCCGTTGAACAATGCCGTATAGTCGATCCGCCCCTCGATGAAGGTCGCCTCAAGCCTTAAGGCCTTCAAATCCGTTGATATCCAGGCCCCGTAGTGCTCACTGGTAAACACCTTCGCCTTGAGGTCGAACATTTCTCCCTCATTGGTCGGGACATCCCTCATGAGGCGGGCCATGCTGAAACCGCCGGCAATTTCCGCGGTAACCATGACCCGGGGGCTGGCGATGGAGAAAATCTGATAGGGGTTGACCCCGGGAATCAGCTCCACGGCCTCCTGGATGCGAACCATTTTCTGAAGGGTCTCCTGGTTATAAATATCCCCGTCCTTGACCTCCACAACCAAGGTGGCGACGTTGGCGCCCCCGAAATAGTCCATGAATTTCTTGTGCATCTGGACGTAGGGGTGGTTGGCCGGAAATAATTCCATGAACTGGGTGAAAAACGCCATTTTGGTAATCCCGTACCCGAACACCGCGGTGATCCCCAGCATCAGAATCAGGGTCAGCGTGCGGAATCGCATGATTAGACCGATTATCCTTTTATCCATTTTATTCTTGCTCCTCTCTATGTCTAGAAACTTTGGTTCATTCCATTCAGGCTATCCGCCCAAAGACGCAGGGGGTATCGGCTACTCCCACGTTGCCCCGAAATCGGTCGTGGTAACGATTGTGCCGCCGACCGCAACGCCCTTGCCGTTTTCAAGAAGAGAGAGTCCGCAGAACCAGTTGTAATAGGATATCTTGCTCGACTCATCCCATGACATACCGCCGTCTTTCGTGGTTAACAAAGCCCCGTCAAGCCCGACGGCCAGGCCCTGTTTGCTGTTGAATAAACCGACTTTAAGCAGGGTTTTTTTGGCCCGCTGGTTATTTTCGGCGTGTTTCCATTCCTTTCCGCCGTCAACGGTATACACCGCATTCCCCTCGGTTCCAACGGCAACGCCGTTGTTTTCATCTATAAAATCCACGCCGAAATAGTTGCCGACCCCTTTCTGGGTTTGAAAAGTCCAGTTCTCGCCGCCGTCATCGGTGCGAATGATGAAATCGAATTCGCCGGCCACCCATCCCACTTTTTCGTTGATGAAGCAGATATCGTTAATGGTGACGTCTTCGGTGAAAGGCAGCCGCTTCCAGTTGTTGCCGCCGTCTTCCGTGGTGATGACCATCCCCCGGGTTCCCACGGCCCAGCCTTTTTGTTCATTCAAAAATTTTACCATCAGCAGATGCTGTTCTTCGGTCCCGCTGTTTTGCTGTTTCCAGGTTTCACCGCCGTCTTCGGTGTGGAGCATCGTTCCCAGCTCTCCGGAAATCCACCCCTTGGACGGGGTTACAAAACATACGGAAAAGAGGGATCTCAGCGTCGGGCTTTTCTGGAGTTTCCAATCCTTGCCGAAGTTATCCGAGTAAACGATTTTCCCACCGTGCCCCACGGCCCAGACCCTTCCGGATTCCGTTAATTGCACACCGAGGAATTTATCGGTAAACCGGACGGCGTCCCCTTTTCCTTTTGTCGCGGCCATCGCGGTGGAGAACATCATACCGCTGAGGGCCAAAAGGCCGGCAACCATCAGGGATATTGCCGCAACAGCACCCGCACGCTTTTTTGAAACACTTTGTCTGAATAGTTGATTCATTCGCCACTCCTTCTTCATCAGTTGATAAGATTAAACATCCTCATCCCAAAAAATTCCACACAGACTTTCATATACGCTAAAGATTTATCCTGGATTCCGGTGAAAAAGACGCCGTTCCATTAATTCCGGAGATGGTTATGTGAAAGAAACCTGATACAACGAAACGATTAATCGGAATTTCTTCTCCGGCGCGGAAGAGCAAAAACGGAGACTGTCGCTTTTGCTTTTGAACCCAACAACCTTATTGATTCAGGTAAAATCGCTATATGTGCAATCAAGACGGGGAAAGTCATAAATTTTTTGATGTAAACAGCAACGCTGAAGCGTGTTTATTGAAAGAAACCCAATTCATTGAACTGTCTATTATTTATTTCCCCCTTTGTCAAGTAAAGTTTTTTAAAATG
>DIKO01000112.1:23467-41932 GCA_002423615.1 Desulfobacteraceae bacterium UBA5616
CGCCATCGGGCGCGACAAGACGACGGGTTTTTGAGGGAAGCCATTCCCATTTTTCTTTTCCAAGTCGGGCCTCCAATCTTTTCTTGACATTTTTTCTAAACCATATTATCAAAAAATGAATTTTATACTATTAATAGAATCATATTCATTTTCGTACGCTTGGTTTGCTGTGGTCACTGGTACCCGTTGGTTTTCTGTCGAACAGCAAGAACCGAAAATATTTTTCTGGAATTCCTGTTCTTCCGTATTTTCAAGAAACGGCGCCGGCGGTTTTAATCTGCATCTTTCATTCAGCTTAAGTTTTGGAGCTTTCCGCCTTCAAAAAAAAGCGCTCAATCGACAAAGGAGGTGATTGCCACAGGGATCGGTCAACCCCTATATCAAAAAACAAAACCCGCCGAATTTTAACAAATTGCTACTTAACCAAGGAGAGGAGAAGTAAGACTATGTTAAAAACGTGTAAAGTTAATTGGATTCTGGGCGTCTTCGCCCTTGTCGCGTTCATGGCGCTGATCCCCGTTCAGTCTCAGGCCGTGAACATGTCCTACGGGGACTGGGAACTGGACGGCTTTTTCCGGAACAACTCCGGCGTCTGGATGGAAAGCTGGGATTATGCACCCAATCAGGATCCCCTGGCCACCTTCCGGAACTGGTTCCGGCTGAACTTAAACGGAGCCATTTCCGACAACCTGAGATTGAAGGTTGAAACCCTGGCCATTTATGAGCCGGAATATGACCGGGAAGAAGGCAGCGGCGTCCCGGCCAATTATTACAATTCATTCGATTTCCGTGAATGCCGCCTGGACTGGAGGGTGGCCAACGGTCACAACCTCCGGATCGGAAAACAGATCGTCAACTGGGGAGAGGCCCTTGCTTTCCGTGTCGGGGATGTGATCAACCCCGTCGACGCCCGGTTCGACCTGGGATTCACCAACCTGGAAGACACCCGCATGCCCATCTGGATGCTCCGGGGCATGCACCAGTTTTACAACATCGGCACCTCCCTGGACTGGATCTTCAGCCCGTATTTGGAACCGAAGCGGTACCGGGTCTCCAGAACCCTGGCTTGGAATCCGGGAAAAATGGACGCCTCCGGCAACAATTGGAACGGCGTCGGAGAATCCAAGTTTACCCCGTACCCGGAGTGGCGGTTCTTCGGAGCCAACGGAAAGCAATACTACGCGGACAAGGTATTTGGTCCGGTTCTCTGGCCCGCGCCGAATACCAGTTTTGGATACATCCCTTCGATAGACAGTTATGCTTTCCCGTTAGCGAATTTCCCGGTTTTTGATTTTGATAAGTATCCGGGCACCAGCCTCAGTGATGCCAGATACGGCTTCAAGACGTCATCCACCATTTACGGCACCCAGACCGGCGTCTACTTCTGGCGGCATCATCAGGATGATGGCATAGATTCGACGCCTCCTCTCGAAAAAAAGAAGGGCGTGAACGGTGCTCCGGACACTTACACATATGAGTATACCCGGCAGAACGTCTTTGGTTTTTACGCCAACAAAAATTTTGATTTCGGCGTTTTGCGCACGGATATGACCTTTAAGCCGAATTTGAGATTCCAGACCATGCGGGAGGATTTGCATCCCAACCTGGTCACCAAGTGTGACCAACTCAAGGTTCAGGTCGGCTACAACAAGGATTTTATGATCCGCAAGCTGAACCCCGACCAGACTTTCGGCCTGATTCTCGAATATGTCGGCACGTATATTACCAGTGGGGATACGGACGGCGCTACGTTCGCCTTTCCCTGGTATACCAAGTTGTCCAGGGACGACCACAATTTTATGGCCAGCCTGGGTACCAATTACAACTTCGGAATGTACGCCACGGACCTTGTATGTATTTATAACCCCAGAGACACCCAGGCACTGATCCAGCCCTCCTTTACTTACAACCCGGACTGGATGAACGGGAAATGGTCGTTTAAACTTCAGTACTCCGCCCTTATTTCCGATTCAAATTTTGCATATCCATTCGGCTTAGCCGAGGAAAAAGACCTGGTTGTATTGACCACCCAGTTCTCCTTCCCCTGATGAAGCAATGCGTTACATGCACTAAATTGAGTTGAAGTAAAAAAAGAACGGGCCTTTGATAAAGGCCCGTTCTTTTTTAAGCACCCCCCTCTTTGTAATGATCCCCATGGCCTAAAGCATCGCCCGATCCCCCGTCACTTCGTTTTATCATATTGACAAGACACTTAAATCCATCTAAGGGATACTCAAATTGCCGATTCACCAACCGTTATTTCAGACTGCATGTCGGGTTTGGAAACCCGACCTACGATGACGGATCATTAACATTATTTCATCCGTAGGTCGGGATTCATATCCCGACACGCTGATGCCGGATCATTTGAAGGAATTGATCAACGTGTATTCGAAAATACTCATTTTGCGATTCCCCAAGACCGAAGTCCAAAAGCCCGTTGTGTGCGACCTGGCCAAAAAATTCGATCTGACCTTCAATATTCTCAACGCCACGATTTTTCCCAGGGAAGAGGGGCTGATGGTTCTGGAGCTTTCCGGAACCCGGAAACAATTCAAGGAAGGGGTGCAATACCTCAAGGATTCCGGCGTGGACGTCAATGCCGCTTCCCAGGACGTCAAGCGCGTGGACCGGAAATGCATTCACTGCGGGGCCTGTACGGCAGTATGCCCGACCGATGCGCTGTCCATTCAAAGACCTGAAATGATAGTTATTTTCGATCAAAAAAAATGCAGCCTCTGCGAACTCTGCATTTCCGTCTGCCCGACCCGGGCCATGAAAACCACACCCAGCGCCCAGACTTTCTTTTAAATGAAAAAGACCGTCGCCGTTGCCTTGAGCGGGGGGATCGACTCCCTGGTTTCCGCATGCCTTCTTTCGGAGATGGGATACGACGTCATCGGCATTCATTTTGTCACCGGTTTTGAACCGCTCCCGGCATCTGCCGAATCCCCTTCGGACCGGTGCCGGGGGATTGACGAGACAATATTCCGCCATAAAGCGGATTTCGCCCGGATCGAGCGGCATCTGGGCATCCGGGTCGAGGTTGTGGATATCAGTGCGGAATTCAGACAAACCGTGGTGGATTATTTCATCTCCGCCTATGCATCGGGCCGGACGCCCAACCCCTGCCTGGTCTGCAATCGGTCCATTAAATTTAAAACCATCCTGAATTTTGCCAAAACCCTTGGCGCTGAAAAACTCGCCACAGGTCATTATGCCGGAATCCGGGAGGATGAAAACGGGCTTTTCCATCTTTTCCGGGGAATGGATCCGGTCAAGGACCAGTCCTATTTTCTCGCCTTTCTGACCCAGTCCCAGTTGGCCGCGGCTGTTTTCCCCCTCGGGGGCATGAAAAAAAAGGACGTTATTTCATGGGCCAATTCCAGAAACCTCGCTCCGGTTCACCGGTCCGAAAGCCAGGATATCTGTTTTATCCAGGATGCGACCTACGGCGATTTTTTGTCCCGCCAGGCGGATTTTAAGCCCAGACCCGGCCTCATCACGGATATTCAGGGCCGGGTTCTGGGCAGCCACAAAGGGCTGCATTTGTATACCATCGGCCAAAGGCGGGGCATCAATTGCCCGGCTGCCGACCCCTACTACGTGGTTCGGATGGATCCGGACGAAAACCTGCTTGTCGTCGGCTCAAAGGACGATCTTCTGTTTTCCGGGTGCCGTGTGGCCGGCATCAACTGGATCGGTATTATTCCCGAACCTTCTTCCGACCTGTACACCCAGGTCCGGTACCGGCACGGGGCGGTGAAATCGCGTGTTATTCCTGTGGGAACCGGGGAAGCCGACGTGGTGTTTCATCACTCCCAGTCGGCCATAACGCCGGGTCAGGGCGCCGTGTTTTACAGGAACGATGAAGTTCTGGGGGGAGGCTTCATTGAACACGGAGCATAAAAACTTCAGTTTTACCGTAAAGACCCTGGGATGCAAGGTCAACCAGCATGAAGCGGATGCCATCATCGCCGATCTTGAAGACGCGGGTTTCCGTTATGTTTCCCCTGATGAAAAATCGGATATTTTCATCATCAACACCTGTACGGTGACCGGCAGGGCCGCCATGCAGGCCCGTCAGGCCATCCGCCGGGCCATACGGCGGAATCCCGATGCCCGCATCGTGGTCACCGGGTGTTACGCGCAGACCGAGCCTGATGAAATCGGGAAAATACCGGGGGTGCACCATATTGTCGGGCAGTCGGACAAACACCGGATCAGCCGGCTTCTTCGGGCCGTGGAAACGGGGGGTGGTCCCAGGACGTTTACAAAACCCGTTAAAGCCATCAGCGATATCCGGGAAACCCGTCATTTTTATCCGGTCTCAACAACCGCCATGGGGAAACGGACCCGCCCGTATCTAAAAATCCAGGACGGCTGCAACGCCTTCTGCACGTACTGCATTGTCCCTTATGCCAGGGGACGAAGCCGAAGCCTGGCAATTAACGACGTGATTGCCCTGGTGGAAGGGATTCACGGGGCCGGATATCTTGAAACCGTGTTGACCGGCATCCATGTGGGCTGTTACGGCACAGACCTGAATCCGCCGACAAATCTTTACCATCTGCTGAGGAGGATTCTGGAAGAAACCGGGATCCCGAGGATTCGTTTGAGCTCCATCGAACCCCTGGAGCTGACCTCCGACATCATCGGTCTGGCAGCGGATTCCATACGGTTCTGCCATCATTTCCACATTCCCCTTCAGAGCGGGGACAACGGGATACTGCACCGCATGAATCGCCCGTATACGGCGGAATACTACCGGGACCTCGTCCGGACCATTCACCGGCAGATCCCGGATTGCGGCATCGGTTCGGACGTTCTTTCCGGATTTCCCGGAGAAACTCCCGAGGCTTTTGAGAACACCTTTAATTTACTCGAGGATCTCCCCATCACCTATCTTCATGTGTTTCCCTTCTCCCCGAGAAAGGGGACTCAGGCTGAAAAATTCCCGAACCGTGTTTCATCTTCCGTCATCAAGGAAAGATGCCATGCGTTAAGATTGATGGGCATCAGGAAAAAGAAGGCATTTTTTGAAAAACAGGTGGGAAAGCGGGTCGAGGTTTTAATCGAGGGGAATTCATCCCCACAGCACGGGCGATTAAAGGGAATGACGAAAAACTACATCCCCGTCCGGGTCAGGGGACCCGAACGCATCAAAAATCAGATCGTAACCGTTGAAATACAGGACATGGTCTTCCAAAACATCGAATCCGGCTCCATGTATCTGGATGGATTCCGGGTCTCATCGTAATCAGCAAAACCGTTTTTAAGCCCTGAATTTTTTCTTGACATGCGATTTTGTTTTTTCTAATATGACTGACATGTCAGTCAACACACTCAAGGCCATATCGACCAAGGAACTTCTGATCAATGCCGCTGTCCGGCAGTTTCATCATAAAGGGTTTCAAAAGACCCGGATTTCAGACATCGTTGGTGAAGCAGGGGTTGCCCAGGGAACATTCTACCTTTACTTCAAGTCCAAAGAAGAGATTTTTAAAAACATCTGCACGGAGCATATGAATCTGTTCCAGAAAGTTTTTCAGGAAACGGAGATTTTATTCGGCGGAAAAAATATCGACGAAATCAGGGGCAACATACACCGTTTTTTGAAAAAATTATTGGCGGTCTACAAAGAAAATCTTCATGTTTCCGAACTTCTTTTCCGGGAAGGAGTGGGCCATAACGATTTGTTCAAGGAAATCAATGAAAAATTTTTCATGGAGTTCATCACCCTCATCCGGGAGCATATGCGGCGGGACATACCTTCCGCCCGGTTTCGTCTGACGGATGTGGAAACCGTTTCCGTGTTTTTATTCGGCGTTTTTGAACGCAGCGCCTTCTATTTCATGATGATACAAAAACAGTTTGACACACAAAGACTTGCCGAACAGATGGCCCATTTCATGCTGAACGGACTGCAACTCAACATAACCAAGTAGAATCTCCACCGAAACCTCAACCGAAACGCGGCGGGACATCGATTTCAAAAAACCTGATTTTAGTGTCAAAAACTGACTGACGCGTCAGTCTGTTCTACCATGCGTTCCAACCCTGTTTTGCTTATGTAAAAAAGGAGGTGACGGAAATGCCCATATGTGAAGAATGCAAATCATTTTTTCCCATCGAAGAAGAACCGGGTAAAGGCGACTGTGTTCAAAAATGCGTGGACGCCAGACAGACCTACTTCACCGCCAGAGTCGTTTCAGCGGATCATGATGCGAGCCGGTGCGACACTTTTCAAAAAAGCTGAAACACGACTTCATGCTTTGCCCGCGTGTGAACCGATCAAACAAACCATGGGGAGACCCAAAGGAGGAACCAATGGCAGAGCCGGCATTAAAAAGTGACATCAAGGACTTTGAAGACAAGGGCCAGTGGTGGTGGGCTGCGGAGAAAAAAAGATCCAAACGCCTGGATTATCTCAGAAAAGCCGTTTGGCGGAAAGGGTCCACGGGAGGCGCTCCCATTTCTCCCATCAAACTGGATCTGGAACCCGCTTTTCGCTGGATTGAATTCTACAAGCAATTCAAGTGTGAACCCCAGCCTTTAAGAACCGCCAAAATCATGGCGGCCATGTGGGAAACCGATCCCATTTACATCGTCGACAAATCCCAGATTGTCGGCTCAAAAACCCCGACGCCGTCAACAGAAGGCTGGGAGGGTGCGGGTGGGATGGCCAACGCCGCGGTTTATAACTACCCGGAAATCCTTCCCGAACCCATGGAAGAAGCATTGCGGAAAGTGCACGAAGTGGGGCAATTCTGGGATGCGGAAGGTGACGGCATGAGCAGGCTGATCAGCATGGCGGACCCGGAGGACATCGCCAAATTCCAGTCCGGCGCCATTGCCTGGGGAAGTCTGATCGGCGGGTATTCGGGGAAAAATTATGAATACTTCATGACGGGAAAACGGGCTTTCGAGGACATTATTGAGGAAATCGATCAATATATCGCGGAAGCGGAGGAAAAAACCCAGGGCGTGTCCAACCCGGACATGCTCCCCCTTTATCAAAAGATCATCAACTGGGAAGCCATGAAGATCAGCCTGGAAGCCGGGATAAAGCTGGCCGGAAGGTACGCCAGGCTGGCCCGCATCATCGCCGAAAATTTCGAGACAGACCCCGGACGCAGGGAAGAACTCTTAAGGGTTTCCGAAACCTGCAGGCGGGTGCCGGCCAGACCGCCGCGAAATCTCCAGGAGTCCCTCCAGTATGACCATTTCATTCAGGTCATGGCCAGGAAAGAACAGCCTGAAGGGGCGTGGCCGGCCAGACCCGATTACTATCACGGCCCGTATTACGACAGGGACGTCAACATTGAAAAAAATATCACCAAAGAGGAGGCCCTGGATCTGATCGGCGAGTTTTTAATCCGGGCTTATGACATGCCCGTGGTTCTGGCCATGGGCAAATGGGTCCGGGAAGGTCTTCAGGGCATTGCCGGTACCTGGGTCTGGACTTTAGGCGGAGTTGACCAGCACGGCGACGATGCCTGCAATGACATGACGATCGCGCTGATGCAGGCCGCCCGGCTGGTGAGAACACCGAACCCCACCTTTGCTTTCAGGTGGCATCCCAAAGTCAAAGACAACGTCATGCGGGAGATTTTCGAGTGCATCCGTCACGGTCTGGGATACCCGGCCATGCGCAATGACCCCATCCTCATCGCCAACGCCATGCACTGGCACCGGCACCCCATCGAAGAGGCCAGGACCTGGGTCCACCAGGCCTGCATGTCGCCCTGTCCTACGACCAAACACGGCACCCAGCCCATGCGCATGGCTTCCGCCACGGCGAACTGCGCAAAAATTATTGAATACACCCTGTGGAACGGATATGATCATGTCGTCAACATGCAAATGGGCCCCAGGACCGGAGACGCACGGAATTTCACCGATTTCGAACAGGTCTTCGCCGCCTGGGTGAAACAGATGGAATGGCTGTTCAGCCTCCTGACCCGAACGGTGAATTTCGCCCGGTATGTCCAAAGCGACGTGGCGCCGAGACCGTTTTTATCCGGAATTTCTCAGCGGGCCGTGGATGCGGGCATCGATGTGATGAGGCCGGATGGAGAACGCGGAAATGCATGGATTACGGCATTCACCTGGGTGGAAAACCCCGACAGCCTTACGGCCATCAAGAAATTGATTTTTGATGACGCAAAATACACCATGAACCAGCTCATGGACGCACTGGAAACCAACTGGGACGGGTATGAGGAAATGCGCCTGGATTTTGTCAACCAGGCGCCCAAGTGGGGAAATGACGATGATGATGCGGACAACATGATGCTGCGGTGCCTCAAGGAATGCGCCAGATTCTCCAGGGAATTGAAAGATCCCAGCGGCAATTCCTGGCCCATTCTGCCGGAAAACGTCAGCGGAAACATTCATTATTCCAGCATTGTCCGGGCACTGCCCAACGGCCGGAGGCAGGGCGATGCGCTTTATGACGGCGGCATTTCCCCGGGCCCGGGTCTGGACAAAAAAGGACCCACGGCCGTTCTCAAATCCTGCGGCAAAATAGACCATATCACCGACGGACGCGCGTTTCTGCTGAACCAGCGCCTTTCTCCAACGCAACTCCAGGGAGAAAAAGGCTATCAACTCTGGCGGGCCTATATGAAAACATGGGCGGATCTGGGCATCGACCATGTGCAATTCAACATGGTGTCGGACGAAACCCTTCGGGCTGCGCAGAAAGATCCGGAAAAATACTCCGAAGTGATCGTGCGCGTTGCCGGGTACAGCGCCCATTTTGTGGACATCAGCCGGAAGACCCAGGACAACATCATTCAGCGAACGGTCCAGGGGATTGGATCATGAAAGGAGGCGACATGAAGTGTTCGGAATGCGGTCATGAGGCTTCACCGGAAAAATTTCGATATCTTTACAACGCCAGAATCGACAGCTCACTCAGCATGAGGCAATGCCCCAACTGCATGGAAGTGCTGGCGGTGGATGAATTAAAACGGGAAGCGCTGAAAAAAGTGGGGCTTGGCGAAGCGCCCTGGGGAAAATCAGCGGGGATAGAAAACCTTGCCGAGGATGCCGGGCCGGGTGCCAAACTCCCTGGATAAGACCCGGAAATAAGCGCCGGGGGGACGGAGACAATCGTCGCCCAACCCCCGGATTCGGACCCAGAGGAATCGACCGAGGAAAAATTGATATGAAAAACCATGGCGATGAAATCCGAGAAAAAGAGCGGCAATGGAAAGACGAAACGGTTTCCAGAGCTTTAAAGAAATATCCCTATTTAAAAGAATCCCCCAGCCGTTTCTTTACACCTCTTGACCGGGGTGAAAACTATGATTTTCTGGAAAAGGTCGGGTTCCCCGGCGAATACCCCTTTACCGCGGGAACCTACCCCTTTGATCCCACGGCGGGTCTTTCCCGGCTGGCCGCCAAAGTACCGGCGGGTTCAGCCCACACCCGGGCCGCCCTGTATTCGGGATACGGCGCACCGGAAGACACCCGGGACTATTACCGGAATCTCATTCAAAAAGGGGGCAGGCAGGGGCCGAACCTGGCCATGGACCTGCCCACCCAATGCGGATATGACTCGGACAATCCCCTGGTTGAAGGAGAAGTCGGCAAGGTCGGCGTCTCCATCGATACGCTGCGGGACCTGGAAATCATCTACGAGCCCTACCAGGGCGACTTGAACCTCGACCGGATCGCCTCCAATTTCACCATCAATGCGCCGGCC
The DNA here is from genome assembly GCA_002423615.1 of Desulfobacteraceae bacterium UBA5616. Classification (GTDB taxonomy): domain Bacteria; phylum Desulfobacterota; class Desulfobacteria; order Desulfobacterales; family UBA5616; genus UBA5616. The sequence goes on from DIKO01000112.1 coordinate 33,183, forward strand.
ATATACCTGATGGCCATGTATGCCGCCCTCGCGGAAAAACGGAACATCCCCCTGAACAAGCTGCGCGCGACGCCGCAGAACGACATATTAAAGGAATACGTGGCCCGGGGCACCTACATCTTTCCACCGGACCCGGCCATGCGGCTTTTTCGCGACACACTGATTTTTTTAAACAAACAGATGCCCAACGTCAACATCACGAGCATCGGCGGCTACCATATCCGCGAGGCCGGCGCAAACCGCAAGCAGGATCTGGCTTACAGCATGGCCATCGCCATTGCCTATCTCCGGGAAGGCGTGAGTGCCGGGCTGGATATCGATGAGTTTGCCCCCCGGTTTACCTTCAACGCTTTTGGTGGAAGCATGGAATTTCTTCAGGAAATCGCTTTTCAACGGGCGGCAAGAAGAATGTATGCGCGAATATTGAAGGAAAATTTCGGGGCGAAGGATCCCCGGAGCATGATCATCCGCCAGCCGATCACCGCCCATATCGGCCCGTCGGACACGACGATCCAGCGGCCCTTGAACAATCTGACCCGTGCGGTGATCGGGGCTGTTGCCGGTGCCTTGTCCGGCGGCACCGGAGCCCCCTTCCCGCCCTATGATGAGCCCCTGGGGCTGGGATGGAGCCTTGAAGCCCAGCAGCTGATGCAGGATGCCGGACGCATTATCACCTGTGAAGCCAGGCTCCTGGACGTGGAAGACCCTTTTGCAGGATCGTATTGCATGGAATATCTCACGAATGAAATCGAGGGTGAAGCGCTGGATGAGCTTGACAAGGTGCAGCAGATGGGGGGAGCCGTCGCCGCCATCGAAAGCGGGTACATGCAGAAGCAGGTTGCCGGAAGTGCTTATGAACATCAGAAAAAAGTCGCCGCGGGGGATGTTCAGGTCGTGGGCGTCAACTGCTTTACCGGTGAAAACGAACTCGAAGTCGAAACCACCCGTCTGGTTCCCCATCCGTATGATCCGGACAAGCGGTCCAGGGCTGAACAGCTTCAGATCGCGTCGTTAAAGGAAGTCAAACAAGCACGGGATAACCGCGAAGTAAAGCGGCTGCTCATGGAACTGGAGCAAAAAGCCCGAAAACCAGATGAAGCCCTCGCCCCTCATCTGGTTGCCTGCGCCAAGGCCTATGTTTCCATACAGGAAGTGTGCGACGTATTCCGCGATGTTTTCGGAGAATACGATCCGCCTTCAATTCTGTAGCCGTGGACCGAAAATTGTGGGTTGTATGTATGAATCAAACCAGACATCCGGGAATACACCAATGACAAATGGATCGGATTTTAACCCGCCTGAAACAACGGATGTCTATCGTTTTCCCGTTGCCGACCCACCGGATCGGTCGGCAATGAATCCGGACCACCTCATCGGGTTGCTTTTCAAGGCATTGCTTGACCTTGTGATCCCCGTTCACGGAGACCAGGATGTTTTTGTCGACGGGTACAAACTGCTCAGCGACCGCACGATGATCCATCCCCTTTTTTCTTCCCGCGAGGACATTCCCGAACCAGCCACCGATTCACTGGAACTTTATGAACCCCGGATCGGCTTCATCCAGGGGCTTTTACAGTCCCTGCTGGGGTTGATCGACCTCGAGTCCGGAGGCCGGGCCGTCAATGTGGATGGTTTCAGCTTAAAGGACCCTTCCCGATGGTTGACCCCGAGCAACGGGGCCTCGGATATTCTCGCCCATGCGGCCACGCGCTGCAACCTGGATTGCCTGTTCTGTTATAATAAAACAAGCAGCCCGGTGTCGGCCCCGAAAGCCGGAAATGCAGCAAAGGAATTCCAACAGATCCGATCCCGGATCCACCATTATGTTCCCGGGTCGAAATTAAGCATCTTCCCCGACATGAAAAGTCCCGGAGAAAGTCTTTCCCATCCCCATATTAAAGATATTCTGAGAAAGTTAAGGTCCAGGACCGGAGAGTGCTTCCGGATATCCACCCATGGATCAACCCTGACCCCTGAAATGATCGGGGTTTTATCCGACTGCAGGCCTGTTTACCTGGACATTTCCATCAACTCCGCCTCCCCGGAAAGACGGCGGATCCTGATGGGCGACCATCACCCGGAAATCGCCCTTTCCTCTTTAAGGCACCTTGAAAAGGCGGAAATCCCCTATTCCGTGGTCATTGTGCCCTGGCCTTATCCCTCCGCCGATGCCATGTTCCGGGATTTAAGCGAAACGCTGGATTTTGCGGCGGCGCACTCCCCCACCCTGATTCAGATCAGCCTGCCGGGCTGGGCCGGAAACCGCATATCCCGCGACATTCAACCGGATGAATCCCTCTGGACCGGATTGACCGGCCATATCCGTTCATTCAGAGACCGGGCGGATTGTCCTGTTGTTGTCAGACCCGGACTTTTTGAAGACTATCTGAACCCGGAGAGGATCAACGAGCCGGTGCTGGCCGGCGTGATCAACAACTCCCCCCTGGCCAGGGCCGGACTGCGAAAAGGGGACCGCATGGTGAAAATCAACGGCATCCCGGTCAGGACCAGGCGCAAGGCCCGGACCTTGCTGACCGTGCTTCATCAGAGCGATCTGACGGCAACGTCCATTACGGTGCAAAGAGCCGGAGAACCGATTTCCATCCCTGTGCCCCTGCGTTGTTTTGCGTATCCGTATTCTCCGGAAGCCGCGACCCATCTGGGAGCTGTTTTCAGCCATTCCGGCATCCCGGAACAATGGCCGGACTTGCTCCGGCAGACCATTTCGTCCAGAAAGGCCAAACGCGTACTGGTGCTCACATCCAAACTGATCCGTCCTTTTATGGAAAAAGCCATCCGCGCGGACGGCGGGTTTTCCGCAGTCGATCTTTACCTTCTCACCCCTGAAAACCGGTATTTCGGAGGAAATATCTGCATGGGGGATTTGCTGGTTGTAGAAGACTTCATTGTCGCCGTTGAGGATTTCATCAAAAAAAGCCGCGTCCGGCCGGACCTCGTGATTCTTCCTTCCTCGCCTTTTCACATCAGCGGATGGGGACGGGACCTTACCGGACGCGTCTACCTGGATATCGAACGCCGTTTGGGCATACCTGCAGCCCTGGTCGAATGCGACCCCCTATTGGATTGAAGGAGAACCCCATGGAGAAGACCATCAGAGTGCTTGTTTCAAAAATCGGCCTGGACGGCCACGACCGCGGTGCCAAAGTCATTGCCTACGGCCTTCGGGATGCGGGATTTGAAGTCATTTTCATGGGGGTGCGCCAGACCCCTGAACGCATCGTCAATACCGCGGTTCAGGAAGATGTGAAGGTCATTGGATTGTCCATCCTTTCGGGGGCCCATATCCCTCTGGTGAAGAAACTCATGGAAAAGCTCAAACTGGCCGGATGCGAAGATGTCGTCGTGCTGGTCGGCGGCGTTATCCCGGAATCGGACAAGCCGGCATTGAAGGAAATGGGGGTTTCCGAGGTCTTCACATCCGGAACCCATATCCATCAGGTGGTGGATGCCATCAGGCGCCATGTGAAAGTCTGACCACGCCTGCCTGGAAACTTGATGGTAAGGAAAAGTCCGGCACCAATTGCAGAAAGGGGAATATATGAGTGAGGAGAATACGGAAAAACTGCTGGGGGTCGATATCAACGGTCATGTGGCGACGCTGACCCTCAACCGGCCTGAAAAGCGAAACGCCCTGACGCCCGTGATGCTGGTAGAGATTCACCGGACATTGGAAAAGTTCGGCCGAAATGACGATATCCGCTGCATTATCTTTCGCGGCGCCGGGGATGCTGCCTTTTCATCCGGCTACGACATCGCCGCCATCCCCACCAAGGTTTCCCCCGAGATTCAGGAAACCCTTAATAAACACAACCCCCTGGATCTGGCTTTGAACAGCGTGCGGAATTTCCAGTATCCGGTCATTGCCATGATCAACGGCTACGCTTTCGGTGCGGGATTTAACCTCTGCGCCTGCTGCGATGTCAGAATCGCCGGAGACAACGCCCGGATGGGGATGCCCCCGGCCAAACTCGGGGTGGTTTACCATCCCGGAGGCATACTGCAGTTCATCGAGGCTTTCGGGATTGCCAGGACAAGAGAGATTTTTCTGACCGCGAAAACATTTTCCGGAAAGGAACTGATGGACAAGGGCATCGTGAATTACCTGGTCAACCCATTGGAACTTGCGTCCTTTACCATGGAATATGCGGAAAAAATCACCGAAAACGCCCCTCTTGCCCTCAAAGGCATGAAAAAAATCATCTCCCTGTTCGGCGATGCCATGATGCTGGACGAACAAAGGGTCAAAGAGGCGGAAACCCTTGTCAGGAACAGTTTTCAAAGCGATGACCTCAGAGAAGGCCAAATGGCGTTTCTGGAAAAAAGAAAACCAAAATTCACCGGCAGGTAAAGGGGTGGACTGTGAACGGTGAACGGTGAACGGTGAACGGTGGATGGTGGATGAATTGTAACCCGGATCAAGGATAACCCGACATGGAGAACATTGACTACAGGCGAAGCGTCAGGTGGAATGTGGGGATGATCGCGGTGAAACGCGCTGCATTCACCCCGGATAAGGCGGCCGTCATTTTTGAAGATCAACCGCTGAGTTTCAAAAAAATAAACGAGGAAGCCAACAGACTCGCCCGCTATTTTCAAAGCATCGGGCTCAAAAAAGGAGACCGGGTGGCCATTCTCGCCCTGAATTGCTGCGAGTATCTCTATTTTTACTTTGCAGCCGCCAAGCTGGGATTGATCATGGTCACGCTGAATTTTCGACTGGTCGGTCCGGAACTGGCTTATCAGCTCAATGATTCGGGCGCGCGTTTACTTCTTTTTCATGATGTCTTCAGCGCAAATGTCCTGGGTATTAAAAAAGAAACCCCTGTTGAAGAAGACAAGCTCATCTTCCTTAAAGGCCTCATGGATAAAGCGCCGGGATGCCCGGACTGGGCCGGGGATTATCATGAGGCGGTTTCAGGTTTCTCCATCGAAGAGCCCGTTCCCGAATTCCCGGTGTTCCTCGAAGACCCCCTGGCCATCATCTATACTTCCGGCGTAACCGGGGACCCCAAGGGAGCGGTGGTCAACCATGAACAGACCTTCTTCAAGATCATGAACGTCACCATGGGCGCGGTCAGGGGAGACGAGGATGTATATCTGGCCCAGCTTCCGCTATTCCATTCCGGCGGGCTTTTCATTTCTCTGACCCCGGCACTGGCCACCGGCCAGACCCTGATTTTGCGTCAGGGTTTCGATCCGATCAAATTCGCCGAAGACATCGAAAAGTACAGGGCCACCACCGTCTTCGCCCTGACCACCATGTGGCGGTTTATCCTGGATACGGGCAAGCTCGATGAAATCGATACCGGCAGTGTCCGAACCGTATTGGGGGGAGGCGAGAGAACCCCGCAAAGCCTCATCGAGGCCTTACGGGAAAGGGGCCTCTACATGCAGCAGGGGTTCGGCCAGACTGAAAACTCGGCCATGATGGGGCTGGGTAAGGAGGACGTCATCCGAAAGCAGGGGTCCATCGGTAAACCCGGATGGTTCAGCGACATCTGGATTCAGGGGCCCGAGGGTGAAAAACTGCCGGCCGGCGAAACCGGGGAAATCGTCGCAGTGGGCCCTCTGGTGATGAGCGGTTACTGGAACAAGCCTGAAATGACCGACAAACCATTGTGGACGGCGTTCTCCACACCGGCGACCTGGGGTATTACGATGAAGAGGGGTATTTTTACATCGTGGACCGGGCCAAGGACATGTACCGAAGCGGCGGGGAAAATGTGTATCCGGCGGAAATCGAAAAAATTCTCTATAACCATCCGGACATCGAAAATGTGGCCATCATCGGCGTGCCTGATGAAAAATGGGGGGAAACCGGCAGGGCCTTTGTCATACCGGCAAAAGGGAAAACCGTTTCCCTTGACGACATCCATGGGTTTTTAGACGGTAAGGCAGCCCGCTATAAATGGCCCCGGCAGATGGACATCATCGACGCCCTGCCCCTGACCGCCACGGGCAAAATCAGAAAAGCGGAATTGAAAAAGCAGCACGGCGTAAAATTATCGGGATAGGCGCTTCATGAAAAATCGCATCACGGAACTTTTGGGAACACAATATCCTCTGATGCTTGGCCCCATGCGGGCCATCACCATGGGAGAGATGGCGGCCGGTGTATCGAACAGCGGGGGTTTCGGTCAGATTGCTGCTTCCGGCGCTTCCGGGGAAGTATTGCGGGAGGAAATCCGGAAGACCCGGTCGTTAACGGATAAGCCCTTCGGACTGAACATCCCCATCCATCGGCCGAATGCCATCAAGGCCCTGGAAATCGCCATTGAAATGGGCGTTCAAACCATCACCACCTCCGGCGGCAACCCGGCCAAGGTCATCGACAGGATCAAAAAAGCGGGGCTTAAGGTGCTCCACAAGGTATCAACCGTCAAAATGGCCCTGAAGGCCCAAGAGGCCGGGGTGGACGGCGTCATTGCCACGGGGTTTGAGGCCGGCGGGCATGTGGGACGGCAAAACATCACGACCTTTTGCCTGGTTCCCCAGTTGGCCGATGTCCTTGAAATCCCCGTGGTGGCCGCCGGCGGCATCGGCGACGGCCGGGGGCTGCTGGCTGCTTTCGCGCTCGGCGCGGAAGGCGTTGAAGTCGGCACCCGGTTCCTGTGCACCCGGGAATGCAGCGCCCCGGATTGGTACAAGCAGGCCATTCTCCGGTCGGAAGACGCGTCCACCCTTGTTTTGGGCGGGGACGTCATGCCTATCCGGGTGCTTAAAAACAAAAAAGCCCTTGCAGCGGCCCATCCGGAAAAAGCCAAAGAGGACGAAAGGATGCGATCCGGCGGCGAAGAGGCTTATGTTGAACGGGACGCAGATGAAGCCATCATGCCCGCCGGCCAGGTGGCCAGCCTGATAAAAGAGATCACACGTATCGCCGACGTTTTCCCGGGCATGGTGGACCAAACCCGCGCCATCGCATCGGAATTGAACCTGTTTTTAAGGGAATAAAACCCCCTGTCGGGTAAGAAACCCGACCTACGAAAACAGCGCCGAGATGATTTGCGGTAAAGCGAAAATTTCAGGACACATCGTAGGTCGGGATTCAATCCCGACAACGGGGTTAATTCCTTATTTACCAAAGGAGGGAAATGCAATGAGTTGGGAACACGTACTGCTGGACAAAAAAGACCATATCGGGTGGGTCACCCTGAACCGTCCTGATAAGTTGAACGCTTTCGGCGGCCGCATGCGACAGGAAATCGCCGAGATCATCGATGATGTTTGCGCGGACCCGGAAGTACGGGTCATTGTGATCACCGGGGCCGGAAAAGCCTTTTGCGTCGGCGGGGATGTCACGGAATTTGTTTCAGGGGAGACAAAAGCGCTTGCCGAAACCTCCTCCACCGAACGGCCCGCCATGTCAAAAATCGTTTTGGCGTTAAACCGCGTGGAAAAACCGGTGATCGCCGCGGTCAACGGTGTTGCTGCCGGCGGTGGTGTCAACCTGGCATTGGCCTGCGAACTGATATTTTCCGGGGACGTGATCGACGCCGGGGAAGCCTTTGAGATCGGAATGGTCAATAAAATCGTCCCCCATGAACAACTCATGGACGTCACCGGCCGGATGGCAAAAAGAATCGCCGGCAATGCGCCCATCCCCATCGCGTTTGCCAAACGCGGGTTGCAGAATTTTTATCAATGGGATCTGGCCCAGGCCCTGGATTATGAATCCTTTGTGCTGGGCGTGACCATGAAAACCGACGACATTAAAGAGGGATTTACGGCATTTCTGGAAAAAAGAGAGCCTCAATTCAAAGGTCGATAACCGGACAACAGGAAAGTAGCTTTTGATGAATGCAAAATGGGCCCCGCTGATTGAAAACATGAAAAAAGGATCGATTGTCGCCTTATCCCGCCTGATAACCCGGGTTGAGAACCGGGAACCGGGATGGATGGATGCCATGAAAAAGATCTATCCGGATACGGGAAAGGCACGACTGATCGGCATCACCGGATCACCGGGAGCCGGAAAAAGTACCCTGACCAACAAAATGACCCGTATTCTGGTGGATAAAGGCTTTAAGGTCGGCGTCATCGCCGTGGACCCGTCCAGCCCGTTTTCCGGGGGCGCAATCCTCGGAGACCGGATCCGGATGAACGACATCACCGATCTGGAAAGCGTGTTTGTGCGGTCCATGGCAACCCGGGGCGCACTGGGGGGCCTGAATCAGTCTGCCCGGGATGTGGCGAAAATCATGGATGCCTTCGGCAAGGACTATATTCTCATCGAAACCGTAGGGGTAGGCCAGGATGAAGTGGAAGTCGTAAAAACCGCGGACGCCGTACTCGTGGTGTGCGTTCCCGGCCAGGGGGACGCCATCCAGGCCATCAAGGCCGGGATCATGGAAATCGCGGATGTTTTTGTCGTAAACAAGGCCGACCGGGACGGCGCGGACCAGCTGGTTATGGATATTGAATCCATGCTTGAACTGGACGAGGACCTGGGAAAATCAAAACCCCCCATCATTCGGACGGTGGCCGTCAAGGGGGAAGGCGTCATCGACCTGGTGGATAAAACCCTTGAATTCGTTACGGGTCTTGGAAACCGGCCCCGGTGGAACGAGGAGCGGATCCGCGTGGAGCTGCTCGGATTGGTCGAAAAACAGATTACGGATCGGATCAAGCATGCCTGGGAGAAAAACGGCAGACTGGACAGCGCCGTGAGCCAGGTGTTGAACCAGGAGAAGGATCCCTATTCGATTGTTCAGGAAGTCATGGAAAAT
>DIKO01000112.1:41944-79297 GCA_002423615.1 Desulfobacteraceae bacterium UBA5616
GTGAATGGTGAATGGTGAGGGGATGGAGGAAGCAAGCGCCATGGCGGACAAACCCGTTGAAATGACAAAAAGACTGGCGGAATTCATCGTCCATACACCGGCGTCGGCAATCCCGCAGACGGTTTTCGATCATGCCAAGGTGGCCTTGCTGGACTGGCTCGGCGTGACCCTTGCCGGCAAGGATGACCTTCCGGTGACCAAGCTCCTCCATTACGCCGACCTTATGGGAGGCAGGGATCAATGCGTCATTATCGGTCACAGGCAGAGAAAAAGCATTTGCCAGGCAGCGCTCATTAATGGAGCGGCCGGCCATGCGCTGGATTACGACGATTCTTTGATCGCCTTCCTGGGGCATCCGTCCGTCACCCTTTTTCCGGGGATTCTCGCCTTGGCGGAATGGAAAAAATCAAGCGGCCGGGATCTGTTGGCCGCTTATTTAATCGGGTTGAGAACGGGGGTTGCCATTGCCGCCGGCTCCGGGTTTGAACACTATCTCTCCGGGTATCACGGGACCTCCACCATGGGGGCGCTGGCTTCCGCGGCAGCCTGTTCCCGGTTGCTGGATCTGGACACAAGGCAGACGGCTTTTGCCCTGGGGATCGGGGGTACTCAGGCCGGGGGGTTGAAACGCGTATTCGGGACCATGTGCAAGCCGTTTCACGCCGGTCATGCCGCGGAGGTGGGGGTGACGGCAGCACTTCTGGCATCGGACGGGTTTACCTCAGCTGAAGATATTCTTGAAGGCCCGGAAGGTTTTTTTCAGGCCATGAAGGGGTCGGTGAACGAGGATTCCCTCAAAACCCTGGGGCATACATGGGCCATTGAAAACCTGGCCCAGAAATACCACGCATCCTGCCATGCCACCCACAGCCCCATTGAAGCGGCCCTGGCCATCGTTAAACGGGAAAAAATTGCCCTTGAAGACATCCGGTCCATCCAGGTGAAGGTTTCGGCCACGGCCCTGAGCGCTGCTTTCAGAAATGACGCCCATACCGGGCTGGAAGGGAAATTCTGCATTCCCTATTGTGTGGCGAACGCCCTTCTTCGCGGCAACACAGGGCTTCAGGCGTTTACGGATGAAAAGGTCGCCGATAAAGATGTCAGGCAATTCATGGACAAAATATCCACGCACCAGGACCCGGAAATAAAGGCGCTCGATGCCAGGGTCCATCTTCAAACCGTCGATGGGGCACGGCATGACGCCTATTCGGATATTTTCCAGGAAATACCCGGGCTTGCCGTAAAACAGGAGAAAATAAAAGCAAAATTCACGGACCTGTCCGTGCCCGTGATCGGGAAAGAAAGAACAGCCGAGCTGATCCGGGTCATCGAATCTCTGGAAAAAACAGATAATTTGAAGGGTTTATTTGACCTTTTGTACCCCTAAAAGGCTAACCAAAGATGTTTGAACATTTTACCATCGTTGACGCAGAAGACCGGGAATTGATCACCGATATTCAGAAATTCGCCGTCAATGACGGCCCGGGGTTCAGAACCAACGTCTTTCTCAAGGGATGCCCGATGAAATGCCTGTGGTCCCATAACCCCGAAACCATAGCGCCCTACCCTGAAATCTACTGGAAAAACAGGATGTGCCATCAGTGCGGCGCCTGCCTTGACGTATGTCCCCGCGATGCGATCAATCCGCCCATTTCGCCGGAAGAAAGTCAAAGTGAAACCGTTTCCTACCACAAAATTATCCTGGACCGCTGCGACCGGTGCATGAAGTGTGTTGACGCGTGTCGCTTCGACGCGCTGACGGTTGTGGGAAAATTGATGTCCGTTGAGCAAATCATCGATGAGGTGGAAAAAGACAGACCGTTTTATGACAACTCGGGCGGCGGAATGACGCTCAGCGGCGGGGAGCCCACGGCCCATGGAGATTTTTCACTGAACCTGCTCAAAGAAGCCCGAAAAAGATCCCTTCATACCTGCCTCGACACCAATGGATTTTGCAACTGGGAAGTACTGGAGAAGCTGATCCCCTATGTGGATGTCGTCCTCTACGATGTAAAGCATCTGGATCCTGAAATCCACAAAAAAGCAACCGGCGTGACCAATGAAATTATCCTGGTGAACCTGGAACTGCTGGCGAAAACAGGGAAAGAGACCTGGATTCGAATACCCGTCATCCCGGGGATTAACGACGGCATGGATTTTCACGAAAAGGCATCCCGATACATTGCCGGGCTTGCAGGAAATATCGCCCGGGTCGATTTGATTCCTTTTCATAATTACTGCCGGGATAAATACAACTGGCTCGGGCTGGACTGGCCGTTAAAAGATGAAGAGGCCATTGAACCGTCTTTTCTCGAAATTCCGGCGGACTTATACCGGGAAAAAGGATTGCTCACCACCGTCGGCGGCTCGGGGTTTGAAACATCATGATCGTGAGGTGTCACGGTTTATGAAACGCACTGAATCGCTTTTGTACGATCGATAAAAACAAAACCGATAAGGGAGGGCACCATGTCCAGAAGAGATAAATGGAAAGAGGTCAGGGACAGTATGACCATATCAAAAGGCGAAATGGGCAAAACCGTGGAAGAACGCGAGACCATGCCGGAAAAGGCCTGCGGGTACTGCAAAAATTTTTTTGAAAACGCCTATAACGCCGATGGCCGCGGGTCCTGCAGAATTCTGAAAATGGGATCCAGCATCAAATCCGATCCACCCTTGTTCGTAATGGAAGGCGATACCGGATTAATTACCTACATCAACGCCAATGCACAAAATTGCACCTATTACGACCGGATGGAATTGATCGATACGGATCTGGGGGAAATCACGGATCCCGCGTATCGCCGGTCCAACCGGATTATGGAGAAAAAATAAGTTATCGGATGAATGAAGGGCACCGTTCACCGTTCACAGCTCACAGCTCACCGTCCCTAAAGAGGCGCCATGGACCTTTCCTGCCATAAATGCGGTTTCACGTCGGACCATGTGGAATTCAGGTACCTGTGTAAATCCGGCTGACCTGCCTGCGGAGAGGCGGATCTCCGCGTCTGTCCCCGTTGCGGGACGGAAACCCTGTTTTCAAGGGCCGAAGCCCTGGAAAACGAAGATGACCAGATGAAAGAACTCTCCAAACGGCTGGCCGCCATTTCCAGGGATCAGGGTCCGGCGCGTTTGAAGGAGGCCAAAATCATCATCACAAAACTCCGGCAGATGAACATGCGCTGGAATATCCCGCAGCTCAATGATTTTCTGACGTAACGCCAGCGTGATCTTTTCTTTTAGAAAGGATGGATATGTCCCCTATTGAAACGAGTTTAGCCGTACCTCACCCTGAGGAGTACTTTTATCTGCCGGAACATGTCATCGAAAACCTGGAAAGGGTCAAACTGCTGGCGGCAAGACACCCCCTCAACATCCTGGTGACCGGAAAGCAGGGCTGCGGGAAATCGACGATGGTTAGGCAGTTCGCTGCACGGAACAATCGGCCCATGGCCGTCTTTCAGATCGGCATTCTGTCGGAACCCGGCCAGTTGTTCGGGGAATACCGGCTCAAGGACGGGGAAACCTACTACCAGAAATTTCTGTTTCCACAGGCCATCCAGACTCCGGGTTGCGTCATCCATCTGGAGGAGATCAACCGCCCTGAAAACCCGAAGGCCTTGAACATGCTGTTTTCAGTGCTTTCGGAAGACCGCCGGGTGTGGATGGACGAACTGGGATTGATCAAAGTCGCGGATGAAGTGGTTTTTTTCGCCACCCTCAATGAAGGAGAAGAATTCGTTGGAACGGAAATGCTGGACGCCGCCCTAAGGGACCGGTTCTACGTCACCATGCTGGATTACCTGCCATCGGATGTGGAAACCCGCGTGCTCCATTTAAAAACCGGAATTTCCGAAGCAGATGCCTTAACCATTGTCAATATCGCCAACAAACTCCGGAACAACAGCCAGGAACCGATGGTGGTCTCCACGCGTCACACCCTGATGATCGCTGAAATGACGGCCGTCGGGGCCTCCACCAGGGATGCGTTCATCAACAGCCTCCAGCTCAGCCGGGATATCGTCGAATCCGTACTGCTGTCCCTTCATGTGGAACTGGGGATGACATCCAAAGGAAGCGAAAACCACTATAAAATCTATTAGCATGACCACCGGCATTTCTGAATTCTGGCGCAAGAATACCTCCGCCAACGAGGCTACCGAACTCGCCAATGTGTTGCGGGCCCTTCGGAAGGTCGCCGGGCACCTGGGACAAAACGTCGGCGGAATCGAGTATGCGGGCATGTCGCGGTCCGGCGGTTCGGGCATTACCCTTGACCCGGAATGGGTGATGGGGGAATATCCGGTTCCGTATGCCAAAATGGATCAACTGGTGGGGCTGATCACCCATGAGGCCCTTCATCGCATCGAATGGAGCGAACATGTCTGGACCCTTTTGGAGCCGGTTTTCAAGCCGATGAAGGCATTGCCCCTGATTGTCTTTCAGAAGATCGTCCGTTTCGGCGAAACCATTTACCTGGACCAGGCGGCGGACCGGAAAATATTCGGTTTGTATGTCCGGCAGGCCAGACAAAAGGCGATCCGGGAAACCAGGGGGCTGATGACCCGAAAAAGCCCGTCCGTGGATGAATTGATTTACCTGTGGTGGGCCGGACAAACCAACGGTATTCCGGATGAAACCTTAAGACCCGAATACCACGGCCCTATGGGAATACTCGAAGAACTTTCCCGGAATCTTCAGAACGTCTGTCTGCTGGAAAAAGGCGTCACCGCACGGTGCGAAAAACGCGCGGCGTTGTATGCCGGGACCTTCCACTCTATCCAAAATATGCTGGCATCCCTACCCGTTATCGATAAAAGGCTGTACTGGTATAATTCTTCCGATGCGGCGGCCCATGTGAAAAAAACCCCGGAAAAATCCGCGCCGCCCCTTTCTCCGGAGATTCTCCATGAGATTGAGCTGCAACTTGCCGGAAATTCCATTGACATGACGCCCATCATTCGTTCCGTCGTGGGTTTGGATAAAGAAGTGGTGATTCCCACCTCCCGGTGGGATTTTTCAATCAGTGCACACCCCCTGATCGACCGGCGTACCGTTTCCAGGCTCAGGATGATTTTCCAAAATTATGCGGGCCGGAACAAAGTTGTCAGCCGCGGGCTGGCCAGCGGAAGAATAGATCCCCGGAGGCTTTACCGGGCGCCGATGACCGGCCGTTGTTTTCAACAGGAGGAGCGGCATCCGAATCTGGACTGGAGCGTGGCCTTGCTGATGGATGCCAGCGGATCCATGCGGGGAAATAAATGGCGCATGGTGGAAAACACGGTGGCGAACATCCACAAAGCGCTGACCGGGTTTCAGAACCATCTCCGGGCCTTTGCGTATTTTGAAAAGGACGGAATCCTGATGATCTCCCATCTCATCAAAAACGACCACATCCAATCGGTTGCGCCAAGCGGTCTTACCGCATCCGGGCAGGCGATAATCGCAGCGGCTTACCTGATGCCCGGAATAAGAAAACGAAATATCCTGATTCATGTCACGGACGGAGAGTCCAACCTGGGATGCGATGTGCGTCATGGGATCGATTACTGCCGGAAGGCGCATATCGATCTGATCACACTGGGATGCGGGTATAAGGACCGGGAAGCGATGAGCCGTCAATACGGCAAATCCATCCAGTTCCTGGACCATTTCGGCCAGTTGCCCCAGTCCATGGAACGGCTTCTGAAATGGACGTTTCTCTACGGAAAAAGGCCTGGAGCCGACGGCAGCCGCATAGGCCCGGGGAAATGTTCCGCATTCAATTCCACCCATATCCGGGATACCGCCTGATAAGCAGGCGAATCCTCCGGTAATTCGAGAAGAGGCCGAGCGTATAGATCAAACCGGGTTACATCGGGATCCTCGGGAATAAATCCGAAAACCTCAAGACCGGTTTTTAAAATATACTGCTCCAACTCTTTTTCCTGACCCCTGACCCGGTTCAATACCAGCCCCATCCGTGTATACTTAAATATTTTGTGGTGGGATTGTATGACATCTTTGATGAGGGTCGCCGTCTGAAGCCCTCTGTTGGAAATGTCTGAAACAATAATCGGAATATCCACGCTCTTCATGACCTGCCGGCTGATTTGCTCTACGCCGGCCTCGCCGTCGATGATGACGATATCATAGTTTTCCGCCAGAGTTTCAATCCCGCTCCTTAAAAAATCGTTCACTGGGCAGTAGCAGCCCAGGGATTCGGGTCTGCCCATCACCAGGAAACTGAACCGATCCGTTTCAATCAGCGCCTCAAACAACATATAATCCAGGGATCGGGCCAGATTTTCCTTTTCCGACCGCCCCGCGGACCGTGCTTCCCGGATGATCCTTTCCCTTATATCATTAACGGTTTTCTCGGGTTTAACTCCCAGCACCATGGATAAATTCATGGTGGGGTCCGCATCGATCAACAGAAGCCGTTTTTTTTCATGGCCCAGTATATATTTCGCCAGCAGACCGACCAGGGCCGTTTTTCCGCTCCCGCCTTTTCCGCATACGGCGCTGCGCTTATGGCCCGGGAAAAGGCGCCGGGTTAATTTAGTCGGCAGAAACGACACGGAATAGATCGGGTATGAACCGAACCGGCAAACCGATGATGATGGCACAACTTTCCAGATGTTCAGGAGTCCCCATTTCAACGATCAAATACTACCTGAGAGAAAGTCTTTTGCCCGGGGGCATTAAAACAAACAGAACAACCGTTTATTACGGGCAGGAGCATATCAACGGGTTAAATACGATTAAGAAACTTCAGGAGGAAGGGCTTTCCCTGCACCGGATCAGATCCGTTTTAATAAATCAGGGGAAGGCGGACGAAAAGCAAAGTCAATTGCCGTCAGCCAGAAGGGAGAATATTGTTGATGCCGCTTTCCCGCTCTTTATGAAAAACGGACTGGAAAAAACATCCATTACGGAAATTGTAAAAGCGGCCCGCATCAGCCGAAACACTTTCTACCATGAATTCAAAAGCAAGCGGGATGCTTTTGTCGCCTGCCTGGATAAAATATTCAAAGACATGATCAATACCTTCAACAAGGATGTGCGCGGCAAAATGACGCCCCAGGATGACGGCACTGACAAAACATGGGACTTTTTGGGCCTGCAGAACTCCTGGACCGACTTCATGAATCTTTTGGGCGCCACCATTGTCAACGATCCTCCGCTGTTGAACAAAATGCTGGATGATTTTATCGAACTTCGGGCCGGGCAGATTTCCATGGGGTTTGACCACTATATCCAAAAAAAGCTTATAAGGCCTGTGGACACCCAGTTGCTGGGGCTTATGGTCCTGGGCATTATTGATTATTGCAGCCGTTTTATCCGCACCAACAAATTCAACCATGGGGAAGGCATTTATGAAAAAGCGACCGATATCCTGATCAACGGAATCGGTGTAAAAGGATTTGTCGACAAAACATAATTTGAATCGGCCGAAAAAGGAGGAATTTGAATGGCTTCCACAGCAGATTTGAGAAAAAAATATTTAGGTGCCCTGGATGCATCGGATGAAGACATGCAGATCGTCGCAGCTGTCCGGGAATACATCGACAAGGAAATCATGCCCCGGCGCCGGGATCTCGAAGGCGGATGGCATCGCGATGAAAAGATAGCCAAAGAGACGTTTGATAAAGTGCACAAAGGCCTTGTGGATATCGGGGTCCAGCGGGCGATTTATCCGGCGGATTTCGGCGGGCTGGGTGTGGGAGGGATGGTCTCCGAGATGATTTATGATGAAATATCCCGGGCCGATGCGGGGCTTGCAACCCATATGGGCATCATCAACTGGGTGATGCTGCCGGCGCTTAAGGCCGGCAGGCTGGATCTGCTCCAGGAGTTTGTCCCCAGGATCTGCGACGATCAGCCGCATGGATGCTGTATGGCCATCACGGAACCCTCCGGCGGAGCCAACACCGAAGATCCGACCCTGCACGGCCGGACGATCAATACCATTGCCCGGCTGGAAGGCGATGAGTGGGTCATCAACGGCCACAAGATATGGCCCAGCGGGGCCAGCGTCGCGGATATCACCTACTGCACCATCTGCACCACCGATCCGGCGAAAGGGGATGAAGGCATTGCTTTGATCTATATTCCACCCGATGCCCGGGGCATGTCTTTTTCAAAGCCGTTTGAAAAAATGGGCATGTGCTGGACGGACACGAACACGGAAATTTTCTTCGACAACGTCAGAGTCCCCAAGGAAAACCGCGTGGCCGGACCTGGAGAGGACGCCAAAATACTCCATGATATTGTGGGAATGGGACGTATCGGCACCTGCGGCTTTGCCCTGGGAGCAGCCCAGGCCTGCTTCGAAATCGTTCTCGACTGGACTAAGAACAGGGAGATTTCCGGAAGACCGGTTCGCGCACGCTCCCTTCACGCTGGCATCATCGGTGAAATGGCGCTGAAAATCGAATCGGCCAGGGCTTATGCCATGCAGGTCAACCGGATGATCCGAAGCGGCCGGTACGGGAGTCCCGGGGAGCCTTTTCTGTTGTCGAAATGCTCCGGGGCGAAAAACTATGTGTGCGACATCACCCTCTGGGTGGCGAACAAGGCCATGGAATTGATGGGATCATACGGATATGCATTTGATTACAATATTGAAAAATACCTCAGGGACGTTAAAATTCTTCAGCTTTGGCTGGGCGGCCCCCAGCGGGGAATTCTGGACACGGCCCTGGGGTACTATCCGTTTACATGGTAAGTCGGTTTTACCTCTGATGTGACGGGGGGTGATGCATGGAAACAGCCTTTAAAAGAACCCGGGAAATGGTTGAGGGTTTTTCTAAACCGGCGCTTGAATTTTTAAACGCCATGAACGACCCCGACTTAACCCTGCAGACCCTGGGGTTGAAAGACGCCATAGCGCGACTGGAGGAATTGTTTGACGCGGCCGGGGACCGAAACAAAAAAGTTGCCCTGGTCGAGTTCGGCTTGACGCCCCAGTTATTTTATGCGTTTGATTGCGTTCCGCTCTGCCTGGAAACCTATCCCATGATGTTTACCGCCAACAGCAAGGATGTTTTTTATGATTTTGTTGAAAAGGCAGAATCTTCCGGATTGCCGTCGGATGTGTGTTCCACGGATCGTTTTATCACCGGTGCGGCCCTTTCCGGAGAATTTCCGGAGAATGCTTTTTTCGTTGCCTCATCCGCGCCTTGCGACGGCACGCGTGTTGCTTATCCCGTCATGAAAAAGGCAATGGGCATTCCGGCATTGTTCATTGAAACGCCTTATACATATGGAAAAGAAGCGGCCCATTGGTATGGGCGGCAAATCAAAACGCAACTGATCCCCTTTTTAGAAGACGTCACCGGGAAAAAATTCGATCCGGATCGATTCCGCCATATCATTGAAGAGTCCAACCGGGCATATGATCTCCTGGTGGATATTTCGGATCTTTATACTTTAAAGCCATCCCCGGTGCCTGCTGCGTTGAAAGGTTTCCCGTATATCTGCTTTATGAGTTCTGCCGGGCATCCCAGAAATACCGAAACGACAAGAATTTTTCACCAGGAGGCCGTTCGACGCGTCAAGGAGGGCATCACCCACCAGACGGAAGAAAAACATCGCGTTCTTTGGGTGCATGTGCAACCGACCTTTGACCGTGATTTCTTTACATGGATGGAGACCGAACTCGGCGCATCCGTGATCACGTCCATGCTGGCATCAACACCGATCCTGCGCCCCATCGACACGACGAATCTCGATACCATGCTCCAGGGATACGCCTGGCAGGGTCTGGACATGACCATGTCCATCATGCGGTTTGACACCCGGAAACTCATTGATTACAGCATGCGAACCTTTCAGCAATACCAATGCGACTGCATTGTCGTCACCCAGCACGTGGGATGCAACAGCATCTGCGGAGCTTCCGGAATGATGCGGCGGCATTTTCAGGACCAGGGGATTCCGGCCCTTTTTATCGAATTGGACTACAATGACGACCGGATATTGTCATCCGAACATCTGCGAGAGCAAATTGAAGATTTCTTCACCACCATCATGGCATAACGCGCCCTGATCCCCGGAGATTGGATATGAATGATTTCTCCTGTTTCAAAACAGCATCCCGAAAATTATTAAACCCGGAAATTCAGGACTGGAAGGCCCATGGAGGGCGGGTCATCGGTACTCAATGCTCCGGCATTCCCGAAGAAATCATCCACGCCGGGGGCATGCTGCCCATTCGGATCAGGGCCAACACAGTTAAGACCACCCAGAATGCAGACGCTCACCTCCACCGCATCAACTGCAGCTACACCCGGTCGGTTCTGGAAAGCCTCATGAGCGGCGACCTCAATTTTCTGGACGGTTACATTGCCGCCAATACCTGTGATCATCATTTAAGGTTGTCAAACGGATCATAGACGAAACAGACATAAACGGAATTGTATTCGCCCGGCTGAAATTCTGCGACCATTTTGCCGGGGCAAGAAAATTACTGGCGGATCAACTGCGGCTGGATCAAAGCATCCCCGTCATTGAACTCGAGCGCGAGTACAATACAACCCGATCGGGGCAGCTCAGCACCCGCATTCAGGCTTTTCTGGAACTGCTTTGAGGCATTCTTCCGGAAGGCTTATTTGATGTTTCTCTCTTTTTTAATATCCTCATAAGCCGTTTGAATTTCCTGAAATTTCTCATTGGCGAATTTGATGAATTCTTCGGGCAGGCCCTTGGAGGCGATCTTGTCCGGGTGGTAATCACTCACCAGTTTCCGATACCTGCTTTTGATCGTCTCGTCCGGATCAGTCTTGTCGCACCCCAGGACGGCATAGGATTTATCAACCGCGCCGGTGTATTTTTGTCTGATTTTCCGGTAATCGATTTCGTTGAACTGAAAAATTTTGACCGCCGTGTGGATCAAATTTTCCTCTTCCGTGCTCAATTTGCCGTCCGCCGTGGCCACCCTGAACAGGATGTCGATCATGAGCTCAAGAAACTGGGGCTGACCGTGAAACCGGGCGTAAAACTGATAGGCGAAATCCTCGAACCGCTGCGGAGATCGCAGTGCGGTAAAAAAGATATTCTTCGTAATCCGCTGGCCGTAAAGATCCAGATTCAGGTCCCGGACCATAAATTGTTCAACGGAATTAATCTCCTCCTGTTTGGCCTGGCCATCCACCTGAACCAGTTTGGCCAGCATGGAAAACGCGGCGACATAAAACGTCAGCTGGGTGGATTCCCCGACGGACAATCCCTGTTTCGGCCCCGCGTCGTAAACTTCGCCGGATTTATCGAAAACATGTCCGAAAGCCGTCCCCGCAATCGCGCCCAAAGGGCCGCCGATCGCAAAACCCAGGGTACCCCCCACGATTTTTCCCAAAATTCCCATGTACTGTTCTCCATCAAATTCATGAAGCCGATTTCATTTTGATCTCGACAAAAACAGTGGGTATGTATACGGACCTTTGGCCATAGTCAAGGCCAATTGCCGGGAACTTTCCCGGCAGGGCATCAATTATCGTTATGATTTAAATTGTTTATCCATTATAATCCTTGACTAACCCCAAACAATGCAGCTAATATTCAATCCTTATTTGCCTTAAACCGTACGGTCCGGCTGTGCCGGCCGGGACAAAAACCGGTCGTGACCCATACCCGCCCAGAAGGGAGCCTGTTCAATGGAAGACCTTGAAAAAAAAGACCGACTCGTCGATCGCCTGGTTAAAGAGAACCGGATTGAAGCCGCCGTCAAATTGTTATTCGAACTCACTGTCGCTGCAGCGGCGGAAAAAAACTTCAGCAGGGCCGAATCCCTGAGAAACCGGCTTCTCGAAGTGGACCCACTGGCCTTGACCGAAATCACCAGGTCCGCGGATATCATTGAAGCGGAAAAATCCAAACTCCTGGATCAAAATCACCTGAGGGTCTGGAAAAAGCTCTATGACACCCTCACCACCGAAGAAACACACGCTCTCTTTTTCGCCATGAAACACGCCGAATACAGCCCCGGCACAACGGTTTACGAGCAGGGGGCTAAAAACGCAAATCTGTATTTTGTGGATCAGGGACGCCTGAAAATGGTCTGCCGGACGCAGGATAAGAATCAGGAAATTTTAATTAAAACCTTAGGTCCCGGGGAGTTTTCCGGAGATGATGTATTTTTTTCCACAACAGCATTTAATTCCGTATCCCTGATCGCCGAATCCCCCGCAAAATTGAAAATTCTTAACAACTCGGTTTTAAAAGACTGGAGCACCGGTTTTCCGGGATTGAATCCCAAACTGACGGATCACTGCTTAAGAGCGGGGTTGATCCATGACCTGATCAGGGACATGAACATCAATCGCAGAAAACAAAAACGCATTGAAATTCCCGGCATCGGGGTCTTCCAGTTTCAGAAAAGCACCGGAGAAGTCCTGGGCAATCCCTTTAAGGGAACGCTGTCGGATATATCACCAGGAGGATTGTCGTTTTACATGAGGGTCTCCAAAAAGGAAACCGTCAGGCTCCTTTTGGGCAGAAAACTCAGCATGAAGTTCAAGCTGCCCACGAAAGCGGGCGATGTCCATGTCGAAAGGACCGGCGACATCATCGGCCTTCGTGAAGACGACTTCCAGGACTACTCCATCCACACCCGATTCGATAAGGAACTCGAACCGGGTTTAATCGAAAGCATCCCAACCGTTGAAAAGGAGAAGTAAGATGCATCTTTTTTTTATCCACGGGTCAGGAGGATCAAAAGACGCCTGGCGCCATCAGACCCGATATTTTAAAAACGCTACCGCAGTGGATCTTCCCGGACATCCCCAGGGTACCCCCTGCTCTACCATTCCCGAATACGCCAAATGGGTCAACGCCTACATCAAGGAACACGGGTTGTCGGATGTGGTTCTCGTTGGCCATTCCCTGGGAGGCGGCATCGCCCTTTCCTATGCCCTGCAATTTCCCGATTCCCTCAAGGGACTTATTCTCGCCGGGAGCGGGCTGAGACTTCGAGTTCATCCCATGTTTTTGAATACATTGGAAAAGGCCATCGATGACCCGGATCTTTTCGAAAAATTTACAAAACCCACCTATGAGCGGATCGATCCGGAACTGACGGAAATTTTACAGCGCCGGGCCGACGAAATCGGTCCAGCCGTTATGCTGAACGACATGCGGGCCTGTGACCAGTTCGACGTGATGGGCCGTGAAAACGAGCTCAAGCTTCCCATCCTCGCCATTTGCGGGTCCGACGACGCCATGACGCCCCCGAAATACAGTCAGTTCATCGGAGACAAAATTCCGGGATCCCGTGTGGTCATCATCCCCGGTGGCACCCATTTTGCCTTTGCCGAAAAACCCGGGGAGTTCAATCAGGCGGTCGAAGATTTCCTTAAGGGAATTTGAGAAGGATCGATACCCCCTTTTACGAGTTCCCGGACTTGGCTGCGGCCTGTTTTGCGATCAGTTCCTTAAAGCTCCTGGGCGGTTCGACGAAATCTTTCCGGGGAACCAGCCGCATGGCCTCGAAAGGACAGTGATAGGCGCACACGCCGCAGCCGATGCAGCGATCCTCCTGAACGGCGGCCCTGCCTTCATGGACGGTCACGGCATCCATCTGGCAATTTACCGCGCACTCGCCGCAGCCCGTGCAAAGTTCGGTGTCCACCTCCACCTCGTAATTGCTGGAAATGCTTCTCACCGGCGCGCCGAAATGGCTGACCCCCTTCAAAATTCCGCAACAGCAGGTGCAACAGTTGCAGATGAAATCGATGCGCTCCTGGGTATTGCTGGAGGTGTGCACCAGCCCGGCATCGGCGCTCTTTTTCAAAACCGCCAATGCCTCTTCCCGGGTAATGGCCCGGCCGAAGCCCCTTTCCCTGACGAATTCGGCAAACGGTCCGATCTGAAGACAAACCTCATCCGGGTAACTGCATCCCCTGTCCAGAAGTCTTTGTTTATGACGGCAATAACAGGTGGAAACCGTGATCACATCGGCTTCCTCGATATACTGCCGGGCGTTTTCAAAGGGAAAGATTTTCGTTTCCGAATCCAGCGTCTCTTCGATGGGGATCACCCTGGCGAAATGAACACTTTCTTTTGCATCAGAGGCAAACTGCTTGTCTTCGGGAGCGGCCGCATGGAAATAAGCGTCGAACAAGCGGGCCAGTTCCTTAGCCCGGTCATTGACCTGCCCCTTCATGAACTGAAGCTCGAAAATCCCCGGAACCAGTTGAATGAGCTTGTACCATTTTTCTCCATCCCGGACACTGGAATAAATCAGACCCTTATCCGCCATTTCATCCAGAACCAACGCCGTCCTTTCCGTTTCGGCGCCGATCCGGCCGGCCACCTTGGCCGGGGATTCCGGCGCCATGGGGGACAGGTTCACCGCAATGCGGACCTCCTCTTCATTGAACAGAGACTTCAGAAGAGCGATCAGCTCCGGGCTTTTACCGGAACCGTATCCGATCATATTGAAAATATCCGCAAGCCGTTCATACAATTCTTGTGTCATCCTCTTCTCCTTTCTCCTTTTCTGCACGTCAGGGTAAACGGCAGGTCCTTGAACAGGCCGGGTGCCGTTTTCATAACTCATTAAATTCACAACCTGTATTGATCATTGCCGTTGTCAAGGGGGATAAACCGCAAATTAAAATTCAACGTCAACGGCAAGGAGGCGGCGCAATGGTACGACATGCGAGTCGGTTTAGTCAACAGGTTGATGGTCCGATGGGCTATCCGGCCCGCATTGACTTGAAGGACATTGTGCTTATTCTCGTAATCAAATGCCGGATTTCTCCGGAGAGGCGGGGAATTCGAAGCGGTTTTTTTGTTCCGAAAACAAAAAAGACGGGGGCCGTGTGGGAACGCCTGAGATAATCCTCCGGATACCGGCGTGTTGAGGCAAAAACAACGTCCCATTGAATCTTAGGAGGCCGGGGATGAAAATAATATACCGGATTTTTTTGACCCTTGGAGGCCTGATGGTTCTGGTCGGCGGACTGGCCGCAGTCAAAGGCCTGCAGATCGGACGCATGGTTGCCCAGGGGGAAGCTTTTGTGCCGCCCCCGGAAATGGTTACCGCAGCAAAGGTCGGCACGTATAAATGGGAATCGGTCCTCAAATCCGTGGGATCACTGGAGGCGGTTCAGGGAGTCGTGGTGAGCGCGGAGCTTCCCGGAAAGGTCATCCGCATCGGTTTTGAGCCTGGGACTGAAATACCCGCAGGCGGTTTGCTGGCACAACAGGATGTCTCAGCCGAATCGGCAGACCTTCGGGCCGCGAAAAGTGAAGTCGACATCGCGGAAAAGGAATTCAAACGATACAGCAGGCTGTATCCCGAACGGGCTGTTTCCAGATCGGATTTCGACGACAAAAAGGCCCGTTATGAAAAAGCGCGGGCCCAGTTGGACAACATCAACGCCGGTCTCGCCAAAAAGACCATCAGAGCGCCGTTTTCAGGACGCCTCGGTATCCGGCAGGTCAACCTGGGGGAAAACCTTGAACCCGGTCACCCCATTGTCTCATTGCAGTCACTGGACCCGATTTATGTAAATTTTCTCCTGCCCCAGCAAGAGATGACCAATCTTAAAAAGGGTCTTCAGGTACGCGTTACGACCGATGCGCCGGAAGGAGGAACCTATCAGGGCACACTTTCGGCCATAAACTCCGAGGTGGATCATGCATCCCGCAATATCCGCCTGCAGGCCACGCTTGAAAATCCCGGAAAAGACCTGCTCCCGGGCATGTACGTCAACGTAGAGGTCGTACTCCCCGCGAGAAAACCGGTTCTGGCCATTCCGGTCACAGCCGTCCAGTATGCCCCCTACAGTGACTCGGTATTTGTGGTGGAGGCCGGCGGCAAAAATGAAACCGGACAAAGCAGGGTGGTTCGCCGGCAGTTCGTCCAACTGGGCGAACAACATGGCGATTTCATTGTCGTACACTCCGGGCTGAATGCGGGCGACACGGTGGTGAGCACGGGGGTTTTCAAGCTGCGAAACGGGCAATCGATAATTGTGGACAACAGCAGCGCACCGAAATTCCAGATGGAACCCCGGCCGGACAACGCGTGAAACAGGGAGGTGCTGAACATGAAACTCACCGATCTCTTTATTCACCGCCCGGTGTTGGCGCTTGTGGTGAACCTGGGCATCATTATAGCCGGGGCACACGCTTTTCAAACCCTGAATGTGCGTCAGTATCCCCGCAGTGATAACGCCGTCGTTACAGTCAATACGGTTTACATCGGGGCCAGTGCGGATCTGGTTCGCGGATTCATCACCACACCCCTGGAACGGGCCATTGCCGCCGCAGACGGCATCGATTACATCCAGTCCCAAAGCCGGCAAGGCCTTTCGACCATCCATGTTCGGCTGAAACTGAATTATGACGCCATCAAGGGACTTTCGGAGATCAGCGCCAAGGTAGATCAGGTGCGGGGCGACCTGCCCCCGGAAGCGGAGGTCCCCAGCATCAACGTGGAATCCGCCGACAGCCGGTTTGCTTCGGCCTACCTGAGTTTTACTTCCGATGTCCTGTCCCAGAACCGGATTACCGACTATCTCACGCGCTCGGTTCAGCCTCGTCTTTCGGCTTTGGAGGGCGTTCAGAAAGCCGATATTCTGGGGGCCCGAACCTTTGCCATGCGTATCTGGCTCAAGCCGGACCGCATGGCCGCGTTTAATGTCAGCCCGGTCCAGGTGAGGCAGGCCCTTTCAGCCAATAATTTCCTTGCAGCCGTTGGGCAGACCAAGGGATCGCTGGTACAGGTCAACCTGACCGCCAACACGGACCTGCACTCGGTTGAAGAGTTTAAGCGTCTGATCATCCGCCGGACCGGAGGCGCCGTAGTCCGCCTTCAGGATGTCGCAAATGTAGTGCTGGGGTCCGAGGATTATGACACGGAAGTGCGATTTTCCGGGCGGACAGCCGTTTTCATGGGGATCTGGCCGCTGCCGAACGCCAGCTCACTGGACGTCATCGGGCGTGTGCGGAACGAAATGAAGGCCTTGCAGCAGGACCTTCCCCGGGGTATCGAGGGCGGCATCGCTTATGACGCCACCGCCTACATCGACAATGCCATCAGCGAAGTGGTCAAAACCTTAACTGAAACGCTGATCATCGTCGTGGTGATCATATTCCTGTTTCTGGGGTCGGTGCGCTCGGCGTTCATTCCGGTGATTGCCATACCCCTGTCCCTGATCGGCGGGGTGTTCCTCATGCAGGTTTTTGGATTTTCCATCAACCTGCTCACACTGCTGGCCATCGTGCTGTCCGTGGGACTGGTGGTGGACGATGCCATCGTCGTCGTGGAAAATGTCGAACGTCACCTGGGACAGGGGAAAAAACCGTTGGATGCGGCTCTTCTGGGTGCAAGGGAACTGGTGGGCCCCATTATCGCGATGACCATCACCCTTGCGGCGGTGTATACGCCCATAGGTCTTCAGGGGGGGCTGACAGGTTCGCTGTTCCGGGAATTCGCCTTTACTCTGGCCGGAGCCGTCGCCGTTTCCGGAGTTGTCGCCCTGACCTTATCTCCCATGATGTCTTCCAGGATTCTCAAACCCGGTATGTCCCAACGAGGGTTTGCCGAACTTGTATCCCGGTATTTTAAGAGGATCCGGAGTATATATGGTCGGTGCCTGGACCGCACGCTGGCCAACCGGCCGCTGGTCTATATGTTCTGGCTGTGCATCTGCGTTTTGACCATTCCCATGTATATCATGTCCCCGAAAGAACTGGCGCCCACCGAGGACCAGGGGGTTATTTTCGGCATCGTCGACGCAGCCGCCAACGCCACACTCGATCAAACCAGCCGGAATGCGGCTGCGGCCAACGAAGCGTTTCAAAGCATACCGGAGACCGCGTTTACCTTTCAGATCACCAATCCTTCCTCGGGATTCGGAGGCATGGTGGTCCGGCCCTGGGAGGAACGAAACAGGACCGTTTTTGAGATCCTGCCCGAGGTGCAGCAGAAGCTGGCAAAAATCCCCGGCATGCGGATGTTCCCGGTAACCCCTCCCGCCCTTCCCGGAGGCGGGCAGTTCCCGGTGGAATTCATACTGGCCTCCACTGAAGAAACCGGCAAGATCCTCGAGTTTGCCGAACAACTCCAGCTTAAGGCGATTGAAAGCGGAATGTTCGCATTCCCGCCGATTATTGACGTCAAGATCGATCAGCCCCAATCCGAAATCGTCATAAACCGTGACAAGGCGGCCGACCTGGGGTTAAACCTGCAGCAGGTGGGTGAAGATCTTTCCGTGTTGCTCGGAGGGGATTATGTCAACCGCTTTAACATGGCCGGGCGCAGTTACAAGGTCATTCCTCAAATACGGCGCCTGGACC
Organism: Desulfobacteraceae bacterium UBA5616; assembly: GCA_002423615.1. GTDB lineage: Bacteria > Desulfobacterota > Desulfobacteria > Desulfobacterales > UBA5616 > UBA5616. The sequence goes on from DIKO01000112.1 coordinate 60,236, forward strand.
GTCTTTCCGCAGACCAGCTGAAAAATGTGTATGTCAGCGGGCCTTCCGGCACCCTGGTGCCCCTCGGCACCATCGCGACCGTTGAAAATCTTACCGTTCCGCGCTCTCTCAACCGTATTCAGCAGTTCAATGCGGTAACGATCAGCGGCGTGCCGGTTCGCCCTCTGGATGAAGCACTGGCGTTTCTGGAAAGTGAAGCCGCAAAGATCCTGCCTCAGGGGTATGTAATCGACTATACCGGCGAATCAAGGCAACTGAGAACAGAGGGAAACACTTTCATCCGGGCCTTTGCCCTGGCCATCGTACTGATTTTTCTGGTTCTGGCGGCGCAGTTCAACAGCTTCCGCGATCCATTCGTGATCCTGGCGGGGTCAGTGCCCCTGGCCCTGTTCGGCGCGCTGCTGTTGACGTTTCTGAAGATGCCCGACCCGAATGTCGATTTCTGGACCCATGGCTGGACCACCACGCTGAACATCTACTCTCAGGTGGGGCTGGTAACACTGGTGGGACTGGTTTCCAAAAACGGCATCCTGATCGTTGAATTCGCCAACCAGATGCAGCGTCAGGGCAGTTCCAAAATCAAGGCTGTCCGCGCGGCGGCATTGACCCGTCTGCGTCCCATTCTGATGACCACCGGCGCCACCATTGCCGGTCATTTCCCACTGGTTCTGGTCAGCGGCGCCGGGGCCGCGGCACGGAATTCCATCGGGCTGGTTCTGGTGGCCGGCATGTTCATCGGGACGATCTTTACCCTGTTCGTGATCCCCTCGATCTACATGATGGTGGCACGGGAACACGGGAAAATAAACGTCGCCCATGTCATTCCATTTCCGACGGCCTGTTCTCCGCCTCAATTCGAGGATTTTAAATTATTGCCGGGCTGCCGTTTGCAGGCCGATGACGATTGTCGCTGGGAAATGGTTTGTCCCGGCCGGAATCAGGCTGCCGGTGGATGACCCGGTGAATTTTTATGGCAAAAGGCATTTTTTCCGTTCAGACATGAAACAGCGGCAGGGGATCCACCAGTTTCACATCCGGCCGGCGCCCCATCGTGGTCCAGGTGAGATCCTCGTACAACATTCCCCGGACCACCCAGGCTGCTGAAACATGAAGGTGGGGGAAGATGCCGGATCCGGATCTCCGGACTCCTGCAATTCGCGCTACCACATCCCCCTGATCCACCTTTTTGCCCGGTTCAATTCCGGGACACCGCTGAACATGGGCATAAAAGGTGCAGAATTTTCCGGCAGGACAGTCCGGCGTTTCATGTTCCAGAATGATGGACTCTCCCAGAAAGTCCGGTATAATGCCCGCCACCCGTCCTGAAAACATGGCCGGGACCCCTGCCCCCGGTTCCACTCTTCGGACCTCATTTCTTCCATCCTTGTAGAGGCATAAGTCCAGGCCCTCGTGAGGGGACTTCCGCCTGCCCAGATCCCCCCACCATTTTTCAATGGCGCCGAACCGCATGCCGGCCTCAAAAAACCATTCTCTGAATCCCTCCCGGTCCAGCTGGTTTACCCCTGCAAAATATTCGGTAAACCGGGAGGTTTCATAAATCCCCGCGAGCCGTTCTTTCATTTCAGTTCTGTTTTCCAGACTCTTTTTTGATTTGATCCACGGCATCCTTGGGAATGTAAATCTTCCCGGTTTCAGCCGAATACACGACGACGCCCTTTAGCTCGGTTTCTTTGCCGTCCGATTTCATCAGGTTCTTATTGACGGGGAATGCATAATGCTTTCCCTGATAATCCAGCACCGCCACGGGATTTTGATCATCATCCCGGTTGGCGACAATCTTCGCGTCGGCAAAGGCTTTCCCCGATTCCACAAAAAGACGCCTGTCCACATCCGTCAGGTCAAAACCCATGGCCCCCGCGCATATCCGGGCGATCTGGGGTGCATCCACCACCCCTGCCGGCTGACCCGGGCCAAAGGCATGCAGGGGAACGTCCCCTCCGGTATGGCCATGGGTGGTCCATCCCACAACCGTATAGGCAGGGCAAAGAACCTCGCCGAAGGCATAATGCGGGCTTTCATAAGCGTTGTACCGGTTTGCCAGAGAAAGGATTCTTTCCGCTTCCTCCGGAGAAATATCCATGCCCCACCCTTTTTTCACTGCATCTCTGACCCCCCGGGGAGTTTCATTTTTCTCCACCATTTTCCAAAGCCCCATGGAGGAAGTCTTCATTTTCCGGATAGGGTCCAGAAGATCCTCGGTTTTCATTTGGGAATAGGTTGCGCCGGTTTTTTCATTGCCGATGGAAAATCCGCCGGTATTATGATCGGACAAGGCCAGCACCAGGGTATTTCCGTCCTTTTTCGCGAAATCAAGCGCCGCTTGAACCGCCTTGTCATAAGCCAGCAAATCGCTCAGCAGATAGGCGGGATCGTTGGCATGACATGCCCAGTCAATCTGACTGCCCTCCACCATGAGGAAAAACCCGTCAGGGTCGAGGGACAGGAGTTCAATGGCTTTCCGGGTCATCTGGTCCAGTGACGGTTGATCCGGACCGATTTGAGGGCGGTCGATTTCCGGAGACATGTGGCTGTCGGCGAACATTCCGAAAACTTTTCCGGATTGAATTCTGAGAAGCTCCTCCCGGGTGTGAATGACGCGGTACCCTTTTTCTTCTAAAACCCTTGCCAGATTTTCGTTGTCGGATCTCCGTCCTTTTTCATTCGCCGGCAGCAGATGACGGTTTCCGCCACCCAGGACCACATCCATGTTCTGGTACACCAGTTGTTCCATGATGTCGTTTTCCAGATCCCTTGCCGGAACATGCGCGTAGAAGGCCGCCGGTGTCGCATGGGTCACCCGGGATGTTGAAACGACCCCCACGGCTTTGCCGACCAGCTTGGCCCCCTCCAGCACCGTGGCCAGGGGTTTGTACCGGAGGTCTTCTGCGGGAACGGGAACTCCGGAAATGGTCTTCTCATGGGGCCCCACGCTGATAAAATTGTCCGAGGTTCTCACGCCCGTGGCATACGCCGAAGCCGCCGGCGCGGAATCGGCCACCACAGAATCGGCAATGAAGGTTCTGACCGCACCCACCCGGATGTGGTCCATGGAAAGAGGCCTTCCCTTGAACCAGCGGGCAAACGTGTACTGCTCACCACCACACCCGTCGGCGATCAGCACAACGACGTTTCCGGCTTTTCCCCCGGCCAGGCCGGTCGCGGCCCATAAAACTATCCCGGTCAAAAAGCCGGCTTGCAGTACCCGGCGGGCAAGTCCTTTTGCTGCCTGACCCGTCCATTCCATTTTATCTGTGTCTTCCTTTCACGGTTACCCGAGTTTTTGAGCATTCGATGATTTTCAAATCCCGAAAACCCGCTTCACCACTGATGGCAACAGGGTTGCGATTATCGGTTGACGCCTGGATTTTAATTTAATAATAATGTCTTGGTTGTTGATTGAAATCAAGTTCTATGGAAATTGACCGCCAACACCCCGATCGACCTTTAAACTTCACGATCTTTTATCCCGGATCTGGAATTTCCGATAAGGATACGTTTAAAATGTATTTTCTCAGGCAACGGCCCAACTTCATATCACCAAAACACGAAAGGAGACAACAATGGGATTATTTGACGGAAAAGTAGCCATCGTAACAGGCGCCGGTCGTGGCGTCGGGAGAGCGGAAGCCATGCTCCTGGCCCAGGAAGGCGCAAAAGTCGTGGTCAACGATCTGGGCGGCACGGGTGACGGCAGGGGACAGGACCTTAAGGTCGCAGACGAAGTGGTTGCGGAAATCAAGGCTGCCGGCGGGCAGGCCGCTGCCAATTATTCCGACATCAGCGACCCGGACGGTGTTGCCAACATGATCTGGACGGCTGTTTCAAAATTCGGCAAACTGGATATCATGATCAACAATGCCGGGATTCTGAGGGACAAAACAATACTGAACATGCCTGTCGAGGATTACGATATTGTCATGAAAGTCCATGCCAAGGGGACTTTTTTAGGCCTCCGGGCTGCGGCCAGAACCATGAAAGCCCAGGGAACCGGCGGCGTCATCATCAATACCACCTCCGTCTCCGGTCTGTGCGGAAATTTCGGCCAGAGCAATTACGGCGCCGCCAAACTGGCGATTTACGGCCTTACCAAAATTTCGGCCATGGAACTGGCACGGCACGGGATCCGGGTCAACTGCGTCAGCCCCAGTGGTTTTACCCGGCTGGTGGCCAGTATTCCGGGAATTGAAAGCAGGGCCCAGGAAGGCGAAAAAATGGAGGACATCAACTCCGTTATTCCCACGGCCCGTTTGGCCATTTACCTCTGCTCGGATCTGTCCAAACATCTGACCGGAAGGGTCATGGCCAGCCAGGGCGGGATAAAGGGGAACAAAATCACCGAATACAAGATGGCTGTTTCAGAAGGCTTCCAGAAAGACGGCGGCATGTTCACCATTGATGAAATATCCAAAAACATCGATAAAATTTTAAGCCCCTTGCCCGACCTGGGGATGACGGTGGGCAATTACGTTCCCAAATAAGCGCCTTAAAAAATCCCAACAACCCCAAAAAGCCTCCTTGAACCATTCCAAGGGGGCTTTTTTTCAGCCTTTAATGAATTGTACCCCTTACTTTAATCCGTCTGATTTGAATTAAAGGTCAAAAAAAATCTTGACATTTATGATGGGGTCGGAATAATACTGAGTATATGCTCAGTTTAATTGACCATACGCTCATACCAGCGCCTAAAGAGCAGCAAAGGGTAACCCGGAAAGAGGCCATCCTCCAGGTTGCCACCCTTCTTTTTTCCCAGAAAGGCTACAAGGAAACATCCATCGCAGACCTGTCGAAGCTGACCGGTGTCGCGGAAGGAACAATTTTCTATCATTTCAAAAACAAGGAAACCCTGTTTATTTCCGTTCTGGAAAGGACCCGGACCCTGATCCTTGAGGAATTCGACGATTTCGTCAGGGACAGAATTTCCAACACCGGAATTGAACTTCTTGAAAATTCAGTATATTTTTATCTGTATCTGGCGGGAAAGCTGGAAAATCAATTATTGTTGCTCCACCGTCATTACCCCTATCAGATCGCTCAGGAAAACCCCGTTTGCCGGGACCATCTGGAAGCCATTTACGAATGTCTGGTGGACATTTTCGAAAGAGCCGTCCGTCTCGGGCAGAAAGACGGATCCATTGACAATCTGCCGCCCCGGAAAATCGCCCTCATCATTTTCTCCATGATCGACGGCATCGTGCGCTTGAAAACTTACAACCTTTACGATGCCGGGGCTTTAACCAAGGAACTGATGATCGCCTGCCGCAGGATCCTGACGGCCGGAGCACCCCATAACCCTTAAGAGAAATGGAAGTTATGCTGACGAGAATTTTTCCTTTTCTGGCCTGGTTTAAGGATTACGACACGGGCAAATTTAAAATTGATTTCATTGCCGGGATCACGGTCGCCCTGGTTCTGATCCCCCAATCCATGGCATACGCCCAATTGGCCGGGTTGCCCGCTTACTATGGGTTGTACGCCGCATTTCTGCCCCCCATGGTCGCATCCCTTTTCGGATCCAGCCGTCAACTGGCCACGGGTCCGGTTGCGGTGGTGTCTCTGATGACTTCCGCATCGCTGTCTCCCCTGGCCACGGCCGGAAGCGATGCCTTTATCGCCTACGCCATTCTTCTCGCCCTTGCCGTCGGCTTTTTTCAACTGGCCCTGGGGGTGCTCAGGCTCGGCCTCATCGTCAACTTTCTCTCCCACCCCGTGGTCAACGGATTTACCAATGCCGCCGCCATCATCATTGCATCCTCCCAGCTTTCGAAACTTTTCGGCATCTATGTAGACGAGGCCCCGCACCATTATGAAACCATCATCCGCGTCATCAAAGCGGCGGTGGTGTACACCCATTGGCCCACTTTAATCATGGGATTACTGGCCATCGGCATCATGTACGGCTTAAAACGGCTGAACCCCAGAATTCCCTATGTTCTGGCAGCGGTGGTCGTCACCACCCTGATTTCATGGCTGATGGGGTTCGAGCATAATGTCAAGGCGCCCCTTGAAAACCTCGCCAATCCCGGCATACGCAGCGATATCAATGCCTTCAATTTTGCCATGAATCGACTCGAGGATCTGGAAAACCAGCGTTCCGGCTTTTACAAGGAATTGGAGACGCTTGAAAAATCAGATGCGCCGACCCTGGACATCATGCGTGCAGAATACGAAATACAACGAATCAGCCATTTGATGGATGAAGAAAAACAGAAATCGCATCTGACCAGGGAAAATCTGAGGCGTTTTAAATTTTATTCGGGAGAGAGCCGGGCGGATCAGAAAATATTTTACCTTGCGGAAGAAATGCCCCCGGAACTGAAGACGGACGGACGGGTATGGCATATCCGGGTGGGTCAGAAGAAAATCGACACCCGGGCCTTATCGATGTACGGCGGCGGAAACGTTGTGGGCGACATCCCCAAAGGGCTTCCTTCCCTGGGGATTCCGAAATTAGACCTGGGCGTATTTCTGAGGATTTTCCCATTCGCCGTTATTATCTCTCTACTGGGATTCATGGAGGCCATCGCCATCGCAAAGGCCATGGCGGCAAAAACCGGCCAGCGGCTGGACCCGAATCAGGAGCTCATCGGTCAGGGCGTCGCCAACATCATCGGCGCCATCGGCAAGAGCTACCCCGTATCCGGGTCATTTTCCAGAAGTGCGGTCAACCTTCAATCCGGTGCCATCACCGGCATGTCCAGCGTTGTCACCAGTTTCTCGGTCATCCTGACGCTGCTTTTTTTCACTCCCCTGCTTTACCATCTGCCGCAGTCGGTTCTGGCCGGGGTCATCATGATGGCGGTCATCGGTCTGGTGAATGTTTCGGGTTTTATCCACGCCTGGAGGGCCCAGTGGTACGACGGCCTCATTTCCGTGATCACCTTTGTTTCCACTCTGGCCGTGGCCCCACATCTGGAAAAAGGCATTTACGTCGGCGTGACCCTTTCCCTGGGGGTTTTTCTTTACAAGGCCATGCGGCCCAAGGTATCATCCCTTTCACGCCACGAGGACAGCGCATTCAAGGCTTTTGAGGTTCACGGGCTTAAACGCTGTGAATACGTGGATCTGGTCCGGTTCGAAGGACCGCTTTTTTTCGCCAATGCGAGCTACCTTGAGGATGAGATCAACAACCGCATCATCAGCGGCAGACACCTGAAACACATCATCATCGCGGCAAACGGGATCAACGATATCGATGCCTCCGGGGAAGAGGCCCTGGCGTTGATCATCAATCGACTGAGGAGCGCCGGTTACGGAATTTCATTTTCAGGCATCAACGAAAGCGTCATGGCTGTTTTCAAACGAACCCATTTGCTCGAAAATATAGGCATCAGCAATATTTATCCAACCATGGAGAAGGCGGTTCTGGCGGTTCATCCCCAGGCCCACCGGGATGAAATCGAAGGCGACTGCCCCCTTCTGACCGTGTGCCGGTCGGTCGATGATCAAATGAATAAAGGAGAAAAATAATGTCCGCAAGCACGATATTCAGCGGCGCGTTCTGCCGTAAAGACCGGATTGTGCAATCCGTCGCAAAAAAAACCGGTTATTTTGTGGTTACAGACGATGATATCGTCCGCAAAGCATCTGAACTCTCCGGAATAGCCGACAAAAAAATCAAACGGGCCTTTTCGGACAAGGTTTCGGTATTCAACAAGTTTACCCACGAGAATGAAAGGTCCATCGCCCATCTGCGGCTTGCCACGGCCCTGACCCTCACGGGAGACAACCTTCTCATAGACGGTTTTTCCGGCCTTCTGGTTTCCAGGGACGTCCAGCATGTTTTACGGGTCTGCCTGATCGCCGAAATCAAGAACCGGCTCCCCCTGGCCATTGAAGCTGAAGGCCTCATCGAGAAAGACGCGCTGGCCCTCATCCACAGGGAAGACGCTCAGTGCGCAGCCTGGGTCAACAGCCTGTTTAAAATCAAGGACCCCTGGGATTCCTCCCTGTACGATATTGTCGTACCCACGGATAAAATGTCTCTGGACGAGGTTGCGGATCTGATTTACAATAACCTGAACCGGGACATCATTCAACCCACCCGGACGTCCCAAAAGGCCGCGCAGGATTTTCTGCTCGCGGCCAGGGTCGGTGTGGCATTGGCCGATGAGGGGCATGCCGTTGATGTGGACGCCAGGGACGGTTCGGTTACGATCACCATCCACTCCAATGTATTGATGCTCAAACGGCTTGAGGAAGAGCTCAAGTCTGCCGCGCTGAAAATTGAAGGGGTGAGTTCCGTGGAAACCCGCATTGGAAAGGGTTTTTATCAGACCGATATTTACCGGAAATACGATTTCGAAACCCCGTCCAAGGTCCTGCTGGTGGATGATGAACGGGAATTCGTTCAGACTCTTTCCGAACGGCTTTTGATACGGGACGTGGGGTCAGCCGTGGCATATGACGGTGAATCCGCCTTAAACCTCATCAACGAGGATGAACCCGAAGTCATGATCCTCGATTTGAAGATGCCGGGAATCGATGGGATCCAGGTGCTCGAGGAAGTGAAAGCCTCACATCCCGACATCGAAGTCATTATTCTTACAGGCCATGGGACCGAGGAAGACCAGGCCAGATGCATGACGCTGGGGGCATTCGCCTATCTCCGGAAGCCCATCGATATTGAACTTTTAAGCGAGACCCTGAAAAAAGCAAATGAAAAAATCAGAGAGAAACAGGCGTTGAAAGGCTGTTAGCCAAAACCTTCGGATGCGGATATGTCCAAAACGGAAAATACCCATATAAAATTGGTTCAGCACGAAAATGAATTCTCCCATTTAAGGCAGACGCTTAATTTTCGTCGCATATGGGTGGTCTTTGTATTGATCACGTCCGGATTCGCCATTGTTCCCGTTGTGTTCTTCGCCCTCATCGATTACAACGTCACCAAATACTCGGTCGAGCACGAAGCGGTTTTAAGGACTTCCAGGCTGGCTTCGAACACCTGGCGTTCCGTGTCCTTTTTCCTCAACCAGCGAAAATCCGCCCTGGTCTTCACCACCCTGGAAAACAGTTTTACAGACCTTACAGACCCTGAAAAACTCTCCCGGATTTTAAAAAACCTGCAAAAAGGATTTGGGGATTTCACCGACATCGGGGTCATAAACGATAAAGGCGTTCAGGTTGCCTATGAAGGGCCTCACGATCTCAAAGGCAAGGACTACAGCGGACAGGAGTGGTTTCATAACGTATTGGCCGAAGGTATTTACATCAGCGATGTGTTCCTGGGGTTCAGGGACCTTCCCCACCTGGCCATTGCCATAAAACATCACCTCCCTGACGGCTCGTTCTATGTTTTGAGGGCAACCCTGGAACATCAATTGAACAGCATGCTGTCTCAGGAAGAAAACGCCGACGGAAGGGATATTTTTCTCATCAATACCAAAGGCTTTCTTCAAACGCCGTCCCGTTACTTCGGGTCGGTACTGGACAAAATTTCCATCCCTGTTCCGGAATTCGCCGCCCATACCAACGCCATGGAGGTCAGGCTATCCCAGGCCGACGTTCTTATCGTCGCCTATGCCCATATTCCCGAAACCCGCTTTATCCTGATGGCGGCCCAGCCCAAGAACATGCTCATGGCGCCATGGCGGAAATCCCGCAAAGATCTGACCCTTTATCTATCCATCAGCATCACCTTCATCCTGATCTGGATCGTGATCGCGGTGTCCTACATGGTCAAACGGCTGAAAATATCCGATCAAAAGCGGCTGGGGTATCTGCATATGCTGGAATACTCCAACAAGCTGGCCACCATCGGGAGACTCGCCGCCGGAATAGCCCATGAAATCAACAATCCTCTTGCTATCATCAATGAAAAAGCCGGGCTGGTCAAAGACCTGTTCACTTTTAAGCCGGAATATAAATCCGATCCCAAACTCATCCAGATCGTTGACGCCATTACGGATTCCGTTGCCCGGTGCAGTCGGATCACCCGGCGGTTGCTGAGTTTCGCCAGGCACATGGATGTCAGCATTCAGTCCATCAATTTGAAGGAGGTAATCCGGGAAGTCCTGAGTTTCATGGAAAAAGAAGCGGAATACCGTTCCATCATCGTGGATATCCAGGTGCCTGACGATATCCCGGAATTCGACACCGACAGGGGAAAACTCCAGCAGATTCTGTTAAATATCGTCAACAACGCCTTTGCCGCGTTGAGCGACGGCGGCCGATTAGAGCTGAAGGCCGAAATTTTAAATAACGACAGCGTCAGGATCATCTGTTCCGACAACGGATGCGGCATTCCCGAATCCGACATCGATCATATTTTTGAACCCTTCTACTCCACCAAAGCAAAAACCGGCGCCGGAACGGGTCTGGGACTTTCCATCACCTATGGCCTGGTCAAGGAACTGGGCGGAGAAATCGACGTATCCAGTAAAGTCAATCAAGGAACCAGTTTTGCCATTACGCTGCCCCTTAAATTCGAAGGCGATACCAAAGCCCATCCTAATCTTAAAAAGGAAGGAAAGCCTGATGAAAGTGTTGCTGGTTGATGATGAAAAAGAACTGATCGCCACCCTGGCCGAACGATTATCATTTCGCGGGTTTGAGGTCGATTTCGCCACCACGGCCGAGGCCGCCATTCAAATGGCCGACAACAAAACTTACGATCTGGCGGTTCTGGACATCAAGATGCCCAAAATCAGGGGATTCGATATCAAGAAAATGCTGGAAACCAAACAGCCGAAAATGAAATTCCTCTTCATGACCGGTCACGGTTCGGAAAAAGACTTCCAGACTGCCGCTGCCCAGACCGGGGAAGAATTTTACCTGGTCAAACCTGTCCAGCTCGATATGTTGATCCGGAAAATGGAGCAGGCCATGAAAAAACAAGGAGATTCATGATGAACGGCACGATCGGCATCCTGGGAGAAACCGGTTTAAAATTTTTCGGCGCCATGACTGCCTCTGCATCCCATGAACTGAAAAATGTATTGGCTATTATCAACGAAAACGCCGGATTAATGAGCGACCTGACCGAGATGATGATTAAATCGGGCGCCGTGGACCTTGACCGGATCCACTCACTGGCGGGGCGTTTCGGCAGCCAGGTATCCCGGGCGGACCGAATTATCAGGAACCTCAACCAATTCGCCCACAGCATGGATCATCCGGCGAACGAGGTGGATCTTTGTGAACAGCTTCAGGTGGCGGTGGATTTGACCCACCGTTTTGCAGCCATGAAAGGGGTCGGACTTGAGCTCGACCTTCCAGAAACACCGGTCTGTCTTAAAACGAATTCCTTCTTCCTGCACCACCTCCTCTGGTTGTGCCTGGAATACGCCATGGATGTTTCCGGTCCCCAAAAATCCGTAAAAATTGATTGTAATAAACATTCAGGCAAGGTTAATATAAAAATATCCGGACTTCATCATCCACCGAACCGTTATGAAGAGGGCCTTTTAAGTGAGCCGGGCAAAGCGGTGGCAAATTTTCTCGGAGCGGCTTTAATATCGGATGAGGAGGAGGGTTCGGTGACGATAACGCTTCCGGAAAACATCGTTTTTTCCGAAGGCCGACAGTTATAAATCAGGATGGATGTTAATAACGAAACAGGCGGAAGGGAGATTTTCATGAGTGAAAAGGTATTGTTGATCGACGACGAAAAAGATTTTATCGAAGCCCTGTCCGAGCGGATGGAATCCAGGGGAATGAAGGTCTCCTCAACGGTTTCACCCAAGGAGGGCCTTGAAATTGTGGATAAGGAAACTTTCGACGCCATTATACTGGATTTAAAAATGCCCGAAATGAACGGCCTCGAAGTTCTGAAAATCATAAAGGAAAAAAATCCCGACCTTCAGATTATCCTGCTCACGGGGCATGCCACGGTTGAAAAAGGGATTGAAGCCATGAAGCTGGGGGCCATGGACCTTCTTGAAAAACCAATTGATATCGCTACGTTAACGGATAAAATCAAAAAAGCCCAGGCCAGAAAAATGATCCTGGTCGAAAAAAAGACCGAGGAAAAAATAAGAAAAATCATAACCAGCAAGAGCTGGTAGATGACTCTAAAATTGTCCTACTCGAGATCGATTTCCCGGACATCTCCGGCAACGATCAATTTCGGTTCGGTAACGGCCTGGATTTCTTCAACGCTCCAGCCCGGTGCGGTTTCCTTCAGGATCAAGCCCGCTTCGGAGACTTCAATCACGGCAAGGTCGGTGATGACCAAATCGACGCATGTCTGCGCGGTCAATGGATAGGAGCATTTCTTTAAAATCTTGGGCCTTCCCTCCTTGTCGGTATGTTCAAGGGTCACGATGACTTTTTTGGCTCCAACCGCAAGATCCATACCGCCGCCGATGGTGCCCCCAAGGGCACCTGCGCCGGTGTTCCAGTTTGCCAGGTCTCCTTTTTCGGAAACCTGCAACCCTCCCAGAATGGTGGTGAGTTTTCCGCTTCTCACCATGGCAAAGGAGGTGACCATGTCAAAAAGAGCCATTCCCGGAACAGGCCTCCAGTATTTTCCGCCGGCATCCACATAATGGGGATCCGCCAGTTCGATTTCGTCCTCCCGGATCAGTGGGCCATATCCCAGTGCCCCGTTTTCCGTATGAAACATCACTCCTTCGGGAATATAATGGGCGCACAGGTTGGGAATACCGATCCCCAGATTGACATAGTCGCCGAATTTCAATTCTTTGGCCGCCCGCATGGCAATGACTTCTCTGTCTAATTTTTCCTTCATCGATAGTTTCTCCTTATCAATTATCCGTTGGGCATCCACGGAACTGTTCCGGGACTGTCACCTGAACAGCAGTTTTCGTATGGTTTCGTTCTCTCCCAGCCTCTCGACCATCTGCTTCGACCGCTGGATACTGCCCAGGCCGCCTTCCGGCACATGGACGATCCGATCCACGTAGATGCTGGGCGTAATCACATGCTCCGCATCGATTTCACCGATTTCCACGATTTCATCCACTTCTGCGATGGTGGTTTTTGCGGCCATGGCCATGACCGGCTGATCCGCCCGGTAAATTCCCCAATACACCAGGTTCCCCAACCGATCGGCCTTGTGAGCCCGGACAAACGCATAATCCGGTTTAATGGGCTTCTCCAGTATATATTCCCTGCCGTCGATCACCCGTTTTTCCTTTCCTTCCTCCAATATGGTGCCCACGCCCACCGGGTTGTAAATCCCCCCAAGACCGGCAGCGCCGGCATATAACCGCGATGCCAGCGTACCATGGCTGGTTAATTCCACTTCCAGTCCTTTTTCCACATATTCCTTTACAAAAGCTCCGGCGCCCAGGTGTTGAAGCCCCACAACCGGGGTGATGATTTTTTTCAACTGGGGTAAAAGGTGGGCCAGGTTGACCACGTCGTCCTCGCTGTAAAAAACCAGGGGAACAAAATTATGGGTAATCAGGGTCAGGTCTTTGACCCCTTTTCGTTTGATGGCGGCAATGAGGTTCTGGGACATGGCCGGAATGCCCCAGCACTCCGTAACTATGGAGGCGCCGTCGGGGATGTCGGCCACGGCTTCGTCAAAACTGTTATAAACCTTGTTTTTCATGATGTCTCCTCGAAATTAAGGTCGTGATCCCTGAGATACGGGGAAAAATGGTTTTGCAGGGATGCCGGGACAAACAGATGCACTTCATATCTCAAAGTGAGTGCCCGATGTCAATCCTATAATGTTAACGACATTGTTGCCGGGCAGTCCTTTGCTTGGGCCTTGAGTCAATAAATCAGCCCATTGAATTTTTTCTCCATCTGGGATAGAAAGGGGCATTATTTCCTATCAGATAAGGAGGCATTCCTATGCCGGGTCATACCTGCCCGCCCTTCATCGGGCGAATCCTTCTGAGCCCCCTCAGGAGGCTTTTTGAAAATCCCGACAGGCTTTTTTCTTCCTATATTAAAAAGGACATGCTGGTGCTGGAGCCGGGTTGCGGAATGGGCTATTTCACCATCCCCCTTGCCCGCATGGTGGGACTGAAGGGGAGGGTAATCGCCATCGACATTCAGGACAAAATGCTGGCGGCACTTTATCAAAGGGCAATAAAAGCCGGGGTGTCGGATCGTATTGAAATCCGGCGTGCAGCAGGCCGGAGCCTTTCCATCGATGATTTGGCGGAAAAAGCGGATTTTGCCGTCGCAATCCATATGGTTCATGAAGTTCCGGATCAACAGGCGTTTTTCAGGGAAATTTTTAAGGCCCTGAAACCCGGGGGCCGGCTTCTGGTCATCGAACCCAGGATACATGTGAGCCGCAAAAAATTCACAGAGAGCCTGGACCAGGCCGGTCAGTGCGGATTCATGATTTCCCCCGAACCTCTGACTGGTCTTAAGGCACTGCTTTACAAGCATCATCACGAATATTAAGCGGAAATCGGAAGCACCTCCGTGCCGAACCCTTGACGGCGCATCACAAACCCTAATTTGCCCCTTTTGACCCGCCCCGGCCTGAATACCCAAAGCCAACGTACCCTTCCATCCCGGAAAACAGATACGGCTGTTCCGAAAAAAATTTCCTTTGCCTCTTTTTTTATAATTCACTATAAGGAAAATTTGTATTTTTCCGGGTTAGGCATTCAGACGACAAGTGGGGGTTGACCGCTTAAAACAGCAACGATCATTTTGATTGGAAAATTAAATAAAAGGAGACTTCAATTTGGATACAAAAACCGTGAAAGACCTGATGGTGCCGCTTTCGGAATATGCGACGGTTTCGGAGGATGCGACACTCCGTGAAGCCGTAGCGGCATTGCGGAAAGCCCAGGTGGAATTCGACAAGACCCGTGACCGTCATCGAGCCATCCTTGTCTTCGACAAAAAGAATAAGATTGTGGGAAAGATCAGCCAGCTCGATGTCCTCCATGCTCTGGAACCCAAATACGGTGAATTGGGAGATTCAAGCCCGTTATCCAGATTCGGCATGGCCCGGTACGGATTCAGCCCGAAATTCATCAAAAATCTGATGACCCAGTTCAATCTCTGGGACAAATCCCTGGAAGAGGCATGCCGGATCGCGGGAAAGCTGAAAGTCAAATCCATCATGTACAGCCCCACCCAGGGTGAATTTGTTCAAGAAAACGCCTCTCTCGCACTTGCCATACACCAACTGCTCATGGGCCACCATCAGTCCCTGCTGGTGACCCGGGACAAGGACATCGTGGGTATTTTAAGACTTACCGATGTGTTCAGGGAAATCAGTGGAATGTTCGAAGCGCTGGAATAAGGCGGCTGATGTCAAATATCATTCGCGCCTGAATAAAATACCTTAATCGTACTCATGAAGAAACATTATGGAGGGTTAGGTCCCAATGAACAGCAATATGGAACATAATTCGGATATAAAGCCTTTCGAGTGGAAAAAATATCTGTTTCTGACCATCGGCATTCTTCTTTTTGCGGTTGTCTATTATTCGCCCCCCTGGGCGGATGCCGTCGATCCCATGGGCCAGCATTTCCCCCTAAGCAAGGAATCAAAAGGCGCTCTGGCGTTGTTTCTGCTGGCCGGCACCTGGTGGGTTTTCGAAGTGCTTCCCATCGGTGTGACCAGTATCACCATCGGCGTCGTTCAGGCCCTGTTTCTGATTCGCCCGGCAAAGGCGGCGTTCAACGATTTCATGGATCCGTCGGTCATGTTTATCTTTGCATCCCTGATGATCGGCATGGTGTTCACCAAAACAGGCCTGACCAAACGCCTGGCCTATAAAATGCTGATCATTGTGGGTGAAAAAACCAGCATGATCTATCTGGGATGCTTTGTGGTCACCGCGGCGCTGACCCACATTATGGCTCACACCGCCGTAGCTGCTACCATTTATCCCCTGCTTCTCTCCATCTATGCCCTTTACAACGAGGGCGACAACCCAACAAAATTCGGAAAGGGGCTTTTCATCGGTATGGCTTACGTGGCCGGCGCCGGAAGCGTTATCACCCTTTTAGGCGCTGCACGGGGGGCCGTGGCCATCGGCTTTTATAACGAAATGCTGGCCGAAGGGATTAAGAACGGGTCGGTTATGGATATTTCCTTTTTGACCCTGACTTATTTCATGGCCCCCGTGGGCTGGCTGATGGTCTTTTTAATCTGGGGCTATGTTATGATTGTTTTTAAGCCGGAAAAGAAAACCATTCCGGGATTAAGGGAAAAAGCCACCCTGTTGAACAGCCAGTTAGGAAATTTGACCCGCAACGAGATTCTGGCCGCGGTAATTGTGGGCGCCTGCATTCTGACCCTGAGCCTGCGGTCATTCATACCGGCCCTGGAGCCCATCGATAAGACCGCCATCATTCTGATTTCCACTCTTTTATTTTTCATCACGGGCATCATGGATCTGGAAGATCTGGAATCCATCCCTCTGAACATCGTTTTTCTTTTCGCCGGCGCCATGAGCATCGGAATCTGCCTCTGGGAAACCGGCGCGGCCAAATGGCTGGCCGTCAACTGGCTGGTCCTGTTCAAAAGCGCCCCGGGGTTTGTCTTTATCCTGGGCATCGCCTTTTTTGTTCTGGTGATGACCAATTTCATCATGAACGTGGCCGCCATCGCCATCTCCCTTCCCGTGGCCCTGGTCATCGCGCCCTACCTCCATGTGGCCCCGGAAGTCATTACCTTTGCCTCGCTTGTGGCGGCGGGAATGCCCTTTTTGCTGCTGGTGGGGGCTGCGCCCAATGCCATTGCATACGATTCCAAGCAATTCTCGGCCGGTGAATTTTTCATGTACGGCGTTCCGGCGAGTCTGATACTGATGGTGGTCATCGGCCTGGCCGTCTGGCTGATCTGGCCCCTTATGGGAATGCCCGTCACAACGAACTGAAGCTTCAAAAATTTATGTTAATCCGTGGTCAGCGGCCATCGTTTCCCATGCCGGCGCGATCCAGGGGCATGGGAAACGGCCCGGAATTCCGGCCTTATGGTTTTCCATTGAGGGTATTGGATTGCCCGGCTCCGGCCAAGCTTTTTTATTGACAAGCTACAATAATCATTTTATAGGCTTATTTTTGTTAGATAAATTTCAAGAGCAGCGATTTTGCTCCGATTTCAGAACGTTACGCAGAAATATCATGAACAATTCAGAAACCATATACTGAGAGGAGGTGAATTTAACAGCCCAGCAATGGATGTTTAAATTTAACTACAGTTGAGTTCGTTAATCATTAATCGATATGGAGGTAAAATATGGCAAAGCATAAGACCCCTTTGTTGGACCAGCTTGAATCTGGGCCATGGCCGAGTTTTGTTTCAGATCTGAAACAACAGGCGGCAAAAAGGGCGAAAAACGCAGAAAACATTGATTTTCAGATCCCGGTGGATGTTGTGGACGACCTTCTGGGAGTTCTTGAGCTTTCATACGCGGACGGGACCACCCACTGGAAACACGGCGGAATCGTGGGCGTTTTCGGTTACGGCGGCGGCGTTATCGGCCGTTACTGCGATCAACCTCAGGCTTTCCCGGGAGTGGCCCATTTCCATACCATGCGGATCGCCCAACCCGGAGGCAAATACTATACCGCGGATTACCTCAAAAAACTTTGCGATCTGTGGGACCTCAGGGGCAGCGGCATCACCAACATGCATGGTTCAACCGGCGACATCATTTTCCTCGGCACCACCACTCCCCAGTTGGAGGAGATCTTCTTTGAACTGACCCACAATATGGGCCAGGACCTGGGCGGTTCAGGATCAAACCTGCGAACCCCCGCGGACTGCATCGGTTCATCCCGTTGTGAATATGCCTGTTACGACACGCAGGATCTCTGCTATGACCTGACCCAGGAATACCAGGATGAGCTTCACAGGCCGGCCTTCCCGTACAAGTTCAAGTTCAAGTTCGACGGATGCCCCAACTGCTGCGTGGCCTCCATCGCCCGCTCCGACCTGTCCTTTATCGGTACCTGGCGGGATGAGATCCGGATCGACCAGGAAGCCGTCAAGGCTTATATCGGCGGCGAGTTGGTCCCGAATGCCGGCGCCCATTCAGGCCGCGACTGGGGAAAATTCGACATCCAGAAAGAAGTGATCGGTCTTTGCCCCACCGGATGCATGGCCATGGTGGACGGAAAGCTGGTCATCGACAATAAAGAATGCACCCGCTGCATGCACTGCATCAATGTTATGCCCAGAGGTCTGAGAATCGGCAACGACAGAGGTGTATCCATCCTGGCCGGCGCCAAGGCCCCGATTCTGGACGGCGCCCAGATGGGAACCCTGATTGTTCCCTTCGTCAAGGTCGAAGCCCCCTACACGGAAATAAAGGAAAACATCATCGAGCCCGTCTGGGATTGGTGGATGGAAGAAGGAAAAAACCGCGAACGGCTCGGAGAATTGATGAAACGCCAGGGTCTTCAGAAGATGGTAGAAGCGCTGGGTGTTGAACCGGTTCCGCAGATGGTCATGGAACCCCGGCACAACCCGTACATTTTCTGGAAAGAAGACGAGGTTGAAGGCGGCTGGGAACGGGACGTGAACGAATACAGGAAACACCATCAGAGATAGGAGGGGAACCATCATGGCATTTATTTCTTCAGGATATAATCCGGACAAACCCATGGAGAACCGGATCACCGATATCGGCCCGAAAAAATATGACGAATTTTACCCTCCGGTCATCGCCAAAAACAAGGGTAAATGGCTGTATCACGAATATTTAAAACCGGGCGTTCTGGTTCATGTATCGGAAACCGGAGACGAGGTTTACACGGTTCGCTGTGGCGGTGCTCGCATCATGACCACCAGCCTCATCCGCGAAATCTGTGAAATTGCTGAAAAGCACTGCGGCGGCCACCTTCGCTTCACCACCCGGAACAACATCGAATTCATGGTGGACAGCAAGGACAAGGTCGAACCGCTGGTGAAAGACCTGGAAAGCCGGAAATTCGACGGCGGCAGTTTCAAATTCCCCGTTGGCGGGACCGGTGCGGGTATCTCCAACATCGTTCACACCCAGGGATGGATTCACTGCCATACCCCTGCAACGGATGCCTCGGGAACGGTCAAAGCGACCCTGGATGTCCTGTTCGACGATTTTAAAAATCACAGGATGCCGGCTCACGTCCGCGTATCCATGGCCTGCTGCCTGAACATGT
>DIKO01000068.1 GCA_002423615.1 Desulfobacteraceae bacterium UBA5616
AAAACCTAACCGGACATTACTGAAAAATTATAGGAGACAAATTTATTTATTACCTAATCGGATATCCTGGCGCTTTTCCCTCCAGTCCCTACACCACCCAGCACGCTCTGCCAGTTACGGCTCAGTGTGAACCCCCAAGGACAGGGTAGACCTTGCCCTTTGGATGGGGGAAATGCAACCGGCCCCTTCATCGGGAGATACCGGGTTTGTTGTTTCCGAATGCCCCATTGCGGAAACCGATGAGTACGTTGTCGGCGGCGACCATGTCCCGCTATAATTTCATCGGAGATGTTGGGGGGAAGGGAGACACGTCCACCCACAATCATCGATGGCGTCCAGCATGTCCTTGGGGATGATGGGAATGAGTTAAGGATTGGGATGTCCTGGGGAATGATAATCCCGGCGGCGCAGAATAACCTACGACACAAATAACTAAGCAGAGAAAGGGTAACTCCTCCGGTTTTAGCCGACGTTGCCGAGTTGTTGGATCGATGGTTCAGCTGAGGTCGACATCGCATTGATTCTCTGGGACTCCAGCAACAGCATGGATAAGGCTATGGCACTGTCCGCACCCCCGGCTGTTTTACACAGAGTCAGCATGTAAAATACCAAAAGAGACCCTCCGATTATAAGATAAATCATCCCTCTCCCTTCCATACCTTATTTGGATGATGATCAGACGCTGGTGTCGATTTCAAATTATTCATAGAACCGGCATAGAACCGAACAAAAAAGCACTTAATGCCAAGTTGCTTAAGTGCTTGTATTTATTGGAGCCGACGCGCGGAATCGAACCGCGGACCTGCTGATTACGAATCAGCTGCTCTACCGGCTGAGCTACGTCGGCCTATTTGGTAAGAGTTCATCCGGCATTATTCCGAGTCAAACGCCGGGATCCTCCTTGGGTCCAGCACAGGAAGGTTAGTTATTAAACAAATCAAAAATGAAAATCAACAGAAATATTTTGAAGTTTCGAGGGTCATTGCCCCCGGATCGAGGTTGTTTCTTCCACCGGGATCAGCCCCGGGCGTATAAAAATCGAAACGGGGTCCTCTGGTTCTGCGCCAAACCCCGGCGCTTCCCGGAACCTAAATGCTGAACCTGAATCGGGAAGGGGTGAAAACTCAGGAGGCGACGGCCAGTCCGATCAGGTAATGGCCCTTGAATTTTCCCGTATCCTTTTTGGTGATGTGGGCAATCCGCGTGGTTAATGAACGTGGTTTATTCGCAGGGATTCTTTCATGGTACCGCATGGTAATGTGAACTCCGACGTTAAGGTTATGCAAAAGATCGGAAGCTTCGTTGACCAGTATGCACAGCCCGTGATCGGAGACATCCCATACTTTAAACTGGTATATCGGGCCGATGTTTTTAAGCTGGAATTCGACAAACGAATACTCGTCGGCCGGGGTTCTGGGTTCGGAACGTCTTTCAGATATTGATTTGTTCAGCATGGCTCCTCATTTGCCCCCTGATTGATAAAACGGAAATTATCGGATAACAATTTCCCCGATGGATTTTCCAGTGACTTCCCCGATGATTGCGGCGTTTTCATTCGATTTATCCCTCAGTTCCCTCAACAGTTGTTCCGCAGGTTCCGGAGAAACACTGATCAGTAACCCTCCCGAAGTCTGAGGGTCATAGAGGATGTCCTGAAGCTCCCGGTCCATGGAGGCGGGGATTTCCACCATGGATTCCCGAAATTGACGGTTATTGTAGGCCCCTTTGGGTATAAGCCCCATGGCGGCATACTCCAGGGCTTCGGGAATGATGGGCAGATCCCTGTAATGGAGGGTGAGTCCCAATCGGGACCCGGCCACCATTTCCGCCAGATGGCCGATAAGGCCGAAACCGGTTATGTCCGTGCACGCATGAACAGGATACCGGGACATGATGTCGGCCGATTTTTGATTCAATTCTGCCATGAGCCGGGTCACTTTGGTGATCAGCGCGGGCGGCGCCAGCCCGGCCTTTATGGCGGTATTGATAATTCCCGTTCCCAGAGGCTTGGTGAGGATCAGCCTGTCCCCGGATTTTAACCCCCGCTTGGTCAGCACCCGTTCCGGATGCACAAACCCGGTAACGGACATCCCGTATTTGAGTTCCCTATCCTCAATCGAATGTCCTCCCACCAGAACCACACCGGCTTCTCTGATTTTGTCCAGCCCGCCCTGGATGATCCTGCGCAGGATGGAAACATCCATCTGCTGGATGGGAAACGCCACGAGGTTCATGGCGGTTTTAGGTATTCCCCCCATGGCGTACACATCGCTCAACGCGTTGGCCGCAGCAATTTGTCCAAAATCATAAGGGTCATCCACGACAGGAGTAAAAAAATCCACCGTCTGAATAATGGCAAGGTCCCGGGAGATCCTGTAGACTCCCGCGTCATCCGCCTGATCCAGGCCGATAATCAGATTTTCATCCCTTGGAAAATCCAGTCCGCACAACGCCTTGTCCAGGTCCCCCGGACCCAGCTTGGAAGCTCACCCGGAACCGGACACGGTTTCCGTCAGACGCAAATGTTTGTTGAGTTCATTCATAAGCGTTTAACATCCTATTGAATTTTTTAATCTTTTATAATATATTAAATTTCTTGAAACAAAATGTCAATGCCAGATTGGGGCGAAATTGGGGATATTTTCCGGGTTTTATGCAAAAACCGGATGGGGGGTATGCATGGAACAGTGGATATCTGATTTACTATCACGGCAAAAAATCCGGCTTTCTTCCCCAGATGAAGCATTGTCCGGTATCCGCTCGGGAGACCGGATTTTTCTGGGGACAGCCTGCGCCACGCCCCGGTTGTTGATTCATGCGCTGGAAAACTCGAAACATAAATTGCCCGATATCCAGATATTTCATTTTCTCACCGACGGTGCCATTCCCTTCAAAGAAGGCAAACCGGCCACCCGGTTCCAACACAAGGTTTTTTTCGTCGGCGCTGATTCCCGGGAAGCCGTTAAACAGGGCAGCGCCGATTATATTCCCATCTCCATTGCCCAGGTTCCCCGGTTGATCAAAAGGGGCCAGATTCCCATCGATGTGGCGATGATCCAGACCTCCCTGCCCGACGAGAGCGGTCATGTGAGCCTCGGGGTATCCGTGGACGTCACCTTTGCCGCCGTTCAACACGCAAAAACGGTGATTGCCGAAATCAATCCCCATATGCCTCGAACTTCCGGGGCTACGCTTGTGCCGGCCGCCAGGATCGATCATTTCATATGGTCTGAATCCCCGGTGATCGAATACATCCACCCGGCGGCGGATGGCGTGGCCCAGCAGATTGCCAGATACGTGGCTGCCATCATCGACGACGGCGCCACCCTTCAAATCGGATTGGGCCGCATTCCCAATGAAATGCTCAAATATCTGGCCAATCGGAGGGACCTGGGCATTCATTCGGACGTCATCACCGATCCCGTCATCAACCTCATCCAAAACGGGGTCATCACGGGAAACGCAAAAACTCTCCACAGAGGAAAAATCATCGCCAGTTACTGTATGGGGACAAAACGGCTGTATGATTTCATCAACAAAAATCCCCTGTTTTCCTTTCATCCCATGGATTATGTCTGCGATCCTTCGGTAATTGCCCAAAATCGGCAGATGGTTTCCGTAACCCAGGCCTTTTCCGTTGACCTCATGGGACAGGTTTGCGCCGACCAGTTCGGCGGCGAATTTTACGGCGGCGTCTCCACTCAGCCCGATTTTATACGGGGAGCAGCGGAATCACCCGGGGGAAAGCCCATTATCTGTCTGGCTTCGATGACGGACGGGGGGAAGGAGTCCCGCATCCGGCCCCTGCTCATGGAAGGTGAAGGCGTGACCATTTCCCGGTCGGAAGTCCATTACGTGATTACCGAATACGGTATCGCCTACCTTTTCGGGAAAACCATCCGTGAACGGGCCCTGGCCATGATTGAAATCGCCCATCCGGACGTTCGTCCCCACCTCTTGGAAGAGGCCAAGCGTCTGGGATATGTTCGAAAGGATCAAACCCTGAAAAGCAGGATGGCCTATCCCGCAGAAGAAGAGCGTGAGGTCCGGTTGAAAAATGACGAAATCGTGCTTATCCGTCCTTCAAAAGCCTCCGACGTCGAGGGGCTCCAGGAAATTTTTTACAGCCTTCGCCCTGAAGACATTCGCACCCGCTTCTTCACGCGGCTGTTTTCCCTTCCCGTCTCCAGGGCTGAGCACCTGTGCAATGTGGACTATGAAAATGAAATGGCCTTTGTGACCGTTTCAGGCGACATGGAAAACCAGCGGCTCGTGGGCAGCTGCTGTTACAGCATGGATCCGTCCACCCATATGGCCGAAGTAGCCTATATGATCCGACCGGAGTGGCAGGGTGCCGGGCTGGGGAACGCCCTTCAGGAGCGGATGATCGAATATGCCGTTTCCAGGGGAATAAGGGGATTTACCGCCGATATCCTGGAAGAAAATAAAAAAATGCTCACCCTCATCAAAAAATCCGGAAAGGTCTCCATGGAGCAGTTACTGGACCAGTATCACGTCACCGTGATCTTTTAGCCGTCTGTGCGGGGATCTTAAAGGTGGTTTTTCCGTTTTTTTCCTTGTCATTTGGTCCCGGGAGACGAGTTTTATTCTTGTGATGGCCCGGGGTGTCATGTTATTTTAAGCCATTAAAAAAAATCGTCAATCCAACAAAACAGGTCAACCGCCATGAGCCATGGAAAAGATATAGGCGACATGCTGGTGGAAGAAATTCTAACGGATGTGGCAACCTCCTTTTTGGGGGAAAGAAAGGAAATCGAAGATCAGATCGTCATATTCAATACCTATGTGACCGCATTGAAAAAAAAGGAAATCGGCATTTCGAACCTCGTCTCCCGGTTAAACTCTCTTTTTTTGGAGACACGATTTACGGAACTGTTTTTCCGGTCCATCGGTGTGGAACCTGAAAAATTTTTATGCCTCTGCCATGAACCCTGTCCACAGGATCCTGTAGAAAAACTCCCTTTTTTCCTGAGCTCGAAAAACAAGTATATTTTTATTTCAACAGCCGTATACAGGCGGCTTCAGGAAGCTGTAACCCAATACCGGGGGGGCGGAAACGCCATCAACTGCTTCGAAAAACCCTACTGCACGGATGAGGATGTCAATTATCAAGTGGTGCTGCTCATGGCAGAGATGATCAATGAGAAAATAAAAAAAATGAAAAAGAGCAAATCCCCGTCCACAGTGCTTCAATTTGCTAAATCCTTAAATCCTGAATTAACGGAAAAAGAAAAAATAACAGGGGCGCTTTCTTCGGATTATGAAGAATCCCTCGACCGAAAACTGGAGCAGCCCCTTATCGACGTCAGCGGCCTGTCCCTGAAAACATATCCCAACCTGCCGGAGGCCGGGGAGGTTCGGGATAAAATCGTCTGCCACTGCAAAGCCTTGTACAAGACCCACAAAAAGGAAATTTCCCGGTTGCTGAAGCATCGGTGATGCTCATTTCCCGCGTTGCTTCCTTCTTCCCTTGACATCACCGACGAGTTAACATAGATATACTTGCCTCTTGGGCCCTCGTGAAATTCCGTTCAATACGGCAAACGCAAAGACATTACCCATAACGTAAGACAATTGCCATAATATTAAAAATGCTGCTGATACGATGACCAGAACAGACAGAATCAACAACCTGAGAAATATCGGGATCATTGCCCACATTGATGCCGGGAAAACCACCGTTACCGAGCGGATCCTCTATTATACGGGAAAAAGCTACAAAATCGGTGAGGTCCACGACGGCGAAGCCGTGATGGACTGGATGCCCGATGAACAGGAGCGCGGTATCACCATTACTTCTGCGGTGACCACCTGCCAGTGGAAAAATTTCGATATACAGATCATCGATACGCCGGGTCATGTGGATTTCACCATCGAGGTGGAGCGGTCCCTTAGGGTTCTGGACGGCGCAGTGGGCGTTTTCTGTGCCGTTGGCGGTGTGGAACCCCAATCGGAAACCGTATGGCGCCAGGCGGACAAGTATCATGTTCCGAAGATCGCCTTCATCAACAAGATGGACCGGATCGGCGCAAATTTCCTCGGTGCCGTTTTGATGATGAAAAAGAAGCTCAACGCCAATCCCCTGATTCTGCAATTACCCATCGGCAAGGAGGATGGTTTCATCGGAGTCGTTGACCTGATCACCATGAAAAAAATCATTTGGGATGAAGAATCCCTGGGCGCAAGTTTCATTGCCGAGGATCTTTCCCCTGATCTTGTGGAAGAGGCTCTCGAATACCGGGAAAAAATCATGGAGGCTGCTTCCGAGGTCGATGATGTAATCATGGAGGCCTATCTTTCCGAGCAACAGATTCCCGAGGAACAGCTGGTTGCGGCTATCCGGAAAGGGACCATCGGTTTAAAATTCGTCCCCGTATTATGTGGATCAGCATTGAGGAACAAAGGTGTCCAACCCCTTCTGGATGCCATCGGGCAATTCCTCCCCAGCCCTCTGGAGGTTCCACCGATTAAAGGAATCCATCCGGAAACCGGGGAAATCATCGATTGCCCGGCCCGGAAAAACAGCCCCCTGGCGGCGCTGATCTTCAAGGTGTCCATGGTGGAAGGACGAAAACTCTCATATGTCCGGGTTTACACCGGAAAATTAACGACCGGCGGCGATATTTACAATCCCGCACGTAAAATCAAGGAAAAAATCTCCCGCATCCTGAAAATTCATGCGAACAAAAGAGAACGCATCGAAGAAGCGGGGCCCGGAAGCATCGTCGGGGTCGTGGGGCTTAAGGATTCCTCCACCGGCGAAACCCTTTGTGATGCCGAACATCCTGTATTACTTGAAAAAATGGAATTCTATGAACCCGTCATTTCCATTGCGGTGGAGCCGAAGACCCGCTCCGACCAGGAAAAATTCGCCCAGGTGCTGGACAAATTCATTGCCGAAGATCCCACCCTGCGGGTCAGAGAGGATCCGGATACCGGCCAGACCATTTTATCCGGTATGGGAGAACTGCACCTGGAAGTCATCATCAGCAGGATGCAGCGGGAGTTCAATACCAGCGTCAATGTGGGAAAACCCCAGGTGGTCTTTCGTGAGGCCATCAAAACAGAGGCTTCCGGCACGGCTGTTTTTGATCGGGATGTGGCCGGGAAACATCATTTTGCCGAAGTCACCCTTATGGTTTCACCCATGCCCAGGGGCGAGGGAAGCCAGTTTATCTCCCATATTCCTGCGGATGCCGTCCCTGAACATATTATCCCCGTTATTGAAAAAAGCGTGATGGAAGCGCTTGAAACCGGAACCCTTATGGGATATCCCGTGGTGGATACAAAGGTCGTCTTAACCGCTGCGATTTACAAGGAAACCCTCGGCACGGAGCTGGCCTTTGCGGTGAGCACCTCAATGGCCGTTAAAAATGCTCTGGAAAACGGAGGCCCTTTTCTGCTGGAACCTATTATGGACGTGGAGGTGTTTGTTCCCGAGTCCTTCATGGGTGATGTCATCGGGGATCTGAACTCCCGAAGCGGAAAAATCGAATCGATTGACCACCGAATGGGGGTCCAGGTCATTTCGGCCAGCATTCCGTTGTCCAAAATGTTCGGCTATTCAACGATCCTGCGCTCTGCGACCCAGGGTCGCGGCACTTTTACCATGCATTTCTCCCATTTCGACAAGGTGTGAAAAGGCCGCGTGAATCAAGGGGATGATTCCCGGGCGGGAACGCGCCGGTCATTCTTCCCCGGGGTGCTTTCTGCCCTCGAGGCGAATCTCCTCTTTCATCTTTTTAATTTTTTTCAGCTTTACAGGATCGGCAAGTTTTTTTTCGGCCAGTTCAAAATGAACCATGGCGGTTTTTGCGTCCCTCTTTCCCATTGAATAAATGCCCAGATGGTAATGGGCATCCCCCAGGTTTTCCATTCTGCCGTACGCTTCACCTAAAAAATAATGCCCCTGATAAAAATTTTCTTTTTTTTGGACGAGTTTTTCCAAGGCCTCCACCGCCTTGTCATATTCCCCCAGCTCAAGTTCAGTTCTCCCCAGGTAAAACAGAGCCTGATCATTATCATCAATTTCCCGCACCGCATCTTTGAGCACGGGCAAGGCGTCGGCGTATTGGCCGCTTAAAAAATAAATCCTCCCCAGATCGGATAACACATAAGGATTGCGCGGCCAGGCTTTCAAAGCTGTTTTCAGATATTCCTGGGCCGTTTTCCGGTTGCCCGACCGGCCGTGAACCAGACCCAGGCCATAATTGGCCCTTGGATTTTCAGGCTCTTTTTCAAGGACGGCGTTAAACCGGTTCAAGGCTGCGTTTTCGTCTCCATATTCGGCAATCAGGCGGGTTACCGACATATCGAACTCGTCGTCTCGAGTAGGGGCGTTTTTCTCCGGCGACGGGTGGCTCAGAATGTAATTGCCGATATAGGCGATACGGTCTTCGGAAGCGGGATGGGTCTTCAGATATGTGGGAATGACATCCGATCCGAACCATTCCGTACTTCTGATTTTCCGTAACATGGTAACCAGGCCTTCAGCCCCGTAACCGGCCTGATATAGGTATTTCAGCCCGACCTGGTCCGCCTGGGATTCATCCTCACGGCTGTAAGCCAGGGACAGGGATTCTCCCGCTGCCATGGACCCCATGGTCAGGGCCTGAGCCGCCGTATCCGCACCGCCGATCCCTAAAAAAATGCCGGCGGCCATGCCGGCGAGGGTGAGCATATTGATTTTTGAGGATCGTTCGATCTTCTGGGAAATATGCCGGCACTCCACATGGGCGATTTCATGGCCTATGATACCGGCCAGTTCCTGTTCGCTGTCCATGGCTTCAAGAAGACCGCTGTTCACAAACACATGCCCCGCAGGCGCGGCAAACGCATTAAAAGTCGAGTCTTTCACGACATAAAACCGGTAGTCGAAATATTTATTCGGCAGCACCGAGACCAGATGCCGGCCCACCTTGTTCACGTATCCCGTAATCATGGGGTCATCTACAAATTCAAAATAGGCCGTGACCACTTTCATAAACTCCTTTCCCATTTCTTCTTCCTTTTGAAGTGAAATGGGAAATGCCTCCAGGGGGAAAACCACAAGAATCAAAAAAATTACGACTGTTTTTAAGCCCTGCTTCATGGAATAAAATGGCATCATGGAAATATCTCTCAATTCGCCAGGGTTAATTTTCAAGGGGATGCGGATCATGTCCCGTTATTTTTTTATTAAGTTTTTATAATACCTTAATTTGTTTCCAATTATCAAGAAATATGCTATGCAGTTCGAACTATGGCACAAATCATATGCATCGCCAATCAAAAAGGCGGGGTGGGAAAAACCACCACCGCAATCAATTTGTCAGCAGCCCTTGCCGTTTCCGAAAAACGGGTTCTGTTGGTCGACTGCGACTCCCAGGGCAATGCCACCACCGGCCTGGGGATCGACAAGACCCGGATCGGCAAAACCCTTTACCATGGGTTAATCGGAGGTGCAGAAGCCGCTGATCTCATACTGAATACCGATATCGACACCTTGAAGATCATCCCTTCCCGGGTGGAACTCATCGGCTTTGACGTGGAAATGATGGACGCCCCCAACCGGGAAATGGCCCTTTCCAGTCTTTTAGACCGTTTGCGGCCCGATTTTGACTACATCATTCTGGATTGCCCGCCCTCATTAAGCCTTCTGACCCTGAATGCCATGACGGCATCCGATGCCGTTCTGATCACCCTTCAATGCGAATTTTATGCCCTGGAAGGTCTCGGGCAACTTCTGCAGACCATCAAACGGATCAAAAAGCAGTTAAATCCCCGTCTGGCCATTGCCGGAATTCTTTTGACCATGTTCGACAAAAGGACCAATCTTTCACGCCAGGTTGCGGAGGATGCGGAAAAACACTTTAAAAGCCTCGTTTTCAAAACCGCCATCCCCCGCAATGTCCGATTAGGAGAGGCTCCCTCTTTCGGCAAGCCCATACTGCTGTATGATGCCTCTTCCATCGGAGCCCTGAGCTATTTTTCCCTTGCAAAGGAAATTCTGAACGGATCATAACCCATACAACCCATCAACGGGACCGCCACGGGACATGAAAGAAACGAAACACACCAGGAAACCAAAAATGGCGCTGGGAAAAGGTCTTGACGCGCTGATCCCCGATCTGGATGCCATAGGGGATTCATCTCCGGCGAGTCCTTCGAATTATTTTGAGTGCGACATCAACCGGATCATCCCCAACCGATACCAGCCCAGGGTTCGTTTTTCCGAAGAGGAGCTTCTGGATCTTTCAAGATCCATCGAGGCCAAAGGAATCCTGCAACCGCTCCTGGTCAGGGATACGGGCACTGCTTTTGAGCTCATCACCGGGGAACGAAGGTTTCGGGCCGCAAAAATGGCGGGACTTTCCAAGGTTCCGGTCATCCTCAAGGAAGTCTCCGATGAAGGCATGCTGGAGCTGTCCATTATTGAAAATATTCAGCGTGAAAACCTGAACCCCGTCGAAGAGGCCGAAGCATACCACCGGTTGATGAGCGAATTTCAAATGACCCAGGAAGAAGCGGCCAGACGGGTCGGAAAAAGCCGTTCCGCTGTTGCCAACATCCTGCGTTTAAGAAATCTGCCGGGAACGATCAAGGACAGCATCATCACCGGCGCCATTACCATGGGCCATGCCCGGGCTTTGTTGGGGGCCAAGAACGCCGTGGAGCAGATGGCGGCCTTCCGTACGGTAATTAAAAAAGGCCTTTCCGTCCGGGAAACCGAGGCCCTGATTGACGGATTAAAGACAGGCCGAAAGAAAAAAACACCCGGAGATCCGACTTCGGATGAAATTTATTTTCGAAGCCTGGCCGAAGACCTTTCCCGTGACTTCGGGACCAAAGTCCTGATCCAGCGATCAGGGCCAAAAGGCAAGGTGGTTTTTGAATATTACAGCAACGACGATTTGGAACGGCTGCTGCAAATTTGGAAAAACTAAGGCCATAACCTCATCATTTTGATTACCATAACTGCCGAATCCGGTTCAACATGAAACGAATATGCGTCATTGACGGCCAGGGCGGAGGTATGGGAAGCGCCGTTATCAAGAAAATCAAGGATCTTTATCAGGAATCCATTGAGATCCTGGCCATCGGGACAAATGCCATCGCCACTTCCCAGATGCTGAAGGCCCGGGCAAACCGGGGCGCCACCGGTGAAAATGCCATCTGCGTCACTGTAAAAACAGTGGATGTGATTATCGGTCCGCTGGCCATCATCATCGCGGACGCCATGATGGGGGAGGTAACCTCCGAAATGGCCCGCGCCATATCGGCGAGTCCGGCCAAAAAAATCCTGATTCCCCTTTCCCAGGAAAATGTTGAAATCGCCGGCGCCCCTCATATCCCCCTGCCCCATCTGATCGATTTATTGATAGAAGAAAATCTCAAACCTTATATTGACCGTACAGAGGCGGATTAAAAATGTGTGAAGCAGATGCATATCTAATAAAAGGCGAAAAAAAAGAGCTTGTTATGAAGTCAGTGGATATCGTTGAACCCGAGGAAAAAGGGCTTCGGCTGATCAGTATTTTCGGGGACCAGAAATTTCTCAACGCCGCCATCCATTCCCTGTCTCTGGTGGATCACAAAATCCTTTTAAAAAGTATAGAATAAAAATGGGTTTATTTTACCTGAAATGAAGATCGTCCTCGCCAAAACCGCCGGGTTCTGCATGGGGGTCCGGAGGGCCGTTGAAATGGCTTTGGAAGCCCCCAACCATTACCAGCCGCCCATTTTCACTTTCGGCCCCCTGATTCATAATCCCCAGGTAATGGATCTTCTGGAGGAAAGGGGGATCCGGGTCATCCATGAAATCCCGGAAAAAGGGAACGGCACGGTCCTGATCCGGGCCCACGGCGTTCCCCCGGAAATTCAGGAAAAGTTAAAAACAGCAGGATTCACGGTTATCGACGCCACCTGTCCCAGAGTCATCAAGGTCCAGACCATCATCGATAAACACGCCCGATCGGGATCCGCTACGATCATCATCGGCGACAGGGAACACCCCGAGGTGGCCGGTCTTCTGGGGTATGCCCGAAAGAATGGGCATGTTGCGGGAAGTTTGGAGGAACTGATCCGGCTGCCGGTTTTCAGGGATGCCGTCATTGTCGCCCAGACCACTCAAAATACACGGCTTTTTGAGGAAATCAAAGCATGGACCGCTCAAAAATACCCCCACTATAAAATTTTTGACACCATCTGCGGTTCCACCGAAAACCGCCAGGCGGAAATCCGGCGGATGGCCGAAGATGTGGATGCCGTGGTCGTGGTCGGGGGAAAAGACAGCGGCAACACCCAACGCCTGGCCAATATCGCCAAAGAAACCGGCAAACCTGTTCTTCACATTGAAACGGAGTCCGAGCTGGATGTCTCCTTCCTTGAAAATGTCAGGAAGATAGGACTCACGGCCGGCGCATCAACTCCCAACTGGATCATCAAACGGGTATACCGTGCGCTGGAAACCCTTCCGGCGTCAAAAGTCAAAGGCATCGGCGCCCTTTTCTTCAATCTCCAGCGCTCCCTTCTTTTGACCAACACCTACACGGCCCTGGGTGCCGGATGCCTGTGTTACGCCGCATCCAAACTTCAGAAAATTCCCAACTCCTATCCGGCCATTCTGATTTCCATGCTGTACATCCTGGCGATGCACATCATCAACAATCTGACGGGCAGCAAGGCCGACCGCTATAACGAGCCCGAGCGGGCGGCGTTTTATAAGACCTATCAATTCCCGTTGTCCTTTCTCGCGGTTTTTTCGGGCCTGGCCTGCCTGATTATCGCTTTTTTCGAAGGCGTTGTTCCTTTTCTGGTGATCCTGGCCATGAGCATCATGGGCCTTTCCTACAATTTACGCCTGATCCCGAAGCCTTTTTCCCTGGGAAAATATTTTCGGATCCGGGACATCCCCGGGTCCAAGACCGTCCTCATTGCCATGGCATGGGGAATCGTCACATCGGTGTATCCAGTTCTGGCCCTGTCCGGGAAGGTTCATCTGATAACCGCCTTTGCCTTTCTGTGGACTACGGGGCTTGTTTTTGTAAGAACGGCTTTTTCCGACATCGTCGATATGCAGGGGGATAGAATCGTGGGGAAAGAAACCATCCCCATCCTGGTGGGCGAAAAACGGACCATGGATCTGTTGAAATTCACACTGACGGGGATTACCCTGATGTTCCTCGTTGCAGGTTTCCTTCGGTTGATTCCGGGTCTGGGTTTTTTCCTGGTTATCTGCTCGGTTCTGATGTTCATTCTCCTTGGGGCTTACGAAAAGGGATACATGGCCGGAGGGGTAAGACTGGAATTTTTAATCGAATCCCATTTTGTGCTGGCCGGGGTGCTGACCTACCTGTGGATGAGCGTCTTAAATTGATGATGAACGGGATCTTTTACCGGATTCAGGCTATTTTTTCCGCTTCCACACAGGTTCCGTCCCTGCCAGGAGCCGCCGAATATTGTCTTTATGCCGGTAAAATATCAATACAGCGATGATCCACGCGGAAATGGATAAATTCAGGGAATGATTCAACCACCAGACGGCAACGGGGAGGGAGGCCGCTCCGGCAAGGGACCCCGGAGAAATCCGTTTCATGGCAAAGGCGACTACCAGGAATACCAGAAGGGAGAGGGCCACGGCACCCGGGGAGATAACAAGAAAACATCCCGCAGTCGTTGCGATGCCCTTACCCCCTTTAAACTTCAGGAAACAGGAGAATAGATGTCCCAGTACCGCGGCCAGAGACAGGAATCCAAGCAACAGATCCGGGTTGCCCGTCCCGGAATCTGTGGAGATGATCCCGACCCATACCGCCAGAGCACCCTTTGCCGTATCGGCAAAAAGCGTTAAAAGCCCCGGCCCCCAGCCGACAATGCGGTGGACGTTGGTAGCACCGATATTGCCGCTTCCCTTTAACCGGATATCTTCACCGGAAAACCACCGGCCGATGACAAGACCCCAGGGAATGGATCCCAAAAGATAGGCCAGCAGGCAAAGCATCCAGAATTCAGGCTGATACGGAAGCGTCATTTTTATGGAACAATGGGATTTTAGACTGTGTTTTTATCCGGGCATGGGGGAGCGACCATCCGCATACTAAAACGACCGGCATAAACGCAGGGCGGCGCGGGAAAACCACCGCACCGCCCTTTGATGCTTTACAATCTTGCGACCTTATTTGAAAGCCACGACCACTTTGCCGGGAGTGGTGGGTTTGCCCTGGTCGTTTTCGGTCCAGACATTGATTTCGACAAGTTTCTCACCGTTTTCTTCCCATTTTTTTTCAACCGCACCCTTGACGGTCATTTGCTTGTCCGGGAAATCCATTCCGCGGTACTGGCAGGAAACCTTTTTGATCCGTCCCTGATGTCCCAGCCAGTTGGACACGAGTTCGCCCAAAGAAGACCATTTAAACCGGCCGTGGACGATGATGGAGCCGATGGCTTTGGATTGAAAAAAATTATAATCATGGTGCATGGGGTTGAAATCCCCGCCGCCTGCCGCATATTTTACCAATTGGGTTACGCCCGGGGTCTTTTTGATTTCGGGCAGTGTGTCCCCTACCTTAATATTTTCCCATGTTACCGCCATTTTCAACCTCCTTAATATAAGATCGCCTGTGCTCGTTCAATCATGACCGGTTTGCCGGCATCATTCGTGTACTGGGTTTCGCTGCTGATGATCAGCATCTGCCCCAGTGCCTTGCTTTCCCGGACTTCCAGATTGGCCAGTTTTCGGACGGCCGTCAGTGTGTCTCCGGCGCAGATGGTATCGAAATACTCGATTTCCGTTCCGCCGTCCAGGACATTGATCAGGCCGAACTGGAAAAAATCGATAGCCCCTTCCGTCGGGCCGCTGAAGGTATCATCAGACTTGCCGGGGATGAATACAGCGGTTCCGAGGTAGCAGGGGGGAGCCGGAAGATTCCGGTAACCCGCCTTTTTGGCGGCTTCAACGTCGAAATATACCGGATCGGTATATCCAACGCCCCGCGCAAAGGCCCTGATGCTGGTGGTGGTGAATTCGTATTTCCATGGGGGAGATTCCTTGCCGATCAGCGCCTTCCATTCATCCTTAATTTCGATCTTTTCTGCCATAACTTCCTCCTCTTTTTGAAAAATGCGGGAAATAAAAATGTCAGTCGAATGGGCTTTTTTAATTGCCGGTATTAAAATGAAAAAACGTTTTCATGTCAATACAAAAAAGGCATGGCCTTGTTTTTCATGCCACCACCCAGATGGTGCAATCCTTTGCATGATGGATAATCCGGTTGGACACGCTGCCGAAAAGAAGTTCTTCCTTCTTTGAGACCCCTTTTCTTCCCACAACAACGGTCCTGGATGCCGACGATTCCATTTCATTCAGGATGCAATCCCCAATGGAAGGGCAGGACCGGACTTTGCTCAGAACGGCGATACATTCCGGATCCACTCCATTTTCAATCAGAAGGGCCCTGTAACCGCTCAGCATGGAATCGGTCTTTTCTTTTTCAGCGGAAAGCCATTTTTCCCTTTCCCCGGCCTTCGGGAAAAAATCTTCTTCAGGTTCATTAATGATATGCAGAACCAGAACATTTATATCCTTCCTGCCTCCGATCATTTCAGCAACATAGACAAGTGCTCGTTTGCTGCTGTTGGACTCATCCACGGCAACCAGTATTTTTTTTGGTATTTTGGGCGGCGGGTTCATCTTTTTCTCCGGAGATTTTAAACGGGTTATATATTAAAGCCCATGATAGGCCTCGTTCAAGTCATTTACCATTTGGCTTGTATTGTCATAAAAAACCTCGGCTCCCTTGGAAAAATGCATCAGAATGCGATTGATGGACGGGGAAACATAAGGGAAAATTTTTTCCAGGTTCGCTACCCGGTTGTTGAAAACGATGTTCAGATCATCTTCCCTCAACGAATCCAGGGCCGAAGGATTTTTTTTCCTCAAATCGTTCAACAGCACATCCCCCATGCCGACGATATACATGAAAATGTTCCCCAGCCCGAAAAGGTCGTAACTGTAGATGTTTTCTCTGTGAAGATAGTTGAAATCAAAATCAATCCAGCGGTACCGACCGGATTCCCGGTCGATGATGATGTGATCCCGGCGGATGTCCCCGTGCTTTTCATGGTGTTCATGAAGAAAAGCCACGGCCTCGACGCATTCCAGGAAATTTTTAAAAATATCCGGAAAAAGGGTATGATAGAAATCTTCATGTCCCACTTGGAGGGACAGGATATGGCTGTGGAGCGTTTTTCCGTAAATATAATCGATAACCCGAACCGTATTGCCCGCCGGGTCTTTTACCGAATAGCCGTGCATGAAATTGGCATGGCCGGATACCAGGTTCAGGAGACGCGCTTCCTTTTTGGGGCTGCGGAAACAGTCGAAACTGAAATCACCGATATGGGCCTGAAATTTTTCCCGGAATTCGAGCTTGACGATTTTCAGGCTCCCGTCATCCAGATCAATGGATCGCTTCACCCAGAATTTCTCCTCGTCGTCAAGGCCGAATCTGCCTTCTTTGGCGTTATGGCGGACATAATATGCTTTTTTGCCCAAAACGAGGGCATCCCCGTACCCAATCCGGAAAAAATCAGTGGTATCGTAATGAATTGTTCCGATGGGCGGCAACCGGGGAAACCACCGCGCAGCCAGGTCTTTTATGCTATTCAGGGAGAACCGTTCTTCCATTTCCCTCTTCCACAGGCATCCAAATCCCGATTTAGTGTTCTTTGGTTCCCACGACCCGCCAGAGGCCGGTCCCGACATTCACGACCGGCAAAACAGGAATCCCCCCCCACAGGCGGGGCCGGACCCATCCCAGGGTTTCAACTTTGTGATCATGCCAGGGGACCAGCGCGTTTCTGTCCATGGACAGCACTTTTATGCCCTTTTCTTCAAATCGACGAACGACTACATTCTCACCGTAATCCCTCAGTCTCCCGAATTCCACAAACCGGCCGCTCCATCCGGACAGTGTCAGACCGATGCCGGCGGCGGCGCCGATGATGCCGTCGTTGGTGCCGCCGTGGCCGGAAAGATGGGCTTTCCGGCTTGCTGTCATGGCCTCCTTCTGGGATACCCTGCGGGAGCAGCAGACCCTTCCAAAATCCATCAAGGCCGAAATCGCCGGATCGTTGTTCTGGTTCACCACGCATAAACCCGGATCGCTGCCTTCGATGTATAATGTCCGGATATGGTCCACAGCCCGTTTGATCAACTCATCGGTGACATCGCCTTCCTCCGAATCCACCACGACGCAGGCGGAGCTGTTATTGGACGTATACGGGATGCCCTCCATCTTGGGAAGCTGCTGACGCAGCACACCCCACAACCTGCAACCTTCCGGAAGTTTTTCTTCAAACCAGCGGGCCAGTTTTCCAGTACCCCTGTCCGCATCCAGAACATCCGTGTCGTCGAAGCCGATGTATGTCCTCATGTTTTTTCCTCACCGTGTCTGCGTACTTCCGGATTATCTCCGAAGTGCCGCCCAATAATGCCGTGGGCGTTTAATTTTCCCATGATCGGCGGAACGAACAGGCTCCCGGCCATGCCGAAAAGGGTTCCGGATACGGAACCGATGAAGGCATGCTGAAGATTTACCGTGGGATCCATGCCGATCAGGTAGTCCACAAAATAGGTGTTTATAAATTTGGTGGAAGCAGCGAGGGCGGCGATGAGGATGCAAAAAAGATACCGGTTGTGCCATGCGGGAATAAGCATGGCGCCGATGTCAATGACGATCGCCGGAGGCAGGAATTTGAGCAGTATCAATGGCCCCCCCTTCCCCAGACCCAATACCACAGCCATGATGCCCGCAATAAGCCCGGTAAAGGACGCTGAAAATCGATACGGGACACATGCCCTGGCGAGCATCAGAAAAAAAACCGTAAACAGCATGGAATGGCCGGGGATACCGAGGTGCAGCCTCAGACCGGCCCGCAGAAGAACAATAAATACGGCGCAAAATCCAATGAACAGGGATTCCTTCAAGGACAGCCGGTTCAGGTTGAACAGGGATTTCATTTCCATCATCCTCCAGGCCAGTGGGTCCGTTTGGAAAATTTTCCAAAATCCCTGGCCTTTGCAGCCGTTGCGATGTCATGGGCCGCCACCATGCACTGCACAATGGATGGGAATAAAAGGCAGTGCAGCACATCTTTCCAATTTTTGGGGTTGATCAGATCCGATGGCAGAATTCTCGCTCCCCGAAACACCTGGGCCTCATAAATGGTCCGGATCTCCCGGATCATCAGGGGCATAAACTGGATGCTCATGGCCAAGACAAAGGCCATGCGGCTGGGCATGATCTTTTCCAGTGTCATCACAATCTGGGTTTGGGGTGTTGTCTGAAGAAATATCACTCCGGGAAAAAATGCAAGAAATAATTGGATGGCCGTCAGAAAACCCGGAACCCACCCGGATTGAAAGCCGAACCGTAAAACATAAAGCCCGGTAATGATGAAAATCTGCCAGCAAAGAACTCTGATTTCACGCTTAAGGGTCAGGGGCCCCCTGCGAAACCATAACAGCACCACGGCGTTCAGAAGAAAAAGAACCAGCAGGGGTAACGGGGTTCTGGCGACAAAGGCACTGATGGAAAGAGCCATGCACAGCATCATTTTATACCCGGCGGATAATTGCCGTTCCCTCCCGGGCATCCCGCCCGGGTCCCTGGATGCCATGACCGGGGAAAAAGCTTTCCTATTCGCGGGATGCAATTCCGCCTCCTGAAACCTCCAGCACCCTATCTGCATGTTTTTGCAGGCCATCCAGGTGATGACCGGTCCATATCAGGGTCATGTTCTTTTCTTCGGAAACAGACATGAGCAGGTCCTGTACTGTTTTTCTCCTCCGGAAGTCCAGACCGGCAAAAGGGTCATCCAGGATGAGCAAGGATGGGTGATGCACCAGAGCGCTTGCCAGAACCACCAGATGTTTCTGCCCGAAACTCAGTTTGTGGGGAGAGTGAGAGCCAAGGTGCTCCATCTCCATGAAACGAAGAAGGCGGTTCACCTCACCTTCGGCCTGGGATCGCGAAAATCCCATCCTTTTTAATGGGAAGGCGATTTCATCAAACACGGTATTCTCAAAGATCTGTTTCTGGGGATTCTGAAACAGGCAGCCGATTTTATGCCTCAGCCATTTCGGAGAGGGTGCTTTTCCGAAAACGGAAATCGTCCCCTTGGCCGGCGTGATATTGCCGGTCATGCATCTTAAAAGCGTGGTCTTGCCGGTGCCGTTGTCCCCATACACGCCCACCCTCCGGCCTTTTTCAATGGTGAAATTTGCCGAGGACCAGATGGGAAGGGACTCATTCTCGGTTACGCACAGGTTTACCGCTTTGAGCAGGGATTCGGGATTTCCCTGCAGTTCTCTTGCTTTCGGAGGTGAATGCTCCGCCATGGGTTGAATTTCAGGGGTATCGGCGGCAGGCCTCAGGGTTCCATCTTCAGCCAGTACCCGGTGAATGTCTATGATATCCGAAAAATAACCGGGGTGATGTTCGCAGATCACAACCGCCACACCCTGATTTTTAAGGTCTGAGATGACATGTTTCAATTTTTGAATGCCCGGAGGGTCCAGCTGGGCACCGGGTTCATCCAGGAGAAGGATCCGGGGGGACATGGCCAGAATGGATGCCACGATTAAGCGGTATTTCTGGCCCATGGAAAGCTTTAAAACGGGAAAATCAAGAGGAAAATCAAGGCCGACGGCAGACACGGCGCCTCGGATACGGCTTTCCATCCGATCGGGTGAAACGCACCTGTTTTCCAGACCGAAAGCTATTTCCGATCCGATGGTATTTGCCAGAAGCTGGGTTTCAGGATTCTGAAGCACAATTCCGATATCCGACCCTCGCAACTGCCCTGTCTTCCGGGACAGGATTTCACCCGAAAGTCGGCCGTCCGGCAACAGGTCTTTAATGGCGAGGAGCAGCGTGGACTTTCCCGATCCGGTAGGGCCGGTGATGCAGAGGCATTCCCCGGCATTGATCACCAGTTGGATGTCTTTAAGGACCGCATCACGGCTCCCCGGATAGGCATAGGAATATTTTTCTATCTTTAAAACAGGTTGCGTCATCAGCTCTAAAAGCGATACGCCATGCCGCCATAGACCGTTCTGCCGGCCTGGGGCAGGCCATAGCTCTGTTCATAGTTTTCATCCAGGATGTTATCGGATCCCAAATAGGCTTCGAGGGCGTTTTTGAAGAAAAGCTGGGATATCTTGAGGTTTATCAGGGTAAAATTATCCAGTGATTTTTTCAACCGCGGGGAATCATCATTATAAAAATACTGGTCCCTCACCATCAGGATGTCCCCATGCAGCATCAGCCCGAAATCAACTGCATAGGTGGTTTCCAGTCCGTATTTGTGTTTCGGGCGGTACTGGAGCTCGTCCATCTCGGTGTTGTCGGACTCGTTCTCCGAATCGAGATACGTGTAGGACGCCCTCAGCGTCAGGCTGTCAAGAAGCCGTGCTTCCCCAGCGATTTCAACACCTGAAAAACGGTAATCCTCGAAATTCCGTGAAATGCCGTCAATGTCTTTTTCAATAAAACTCTCGGCATCGATTCGAAACAGGGTCAGGGAGACATCGGCATCGGGGGACAGCCCCTGGGTGATACCGATCTCGTAGTGATCGGTTTTTTCCGCCTCGAGTTCCCGATTTCCCGAGCCGGGGTCATAAAGATCCCGGATGGACGGAAACCTGATCTTATGGGCATAGGAAGCCTTCAGGCGGGTCTTGTCAAACAGGTCATAACCGGTCCCCAGAAGCCATGAACTGGCGTTTTCATCTCCCCCTTCGTCTTTGTTCATCCTGTGATATCCACAACCCACGACCACATCCAATTTATCCACAGGCGAAACCCCATATTCCAGGGAAAGCGTGTGAACGTTGAAGTCTTCCTCCTCTTCAAATGTGAGCTCATTACCTTTTTTATCAACCTCAAATCCATCGGCTTCCCAGTCATGGGTTTCGGTGATCAACGCCAAGGTGACGAATCCCAGGTCATTCAGATCCATGGATCCCTGAAGGTTTGCTCCGAAAATCCGTGATGTCGAGTCGCTGGAATAGGCACCATTGGCAGCCTGGGTAGCATAGGTCTCATCATCATACCGGTTTTCCGAAAGATCCTGTTCATTCAGATAAACCCATCCCCTGGTACTGAACCGGGATTTCGCGGCATGGGAAAACGCCAGTTGAAATGCGTTTCCGTCCAGGTCATCCAACCGGTCATATTTGGGTTTTTTGGTAAATGGGTCGTCTTTATCGTAATTCACCACGCTGGGAACACCGTTTTCGCCTTCCTGGTGCCCGGCGGACAGGCCGATCATGGTTCTGTCGCTCACGGAATAACCGAAATTGGCATTGAGGTTTTTCCGCTCAAAATCGCTGTTTTTCCTGCGGCCCCCGTCTTCGTATGCAGTTTCATGAAAATCATCGGAAAGGGGGAATCCTTCCTTGTCATACAGGCTTCCGCTGAGGAAAGCGTCGAATTTATCTCCCGCCCCGGAAACGGTGAAGCGGCCAATATACGCGTTTTCGCTTCCGGCCTCAACATGGGCTGTTCCATGGACGCCATCCCGGCCTTTTTGGGTAATGATGTTGATGATGCCGCCGTTTCCGCCGGGGCCGTACAAAAGGGAACCGGCTCCGGTGGTCACCTTGATTTCGGCGATGTTTTCCACAGGAATGGAGGTGGGATCGAACTGGCCGTCATAGGTGGAGTTAAACGGAATGCCGTCCAGCAAAAGAATGACATGGCGTGTTCTGAATCCCCGGATGTCCACTCTGGGGGTACCGGAATTGCCGATGCGGACATAAACCCCGGGGATCAGGTCGATAGCCTCGTCCAGGGTTCTGGCGCCGCTGTTCCGGATATCCTCGGCGGTGACCCGCGAAAGTGTGCCCACTTCTTCGGAACCGGTTTTCCGGGCGGAAACCACCACTTCTCCCAATGCATAGGGACGGTATTGAGAGCCATCCTCACTGTTTTTCTCCCCGGCAGAACTCATACCTGTGATGCTGAGGGCGGCGAGCAGAACCGAAACGAACATTTTTCTCATTTTTTCTCCTTTTTTCAGTTGGTTTCTGAATCTCTTACCGAATGACCTTCGGATAAACAGATACNNNAATGAATGTCAAACATTTAAGTTATTCTTTGGCTGAAAATCAATATATATTTACTTATTTCTGTTTTTCCGGAATATGATGACAAATATTACCTATAAATTTATAAAAACGGTGAATGAATTATGGCTTAACCGATCCTGAATTGGCCTTGAATGGCTTCACCGGACGGCATTTAACGAAATCCGATCCATATTTATGTTATTTTATGTATTTTTTGGTAATTTATGGTTATCTTTGTATGCGACCCCCAATTGGATTTTTATTTTAAGGGGGTCTGTCTTTTGAATCCATCCGCCGTATTTATCCAAATTTATGTGCATAAGTCCGGAAACACCATAATTCGTGATTTTATCGGGGATTTCGAAATGTTTTTTTCATTCTTTTACCAAAGACCCGGAATAAGGGTTGCGGGGAAAGCGCGTCTCATGTAAATATAAAATTCTACAGGATCATAAATTCTAACAAAATTAAGAGACTATGACCAAATGCCCGAAACGGAATTCCGAAAATAGCCGCACAAAACCATCCCTGCCTTCATGGAACAGACACCGGAGCAACAGGGAAAACCGACACCAAAAGGGAAAGACGATGGAAGTGAATTTAAACGCTAACCGTGTGACGCATAAGGGTGCCATGAAGTCGAACATATTGAATTTTTTACGAAAAAGCGGTGGCCTTGTTTCAGGGGAAGCCATCAGCGACGAACTGGGAATCTCCAGGGTATCCGTGTGGAAACATATCGGAAAATTAAAGGAACTGGGTTATGAAATTGAATCAGCCTCAAACGGATACCGTCTGATCAAGAGCCCGGACGGACTTTTCCCATGGGAATTCGGCCACCGGTCCGGCAGGATCCATTATTTTGAGGAGATATCCTCGACCATGGATACGGCCCGGGACCTTGCCCGAAAAGGCTGTCCCGATTTCACGGTGGTTATCGCTGATCGACAGACCAAAGGGAGGGGAAGGCTTTCGCGGACCTGGATATCCGACGACGGCGGCCTTTATTTTTCCGTTATTTTAAGGCCCCCCATTCCCCCTGTTTTAAGCTACCGGGTCAATTTCGGCGCATCTTTGTGCCTGGCAAAGATTCTCCGCCGCATGTTCTCCATTGATGCCAAGGTGAAATGGCCCAACGATATTCTGGTAGACGGTGAAAAATTGTGCGGCATGTTGTCTGAAATGGAGGCTGAATCCGACCGGGTGTCATTTATCAATCTGGGCATCGGAATCAATGTGAACAACGACCCCTCGCCCAGGGAACAAAAAGCCGTTTCCCTGAAAACCCTCCTGGGAAAGAATATTCAAAGAGCCACGATTCTTTCAGCCTTTCTCGATGAATTTGAGCCCATGTCCCGGAAAATCGTTGATGAGAACATTATCTCGGAATGGAAGAAATTCACCGGAACCCTGGGCCGACCGGTGAGAATCGTGACCCTGAACGACACCATCGAGGGGATTGCCGGGGATGTTGAAAAAGACGGTGCCCTGATGGTTGAAGCATATGACGGGACCCTTCGGAAAGTGCTTTATGGAGACTGTTTTTACGCGGCACCGAAAGAAGAACCCCGATGAGACAATCTTTTTTCCCTGTTCCGGCGCATTCCCTCAGCAAGCGGGTTGCCCGGTGCATGCCCATGCCCATGGAAACTATAGGGAAACCGCCATATTAACGCTTTAGAGGAGCGAAGGGATTGAAAATCATTATTGTGGGCGCGGGTGAGGTCGGTTTCCACATCGCAAGCCATCTCACGCTGGAGAATAAGGATGTCGTGGTCATTGATAAGGACATGGATGCAATCCGTCGAGTTTCAGACAACATCGACGTTCAAATCGTCCAGGGTTCGGGAAGCAGCCCCGAGTCCCTGCTGGAGGCCGGTATCCGGGAAGCGGAAATCATGCTCGCCGTTACGAACAGCGACGAAACCAATCTGGTGGCTTGTCTGGCGTCCGACATCCTCTCTCCGTCAACCAAAAAACTGGCCCGTATCCGGGATGCGGCATTTGACGATTATTACACGATGTTCCGGGAAAAAGCCCCACACATCGATACCGTCATCAACCCGGAAATCGAAGTGGTTAAAACCATCGGCCTCTTGATGAGCGTTCCCGGAGCCGTGGATGTCGCGGAGTTCGCCGATGGAAGGGTCAAACTGATCGGCGTCCGGCTGGACAAGAACGTATCCATCATCGGCATCCCCCTTATGGATCTTTCTGAAAAAATCAAGAAACGTATGCCGCTTATCACCGCGGTCATAAGGGATGACAAATTGATCATTCCACGGGGAACCGATAAATTGTATGCCGGAGATCTGGTGTATTTCATCAGTGAAGACAGCTCGATGATGGACACTCTGTCTGTTTTTAATATTCACACCGATCCGGTACGAAGGGTGCTGATCATCGGCGGCGGCCGGATCGGTTTCAGGCTCGCCGGACTTCTCGAGGATAAATCCATTCATGCCAAAATCATCGAGAAAAATCATGAAAAATGTATGAAACTGGCGGACCGGTTGAACAAAACGGTCATTCTTCACGGAGACGGAT
This sequence comes from Desulfobacteraceae bacterium UBA5616, assembly GCA_002423615.1. Taxonomy (GTDB): domain Bacteria; phylum Desulfobacterota; class Desulfobacteria; order Desulfobacterales; family UBA5616; genus UBA5616. The sequence goes on from DIKO01000068.1 coordinate 24,683, forward strand.
CGGATCAGGGACTGCTCAGCGAAGAAAACATCCGTGAAATGGATGTGGTGGTCACCCTGACCAATGACGAAGAAACCAATATCCTCGCTTCCCTTTTGGCCAAGCAGATGGGGGCGAAAAAAACCATCACCCAGATCAGCAAATTCAGTTATCTTCCGTTAATGACGGCCATCGGCCTGGATCAGGTGGTCAGCCCGAGATTGTCGGCAATCAACTCCATACTTCAGCATATCCGAAGGGGTAAGGTTCTGTCCGCTATTTCCATAAAGGGCGAGCAGGCGGAAGTTTTGGAAGCCGTTGCCATGGAAACATCCGATATCGTGAAAAAGCCCTTGAAACAAGTTTCCATGCCCGAGGGGTGCCTGGTCACCGGTATCATCCGTGAGGGCGAATTTATCATGCCTTCCGGCGACAGCCTGATAAAACCCGGCGACAGGATCATCATATTCGCCAGGAGACAGGCCATTTCGAAAATCGAAAAAATTCTTGCGGTAAAGCTGGAGTTCTTCTGATGCGGTGGCGTTATATTTTCAGCATTATCGGACTTCTGACATTTTTCCTGGGTCTGTCCATGGTATTTCCCCTGCTTGTGGGCCTTTACTACAAAGATCAAAGCGTCATCCCCCTGTTAAAATCAATGGCTGTTTCCGTTTTCGCAGGTCTTATCCTGTATTCCGCCTTCAGAAGTGAGAAAGCCGAAATCATCAGCCAGCGGGAGGGGATGGCCATCGTGGCACTGGGATGGACGATTATCGGCCTGTTCGGTTCCCTTCCCTTTTACCTTGAAGGAGAACTCCCCGTCTTCGTGGATGCTTTCTTTGAATCGGTTTCCGGATTCACTACAACGGGTGCGTCGGTATTGACCCATATCGAGGGCGCGTCCAAGGGGCTTCTATTCTGGAGGAGTTTTATCCAGTGGCTCGGCGGAATGGGGATCATCGTGTTGACGGTGGCCATTCTTCCCTTTCTGGGGGGAGCATTACCAATTTGTTAATG
>DIKO01000071.1 GCA_002423615.1 Desulfobacteraceae bacterium UBA5616
ATTAACGGATTATTTTTTGATATCCAGATCATCCCCCATCAGATTGGAAAAAAGTTCATTGGTCATGGTTTCCACACTGACCTGAACCTTCTTGAAATTTCTCACCAGCTCCTTGGCCAGGGGCGTCAGTTGGGAGCCGCCGCCCAAAGACCCTCCGGCCTGCCTGACCAGAAGCTGTTTTCCAAGCCGCTTTTCCGTTGCGCTGATTCTTGCCCAGACAGCCCGATACCCCATCTTGAGTTCTTTCGCAGCCGCATTGATGGAGCCGTGCTTCTCGATGGCTTCCAGAATTCGAACCCGTCCGAACCCGAAAACCACTTCACCGGTCTGGTCCTGCAACCATACCTTGGAACGGCAAAAAACAGGACCTTTATCTGTTTGCATGATGACCCTCCTTTCACCCTTTAAATGCATATTCGGCATTTTTTCAATAATTTTCTGTATTTTCCGGATGAAAGGAACATCAACCCGGATGCGCACGGGGTCTTATGACCCTTGCCCGGATTTCCCGCCGTTAAGCCGTCATTGGTCTATCCTTTCAATTTTCACCGCGCAGGCTTTGTATTCCGCGGTGAGGGTATTGGGGTCAAATGCCGGATTGGTGAGCCAGTTGGCATTGCCGTCTCTGAAATGAAAGGCCATCCAGACCATGCCTTTGGGCACTTCCGCCGTCACTCTGGCCCGGACCCGGACTTCTCCCCGTCTGGATGAAACCCGTATGATTTCTCTGTCGCTGATATTGAGATCGTTTGCGTCGGAAATCGATATGTCCGCCGTCTCTTCTCCCAGAAGATCGTTCAATCCTTCGCAACGGTCGGTCTGGGTTCGCGTATGATAGTGGTAGAGCCTGCGCCCGGTGGAGAGGACAAACGGATACCGGGAATCCGGCACTTCTGCGGGAGGAGTCCAGTCCACCGGCATAAAACGCCCCAGGCCGCAGGAAAACTGGCCGTCCTTGTGGAGAAAACAGGTTCCGGGATGATCCTCGGAGGTGCAGGGCCATTGCAGACCGTCTTTTTCGATCCGGCTGTATTTGATGCCGTTTAAATTCGGCGCCAGCACGGATATTTCATTGTCCCATAATTCCATGCCGCTGGCGGATGGCCAAACATGACCGAAACGCCGAGCAATTTCCCTGAAAATCCACCAGTTGGGCTTTGCAACGCCCGGCGGCGGGCTTGCGGCCCGGACCCGGCTGACCCGGCGTTCGCTGTTTGCGAAGGTGCCGTTGTTTTCGCTCCAGGCGGCCGCCGGCAGCACGACATGCGCGAACCGGCTGGTTTCATTGAGGAAGATATCCTGGCACACGAGAAATTCAGCGGAAGCGAGCTCGTGTTCGACCTTCCGGATATCCGGTTCGGTATTGGCGAGGTTTTCCCCGAAAATATAAAAAGCCCGGACCTTGCCGCTGACGAGCCCGTCCATCATCTGGGGAATCATCAATCCGGGTTTTGCGGGGAGGTTTCCCACGTTCCACGCAGCCTCGAATTTCTTCCGGGCAGCTTCATCCGTCACCACCTGATACCCGGGAAAAACATTGGGCAAGGCGCCCATGTCGCAGGCCCCCTGAACGTTGTTCTGACCCCGCAGGGGATTGACCCCGCCGCATTCCATTCCCATGTTCCCCAGGAGCATCTGCAGGTTGGCGGTGCTCATAACGTTGTTTTTGCCGCAGGTGTGCTCAGTGATGCCCAGGGTGTAGCAGAGCATCACCGGTTTTACCGCTGCCAGCCGCCGGGCGATATCCCGGATCATTTCCTCGCTGATGCCGCTGATTACGGATGCCTGTGAAACGGGAATGGCCATGATGCTTTTTTTGAATTCCTCGAATCCCATACAGCAGGAAGCGACAAATTTTTTATCGTAGAGATCCTCTTCGATCAGGACGTGCATGATCCCGTTGAGCAGTGCGATGTCGCTGCCCACCTTGAGGGGAACATGCAGGTCGGCAAAATCAACCAGACGGTGTTTTCGAGGATCCATCACGATTAATTTTGCACCCTTTTGAACGGCGTTTTTAAGAAAAGTAGCGGCCACCGGATGGGCCTCGGTCATGTTGGATCCGATGACCAGAAACATTTTGGCGTCCGCGAACTCACCGAAGGAATTCGTCATTGCCCCTGAACCAAATGAAGTCGCCAGTCCGGCGACGGTGGGGGCATGTCAGGTACGGGCGCAATGGTCGATATTGTTGGTCTTGAATACGGCCCGGAAAAGTTTCTGCATCTGGTAGGAATCTTCATTGATGCTCCGGGCGCAACTCACCCCGGCCACGGCGTCCGGACCGCTTTCGTCAATAATGGATTTGAATTTATCGGCCACCAGATCCAGTGCCTCGTCCCAGGAGGCTTCCCGGAAAGTTCCGTTTTCCCGGATCAGAGGCGTCTTGAGCCGTTCTTCGGAGTAAATGAAATCGTATCCGAAGCGACCCTTGACGCAAAGCCGCCCTTTATTGGGGGCCCCGTTTTCAACCCCGGTCACCTTGACGATTTTATCATCCTTCACATGCAGCCATTGCTGGCATCCCACTCCGCAATACGGGCAGGTGGTGCGGATCTTTTGGGTTTCATTTCCGGTGGAGAGTCCGAAGGCTTTTTTTTCAAAAAGAGCCCCCACGGGGCATACCTGTACGCATTCCCCGCAGTGGGTGCAATTGTCGTAATTCACAACAGGATACCAGCCATCGGGATGATCTTCCCTCCTTCCGAAGGGCGGCCGGATGGCAAGGTTTACCTGGATTTCATTGCAGGCCTGGATGCATCTGCCGCAGCCGATGCACCGGCTGAAGTCCCGGACGATCATGGGAGCCGCGTCATCCAAAGGATGGCCGTACATCTGTATATTCATTCCTTTTACACTGGCCCCGTATTCAATGGCCAGATCCTGAAGGCGGCAATGGCCATGGGAGGGGCAGAGCGCCTGGTGCCAGGGTTGATCCATGATTTTCAACTGGTTTTCGGTCCAGTCGGATTCGGCCGTTTCCGCGGCGATACAATTGTGGGCGCCGGAGGCAAGCATCATTTCAATGATCATTTTTCGCGCGGCTCTTACCCTGGGGCTGTCCGTGAGAATTTTCATATTGGCGGCGGCCGGGGTGCCGCAGGCGGGAAGGAGCGTTTCGCTTCCCTCGGCTTCCACCACGCATATCCGGCATTGACCGGTAGGCCGGGTTCCGGCAAGGTAACACAGGGTAGGTATCCGGATTTGATTCGTCCTCGCCACTTCAAGCAGCGTCCGGCCTTGCTGGAAGCTTACCTCGTTGTTATTCATGTAAAGAGTCGGCATGGATTCACTCCTTCTTGGGTATTTCAAAATTAGATCTGATTCGGCTCCGGGATTAAGAGGCCGCAGTTCTTAATTAAAATCTTACAGGGCCGCGGTCAGTATCCGGTAACACCTCAGGCAACGGGATGCCTCCTCACGGGCCTCTGCAACGGACAGTCCCCCTTCGACTTCCTTGAAATTATGGACCCGGTAATCAGGCTCCAGAACAGGGTCCTCGATTCTTTCGGTCCCGCCCGGATAGGCAAAGGCTTCGTCCTGATCGAACATGCCTTTGCTTGAAACGATGGCCTGCAGTACGTCGGTTTCATCCGGGGAGCACTGCCCATGTTGGAGGAACTGGGAAATGAAACGCGCGGCGTTTTTTCCCGCGGCAAGTGCTGCAATCAGTGTTTTGGGTCCGGTGACGCAGTCTCCGCCGCCAAAAACATTTTTCTTGTCGGATTGAAAGGTGGTCTGATCCACAATCAGCGTCTTCCACTTAGTCACGACGGATTCATCTTCTTCAGGAAGCACGCAGTCCACCACGCAGATCTGTCCCACGGCGGGTATCACGGCGTCGCAATCGATGACGAATTCCGATCCCTTAATGGGAACGGGGCTTCGGCGGCCGCTGGTGTCCGGCGCTCCCAGTTCCATCCGCAGGCATTTGAGGCCGCTGACCTTTCCGTCTGTTGCAATGACCTGAACCGGAGCGATGAGATAGTGGAAAACAACCCCTTCTTCTTTGGCTTCTTTTATTTCAAGCGGATCGGCGGGCATTTCCGCCTCAGTTCGGCGATACAGGAGGTTGACATCGGAAAAGCCAAGCCTTCGGGCGGTGCGAACGCAGTCCATGGCCACATTTCCCCCGCCGATGACGACGATTTTCTGTCCTTCAAGGGGTTTTCTGTTCCTGGCTGCTTCGGCAAGGAAATAAACACCGGTCATGAAACACTGATAGCCTGCATCCTCTCCTTCACATCTCATTTTTGAGGATTCCGGAGCGCCTACGCCGATAAAAATGGCGGCAAATCCTTGATTGGCGAGATCTTCAAGACTTATTTTTTCGCCGATCGTCACCCCGTATTGAATCTTAGCCCCCAATTGTTTGACGACTTCAGTTTCGTGAGCGATAACCTCCCTGGGGAGCCGGTATGAGGGGATTCCATAGGCCGCCATGCCCCCGGGGCCTTCCTGTGACTCGAAAATAGTGGTTTTATATCCATTTTTTCCAAGATAGTAGGCGCAGGACAGGCCGGCGGGCCCAGCGCCGATAACGGCGATTTTTTCAGGATGGGATTCGGATACACGGGTGTCGGGAGGCATGCCGGCAAACATCTCCTGATCCGCCAGAAATCGTTTCAGGGAGCGGATGGAAAGCGATTCGTCCAGTTTCGCCCTTCTGCAATTGGCTTCACAGGGTCTGACGCACACCCGTCCGATGGTTCCCGGCATGGGACAATCATTCCGGACAACGGCCATGGCCTCATCAAATCGATTCAGGTGAATATTTTCAAGATAGGAAGGAATATCGATTCTGGAAGGACAGGCGCTGATGCAGGGGGCCGTTACGATGCTTTTGTATTTTCCGGTATTGACTTTTCTTTTTCCCTGAATCACCTCATGAAAGGAATCCTTATAGGCGTCGAGAATATCGAGGACAGGTTTTCCGAGGGTGCGGCCGATATCGCATCTTGCGGTGATGCTGATCTGTGAAGCAAGAAAACGTATGGTTTCAAGATGTTCGATGGCCCCCTGGCCTTCGCATATATTTTTCGAAAGGGTCATCATCCTGGCCGTACCCAGACGACAGGGCGCGCACTGGCCGCAGGATTCCTTGTAGGCCTGAAGAATATAGGCATTGAGGAGATCGACGGGATCAACGGCGCTGTCCCAGACGATTGCACCCTCCCAGCCGACAACGGCCTTGAGGGGATGACCGGAAAAATGGCCGGCGACGGCATGTTTGGACAAATCCGAGAACCGGTCTGGTCCTTTCCAGGTGTTGACGATAGGTTCACTCATTGTAACTATTCAGCGAAAATTTAA
>DIKO01000001.1 GCA_002423615.1 Desulfobacteraceae bacterium UBA5616
AATTACGCTTTTTTTGGGATTAAATGGTATAAAAATCTATTTCGAGAATTTTCCCAAAAAAATAATCCTCATTTTTATCAATTTTACCAATTGTGATACACCTTCTAAAGTATAGAAAATTTAGATTTAGCATATCTATTCTATCGTAATTAACTATTTGACATATATGAAATATATATGAGAATAGCTACCCTAAAGTTATTCGGTTCTTGTATATGGCATGATAACTACGGGCTAAAGAAAGGATGTTTGGGATGAAAAATATTTTTTCAACACGTTGGGGAATCATCACGGTAGGAGCCGTTATCGGAATCCTTGCACCGTTGCTACAGAAACTTGGCAACCCTGGGAACATGGGCATTTGTGTGGCCTGCTTTGAGCGGGACATCGCGGGTGCGCTTGGCCTTCACCGGGCCGAGGTGGTCCAGTACATCCGTCCTGAGATTATCGGTTTTGTACTCGGATCGCTGATTGCGGCTTACATTTTCAAAGAATTCCGGCCAAGGGTCGGGTCAGCGCCCATTGTACGGTTCGTTTTGGGCGCTTTTGCCATGATCGGAGCCTTGGTCTTTCTCGGATGCCCGTGGCGGGCTGTGTTGCGGCTGGCTGGTGGAGACGGAAATGCTATTTTGGGATTATTGGGTCTGATTTTCGGCATATGGGTTGGCACCCTCTTTCTCAAAAACGGATATAACCTGGGACGCACCCAGAAAACCCATACCGCTGTGGGATGGATGCTTCCGCTGATCATGATGGGATTCCTGGTGTTAATGCTGATATCTCCACAAATTGCGGGTGAAGGGAAAAGCGGTGTGCTGTTTTACAGTGTAAAAGGCCCCGGTGCCATGCATGCTCCTTTGATTTTAGCCCTGATCGTGGGGCTGGGTATAGGGTTTTTGGCTCAGAAAAGCCGTTTTTGCACCATGGGTGCGATTCGGGATACGGTGTTGTTCGGTCATACCCATTTGCTCAGCGGATTCATCAGCCTGCTCGTTTTTGCATTTTTGGCCAACATTGTTCTGGGCCAATTCAAACCGGGTTTTGTCGGCCAACCGGTGGCGCATACCATGCAAATTTGGAACTTTTTCGGCATGACTTTGGCCGGGCTCGCTTTTGCCTTGGCCGGTGGATGCCCTGGACGGCAGTTGTTTCTCTCCGGTGAAGGAGATGGCGATGCGGCCGTATTTGTTCTGGGAATGATCGTGGGAGCGGGATTCGCTCATAACTTTGGCTTGGCAAGCTCACCCAAAGGGGTAGGCCCTCATGGTATCGCGGCAGTCCTTATTGGACTTTTGGTGTGCCTGCTTATTGGGTTTACAATGAGAAAAAAAATCGCATAAGGAGGTTTATAAATGGTAGCAACAATCGATGCGAGGGGGCTTTCATGTCCTCAACCGGTTATCATGACACTGGACCAAATCAAAAACGGGGAAGACAAGGAAATTATTGTTCTGGTGGATACCGATACCTCTAAGGAGAATGTAGCAAGGGCCGCTTCCAGCCAGGGATACCAAGTTACGGAGGTGTCTCTGGAAGGCGAAGGCTATCGGCTCAGAATCACAAAGGAGTAAGTCTTGCCCAGGTTTTTCGGAAAAAAAAAGCCGAGGCACCCTAAAAAGGTACGAGGGGCATCAGCAGATCGCGGGATTCTTGTGTTTGAACACACAGGTGATGTCATACGGGCTGAAATGATCCTTAAAAAATCCGGGCGGTCGATTCGGGTTATGGGACCTCCCCCTGAAATTCTTACCGGATGCGACTTGGTTATTGAATTCCCGTTGATCGAAGAACTGGAAATCCTCAGAACACTTCAAGCGGAGGATATACTTCCTTTGAAAGCGGTTCCGGTCAACGGGCCTTTACTTAAGCCGGTAGATATCTTTTACACAAAAGATTACGGACAATTTTTGATGGTCCGGGCGGCGAATATGAAAATCACGGTAAACAAAAACACCTTAACCGTGGTGAACATTTCCGGTGGCGGTTGTCCTGATGTACCATACCTGGCTACTGAAATGGTCGGGAAACATCTGGATACCGCACCATCCCCCCGCAGTATCGGTCACACGTTATGCGGTTACGCGCTCCAACTGGCCTATGAGGAAATAATACGAAAATGTTCGCAGTAGTCGGTACGGTTCCAGTGGAAGATTTCCCGTTGATTTTCGGGCCGGTGACCCTGGCCGGTGAAAAACTCGTTATTGAAAACCGGACGGTTGATATAAATCGGGGAACACCTGCCCTGCTGGCCACTGCTGCTCAAGTATGTGATTTTTTCGGTATCCCACAGCCAATTGCATATTTGGTTGGAGACATTGGAAAAGGTTCGGGAAGCCGCAAACTATATGCATACCTTGAAAAGACGCTGTCCGGTGAAAACTATACAAGTCTGACATTTCATTATATTCAACCGGATGTGGACTGGCATAACCGCGTATTGTTTTCAGTGCATGGTATGGATATTTGCCCGGTTCTGATCGCAGATGCCGGTTTCATGTACGCGGCGAAAATGAGCGGTCAGGCCCATGCCTATGACCTGTTTACCCCGGATATTGGTGAATTGGCTTTTTTGGCTGATGCAGCAGCGCCCCATCCTTTTTATACCCGCGGCTTTATTTTTCATGATGAAACACGTGTGGCGGAAATGGTTGAACAGGCATATGCCCATAAAAATGCGGCCCGTTATCTCCTGGTCAAAGGGGAAAAAGACGTTTTGGCAAGTGCTGTCGGTATTATTGAATCCATTTCCGAACCGATGATCCCTTCACTGGAAGCCATCGGCGGTACGGGGGACATTCTTACCGGCATGGCGGCAGCTTTTACAGGTATGGGAAAAAATATCCGTACCGCCTGTTTATATGCATCCAAAATCAGCCGACTGGCAGGAGAGATGACGCAGCCTGACCCGGGAACACAGGTGATTGAAATTATAAAACAGATACCGATGGTTTTAGAACGTTTTTTTTCGGCAAGTACTTGAACAATTAATTTTTCAAAAAAAGGAGCGGACGAAATGATGAGAAGAATTCTATTTTGGGTTATTGGGTTGATTTTATTGCCGGCGATGGGATGGTCATTTGAAGTATATCGAAAAGGTGATGTATCTTTAAGTGTCGGATACTGGGCGCAAGTCTGGTATCAACACCTCAGCGACTATGACCGGGATGGCGATGGGAAATGGGATGATGACCTGAATGACTTCATGATCAGGCGGACCTATTTCAGCGTCAGCGGAACCGTTACCCCGCAACTGAGCTTTTTCATGCATTATTCCGGGGACCGGATCGGCCAGGAAGGGATAACGAACGACTCGGGGCTGGGACTTGGAAGCGGTCTTGCCCTGAGAGACGGTTGGGTCAACTATAAATTGTTGGGAGATGATTTGATGGTCCAGGCGGGACGGATGTACATCCCGTTTACACGAAATTACGGAACTACTTCCACCAAGGCATTACTGACAACGGAGCTTGACTGGGGGCAAGGTGGCATTCGAAGCGGCATCTTTTACCCGAGCAAGGTCGGCCGGGATGACAGTGTGACTCTTTGGGGAAATGTGTGGAACGATAAGTTTCAGTACCGGCTTATGGTTGGAGAAGGAGTAGAAGACAGTGCGACAAATCCGGATGATAATCTAAGGTTTGCAGGCCGGTTGAGTTTGAATCTGTTCGATACTGAAACCGCATGGTTCAACAAAGAGACATACCTTGGAGAAAAGAAAATCCTGGCCGTCGGCGGCGGATTCGACTACCAATCGGACATCGTGATTGTCGGTAAAAAAGAGGATTATAACGCCTATACGGTTGACCTGCATCTTGACCTGCCGTTAAAGGCAACCACTCTAACCTCGGCCATATCCTTTATCCGGATAGAAAATTGCGTCAACAGTGTTACCTGGTCGGATTTGACGGCCGGTGAAGACGGCGATATCGTAACGGCCAAAGCAGGCTTTCTTTTGGGTAAACAAATTCAGCCTTTCGCTCATTTTCAATCCATTATGCCGGATGTTTCAGGGGCTGATGATACTCACATTTACGGGCTTGGATGCAACTATTATATCAAAGGCCCGGCCAACAAGCTGACCGCGGAATGGACCCAGGTGGATGATGATGCTCATACAGTGGATATCATTACCGTCCAGGCGGCTTTTGGATTTTAAAATGCCGGGGGCAAGTCGCTTTAATAAAACACGAGCTTGTCCCCCATTAAATTATAATCTACAGCAGAAAAAGCTTTCAGCTCTTTTGCCGGAAGATGCCGGTTGTGTTACGGTACTTCAAGATCATATTCCCTTTCCATTAACACTCAAAGAAAAAACATAAATGGGTTGCATAAACATTACTCCCGATATGACGGTACTTGATATTGTAAGCCGGTATCGTGAAACGGAAGCAGTATTTAAAAGGTATGATGAGTTGATCGGGGAATGTATTTGCTGCCAGGCACTTTTTGAAACTTTGGGAAAAGTTGCCCATCGATATCATCTCGATGTAAGGGAACTGATAGATAAACTTGAATATGTAATACGAAAATGAACCGGAAAAGCAAAAAAAAGACAAAATCTCTCGCAGTTAACCGAAAACCTTCAATATCAATTGGTTATAAAAGGCTGAGCGGTTCACGGCGAATCTGAAGCGATGTTAAGATAGATTTCTCCTCGCCGTATCTCGATGGATTCAACACGTTGTCTTCTCAAATATTTTTCAAACCCTTGGCCATGTACAATCCCGGCCTATTCATTATTTCTGGCGGAGAAAGCATCGCCTCTATAAAAAACATTGTCATTCGTTGGTCATCCGGCAACAGATCGCGAGCAACCGACTCATGTCCGGCATGGTGATTGGCCAGTTCTTCACGACTCATCAAATGGGCAATGACAAGCGTTCCTCCTGGCCTCAGCACCCAGCCCATTTCCTGTACTGCTCGTCCCGGATCATTGAAGTGTGGAAAGGCTGCAAAGCAGATCACCCGGTCAAACACCTTGTCTTTAAAAGGAAGCTGAAGCGCATTGGCCTGGATAGCGATGTCTCCCGTGTTCCGAATCTTTTTCCTGGCCTGGCGAATCATTCTATAGGAGATGTCTATGGCGAGAATCTGCCCGTAAGGACCCGCGCACACTTGGAGATAAGGGATCAAAATACCGGGGCCGGTACCCAAATCGAGGAGCCTCTCCCCTGTCTTCACCCCGAATTCGGGTACCAAGGCTGTCAGTTGCTTTCGGACCGGCGGCGGATAGCAGGTTTCCTCCCACTTCTCGGCCCGTTCGTCAAAGAAGGCGGTTTGTGAAGTCATTTCATCTCCACGTTCGTTACAGGCTTAGCCGAATACCAATCATACCGGTTACCCCTGGCATGGGATATCCCGGATAGTACTCATAATCCGCGTCGGTCAGATTTTCACCGGCCAGGTACACCTCTATCTGTGTTTTTAGAGAAGTCACATCAACAAAGTAACTCATCTTGCCATTGACCAGGAAATAGCTGTCCACGGTCAAGGTGTTTTCGGCGTTCTTGCGCCTTGCTTGGGAGTCCACGAACATTTCGTCTAAGTATTGGCAGTCGAGACTGAGTTGAACCGCTTTTAAGAAACGCCAATTGGCTCCTGAACTAAAGGTGATCTCCGGAGCATAGGGAAGGTCGGCCGGGTCGGTATCAAGATAGGTCACCCCAAAAAAGAGGGAGAGGTCGGTGGTCGGGAAAAGGTTCAGGGTCGTTTCCACACCCTTTATCCGATAGGTCTCGATATTATCGTAGATCGGAGGCGGCGGAGGGGGCGGTACCACCACGTAACGATTTTTGCCGTCATCATAAAATAAGGTGACATCCGCCACGGCCTTGGAGCCGAAATGGCGGCTCACGCCAATCTCATAATGGTCGGCTGTCTCTACCGTGAGGTCTTTCCATGTCTCCTTCAGCATCGGAATCATCTTCTCGGACATCAATACGACATCCAAACCTGGATAGACTACGGCCCTGGAGTAACCAAGGTGCAGTTCGGTCTCCTTGTAACCCAACAGAATTCCGGTATGAGGGGACCACTCGGCATCGAAATCGGAATTGTTGTAATAACGCACCCCAGCGGAGGGCGTGATGTAGAAGCCGTCCTTTGTTCCGAACTGCTGACTTGCGGCCATATACGGCGAGATGATGATAAACTCGTGCCCATCCCATGCGTCTTTGGTACCGTCGCTATAAGAAATGTCATAATCCCCGTCGGTGACATCCCAGTCTATGCCGACGATGATTTCCCCTCCGGACCAGGGCATGAATCGTTCCCTGGCCTTGACACCGTAAAATAGAAAATCGTTGAAAAGATCTTCCCGCACCCCAGCGGTGCTGGTCGGCTGGTCAAGCCAGTCCCCTTCTCCTTCATTGTGATATAACTTGATGTACCCGTCCGAGGCATCGTAGTGGTTCTGGATGGTTACCACATTCAACCTGGATCGGGTTTCATAGCGGCCTTGCCGAAGAGATTCGGCCGCTCCTTTCGCTCCCGGATCATCAGCATAGTTGTCGTTACAAAGGGTAAAATAGGACACGTCCCATTGGTCGGAGAGTTGGTACCCAAGGCGGCCGTAAATATTTTTGAGTTCCCCGTCCGCATTATCCCTGTGGCCATCGGAGGTGCGATAACCACCTCCGATGTAGTAGTCCAGACGGTCAGTTTTTCCACCCTGTTCCGCTTTGCCGATCACGGTTCCATAACTACCGAAAGCGGTTTCAGCGCGGGTGACGAATCCGTTCTCCGTCATCCTTTTGGGGGTGATATTCACCACACCGAAAGCATTTCCGAAAAGGTAGGGCTGAGGACTTTTATAAACCTCCACGGAATTGGCGGCATCGATGGACATTAAGTCCAGCAACGGATGATTCCAGACGCTCATGTACATGGGAATACCGTCCACCAGTGTCTTGATTTCAGCCCCCGGCCTGCTCGATCCCATGCCCCGGATGAAGACAGCTCCACCAGTGCCCCCGCCAAAGGAGCCGACCATATTATAGCGAGAAATATTCACACCGGGTGAACGTCTCAGAGCAGTACTAATATCCTGTGCATTCAGATCCTGCATTTGAGCCTCGGTCACCGTGGTCTTTTGACCGGCATAGCGGTCCGTCTGATTCCCCTCGATAATCGGTGACGCAACAACGGTAATATCTTCCAATTTTGTATCCTCTGCTTGGCCTGCATCGGCCATTGCCGTGACACCATAAAAACTCCATAGCAATTGGCAAAGAATAAATACGATGTATCGAAATTGTTTCATAATAGGCCTTCCTCTTTCTCTGCTCAAATATTAATAGAGCGAGCAACGCATCGCTTCTTTGAAACGGCGATTCTATATAGGCGTCTCCCGCTACTTGCCACCTCAACACAGGGGATGATCGATGCAGCCCCGGCAAACCCTCTCGCCATTGGAGGTTTCCAGTTTTGTTCGCATTGTCGGTTCCCCGCATTTGAAACAAGGTTCGGATGGTTCAATTATAGCCTTGGCAGGCAAATTCGTTTGCACAGTTCTAACAACAAAGAGATCATCATCCGGCATCCCCAACACATCAGTGATCCGTTGAAGGTGAAGCTCACTAAACTGTTTCGTTTCCTCTTCACCAGCCTCGCCGCTCATGACCTTACCCAGAAGCTCGATATGCCTCTCATCCGGCGAAAAGGCCCCAAGCCGCATGGCCACCCTGATGCCCAAGCCTGTTTTTCTGCTGAGCAGCGTTAAAACCATCTTGCCGTAATCCTTGCAAATAAAATTGCCCTTTCCGAAGGTGCATCCGGTGAGCACCTGTACGGCATCGGCCGAGCAAGCATTCGTTTCCACGATGGCGACGATCTCTTCGTCGTCCGGGCGTGCTTCCCCAAGTCTATCCATGGCCAATTTGGCTGCCTTGTAGCCAATGGAGAGGCCGGGACAGACATGTCCATGGAATTCCGCGCATTTTTTAAATTCATCACTATCCAAAATCTGTTGTGCGTCCATGATATTTCCTCTCATATCAGTTCATGATTAATATCCATTTTACGTGTCCCTGAATTTCGCTAAATGGATTTACTTCCATACTGAAAGCTTACCAATGGTCTCCCATTTCTTGGAGGTTAACAGAAGATGCTTTTTCGCTTTTTCTTCAGACATGAAACATAGGCCCCAAACAATCAACATTATAACAAAGGTGATGAATGCCGGATACCAACCTTTTCTTGAGCAAAATAGGATCCTGTTCAACTCATTCCCCCTTATTTGCTTCAAAGAGATCAATTCCAAGTTCTCTGTGAATTTGAATCATCCATTCCGGTACAGTCGGATTGTCAGCGCCGTAATAGGATTGTACATAGGGTTTAATGTCGACAATGGGGCTACCATCCACTGCCTCCAGCCCTTCCACCCTCAAGATGGCACCGTTGCGTCCAAGAAGCCTGACAGCTGATACCAAAACCGGATTGGGCCGTGCAGGACTGCATGTCGCGAAAATGCCTTGTTCAGGCAGATCCTTTCGTCCCATGGGATGGACCTTTCGCAGGTTCCGGCTTTCCGGTTTGTTAAGATGGGGCCAGTACAAAACGAGAACATGGGAAAAGCCTTCGATGCCGTCTAAAAATTCCAGCCATTGCGGAAAAACAACGATTTCGCAGACAAGGTGCTTCACCTTTTCATGATGTTCCCGGATCTTTTCGTTTCGCTCCTGCAACTCAATATCCGATTCGCCGGCGAGCAACATGGGGGTTTTAATTTCGCTACGCACCTCTCCTACAGGAATAAGCTGCATTTGGGTTAGACTGTTTTGGTTGCTTTTCATTTGAAATTATTCCTCGATCAATTCAAAAACGGAGCTTCTTGCCCGATGGAGCCGTAATCTTTTTGCATGTTTTCCATTATGGGCTTTCCGACCAGAAAGGTATAGATTTCATCCGCCTTTCGTTGTGGGTCGACATCTTCAAACTGTTTTTCGTATAGAATTTTCCCAATCGTGTAAGCGTCCGCCAGTGCAGTACCGATGTTGGTTGTGTACCAGTTGAACGGGTGCAGCGTATAGACCTGGCGATTAGAGAATGCTTTCAACGCATTATAAAATTCCGGTTTCTTGCGATAATCCTCCACCACAAGAATCAATCCGCCGCCATCTATAAAAATGACGTCCGGATTCAGCTTCAATAGTGTCTCCTTATCCATGGTGACATGGCTGCCGATACTAACTTTAGCGTGCTCGGCAATGTTGTTTGCTCCGATCCATTCAAACGGGATATAGCGCTGTTCAGTGCTTTCAATACCATGAGCGCCGCGATAACCGATGCCGCCGACATATACGGTTGGCCTCGATTTTTCGGGGATATCCTTGGTTCGCATGCGCATGTCCTTTCGCAGGGATTCGATATATGTCACAACGTCATCGGCTCGTTTTTCGCGGTTTAGAATCTTCCCCGCAATGCGCATGGCATCGTAAACTGCTTCATCGAAGGTCGCAAAGGCGCCATAGCTCAACACGACCAACGGAATGCCCAAAGTTCGTTGCACTTCCTCCGCCAGAGAGGCATCCATGTAAGTAATGAATATCACTTGGGGTTTCACGGCAAGCAAGGCTTCGAGATCCGGTTTCTTGTTGATACCGGCAGGGCCGCCCGGTCCGCAGCACGGCAATTGAGAAAGTTCCGGATGGGCAATCCAGTATGGCCTGCCGCCGGGGTTCATCTTTTCCATGTCTTCCACGCCGGCAACTTTTGATACAGCCTGCAGATAAACAATCAATCGCAAAGCACCAGGCCCGATACAAACGATCCGGTCCGGATCAAAAGGGGCTATCACCTGCCGCCCGGCCATATCTGTCACCGTTACCGTTCGGGCGGCAGTGCAGATGGGGGCTATAGCCAAGATAGTGACAATGATGCAGAATGTTAAAAAATAGATTTTTTTCATTTACTTCTCCTCATTTACACCGGCACAACGATGGTATGACCTTCGAAATCCTTCAGAGCCACATCGACACCATAAACCTGCCGAATAACCTCCGAACTAAGGTCCTTTTTGGTAGATACCGCATGGATTCTTTGTTCTTTCAGGAAAAGGAACCTGTCGGCAAACCGTATGGCGATATTCAGGTCGTGAATGGCAACCACAGCCGACAAGCCTTGGGTTTCAACAATACGACGAATCAGCCCCATCACTTCAAGCTGGTTTTTCAAGTCAAGATTACTCGTTGGTTCGTCCAGAAGCAAAATATCGGGGGACTGGGCTAATGCCCGGGCAATGATAACCTTCTGGACTTCACCCCCGCTTAATTCACTGACCGGCCGCATGGCCAAATGCCGAATGCCGATCTGTTCGATGATCTCTTCCACCCGTGCGTAATCGTTTTTATCAAGGGTCCACCGGATGTGAGGTTTTCGGCCCATAAGCACTGTCTCGAAAACCGTCAGCAGCGATTCAGGATGACGCTGGGGAACATAGCCCATATGGCGGGCCACGTTTTTTTGACTCATAAGAAACAAATCTTCTTCTTCTACCAGTACCGCTCCCTGACTGGATTTGAGAATACGGTTCAAGCACTTAAGCAACGTCGACTTTCCAGCACCGTTGACGCCCAAAACACACATCATCTGTCCCTGATCCAGAGAGAAATTTACATCCTTCAATACCGAATGACTGTTATAGGAAAAGTGGATATTTGCAACTGTCAGCTTCATCTATACCCCCGAATGAGCAGATAGAGAAACATCGGCGCCCCTAGAAAAGATGTGATCACCCCAACCGGCAAGGATCCGGAACCGATTAAAATACGGCCAAGAGTGTCGGCGGATAACAGCAGCAAGGCACCGATTACCGCGGAAAACGGTATTAACAGACCGTGATCGTCACCAACCAGACGCCGGGCCATATGGGGTGCGATAAGACCGATAAAGGCGATAACGCCGAGAAAAGCGGTAGCCATAGCGGAAACCAGTGCCGCCATTACCATCCCGCTGACTCGGATTTTCTCGACGTCCACTCCCAGCCCTTTGGCTGTCTCTTCGCCAGAGGCCATGGCGTTGAGATCCCATCTCAGCAGCATCATGTAAAGCGACGCGAGAAAGACGAAGCCGCTCATGATTCCGATTTCCCGCCAGTTGCAGCGTGCAACATCGCCGAAGGTCCAGAAAACGACCATGGCCAGTTGTGTCTCGGTAGCAAGGTATTGAATCAGAATCGTTGCCGATACGAACAGGGATGACAAAGCCACCCCGGCCAGAATTACGGCCTCGGGTGAAAGGCGTTTCAGGCCGGATAATACGATCACAACAAGGGTTGCCACCATGGCGCCGATGAAAGCAAAGGCTGTCACCGAAAGGATCTCAGTACCAAAGAACACGATGGCTGTAGCCGCACCAAAAGCCGCTCCCTGGCTGATACCGAGTGTGGATGGGGAACCTAAAGGATTTTTCAGCAGGGACTGGATGCACAGTCCGGAAAGGGAAAGGCCCCACCCGCAGACGATGGCGGCGATCACCCGCGGCAGACGTATGTTGGTAATCACCACATTTGATATTGCATCGGCTTTCCCTGTGAAGGCGTAAATAACCTCTTTAATGGGAATATCGTAAGTCCCTTGGACAACCGCATACACGGCGACAAGGAAGATCGCTCCAAGCAGCAGGATCAACAGCAACAACCTTTGATGAAGATGCGCAAGATAGACGGATGTGATAGCTCCGGGGAGCGTTTTATGTCGGTGTTTGTCGGCTACCATTTATCCCGCCCCACCTGCCACACCATAAGACCTTCTTCAACCTCGGTGGTGTGATGGATACGGCCGTTTTTTTCATGGCAGGCCAGGACCTTTTCAATCTGGTTGCGATGTGCCTGACCACCCTGCATTTCAATAAAACAGGCCATGTCCTCCAGCGCGTCCGTCGTTGTTCCTTCCCAGTCCCATGAGGTTTCGAAATAATCAAGTGAAGGGGCTCTTCCGGAAGTTATGAGGATGTCGTATGCGGCCCCCACACCGGGAGGAGGTCCGTAATTCAGATCGTGTAATTTAAAAACCTCTTCCATCAATGCATTTCTTCTTTTCCGTCCCCAGCCGATATAGACACACCACTTTCTGGCGCATTTTTCCATTTTCTCGAAATCCTGACGAGTCTGCACTGCCGGACTCATGGAAACCCAAACGATATCAAAGGCGTTTTCAAAGCCATATGCCGAAATATCAATATTTTTCCATGAGGCCTTGACCGGATAGACGTTTTGGATGCCGATGGAGGAAATGACATTTTTCATCCGGGCGAGCATTGATTCAGAATCGTCAAGCCCGGTGACCTTGTCCGCCTCACTTGCTAATGGCAGTGTATAAATACCGGTGCCACAGCCAATGTCCAACACCTTTGCGTAAGAAATCTCCACCCCTCTGCTTTTGACAAGAGAAAGTACCCGACGGGTATCGGCAAGGTTTTTTTCATCAAACGGAAGTGGATAATTCACCGCCATCCGTTCCCAGAAAGTACTGAATTTATCCTGTTGATGCTTATTTTCCAAGACGGTCTTCATTGCCAAACCTCATTACAAAGAAACTTTAATCCCTGCGCCGATAATGACTCCGGGCATGGGATAACCGAATTGTTCTTCATAATCTTCATTAAAAAGATTTTCCACATAACAACTAAACTCGGCATGTTTGCCCACCGGGACCTTCAGATTAATATCTGTGGTGATGTATGGGTCCAACTCAACGAGCTTAAAATGCTGCTGCGCCGGCCATCCGCTGCTATAGGCATAAATTGTCCGGCGCTCACCCACATATCGTCCCGTTACATTGAAAACCGACTGATAGGGAAGTTTGAATTCCAGACCAGCACTGATTTTCCACTCCGGTAGATAATCGATCTCGTCGGAAAGTCCGGCCGTATCGTAGATATCCCCCTCTTTTTTTGATTTCTGCCAGGTTATGGCTG
Source organism: Desulfobacteraceae bacterium UBA5616 (assembly GCA_002423615.1). GTDB lineage: Bacteria > Desulfobacterota > Desulfobacteria > Desulfobacterales > UBA5616 > UBA5616. The sequence continues at coordinate 12,916 of DIKO01000001.1, forward strand.
CATTTCCTGAAATCCAATCCGCAAACGTTGCTCTTCCATCCAGTGATGCACCGTAGATTTTTGCTTTGTCGATGTTATAAACACCGCGCCAACTGGGATCGAATCGGAACATGATATAATCATCCACATCGTAATAGTATGCGGATACACGCATGAAGTCTATTTTGGAAAAATCGTGTTGGTACAATAGTTCCGCGGCGTTGTTCTTTTCCGGTTTGAGGACCGGATCGCCTTGAGTCACCCCTTCCGCCCACCAATAAGTCTCTGGCAGTCCCGGTGTTCGCAAAGCCTGGTAAACTGACGCTGTCATGGTATCTGTATCTGTGATTTTGTAAGTTCCAGTTAATTTGGGTGTTACCGCTTCATCTTCCAGCTCTGGCGAGATGCTGCCATTGATGGATTTGTTCTCGTAGCTGTCGAATCTGAGCCCTCCTGTCAACAGCCAGCGCTCTGAAATCTTCCAAGTGTCTTGAAGATAATATCCCCAACACACGCCTTCCGACGATGGTTTAAATGACAAATCGTTAGGAGTCACCCAAGGTGCACTGTTGTAAGTCATGTCAATGTAGTTTACGTCGGTATTCCCATACGCAAGCACCTTATGCTCCACGCCCACCAATAATTCATGGTTCCCCAGGGGTTTGCTCAGCTCCAGGCTGCCGCCATAAGAACGATCCGAAGCCACATCCCTGTCAAGGACAAGTCCGCCGTCCGGGTAAGTATTATTGACGCTGCTTGATGAATAGTTTTTCTCTTTACGGTCTTCAAAATTCTTATAAATCTTCAAATCAAGCAGGGCATCGTCAATCGGCTGTGAGTAACCAAAATCAAGATAATATTTTGTCTTATCCCAGTTCGCTCCCGGTCCGGGAATAAAGGCGCTCCCTGAATAGGGGCTGAATGTTTCCCCGAAGGCGAGCGGAAAATCGCTATTTAATTTCCTGTAAAAGGCCGGGTTATCCGGGTCATCCGACAATCGGTTTTTGCGGATAAACCCTCGCTGGGAATTGGCGTATTGAAAACCAAATGTGGCCAAGCCATCAAGCGGCATATCCAAATTTATTTTTGCCGCCAGATTTTTGCCTTCGAAATCGTTATTCCAAAGGAAAGGATCAGCCTTCTGGTAGCTGCCCGCCAGGGAATAGCCCAGTGGGCCAACTTTATATGTGTGAGTTAAGCGATAGTTCTGTATGGAATCGATGCCGTCAGCGCCCCCATAAGTTCCAAAAAATGTCAGGGTAGGATCTTCCGTCGGTTTTTTCGTTATCACATTGACAACGCCCCCTAAGGCGTTATTTCCATACCGCACGGAGCTTCCCCCTCTGATAAGCTCAATTTTTTCAATATTATCCAGCGGGATCGTTCCCCAATCGATATAGTATCCGCCCACCACTCCTGAGGCGTTAATCGGCCTGCCATCAATGTTGAGCATGATGCGGTTGCCGGAGAACCCCCTTATGGCCAGACTATCGGTCGTATCGCCGATCAATGTTCTGCGTTTGAGATCGATATCAGGTTCAGACTTAATAACATCCGGAATGGTGATATTTTTCCCCTTTTCGATTTTCTTGCTACCCACTTCCGTACCCATGGGCTCGGTTACGGCATCACCAGTCACCACAATTTCATCTAAAGTAAGATGTTTTTGTATTCTTTCATCAGTGGCCGTTGAGTCTCCAAAACAAAGAGCGGACCTTGAGACAATCAAAACCATTAGCAATATCCAAAGGGTTACAAAGTTTTTAATAATATTTGAAAGAATATAGTTTTGTGCCCAACCCCCACCCCTGAAAGCATCGCGGGACGCCGCATTCGCTTTGGATGATAAAAATATGCCTGCCCGAAACATTGACAGTTCCTTTTTCCACTGATCCCATCTCCTCGCCCTCATACCCCATTGCCTCCTTTTGACATTTCTCTCAAATATCCAGTTGATCCCTGAACCATGAATTATTCCTGGGATCACTTAGCAAAAAAAAGCCACGAAGATGCATCCCATTTTGGGGTGCATGGACCTTCGTGGCCTCGTTTACCTTAATTATATGTAACCCCCACCATCGAAGGCGGGAGTTATGATACCCTTGGACTTTTTTCTGAAATTCGGTAATAAAATTGACGGCTTCAGCCGTAATTAAAAATTATTTTCTGCCGAATTTATCCTTGTTTGTCAATCTTTTTCATGCCGCTTTTATTTTCTTTCACATGATTTTTCAAAATCAGTGAGAAAAAGAAGACAAATTATCCTGACATATCAGTCCGTTTGTGGTTCGAATAGAATTTTATGATCGACCAGGTTCATCCCCTTGATTTTCCCTTTCACAGTCTTCTGGTCACCAAAGATGCCCACCAGCCGCCATGTGCCGTCTTCCTCAGGTTCCACGACGTCCACAGCTTCCATAATGAGCTGCTCCGCGCCTTCTTTAACCAGATACGCATTAGCCTCACACATTATTTATTACCTCCTTCATTCTTTTCACCACCGCCTGCACCAGATGCGGCAGTGGCTCCTTTGTTATGCCCACAATCTCCGCATTCTCCTGGAAAAGCGGCAGAAAAACTTCAAAGCCGGACTGGATGTGACGGCTTCGGCCATTTTCGGGGTCACTTCTCCAAGCATGGCGTTGGCCCAGCTGACGGCAATCGGCCCCACTAGGAATTCGGTCAGCATCACTGTTCGGCAAATAGCATTTTCACCGCTTGCGCCCTTGTTGGCCCCCGCTTTGAGCATTTGCGCCGTTGCTATGGCGTTCGTTCCCAGCCCGATCAGTTCCACGTCTTCGATGAATGCCTCCTTCAAGTATTTGATCAAGGTAGCGCCGACACCACCACCCTGGCCGTCAATCACGCAAATTCGTTTGGGCATCCGTGGGTTTCCTTGTTATGTATACACGCATTTTATTTCCATTTCCTGGGTATGCACTTGACTCCAGTG
>DIKO01000119.1 GCA_002423615.1 Desulfobacteraceae bacterium UBA5616
GACGGGGTTTATCGAATATTTACCCCCGAAATACCCCAGAGGGATGGTGGACCGGAGTTCATCAAGATTCTCATTGGTGTCCAGAAATCCCTGAGTCTCTATGGTACCGGGTGCTATGGCATTCACCCGGATATGATGGGGCGCCCATTCCAGTGCCATGGAAACGGTCAGGTTGTTCACCGCCGCCTTTGCCGCACCATACGCGCCGCCGCCTTTAAATCCCGCAATCGAGCTGATGTTGATGATGGACCCGGCCCCCTGTTCCGCCATCACTTTTGCGGCGGCCTTGCCGAAGAGAAAAACCGGACGGGTATTCTCACGGATCAAAGCGTCCCAGGCCCTTTCGCTCAAATCCAACAGAGGCAGATGGAAACCGCCTCCGGCATTGTTCACTAAAATGTCAATACGGCCGAACTCCTTGACCGTCTGGCGCACCATGCCTTCTACCTGGTCATTGTCCCGGACATCCACCTGGACGGCAATGGCCTTTCTTCCCAGTTCCCGTATTTGTCCTGCCGTGGCTTCGACCTGATCCAGGGTTCGGGAGCACACGGCAACATGGGCCCCGGCCTCGGCAAAGCCGAGGGCAATGCCCTTACCGATACCCCTTCCGGCCCCTGTCACAACGGCAATTTTATCCTGTAAAGAGAATTTGGACAGTATCATTTCGCCTCCTTAACAAATTCAGTCTAATCCTTCTGTTTCCTGCCGCGTTCCAGAATCCCTTCCCTTCGCCCGGCGATAATCTCGGGCTTAACCGACTGAATATGCTCACGGGTGGTTTTCAATTCAAGGGCGATGCCGTCGCCGTAGGCCATGTGGAAGCCGTCGTCGATGAGTTTTTTATAGGCCCGCACCATGTCTCCGGGACAGGTCAGGATGTCTTTGGCCAAGGACCTGCAGGTGGGCATTAATTCGTCTGGCTCTACAACGCGGTTCACCAGACCCCAGTTCTCAGCCTGTGTCGCGGTGATAAAATTTCCGGTGAGGGAAATTTCCTTGGCCCTGTAAATACCGATCACCCGGGATAGTTTCTGGCTGAGCTGGGCCCCCGGAAGAATGCCGACCCTGGCATGGGTATCGGCGAATCTGGCTTGGGTGGAGGCAATAAGGATGTCGCAGGCGATGGCCAGTTCAAACCCGCCGGTAATGGCGACGCCGTTGATGGCGCCGATGATCGGGCGGTCGAAATTCAAAAGGGGTGTCGAAAGGTGGTTGTCCAGATAATCATCGTCCGGTCTGGTTTCGTTCCTGTTTTTTCCGGCCGCCAGCTCTTTTAGGTCTACGCCGGCGCTGAAGGCCCGGCCGGCGCCGGTCAAAATGACCACCCCGACGGACCGGTCCTTTTTCAGATCGGCAAATGCATCGGCAATGGCGCTGATCAACTCCCCGGAAAGGGCATTCATGGCCTTCGGCCGGTTGAGCGTTACGGTAGCGATTTGATCTTCTTTTTCAACCAGAATGACAGGTTCGGTCATGTTTAGATCTCCATTGGTTTTGTTTTGTTCAGGGTTCCCGGTACAGAATGGTTTTGCCTGATCTCGAGGGAAGGGCCTTATCAAAATTCAGTGCCCATGTTCATCCTTTAAGAAAAGGCGATGGTATTCGTCTTCGGTAAAATGGTTCCGCATGAGCCGGTGTATCAGGTCCGCCACTTCGTTGATTTCTTCATCGGTAACGCGTTTTTTCAGGACCGTCATCAGCTCGTCGTCGGAAAACTGCTGCAGATAGGCGACAAAAGAGGATTCGTCGGTCTCGCGGTTTAACCCGAATCCCACCAGTCCCGTGTATTGTTCTACAAAATCGTGGCTGTACTTGCCCATTAAAAAAACTCCTCTATGGTCAGGCTGTGAAGCATTCGGTTCATGAATCAGGGTTTTGGTTTTTCCGGCGGCTGAATTTCACCCACCCTGCCCTGGGGGTTCAATATAAGTGTCTTTCGAAAGCCCAAAAATGATTTCAGGATGACCTGGCCATCGTCCCCTTTTTGACTATCTTTATCCGGGGCGCCGTTGACAAATGCCAGCCTGCTGTTTTCAAAAGAACAGCTTTGGAGACTCGGAACCTCCAGGACCGTTTTGACGGACTTTTGTTCTTCGTCCTTGACAAGGATGTTTTTGTTGCCCGTAAAATGGATGAACAGCGTTTTGCGGTCTCTTTCCGATACCATCCGCACATTGTCCACCAGGGAGGCGATGTTCACGGCATCCCGGTTGACTCTGTCGTAGTCCCGATAAACGTATATGCCGATGATGGACACAAGGACAATATAAAAAAAAGGTCTGGAATTAAGGACTTTTGTGATTCCGGATATTTTCAAGAGAGGCCTTTCGGTTTCCGCATAAGGGTTTATTAAACAGACTTTTATACCTCGGATATTTTTCGTTGCAATCATAAAGAAATCAAACACAGGAAAACAAGCATTTTCTTCATCATTGACCTTGATTCGTCCCGGATGGTAAAAACAAAAACCCGACAATAATAATCCTATCAACAGGAGGTCCCATGCACGATGACATAGAAGCTTTTCAAATCAGTATACCGGAACATATTTTAATTGATCTTAAATCACGGTTGGCCAACACCCGTTGGCCGGACCAAATCCCCGGCACCGGCTGGACGTACGGGGCCGACGCCGCCTATATCCGGGAGTTGTGCGATTACTGGCAATCGTCTTATGACTGGCGGAAACACGAAAAAGCCCTGAACCGATTCCCCCAGTTCAAGACCGGTATCGATGATCACGCCATCCATTTTATCCATGCCCGGTCCAGGCACGAAAATGCGACCCCATTGCTGATCAGCCACGGGTGGCCGGGATCTGTTGTGGAATTTATGAAAATCATCGAGCCCCTGACCGACCCTCTGTCCCATGGCGGCCAGGCCGGCGACGCTTTCCATGTGATCTGCCCCTCATTGCCCGGTTATGGGTTTTCGGACACCACCCGATGCATTGGAATGGACACCCACGCCATGGCCGGCATTTTCGCCAGGTTGATGGAACGGCTGGGATACGAAAATTACATCGCACAGGGAGGAGACTGGGGGGCTTTGATTACGTCCAACATCGGGGTTATCGACGCCGGGCACGTCATGGGAATCCACCTGAATATGCCTTTGGGCATTGCCGCTAAAGGGGGCGACGACGAAGTGCTTTCCGACCGGGAAAAAGCCGACCTTGCCGACATGGCTTATTTCAACACGGAAGAAACCGGGTACCAGAGAATTCAGGGTACCAAGCCCCAAACCCTGGGCGTGGGGTTGAACGACTCCCCCGCGGGGCTTGCAGCCTGGATCACTGAAAAATTTTATACCTGGACGGATTGCAACGGCAATATTGAGTCCGTGATCAGCAAGGACGAGTTGCTGACCAATATCATGGTGTACTGGGCAACCCAATCCATTACCGCGTCCACCCGTTTATACTATGAAACCACCAAGAATCCCCGGTTGAGGTTCATGGAGGAAAAAGTGGCGGTACCCACCGGCGTTGCCCGGTTTCCGAAAGAGATCATGAGATTTCCCCGAAAATGGGTGGAGCGGGTTTACACCCGGGTTGTTCACTGGACGGATTTTGACCGGGGAGGGCATTTTGCAGCCATGGAACAGCCTGAAAAACTCGTTGCGGACATAAGATCCTTTGCGCAAAAAATCAAAGGGCTGTAAGCTGTCGGGTTAGAGCAAAAGGCCGTTCCGGAAACATCGGGAGCGGCCTTTCGGATCATAAAATGCCCAGGCTAATCCTGCACAAAGGCCTCGGTTCTTTCTTCCTTTAAACTCAAGGCTCCCGCATCGCAGGTGACCAGGCAAAGCCCGCATCCCATGCAGTTTTCTTCATTGATCAGGGCCGTGCCATCGGGGCCGTCCATGGTAATGGCATCAAAATAGCAGCGGTCCAGGCAGACTTCACAACCGGTGCACAGCTCCGGGTCCACTGCAGCCAGAAACCGGCTGGGGGCGACGAACTTCTTGCTCGCTTTCCGGGCCCCCGGCCAGTTGATGCAGCAGTCATCACAGCAGTTGCAGATGAGGTTCCCCATGGATCGCTTGTTGTCGGTGATATGGACCAGGCCTGCTTCCTCGCACATTTTCAGCATGTCGATGGCTTCCTGCTTGGTCAGCTCCCGCCCGGTTCCTCTTTCCAGGGTGTAATCGGCGGCCCGGTTGATCTGGATGCAGACCTCCACAGGCTTATCGCATTTCCCTTCCACCAGCCGGCAGGTGCAGTTCACCACGGCCAGGCGATTGGCCTCATCCACGATCTTTCTCACATCCTCAAAAGCCAGGATCTTGGATTCCGAGGACACGCTCACGTTGACCGGAATAACCCTGGAACCGGGCTTGGGGAGAAGTTGCTCATAAAGGTCCAGATACTTCGGCCATTCCTCATGGTCGAACCGCTTCCACATGTCCAGGATATCCTGGGAAATGCCCGGGGTGAGAATAGTGGCGTCATGGAACTGGAGTAAATTTCTCACCCGGTAATACCGTGTGCCGTCGGGTTTCTTGGATTTATAGATCAACCCTTTGGTAAACAAGGCCGACAACATTTTCTCAACCTCAGGCTGCGCAATTCCCGTTTCCTTTGCCAGTTCCTCCGAGGTTCGGGGCGGGGATGCCGCCATGATGATTTTGATTTCATTTTCATCCGCGAGTTTTCTTGCAATCTGGGGAACAAGGGTAGAATCCCCGGCGCCGATCGATTCGGCAAGCTGTACATACAAATCTTTGTCCGTCATACGAAACCTCCTTCTGGGTTTATGGATTGGCTATGCGACCGAAGCATAGATTAAAGCGGCTGAACACGCGAGAGACAACAAACGTCTATATTTTTGAAACAGACCGTAGTATACTATTAAAAAAAATCTTGTCACCCATAAATCTTTAACTTAAATCATTCGAAGAAGCGGAATATACTTTATCCATGAAACTCGGTATTATAGGACTCTCCGGGTCCGGAAAAACCACCATTTTTGAGGCATTGACCCATAATTACCAGGATGTTCAGAATAAGACGGAAAACCGGATCGGGACCATTCAGGTACCGGATGCACGGGTGGACCGGCTGAGCGAAATGTATCGGCCGAAGAAAACCATTTTCGCCCAGGTGGAATACTTTTTACCCGCCGGAGGCCACCGGAAAAAAGAGAAAAATCAGGAAGAGCAGGCCTGGAATGAGATCCGGGACTGCCATGCGCTGATCCATGTCCTTCGCAATTTTCAGGTGTATGGATTTGAAGCCCCTTCTCCCATGGAGGATTTCGAAACCCTCGACCAGGAGATGATGTTCGCCGATCTGCTTTCCGTGGAAAAACGTCTTGAACGTATTGAACAGGAGCAGAAAAGAGGGAAAAAGCCCAACCCTGAAGAAGTGGCGCTTTTACTTCAATGCAAACATCATCTTGAAAATGAAACCCCCTTAAGGCGATTCGATGAACTGGCCGGGGCTCACCTGCTCAGGGGATATGCCTTCGTCACCGCCAAGCCCATGCTGGTCCTGATCAACAATACCGACGAGGATAACCACCCGCCCGATGCTTTAAAAGACCTTTTCCAACGGGAAGATTGCCTGGTTATCCGGGGAAAGCTGGAGCAGGAACTGGGGCAGATGTCCATGGAGGAGGCCGAAGACTTTCTCGCCGAATTCGACATAACGTCCTCGGCCATGGACCGGGTGATTCAAAGATCCTACCGGCTTTTGGGGTTGATCAGCTTTTTTACCGTGGGGGAAGATGAAGTCCGGGCATGGACCATAAATTCCGGAACCCTGGCCCTCGATGCCGCCGGGGCCATCCATACGGACATCAAAAAGGGATTTATCCGGGCCGAGGTTCTTTCCTACGATGATTTAATGGCAGCCGGAAATTACAATGAGGCCAAAAAGCGGGGAACCGTCCGTCTGGAAGGAAAGACCTATGAAGTGAAAGATGGCGACATCATCAATTTTCGCTTCAATGTTTAGACCGAACCGATTTATTCCACCCGCCTCTGTGTCAGGAATCAATGAAACCAGATCGCAAAATCAGCGGTGTTTTTTTTGGATCCATAATCGCCTTCCTGGGGATATTTAGTTTTTTTTTCCTCATCGCGGCCTTTTACTTCATGCCGGTACTTGTTGAGAACCGCATCCTTCCGCTCCTGGCCAGGAAATCCGGCATTGAAATGTTTCACTGCGATGTGCGGAAAATCGGTCTTTTTGGGATAGAACTGGCCGATATTCATGTCGGCACGGCATCAGCAAGGGGATTGGCCATCGATTCCCTGAAAATCGAATACGGGCCGGAAAGCCTTTACAACAAATCGATCGACGGCATTCAAATCAACGGCGTGAATTTGCTCTTACTTCATGAAAACGGTCAATTTAAAATTCCGGGCTTGTTTCCTCTTGCCACAAAGGCATCAGATTCGGCTGAAAAGGAAGGCTTTTTATCCCAGCTGATTGAATTTACCATCAAAAGCCTTCGGATAGCCGATGGGTGGGTGGAATCCCGGATCAACGGGGAAACTTTTAGGACACCCTTTGAACTTGAGGTTACACCCACCGGATTGAATATGCGCCGCATCAACCTTCACCTGACCTTGCGTCCGCTGGGTCAGCCTGTTGCCCTCGAAGGGATTGCAGATATTTCCGGAGGCGGTTTAACCCTGGATGGTACGCTTAATGCCCGGCTCACGCATCCCCCTCTGAATACGCCTTCTCCCATTCCTTTGAACACCGTTTATACCTTCAAAAAACTCGAAAACAACGATTTCACGTTCAGCCTGAAAACAAACCCTGAAAGCAATCAGCCTTCAGGCCGGGAACAGGTTCTCATCAGCCTCGCGGATTACGACGCGGCCATGGGCCAGCCTGTTTTCAAGATATCGGGAACTGTTTCCCCTTCAAATATAAAAGCGGATTTTTCCATGACGTTTTCAGAGATCTTGTTTTCCGCCCCCGGAAAAAAGACCGCCCCAACACCGGATACAAAAATCCAGGTCCCCAAACTCTTCCTGGCCGGAACCTTTATAAAGCCCCTTGAAAAGCCCTATGAAATCAGAGCCTCGATGAATCTTTCCAATGCCGGGATATCTCATTTGCCATCCAATACGAAGTTTGAGGGTATTTCAGCCGATCTGCCTCTTGGCTATCCTTTCACCGGTTCATTAAAACACGGGATTTTTGCCATAAAATCTATCTCCATGGACAATCGGGTTTTGGGGAAAGTCGACGGCAAGTGGATGCAACACCCCTCGGGAATTAAATTTGAAGGATCTGTCAAAAGCCCGCTCATTCAGGATTTCTGTCTTTCTTTTAATGGCCGGTCCGAGATCACCCGACAGCAGGCGTTTATTTCCACCCTCCATTTTGAACAAAAAAGCTACAACCCGGTGTCGCCCATTGATTTGGGGATGATGGCGCCCAATGCCAAAGGTCTGTTCATCGACGGAAACTTTGAGATCGGGGGAGATGTCATCTACGACGCTGCCGGCGGTGTGAAAGCCTCTCTGGGGTGTAAAATCATGAAAGGTTCGTTGACCCAGGCAGAAAAGAAACTGAACCTATCCGGCATCCATGGCGAGTTGAATTTTGTCGATCTCTTAAATTTCAAGAGTGGTCCCCGGCAGTATGTTTCTTTTGAGGAAGCAGCTCTTGGCGATATTAAAATGGAAAACGGCCGTGTGGAGTTCCAGATAGAATCCAAAGACGCTTATTTCATTGAAAAAAGTCATTTTAACTGGTGCAATGGCCATGTGGAAACCTCGGGGCTGAGAATTTTAAGGGGGTTAAGCGATTATGAATTCACCCTTTACTGCAACCGCGTTAATCTCGCGATGGTCCTCACCCAGTTCGGCGCTGCCCAGGCCTCCGGCATGGGGACCGTTAACGGAAGAATCCCCCTGAGATATCGCAACGGCCGTATGACATTTGACAACGGGTTTTTATTTTCAACACCGGGCAGTGGCGGTACCATTCGGGTAATGGGAACCGAAATGCTCACAGCGGGAATTGACCCTGATTCACCTCAGTTTTCACAATTAGATCTTGCCAGGGAAGCCCTGAAAAACTATGATTATGAATGGGCAAAGCTGGATTTGAAAACTCAGGGAGATGATCTTTTGCTGATGCTGAAATTCAATGGAAAGCCTTCCGATCCACTGCCGTTTGTTTATCAAAAGGAAATCGGGGGATTCGCCAGGGTCGAACCCGGACAAAAAGGATCCGTATTCCAGGGCATCCATCTGGATCTCAATTTCCGGCTGCCTTTGGACAAAATTTTACAATACCGGGGAGTTTTTAACCTGATACAGAAACCCGGCCCATAATTGCCATTTATCAAAAAGGGAGGGGATGATGCATAAATTTTCGATTTTGTTCTTAATGGCCATCATGATCGTTTTTCCAAACTGCACACGGCACAGAATCGAGGTTGCCCCGGTCGAGATCAAGCCCATCCATATCACCATTGACGTCAATGTCAAAATCGACAGAGCCCTGGATGACTTTTTCGGCGACATCGATAAGGAGGCCGAAACCCTTGTTGAAACCCCGGCTTCAGGAAAATAAGCCAGCCCTAAAATAAGGAGACAAAACATGAAACCTAAAATCCTGCTAATTCTGTTATCCATAGTCCTGCTTTCCGGAATCATCTCCAGCGCGGTTGATATTGCCGACGCACAGGATACCCAGGAGGGCATCAAAGACCGAATGAAAAACCGTCTGTCCACGATTATATCGCTTAAGAAGCAAGGCATCATCGGGGAAGACAACAAGGGATTTCTACAGTTTGTGGGCAGCGTCCGCGAAAATGTGGAAATCGTTAACGCTGAAAACACCGATCGGAAAATCGTCTATGACGCCATTGCCAAGAACCAGGGCGCCACACCCGATGTAGTGGGAACCCGCCGGGCTCTTCAGATTGCCGAAAATGCCGAACCCGGTGACTGGCTTCAGGATGTGAACGGAAAATGGTATCAAAAATAAGTGGATCCGGCGATTAAGGACAACAGGCGCCTGTGAAACGAACCGGGCAAATTACAGGAACGGTTGATATGAAAACACTTTTATCCACCAAAGAAGCGGCACAGTTTCTGGATGTTAACGAAAAAATGATCTATACCCTGGTTGCTGAAAAAGGGCTTCCGGCAACAAAAGTTACGGGGAAATGGCTTTTCCCCAAACATCTGGTAGAACAATGGATTGAAACCAACACCATAAACTATCCCGCTGCCGTCGGCCATCTGCCTCCCTATGACGGGGTGCTGATCATCACCGGCAGTAACGATCCGCTTCTGGAAAAAGCGATTTCCCTTTTCAACCGCATTCATCCCGATCATATTGCTGTTTTCGGCAACCTCGGCAGTATGGGCGGAATCAAGGCCCTTCGGCAAAATCTCTGCCATATGGCCTCCAGCCATTTGCTCCAGGACAACGAACAGGAGTACAATTTTGAATTCGCCCGAAAGGAACTGGACAAAGCCCCGGCCATCGTCAATTTTTGCAGAAGAGAGCAGGGGATTCTGGTCCAAAAGGGAAATCCGAAAAACATATCCAACATTGGCGATCTTGTCCGCCCCGGCATCAATATCGTCAATCGGGCGGTAGGTACCGGAACCCGGCTCTTGTTCGATCTGGAGCTCAAAAAGCATGGGATCAGCGGGGATGCCGTCAACGGTTACCATCACGAAGTTGAACGTCATATGGATGTGGGCCTTGAAATTCTATCCGGGAAAACCGATGCAGGACCGGGGATACGATATGTGGCATGGCTTCTGGGGCTTGAATTTATCCCTCTTCGCTGGGAGCGCTATGATTTGCTGGTTTCCAAGGAAAGGTTCTTTGATAAGGGTGTGCAGGTCTTTCTGGGAATATTTCACGAAAAGGCGTTTTACGACATGGCGTCTTCCCTGGAAGGATATGATTTAAGTTCAACGGGTAAAATGGTTTTCCAAAACGGCGCCGGTCCTTAAAGGCCATATGAAAAAAATGCCGGGCGGAGGTCAGGCCCATCCCAACAATGGCCCTGGTCCTTACGGTTGCCAGCCGCCCGGCACGTTTTTCTCATGCCTTTTTTTGGGAAATCAGGAAGGGGGGAAACCCCTGCCGGAGATAGGTGCGAGGGACTCCTGCCGTCCCCTTCCCGATTTCCCATGGATGCTCCCCTGCCGGTATTCAGGGGATCCATAAAAAAAGCCCTTCAAGCAAAATCTGCTTGAAGGGCTGCACCCAGCTTTCTTGGCCCGTTCAAATCACCAGATCCTCCGTTTGCCCGCGGAAGGAAAGGACTTGTCTAAAAGTCCCATGGTGTTTTTCTCCAGGCAGGTCTTCTGGCTCCCCCTCGTTTTCAGCGGCCTTCCCATCTTATCACTTCAAAACAGTGGCACGATTTGCCGAAAACGTTTTTCATTTCTCAATGCAAGGGGTTACAGCGGCGGGACCGCTCCCGATTTGAACGGGATTCCCTCTTCGGCCGCAAGCGGCACCTAAAGTAAGTATTATTTACAAAAAAATCGGCTTTATTGTCAAGGACAATTTTCACTATTAAAAAAGGGCGCTCCGAAAAAACGGAGCGCCCTTTCAAATTCGAATGTTAAACGGTCCTTACCCGGCAACTTCAATCTTGACGGATACGGCGATCTTGTAAAGCAGCGTTATCACCAAAGCGCCGATGCCGTATACCCCAACAGCAATAGCGACCTCGGGAACCGTGGGAATGTACTCATGCACCTGGTGCATGGGGTTGGGCACGAAACCCCCGGAAATCATACCCATGCCCTTATCGATCCAGGCGCCCACGAAGACCACTATGCAGGCTACGGCCAAAACACCCTCGTTTTTACGCGTTATGGGATTGACCAGAAGAACAATGCCGGTGACCATGAGGATCATGGAAGCCCACATCCAGGGGACGTAAGCGCCGTGACCGTGAAGACCGACGAAAAGGTACTTCAAGTGGTCCGTATGCTCGGGAATGGCGCTGTAAAACGCCACAAACACTTCGCACAGGAAAAAGAAGATGTTCAGGCAGATCGCGTATGCAACGATTTTCGCCAAAGCTTGGATCTGTTCTTTGCCGGGATCGAATTTGGTGATTTTCCGGATCACCATGCATAAAAGAATCAGCAGTGCCGGACCGGCGGCAAACGCCGAAGCCAAAAACCGGGGAGCCAGGATGGCGGTGAGCCAGAATCCTCTTCCAGGAAGACCGCAATACAGATAGGCCGTTACGGTGTGAATGGAAACGGCCCAGGGAATTGAGATATAGATCAGTGGTTTTGCCCATTTGGGATATTTTGTGCCGTTCCGTTCTGCTTCAAGAACATTCCAGCCGATCACGACATTCAACAGCAAATAACCGGAAAGTACTACCGTGTCCCAGAACAAGACGGAATTGGGCGTAGGGTGAAGCATCACGTTGAAGACCCGCATGGGCTGACCCAGGTCCACCAGGATAAACAGAATACACATGACCACCGAGCCGATGGCCAGGAACTCTCCCAGGATGGTGACCTTGCCGAATGCTTTGTAATTGTGAAGGTAATACGGCAGGACCACCATCACCCCCCCGGCGGCGACCCCGACGAGAAAGGTGAAATTGGCGATATAAAATCCCCATGATACATCCCGGCTCATGCCGGTGATTCCCAGACCGAAGCTCAGCTGCCATAGATAGACGCCGAAACCCACGCCGATGACGCCCAATAGGGCTACGATCCAACCCCAATACTTTTTATCGCCTTTAAGTGCTAATTCAAGCATGGCCACCTCACACAATGTAGTAGACGCTAGGTCCAGTGCCCAGGGTCTGTTTACGTCTGATGGTAAAGTTTTCCTTCAAGACTTCCCGGATCTTGGAATGCGGATCTTCCAAGTCCCCGAATATCAGCGCGCCGTTGGATGCTTCCACACATGCCGGCATCTGCCCAACGGCAAGTCTTTCCTCACAGAAATTGCATTTTTCCACAACCCCTTTCATGCGGGTGGGAAATTTTTTATTGGTTTCCGCGATAAAGGGCCGGGGGTCTCTGAAATTAAAGCTTCTGGAACCATAAGGGCAGGCGGCCATGCAAAACCGGCAGCCGATGCACCGGTGAAAATCCATCTCCACGATACCATCTTCCCGTTTAAACGTCGCCTTGGTGGGGCATACCCTTACGCAGGGAGGATTTTCGCAATGATTGCAGAGAACCGGAAAGGGCGTATTTTCCACCCGCTCATCGAGGTATTTGTTCTCCATGGTGGGAAAGGCGTTGTGATAGGCCTCCTCCCAGATCCATTTGATCTCATGGTTTTTATTTCCCAGTTCCGGTACGTTGTGGATCTTGTGGCACGCCTGGACCATGGGTTTGATGTCCTCGGAGGTTTTCAGCTTTCGTGTATCGATAACAAGCCCCCAGTGCTTTGCCATCAGAGCGTCTTTTCCAAGTCGCATCTCCGGCTGCCCGAGGACCTCCGCGGCAAAAACCTTCACTGCGGGAGCCGTTCCCAATCCGACGGCCGAGATACCCGCGATTTTCAAGAACTCTCGTCTGCTGCGTTCCATTACTCTTTCTCCTTCGGATTATCAATATGGCAATCCCAGCAGTAAGGATCCGCCGAAGCATATGTATGGCATCTGTCACAAAATTCTGCCTTGTTGGAGTGGCAATCCAAACATGTATTGGAAAGACTCATATTGAATTCCTTCCCACTGCTGTTCACATAGACCCTTTTGCCTTCCCGGACAACGGCATCCCTCCATTCATCGAGAAGCTGCATATGTTCGACCTTCATGTATGCGGTTTCCCGAACACACTCCTTTGCCGCTTTGGCCTGGGCCGACAGGACCGGCTCGGGCACCGGAGCGGCCTTTCCCATATTCAGCCAGATGGGAACCGTCACGATGGCAACAAAAAGAATTAAACCCGCAATGATTTTATGCTTATCATTCATCCGCTTCATCCTCCATTCCCGGCAGCGGTTCACCGCGCAGGTCAGTGGTTCTCTCTTTTTCACCCGGCAGGATCAGGGCATTGGCCACCATTTCATGAACACCCGTCACACCCACTTCGGGAACCCAGTATTTCATCAGATCCGGAAATGCGGCCCGGTCAATGGCGCAGATATTGGCCAGCATATTGACGCCGTATTTTTCATGAACGTGCCGGACGGCGTTGGCCCGGGGAAGTCCGCCGCTCATGCGCAGCTCCATGTCCTCTCCGGCGTTCAGGCCCGATCCGCTGCCGCAGCAGAAAGTCTGTTCACGTATCGTGTTCGGCGGCATTTCATAAAAATGATTGCAAACATTATTGATAATGTACCTGGGTTCATCAAGGAGCCCCATGCCCCGGGCCGGATTGCAGGAATCGTG
The DNA here is from genome assembly GCA_002423615.1 of Desulfobacteraceae bacterium UBA5616. Classification (GTDB taxonomy): domain Bacteria; phylum Desulfobacterota; class Desulfobacteria; order Desulfobacterales; family UBA5616; genus UBA5616. The sequence continues at coordinate 13,332 of DIKO01000119.1, forward strand.
GAAGGTCACTTTGAGGTTGTCGTTACGGCTGGGATCGAGATCCAGTTTCCCGTGCTTGATAAGGTCCGCAGTGAATTCAACGAGATGGATCATTTTAGTGGATTTGGCATTCTCAAATCTGGTCCCGGTAATGGGTGAAACCGGTTCCTCCAGAAAATCTGCAGGCCCGTTCATGGTGTCCATATACTGGTGAATCACCCGCCACATGTGTCCGCATTCGCCCCCTATTATCCACTTGACGCCCAGGCGTTTGGCTTCCATGTACATCTTGGAATTGAGCCGTTTCATGGTTTCATGGGAAGTGAAAAACCCGAAATTCCCGCCTTCCGAAGCATAGGTGCTCCAGGTTACATCCAATCCGTATTTTTCCTTCAGGAAATGGAAAAGGATCAGATATCCCATGCAGTTATAGGTTCCGGGATCGGCGAATACGTCCCCGGATGGCGTGACGAAAAGAATATCAGCACCCTTTTTGTTGAAATTGGGCTCGACCCGGATGCCGGTGATCTCTTCGATGTCGTCCACGAAGAATTCCAGCATGTCCTTGAAAGCATGGGGCTGGATTCCCAGATGGTTTCCCGTCCTGTAACAGTTGGCCACCGGTGTTGCGATCCAGTCGATATTGAGCCCCAGAAGATTCAGCAATTCCCTTCCCATAATGGTTATTTCCGCGGTATCAATGCCGTAGGGGCAGAAAACCGAGCAGCGCCGGCATTCCGAGCATTGAAACAGGTAGTACCACCATTCCTTTAAGACATCCAGGGTCATTTTCCGCCCCCCGGCCAGGCGTCCCAGGATTTTCCCCGCGGTGGTGAAATCGTTGCGGTAAACCGACCTAAGAAGCTCGGCTCTTAAAACCGGCATGTTCTTGGGGTCTCCGGTTCCGATGAAGAAGTGACATTTGTCCGCACAGGCTCCGCAGCGGACGCAGATGTCCATGAAAATTTTAAAAGATCTGAAACGTTCCAGGCGTTCCTTGAACCCGTCATGGAGGATTTGCTGCCAGTTTTCCGGTAGCTTCCAGTCATCTTCCAGGGGATTCCACGGCCTGGCATTGGGAAGGCTCAGATATTCGACGCTTTTCGGATTCGACGCGTAACAGTACATCCCCTTTCGGATTTCCACGGGGGTATCCATCCATCCCTTCTGCTTGGGAGGCTTGTGATCGATCCCGGATAACAGTTCGACTGATTTCGGAAGGTTTTTCATCACTTACTCCTTTTCCACCGGCAGGCCGGCTTCTATCATTTTCTCCCTGAATTCTTCTTCATATTCCTCGTAGGTATGAACCGGAACGGGGTAATTCCAGGGATTGACGTGTCTGACCGCACGGTTGTTGTTGGCCAAGTTCCGTGTGGGGCTTAAGAAAATACCCCCCAGATGCATCAGTTTGCTGAAGGGGAAATATGCAAATAGAACGCTGACAAAAAAGAGATGCACATAAAACAAGGCGCCGATTCCTTCCGGCAGCGTTGGATGCAGGGTTGCCAGTCCCATGGTCAGTTCTTTCACAGCCACGATGTCCAGTTTGGTAAAATACCGCATCATGATACCGGTGATGGCGATTCCCATGATCAGGAACAGGGGAAAATAATCCGCCGCCAGAGAAATATACCGAACCTGGGGATTGACGATTCTTCTTAAAAAAAGGAACGTGACGGAGGCCAGGAGCACCAGACCGCTGATGTATATTCCGGGAAGACCGACTTTTAGGACCGGGCTTAGGAATTCGATCCTGAAAAACCCGTCCAGCAGTTCGATAATTTTGATGACAAGGGGAACCGGTTCGAAGAAAAACCGCATATGCCGCACCAAAACCACCAAAAAGGAGTAATGAAATGCCAGGGCGAAAACCCAGAGCCAGATCTCCCATTTATAGGTCAGTTTTTGATCATTCAATTCCATGCGGGTGTTTCGGAATAAAGAACGGAACGCCAGAATCTCCAGGGCCATGCGGATGATAACGCCCCCTGTGGATGAGGGGTTGTCGATCTTGTTCTGCTTGATCCACGGCAGGGATTTCTGTTGGCCGCATGTGGTGGGTATCCTGAATGGAACTGCGGACCGGGACCATCCCATCACCCGGTATAAGAATCCCACGATGAATACAATAAACGCCGCATAGGGGATGATAACGCCGAAAATCACCTGAAGCCCCATGGCTTCCACGCCCACATAGGAAAGCAGAAAGAGCACGACAACCGCTATGAGGGAAAAGATGTAGTTTACATTCATTTACCGATACCTCGCTTCCGGCTCTACCCCGAATTCAGGGCATTGCCCCGAATTATCGTGTAAACCCATGTCAATATGATTTAGACATTTTGAGATCCGGCTATTCTTCCTGAATCTCAGTCACCAAACCTGCTCGTTCAAAAGCCCTGAAGATCTTGCTCCGCTCCTGATTGGCTTTAATCTCGTAGATTTGTTCCCGGCATTTCACAAATACATCAAAAGCGGCGAGGCCCAGGCTGTCAATTCTGGTTTCGAAAAGGAGCAATTCCATCAGAGCATCTGATTTATTCAGTTCATTTTTATAGATGTCCCGGATGACTTTTTTCAGATCGAAAATAAATGCCGTTGCCTGGGAGGGAGAAAATATCGTCTGGATGGCCCTGATCCGGATAATGCGGTCCAGAAAAGCCTCAATCTCTTTTTCATCGCCGCCGCTGACAAGACCATCGAACAAGGCGTTCAGGCCTGAGAGGATATTGCTTCCCACGGGATTGGCAAAGGGATCTTTCTGGGTTTTCAGAAAATGTGCAGTATCATCGGAGTAGGTTTCAATCACCCGATTGAACCATTTCTCGATGATATCCTTTTTCCTGGACCCTAGAAAATCTTCAATCTTCATATACGGATATACGCCATAAACGATTTTTGGGTTCAATTTTAACGGTGTACGGATTTAAAAACGAACCTATAGTCAAGAAGAAAATTCCTGTCAAGAACAAATGGCAAAACGGATTGCGAAAAAAAAACAGTCATTGTAAAATAAATTTTGTTGTTGATTAAATAACGATCGGGCAGGTGACCGCCTATAATAAAGGAGACTCCATGACAGGATTTCAAAACAGTTTTGACACGCTGTCACGGCTTCAGACAGCAGATGGCCAGGCGTTTTACTTCGATATTCATAAACTCGCGGGATCGGGTTTTGACGGCATTCATCGAATGCCCTTTTCCATTAAAATCCTTCTGGAAAACCTGATCCGGAGTGAAAACGGTGATGCCGTTACACGGGAACATATTGAAAATCTGGCCCGGTGGAATACATCCGAATTCGAGAATCGGGAGATTCCCTTCATGCCGGCCAGAATTCTTCTTCAGGATTTCACCGGGGTTCCGGCCATTGCCGATATCGCAGCCATGAGGGATGCGGCCAGACTTCTCTATCAGGACCCCATGCGGGTCAGGCTTAAAATTCCTGCCGAACTGGTGATCGACCATTCGGTTCAGGTCGATTATTTCGGATCCAGAGAGGCCTTTGATCTCAACGTCGAGGCCGAATATCGGCGAAACGGCGAACGATACGAATTCCTTAAATGGGCCCACAACAGTTTTGAAAACATACACGTCGTGCCTCCGGGAACCGGGATCGTTCACCAGGTCAACCTGGAATACCTGGCCCGGGTCGTTTTTTCAAAACCCATGGGCGATCACCAGCTCGTCTTTCCGGACACTCTGGTGGGGCTGGACTCACACACCACCATGATCAACGGCATCGGCGTTCTGGGATGGGGTGTCGGGGGGATTGAGGCCGAAGCCGTGATGATGGGAAGGCCCTATTACACCATGGTGCCGGATGTGGTAGGATTAAAACTGACGGGTCACCCCCCAAAAGGTACAACAGCCACGGATCTGGTTCTTTACATCACCCAGCTGCTCAGGCGGAAGGGAGTCGTGGGAAAATTTATCGAATTTTTCGGACCGGCAATAAAGCATCTTCACCTGGAAGACCGCGCCACCATCGCCAACATGGCACCGGAATACGGGGCCACCATGGGATTTTTCCCTGCCGACGATGTGACCTTGGAGTATCTTAAATTCACCGGCCGTTCACCGGCGCATATTGATCTGATTGAACGGTACCTCAAAACCCAGGGATTGTTCAGAACCGATGAAACCCCTGATCCCAGGTATTCGGACGTGGTTTCCTTTGAAATGGGTCAGGTCGAACCCAGTCTGGCCGGGCCCAGCCGGCCCCAGGACAGGATTTTGCTTTCGATGGCGGCCTCGACCTTTGTCGAAAACACCAAGGACGCATGTGAAATCGGCCACAATTTCCTTGAAGAACATTATGCCCTGGATAATCACTGGGAAGATGAGGGGGGCCTGATCGCTAAAAATACTGATACGGAAAACCCGGACTGCATTGAACCGGAAAAAGCCTATGGTGTTCCGGTTCACTTGGGGGACGGCGATGAGTTCAAGCTGTTTCATGGTTCCGTGCTAATTGCCGCCATTACCAGCTGCACGAATACGTCAAACCCCTATGTGATGATCCAGGCCGGGCTTCTGGCCAGAAAAGCCGTGGAAAAAGGGCTTAAGACCAAGCCATGGGTCAAGACCAGCCTGGCCCCCGGCTCCCGTGTGGTGACGGATTATCTCGCATCCGCCGGGCTTTTGCCCTATCTGGAAATTCTGGGGTTTCATAAGGTGGCCTATGGCTGTACGACCTGCATCGGCAACAGCGGCCCCATCGCCCCACCCCTTGCGGAAGCCGTAAAAGAGCATAACCTGGTAACCGCTTCGGTGCTCAGCGGAAACCGCAATTTCTCCGGCCGCATATCGCCCATAACCCAGTCCAATTTCCTGGCCTCTCCCCCGCTTGTCGTTGCCTACGCCCTTTGCGGCAACATCGGTTTTGATCTTTGCAAAGATCACCTCGGGCATGATGCAAAGGGATCTCCCGTTTACCTGAAAGACATCTGGCCTGCGGATGAAGAAGTTTATGAAACGGTTTCGGCTTTTATCAAGCCGGAGATGTATTCCCAGGCCTATCAGAACATATTTGAGGGATCGGACCGTTGGAAGGTTTTTCAGACGCCCAAAAGCGCCATGTTCAGTTGGGACCCATCTTCCACCTACATCAAACCTCCGCCCTTTCTGGACGGCATTACACGGGATGTCCATCCCGTGGGAGATATTTCCCGGGCCAGGGTCCTTGCCCTGCTTGGCAATTCGGTGACAACGGACCATATTTCACCGGCAGGGGCAATTCCAGGAGACAGCCCGGCCGGCCGCTACCTGATGAGCATTGGCGTTAAACCCTCGGATTTCAACTCCTATGGATCACGGCGGGGGAACCACGAGGTGATGGTGAGAGGAACCTTCGGCAATATCCGGCTCCAGAACAAACTCGTTCCCGGCATCGCCGGCGGCTGGACCCGGCTATTCCCCGAAAATGAAGAAATGCCCATTTACAGCGCTGCCATGCGTTATGCCGAACGAAAAATTCCCCTGCTGGTCATTGCCGGTTCGGATTACGGTACGGGAAGTTCACGGGACTGGGCCGCAAAGGGGACGCTTCTGCTTGGCGTAAAGGCCGTTATCGCCCGGAGTTTCGAACGCATCCACCGAAGCAACCTCATCTGCATGGGGGTGCTGCCCCTTGAATTTAAACCGGGAGAAAACGATGAGTCCCTGCATCTCGATGGGACTGAAATTTATGATATAAGGGGCATTGAAAATGACTTCAAACCCGGTAAGGAGCTGCTGGTCCGTGCCTTTAAGGGCGACGGGACGTTGGTTGAATTCAGCGTGATCTCACGCCTGGATAACCCGGTTGAGGTAATTTACTACCACCACGGCGGAATTCTCCCCTTTGTGTTGAGGAACCTGTGATGAGGATCTTCCGATGCGGTTTTATAACTGACTGTTTAATTTCTGACGAATATTGTCCATAAATTCCTGGGGTACTGGAAAACCCAGGGATTTGGCATGGTTGGCATCTTTTGCGGCGTTCCTGCTGTCGCCCTTTAAAAAACAGGCAAGAGCGCGGTTATAATAGATACCGGCGTCTTTAGGATTCATATCGATGGCTTTGCTGTAGTCTGAAATGGCCTCCGGATATTTTTTCTGGTATACCAGAGCAAGGCCCCGCATGACATAGGACTCATAGAGCAGAGGATCAATATCGATGGCCTTGTTCAGGTAAGAAACCGCCTTTTCAAACATGGTTTTTTCAATGTAGCTGACCCCCAGGCTGTTATATCCGGCGGCATATTCAGGATTCAATTGAATGGCGGTTTCATCCTCGGCGATGGATTCATCCAAAAGGCCCTGATTGGCGAAATCCGCGGACTTGAAAAGATGTACGGCGGTCTCCGCTTTTATTTTCAGGGAGATGACATCTTCAACAATCCTCAAACCCTGCCGGAGAGGAGAGAAATTCGGATTGATATCCAGCCCCTGGCGAAATTCTTCCTTCGCCTCCCGGAACTTCCCCTGCACCGCGTATTTCAGCCCCGTTTCGTACGCTTTTTCAGCAAAATCCTGTCCCCGGCACGGCTCGGGAACTTGAAACATGACGCCAAGAAAAAGGAAAATCATTACGACGGCGGTTTTGACGATTTTTTTCTGATTGCCGTTGGCCATTGATTTTTCAAGCTCCTTTCCACAAGAATTCAGTCGGACATTTTGTGTGTGATGGATAGAGCAGCGGAGAGTTTGCGGAATTGTCCACCGGTCCGCCCGTGCCCATTATTTCAGGCAGCCCGGGCCAACTCCAGGTGAAGGGGAAAACGACTATTTCAGGTTAAAGTTCAACCCGGTGATTTCTTCCAGTTCTCGAATCGCCTGGTTTTCGTTCACCACCTTGATGGTCTGCATCCCCAGCTCCCTGGCCGGTTTCAAATTTATCCCCAGGTCATCCAGGAATACAATTTGCCCGGCATCGACCTCAAGTCTCGACACTGCCAGGCGGTAGATTGCCGGGTTCGGTTTTCGAATGCCTTCCTTGCTGGATTCCACAATGATGTCAAAGAGGTTCATCACCCATTGGATTTCATCGGCCCGTTCCCGGGTCCGGGCCATGGCGGGTCCCTGGCCGGAATTCACGTTGTTCGTAATACACCCGATTTTAAAATGATGTTTGCATTTCTTCAGCGCACCGACCATCCGAGGCCTGAGGTCTCCTGATAAAAGCGACAGGACATCACTTCCCGGGATCGGATGCCCGGCAGTGGATGTTTTTTCGTGAAACAGGCGGTCGAACTCGTCGTAGGTGATCCGGCTGCTCTCAAAAAGGGCCCAGGCGTTATTTTCCGGGTTCGTGGCATTGATACCCCGGATAAAATCCGTGGGAATTCCATGTTCAGCTTCATATCGGTTAAATGCTTCAAAAGGGCTCGTGGTGATGACACCGCCGAAATCCCAGAGAACCGCCTTGATCATAATAAATTCACCTTATTTTGTTGATTGGGTTTCAATTGATAAAGATTGTACACATACGATTTTCCATGGTCCATCATTCCGGCTCCGCCACCATGGACAGCGTGGGGCCGATTTCACGGTTCAGAACAAGATCGGCCAAAGGGTCCAGGGGCGTTGGGTCCCGGTTCAATATCACGAGCCTTGCACCGTTTTTCTTGGCCTGGGCCGGAAAACCCGCCGCCGGATAAACCACCAGAGAAGACCCGACGGCGAGAAAAAGATCACATTCAAGGGTTTCTTTTTCTGCAGCCCGGACTTCGTTAATGGGCATCGCCTGGCCGAAGGAAATGGTCGCCGTCTTGACAATACCCCTGCACCTGTCGCATACGGGTGGAATTTCATCTTTTTCAAACGATAGCCGGATATTTTCCAGTTCAAACCGTCTGCCGCAATCCAAACAGGCCGCATAGGTGGCATTGCCGTGAAGTTCGATGACCTGTTCGTCAGGCACGCCTGAAAGCTGATGAAGACCATCCACATTCTGGGTGATGACCGACGAGACCTTTCCCTCCTGGACCAGCCTTGCAACGGCAAGGTGGCCCTTGTTGGGCCGGGCCGCCTTCATCACCGCATCGGACGCGAATTTTCGCCGCCAGGACTCCCGCCGCATTTCCTCGGATGCCATGAAATCCCGAAAATCAATGGGCTTGTATTTGGTCCAGATGCCGCCGGGACTCCTGAAATCGGGAATTCCAGACTCGGTGCTGATCCCGGCGCCGGTGAACACCACTGCCCTGCGGCTGGTTTGGATCATTTCTTTCAACCGGTGAACATCATCCTGACCTGCGCTCATGGCCGACCTCCTTCAGATACTTCTCAATACACCCCAATACATTATGTATTTAATGTTATATCAATAAGATGAATACCATCAAAGGGTCGGCAAGGCAAGTGCAAAATACATTCATCCAAGAAAATAGGGGTGAAAGGCCTTGCCCGGTTTTGATAAAATGTCGGGTCGTCCCTATTTTCGGCTCTGCAAGGCCCTGGTCACGGCCGCACCCACCCGGTCCGGAGGATAAAACTCCGCCAGTTCCGGGAATGGATCATGGCCAGCCCCGATGATTCGAAGAGGATAACTGAAACCGATGGTTGAAAGATGTTTCAACCCTGAAAGGGCTCTTTCCATTTCCTGGGGAGGCATGGCCAGAATAATTTCTCCATCGGTCATTTGACCCATGGAGCGTTCACCAAAGCATCCCAGTCCCAAACTGATTTTTCCCGTGGAACAACAACGGGCCAGGGTGTTGGTGCAGTCCCCTTCCCCCAGAAAAGAAAATGGGAATTCCTCATATTTTTCCTTTTGAAGGCCGCACAGCAGCAGCATGATTTGAGCGACATTGCCGTAAATCAGAATTGCGTCGGGATCAATTTTCCCTTCGGTCAAGGGGGCCAGCACAATGGCCTCACCCGCCGTTATCCGGGGATAATCAGCCTGTTGTTTCAAGGATTCCTCATGGGATGGCATCCAGGTCGTCGCCATGACCGCAGCCTCAACCCAGATTTCTTCCGGGGTCGCGTCCTTGAGCCCGCACAAATTTTTGCATCGTTCATTCATGGGATCTGTTCCCCTGACGCCGACGGTCCAGCCATAAACCCGGACCAGGGCAGGGAGCTGACAGAAGGTTAACGGCCGGTCAAATGTTTTCACGCCCCGGATCCGGTCCAGGTCTTCGGCATGGTCGAGTTTTTGATACGCCAATAGTCGGGTATCCAGGCGCAGGGTTTCCTCCAGTTCTTTTCCCAGGGATGCCAAATCGGTCATTGGAGCCTCCTTTTTCATTAAGGGTAAAGTTTCTGCCGTTTGTTCCATGGTTAACCTTAACAAATTATCCCATATTTAGCGAATTTTTAAATTTATTTTCCCAAAAAACCGTCCTGGCGGAAATCGGAAAAAATATTGTATTCACAATAACAAATTGACAAAATTTTCACCCGGAATTAGAGATGGGCCATTTAAAATCAGAAATCCTTCCCATTACTGAAAGCCGGCGGAACAAGACCCTGATGCATAAAACAAGGGGTTCGCTTCCGATTAGTGCTTGACACGGCATTTTGATCTTGTCATATTTTTTTGCGATAATTCAACCTCGGCTCAAACGGCTGCCGACCCTGGAAAGGACCCGATATGGGATACAATACGATTCAATATGATGTTGAGGGAGAAGTTGGGATTTTAACTTACAACCGTCCGAAAACCATCAATGCCATGAACGGTGAAATGGTTCAGGAACTCGTCGACTTCTGGCGGCAGCGGGAAGATGATTATTCAGTCAAGGTCATCATCACCAAAGGAGCAGGGGAAAAGGGGTTCTGCTCGGGGATGGATCTGAAGGAATTTTCAGGAAGGGAACACAGGCCTTCCGGGCCGGATGATTTTTATCGCGGACAGTCTTTTTTTTCAAGGCTCTATCGCCTGATGCGCTCATGCCCACAGCCTATAATCGCCGCTGTTCACGGACCGGCCTTTGGTGGGGGGCTTTCCCTGGCCCTGGCATCCGACATCCGCATCGCCAGTGAAGATGCCGTTTTCTGTGCCCAGTACATCAATATCGGTGTCGGCGGTGCGGACATGGGCTCCAGTTATTTTTTATGGCGGATTGTCGGCTGGGGGAAGGCGGCTGAAATGTGCCTGACAGGTAACCGGGTCACCGCCGAAGAGGCTTTGAAAATCGGCCTGGTGAATTATATTTACCCCGGAGCGGAGCTGATGACCGCAGCCATGGATATTGCCGGCAGAATGACATCGAAAAGCCGCATTGCCCTGCATATGACCAAAGAAGCACTGAATACGGCGCTGAATGCAACCAGCCTCGAGGACGCCGTAAAGATGGAAGACCGCAATCAGGTCTTCATGACGATGGGGGGCATGGTGAATTCCACCATAAAAAGCTGATCCTTTTTAAAAAGACCGGATCACCGAAGCCATTGCCTTTCTCCTGGCCACGGAAAAGCCTTACATCAATCCTTTTCTGAAAAGCAACCGCCATAAGGAATGAAACACCTGAATAGTATCAAAAAATTATGCACGGCAATGATAATTCTCGGTTTAATCAAGGCTGGTTTGGCATATGGCAGCCCGGGGGAAATCACGGGGGCAGATCCCTCGAAAAGATATTCCGCAGCTGTCACGGAAAGCCTCCGGGACAGCATCAAAAATAAAATCAATCAAAAATGGTTTTCCTGCGGGGATGAGATGATCTGCGGGATTTCCTCCATCCCCAGGTTCTATGATCAGCGGGAGTATAAACCTGCCTGGGTAGTAGATGACGCAAACCTTAAACTTGCCGATGAACTGGTGTCCAAAATCCGGACTGCCCCGGAAGAAGGCCTGGACCCTGAAAATTACCACCTGACGGCGATTACGGAATTATTGGGGAAAGTCAGAAAAGGCACGCTCATCCATCCCTCAAATCCCGCCATGGCCGCTGATCTTGATCTTCTGCTGACCGACGCCTTTCTCCTGTATGCCTCCCATCTGATATCCGGCAGGGTTGACCCTGAAAACCTTTACGCAGAATGGGAATCCACAAGCCCGGAGTCCGATTTGGCCAAACTCCTCGATCAGGCTTTGGCATCGAGAAAAATTTCTTCCTCCCTCGATCCATTGGGCCCCCAGCATCAGACGTATCAAAAACTCAAGCTGGCGTTGATTAAGTACAGAGCGCTTGTGAAAAATGGCGGGTGGAAAAGCGTTCCTGAGGGCCCCAGTCTGAGAATCCATGACCGGGATCCCCGGGTTGAGGCCTTACGAACCCGGCTTGCGGCTTCAGGAGACATGGCAGATCTTAACGGGGGTATCGGTTTTGAATTTGATGTCGACCTTTTGGAAGGCGTTAAAAAATTTCAGGATCGACACGGACTGGAAAAAGACGGCATCGTGGGGAAAAGGACTATAGCCGCCATGAATGTTTCAGCCGAACATCGTCTGCGCCAGATTGAATTGAATCTTGAGCGATGGAGATGGATTCCCCGCGACCTGGGAAAGCGGTATATCCTGGTCAATATCGCGGCCTTTAAATTATATGTGGTGGAGGGACTCGAAACCGTGATGGAGATGCGCGTCGTGGTGGGAAAGCCCTTTCGGCAGACGCCTGTTTTCAGCAGGGATATCCAGTATCTGGTCCTCAATCCCTATTGGAACGTGCCCTTCACCATCGCCGTAAAGGATCTCCTTCCGGAAATTTGCCGGAATATCAATTCCCTTTACAAAAAAGACATTTCGGTTTTTGACAGCTGGAGAGAAGACGCGGTTGAACTGGACCCCAGAACCATTCCCTGGTGCCGGCTCAACCAGAAAAATTTCAGATACAAGTTGAGGCAAAATCCGGGTCCCAAAAACTCCCTGGGAAGGATCAAGTTTATGCTGCCCAACCCGTATTCCGTTTATCTTCACGATACCCCCCAAAAGGACCTGTTTGAAAGAGCATCCAGAAATTTCAGTTCCGGCTGCATCCGGCTGGAAAGGCCATATGATCTGGCCTTTTACCTGCTGCAAAATGAGGAGGGACAGTGGACCCGGGAAAACTTTTTTTCCTATCTTGATGCGGGTAAACGAAAAGTTATTTTACTTAAAAACCGGGTGCCGGTGCACCTCCTGTACTGGACGGCATGGGCCGATCCGGATGGAACCGTTCATTTTCAGGAAGATATTTACGACCGGGACAAAGCCCTGGATCTGGCATTAAAAACAAGAGTGACCCGAAAAAGTATTAACTCGGCCAATTGAACATGATAATGAAAATTTTCCCAAATTCAGCCGGTATATGTCTTGCTTTTTGGGTATTTGTTTTGAATATCATCCTTCTCGACGCAAATGGCGCAAATGCGGGGAACGAGGGAAATACCCCCGAAAAACCCTTGTGGGAGGCGGGGGTGATTCCAGGCGTCCTTCGAATGCCCCATTACAGAGGGTCCGATGAATACGATATCTGGGCCTTGCCCCTCCCTTATGTCATTTACATGGGAAAATTCTTTCAGTTTGACCGAGAGGGCGCCCATGGTATTTTTTATCGCTCGGAATATTTACAGACCAGCATTTCCGGGTGGGGGAACCCTCCGGTGAATGAAGACAACAAGGCCCGGGAAGGAATGGATAACCCCGATGCCATCGTTGAATTCGGCCCGTCCCTGCAATGGCACTTCAGAGGGCGGTCCCCCTTCCGCACCCTTTATTTAAGATGGGCGCTGCGGTCGGCCATTTCCGTGGGATTTCCTGATAACGGGGAAATCGATTACAGGGGGTTGAAATCCGCCATCAACCTCGTATATCGAAAAGAAGCGTTCTGGAACGATCACCACTGGGAGCTGGGCGTTAATTCGGGCATTGAAATGGCGGACCGGAATTACCATGATTATTTATATAAAGTGTCTGTAAAGGATGTTACACCGGAAAGACCCGCTTATTCACCGGATACCGGGATTTCCGCCCTGATGTTTTCCCTCCGGCTGATCCGTAAGATAAATGACAGGGTTTCCGTGGCCGGGTATGCCCGCTGGGAAAATATGTCCTTGGCTGTCTATAAAGAAAGCCCCCTGGTGAAGGAAGAAAACAATTGGATTGCCGGGTGCGCACTGGTCTGGACACTGAAGGAATCCAAAACCAGCGTACATTCGGAATAGGGGGGAAATCCACCTGAAGCATTCTGAAAAAAATCCTGAAATTCCTGTCCTCTATTTATCCGCTTTGTATTTAAAAAAATCCAGCCGGTTCTCATAAAATTGAACCAATTCCCTGTTTTTTTGTCGTTTTTATGCCTTTTTTAGTAAAATAAGAAAGGGCATTCTCGATGTTCACGCGGGATATGGCCTCAACGCGATCGATTTTCCGGTTCACATACATCTGCCGGCCCAATCCCATGATTTTTTTTACCAAAGACCTCGGATGGCCTGAATCTTGGGTGAGTTCCCCGTACCCCCGCAGAACCATCCGATATGACTCCACAAACGGCATCAAGAAAGCGGCAAACTGTTTTAATTTCCGGTAGCCGGTCGATGATAAAGAAAAGGTTTCCGGCAGGGTGGGGTGGGGGATCAAAAACCCGATGTCGATAAAAGTTTTCAGGGCTTTGCGGAGACCAAATTCCGGCTGTTGTTCGTCATTCTGCAAAAATTCAACGGAAAACAGATCGGACAGAAACAAGTAATCGGGAACGATTTCCCGGGTTGAAAATGAAAGTTCATCCCTGGCGAGAATGGACAAGGCCGTATAAGCAGCCGGAATAAAATGGATGATGCTGTTGTTTTTATAATAATCCAGGACCAGGCGTTTGCCTTTCCCGATTTTCAGGCTGTCTTCAGGTTGCCATTGCCCCGGGTATTTTCGAAGGGTTTGTATGATTCTTCCCTGTGCGAACCGGTTTAGCAGCTGATCAACAGCCCGGAGAGGGTCGGTTCCAAGGGGTTCGCTCAAAGACGCCCCGCTTAAAATGAGAAACGACAAGTAGGTGTCGATCTGGTCCAAAAGATCCTCATGGGTACGGACCGTTTTTTTTGTATTTAAAAGTGCACTCGAAACCAGAGACCGGGGTGAAACTATGGTGGACCGGTCAATAGACTTCATAATTTTGCAGGCCAGTTGCCGGCACACCGAATTTTTTTCCTTGGAGGAAAGTTGAGATCCTGAAATTTTCTTTTCCCGGAGGAACTCATTCAGGGAGACCGGGTCATCAAATGTGACATAAATTTTTCCAT
>DIKO01000021.1 GCA_002423615.1 Desulfobacteraceae bacterium UBA5616
TTAATTAAAATGTTCCATTCTGAAAAACAGGCCCAATCCCGAAGGCAAACCAGCCGTCAGAAGATTTTACCCTGATACTTTCCCTTCCTTCGAGGCATGCCTTATTGTTTCAACATTCAGGATTTACACGGGATATGGGAGCCCTTTTAGAATCGGCCGGGGAATCGGTTGATTTGTATACAATAAAAAAGAGGGGCGTCATGAATTTATCGAAACCCTTAAAACCCTTTTTTAAAAAGATTTCGCTTTTCTATGTGTTTCTGATAACCGCCTCACCGATTCTGATTTCTTTTTTGATTCATCTGGGAATCCTGATCTACGCGAGCTTTGTGATATGGACGGGGTCGGATAAAAGGCCGGTTATTGAAGAGCCACTTCCCGGAACTCTTTTGGTAGAAGACAAAGCCAAGGCCGAGCTTGAATTCCAGGAAACGGAATTTGAAGATTCCTTTGACACGGAGGAGAATGAGGCGGAGCCGGTGCCTGAACTCGAATCCGAGCCGGATATCCCGGATGAGGAAATTCTGCCGGATCCCGGAGTAGAAGAAGCGGCTGATCTCAAAACAGATTCAGGCCTGGAGGTTATCAGCGCGCAGGCCGCGGCCCTGGACAGCAGGTGGATGGCCGGGACAACGGGCGGGGGCAAGGGCATGGTGGTGGGTTCGGAGATGATCGCAGGGTCGTTTTCCAGGCATATCCAATCCATGAGGGAAGGCGGGCTGGACATCGTGTTCGTTTTTGACTCCACTTCGAGCATGTCGGGGTATCTCAAAGAGGTCAAACTGAAAATCAGGAATCTGGCTGCATCATTCAAAAAGCTGGTGCCGGGTTGTCGAATCGGGCTCGTGACGTACAGGGATAAAGGCGATGAATATGTGACCAAAAAAATGCCCCTGACCCACGGCATCGTGCCCCTGCAGAAGTTTTTGGACCAGATCCGTCACGGAGGCGGGTTCGATGTCCGGGAATCCGTGGCCGAAGGCCTCAGGGTTGCCGTAGAAGGGATGAAGTGGAAAGAAAAGTCCAAAAAATTCATTCTCCTTATCGGCGACGCTCCCCCCCATCTGGAAGACATGCCCCGGGCGGTTGAGATGATCAAGCGATTTCGGGCGACAATGGGCGGTAAATTGTCCGTGCTCGACATCCGGGAGCCCAAGAACATAACCGAATATTACTGGAGAACCTATGTTCTACCAAACATGACCGATCCGGGCATTGAAAGTTTTGAATACCTCACCGACAGCGAGCAGGTGATGGGTGATTTTGAGATCCTCGCCCAGGCGGGGGGAGGAGAGAGCGCACGGCTGGTCAATGAGGATAAAGTCATCCGGAACATGTTTCTGCTGATTTTCGGATCCCGGTGGGAAATGTATCTGGAGGAATTCATGCTAAACCTTTAAAAGCTGTCTGACATTTGAAAGGGGAAAGGGACGATATGTTTGAAAATAAGTCGCTGCTGGAGATTTTTCATATGGGCGGATGGGTCATGTATATCATGCTTTTCTGTTCCATTTCATCCCTTGCCGTGTTCATCGGCAAACAAATGGAAATCTGGAGAAAATCCAGGCCTTCCCGATCCACCCTCATGGAGAACGTGCGCCGATACCTGGAAAACAAGGAGTTCGATAAGGCCATGGCCCATTGCGGCGGCTATCCCCACAGCATCTTCTCTGCAATCGTCATCGCCGGCCTTAAATTTTACGGCAAAAGGAACCATGAAATGGAAGATGCCGTAAACCGCCAGATCACCGATGAGATTATTAAACTCGAGAAGAGAACCATTGTCGTGGGCGTGATTGCCAATATCGCCGTTTACATCGGACTGTTCGGGACCGTGTTGGGAATCGTGAATGCCTTTCACAGCATTGCGTTATCCGGGGACTCCGGGCTGAATACCGTTATCGGGGGTGTGGCCGAGGCCTTGATCAATACGGCGGCGGGTCTTGGCGTGGCCATCCCTGCGGTGGTGTTTTTTAACCTGATCATGAAACAGATTAAAACATTAACGTATGAAATGGAT
The DNA here is from genome assembly GCA_002423615.1 of Desulfobacteraceae bacterium UBA5616. Classification (GTDB taxonomy): domain Bacteria; phylum Desulfobacterota; class Desulfobacteria; order Desulfobacterales; family UBA5616; genus UBA5616. Next base: position 2,021 of record DIKO01000021.1, read on the forward strand.
TCCACGGCCAGCGAATTGCTGGCCATCCTGGAGACGGATAAAAAATAAAGCTCCTGCGGATCCCGTCCCGGAAGGGCCGGGGATCAGGCCTTCGTCATGAATCCTGTTGAGGGCAAAAACCATGGCAAGACGAAAAACAAACAACCATCACATGCCGGCGGAAATCAATATCACGCCCTTTACCGACGTGGTCCTGGTGCTGCTGATTATTTTCATGGTTGCCACCCCGGTCATTGTCGGCAATACCGTAAAAGTCAACCTTCCCAAAGCGGCAACGAGTAAATATGAAGAACAACGGTATCTTACCATTACGATCGATGCCCGGGAGGACGTTTTCTGGGAGGGCAAAAAAATAACCGTGGATGAACTGAGACGGATTGCGGCCCTGCAAGTTAAACAACAACCGGGCATTCAGATAAAAGTCAAGGGCGATAAGGAAATCCGGTATAAAGCGCTTGTCAGGGTCTTGGATGCGGTACGGAGCGCGGGGATCAGTCATTATATGCTCGCAGCCGAAAAGATCCGGCCGGTTTCTGAAAAGGAGTGAGGCGTGCCGAAAAAAAGAAGGGATCATCAAGAGATCATAGCGGATATCAATATTACCCCTTTTACGGATGTCGTGCTGGTCCTGCTCATTATCTTTTTAATTGCCACCCCCATATTGATGATGGAAGGGATCAAGGTGGATCTGCCCGGGGCAACACCACACGCGGCATCGGAAAATAAAGAAACTTATTTAACCATTAAGATATCCGAAGACGGTAGCCTTTTCCTCGACGGTGAGAAACGCAAAATGAGCGAAGTAAAGCCTCTTCTAGAACAGGTTATCAAGCTCAATCCGGATACGATTATTGCAATCGGCGGAGAGCCGAATGCGGTTTATGACAGGGTGGTTCAGGTTGTCGATCTGGCACGAGGAGCCGGTGCGACCCGATATGTGTTGATAAAATAAAGGGGGGCATACTATCCAGTGCCCTGCCGGAGCCGCTATTTATGATCTGAACCGCTTCCCAGGGACATGTTCAGCATTTCCTCATGAACCGTGTATTCCTGCCTGAAACATTGAACCCAAAGTGCTTGAATCCCATGATTACAAAATCCAATAGGTCAAGAAAAGCGATGATTCTGACCGGCATGATTCTGTTTGCCGCCTTTCATTTCACCGTTCAGGCGGCAAATGCCGCAGATGCCTTGAAGCAACTGAATGCCGCCGCGATTGAATCCCATGGTGAAATGAGAGAGGCGGTTTCCCTCATCGACCGGACTTTGAAACAGGGGTCCGGGGACTTTGGTCTTCAAAAGCTCGTTCTGACCAAATCCGGGGAATGCATCACCGCCCTGGTGGCGCTTCGCGCAAAATCCCCGAAAGCCGCGGGAAATGGGGAGGAAAAGGAAATTTTCCTGAAACTGAGGGAAATTTTAAAACAAATCCTCACCGTCAATGAAAAGATCATCGGGGATTTTCAGGAAAAAACCCTGGACACCCTCAAGGACCCCGGAGAATTTTTCAATTCCGCGAGATGGCAGGAGCCTCAGTATCTCATCTCACTTTCGAGTTACTGGATGGGATGGAACGGATATTACGCAAGCAGCCTGGTTGCCGAGAAAGACCCCATGTTCGCCACCCTGTTGAATGAATCCATAAAAGGGTTTTCCCGTTCCTTTGTGGATTTTCAGGAAGAGGCGGTGATTGTGAGGAGCCTTCTGGGAAGGGCCCTTTGTTACGAGAAACTCAACGCCCTTGATAAAGCCTTGCGGGATTTGAAAACGGTGAAGAGGAGAATCGGCAGGGATGACCCCCTGTACTTCCGGTGCGTATATGAAGAGATAAGGATGATTTATGATGCGGGGAACCCTGAAGGGGCGCTGAAGGCCATAAAGGCGCTGAAAGCGGAATATCCCCGGGATAAAATTCCCGAGGAGTTCCGGAAGAACCTTGAAGCCATGAACTCCCGGGCATTGACCGCCCTGATGGAAAAACAGGGGAAAGCAAGGCCGGGAGACTCGCCGGAATCATCGGAAAAGAAACCTGGGAAGATGTTTGAGGAGTTGAAACAGCTGGCGGATACCCCGGCCGGAATGTCGGAAATGTACCGGTATGTAAGAGAAAATACCGGTTCACTGGCGAATTTGCCCTATGCCCGGCTGGGTCCTGCCGCCGCCCTGGCCCTGGGAGACCTTATGTATGAGAAAAAGCAATACGACCGGGCCCTGGTTTATTATCTTCCCCTGATTTCGGATTCACCCGCGTTCATGTCAGATCGAATGGACGGGGTGTGGTTCCGTACGGCCTATGGTTATTGTATCGGGAAGCAATACGCGAACAGCTTTGACTATCTGAAAGGGTTTCATAAAAAATTCCCGGGCTCGGAACTTCTCAGCCAGGCATCATCCCTGTATTATGCGGCCGCGGCCCGCAATTACCGCAAGGATAAAAGCCCGAAGGCTTATGATGTTCTGATGGATGCCGTGAGAACCTATACCCGGAGGTGCACCGGCGATTGCCCTGAAATGAGCGAGGCCCGCTTCAGGATGGGCAGGCATTACCAAAAAACGGGTAAAACGAAAGAGGCTGTGGCGGAATTCATTAAAGTCGGCAAAGATTCGCCCAACTACGGCATATCCAGAATTTATCTGCTTCAATATTATGTTGATGAACTTCAAACTATTGAAAAAAACGGGGGACACAACTCGGAGGAGGCGGAAAAGCTGTATCAAAAAGGCATATCGGCGATTTCAGCCTATCGGAAATGGGAACGGGCGGGGGGAAATTCCGCTCGTCAAAAAGAAATCGAGCCTCACATGATCCTCCTGGAATCCCAAATCAGCCTTTTCGGACCCGAATCCCGCCTCGAAAAGAACCTTGATAACCTGAACGGCTTTGAGAAAAGATTTCCCGGAAAGAAAAAACTGTTTTCCGAGATCTTTAAACTCCGGATGATTATGTTTCAGCGCCTCGGCATGATCTCCGAGGGGGAGGAAGAGTTGAGACGATTTGGCAAACAGGAGACTCCGGATGATGACGTGATCGCTGTATTAACCATCCTGGCCGGGAAATTTGACCACCTGGGTTTTGCACTGAAAGAACAGAAGCTGGAAACCGAATCCGGCCGATGCCTGGATTTTGCCTTGATGATAAATGAATTTCTGGCCGAAAAAACCTGCAACAATCCGGAAAATCGCAAACACTGTGATGCCGCCCGGCTGAGCGTGGCGAGGATCCATTCCGACAGAGGCCGGCTGGACAAGGCCGAAGCCGTTTACCGGGATATTTTAAAAAGAAACCCGTTTTCCGCGGATGCGGTTTACAATCTGGGCCTTATTTACGAGAAAACACAGCAATGGAAGAATGCCCTGGATATGTGGCGTAAGTTTTCAGACGGCGTAACATCAGGGAGTTATCATTGGTATGAATCAAGGTACAAGATCGCGCATGCCTTGAGCCGGATGGGAGACACTAAAAAAGCGTGTGAAATATTGAACATGACCCTTGTCCTGCATCCGGACCTCGGCAGCGAAGGATTAAAAGCCGAATATACGGAATTGCAAGCCAAAATCTGTAAGGAGGGGCCATCGCCATGATAAGGGAAACCATTATATTGATTTTATTGCCCTTTATGATCTCCTGCGCCGGTGAACAGGTCGTGGTGCCGGGCAAGGCAGCCAAAAAAGTTCCCTTTAATGCCTGGGTTGAAAAAATATATTATGACAGCGAAAAGAAAATCCTGCAGGAAGAAGTGAGCCGCCTCGGGGAGGACTGGCATGGTCCTTCAAGGAAATACTATAAGAGCGGCCAGTTGAAAACCGCGAGCAATTTCAATATGAATCAACTGGACGGGGCCGTTAAGAACTATTATGAAAACGGGGTATTGGCCTCGGAAGAGACGTACAGCAGCGGTAAATTGAACGGAATGGCCGTCCATTACTGCCGGAACGGAAAGATCCTTACAAAATATAATTATCAGATGGGGCTGATCGAAGGGAGATCCGAAACGTACAGCGGCCAATGCAACGGGATTCTGGAGGAAATCGCTTTATACCGGAACGGAGAGATGAACGGAAAAAAGATTACCCATTTTCCGGACGGGAAAATCAAAAAAACCACAACTTACCTAAACGGGCAAAAGCAGGGACCTTATGTCTCCTATTTTGACGACGGGACTCCCGAGGAAAAAGGAACCTATAAAAATGGGGAAAAGGATGGCTTGTGGACATCCTTCTTTATTGAAGGCGGAATCCAGTCCCAGGAGAACTACAGGAATGGAAAACACGACGGCCTGATCAGGCTGTACTATCCCACCGCGAAATTAAGAGAAGAAATCAATTACAAAATGGGCGTCAAAAACGGTCCGTCAAAGGTCTATTATAAAAACGGCAATCTCAAGATGGAAACGAATTATGAAAACGGGCTGATCAACGGCATAAGGAAGAAATATGCGGGTTCAGGTTATCTGGCGGTGGAAGAAACCTATAGCAATAATCTTCTCAATGGTCCCGCCAGGCGCTATAACAGAAGCGGCAGGGTCATTAAAGTGGTGAATTACCGGAACGGCGAGTTGGTCACCAAAAGCAACCGATAATCTTTCATCGGTTGCCCAGGAGCGGATATCGGACAAAGGCGATGGAAGCGTCCTTTCCGTGGTGTTTCAAAGCCTGACCCATGGCCTCCTCGACGGTTTTATAGGGTTCGTACCCCAGGTGGGTTACCAGCCCCGGATTTTCGGCCCCCGCCGCCATGATGCGGCCCGCGTGCATCAGCCGTTTCAAGGGGTAGGTGGCCATGATGCCGTGAATGGGGTGAAAACCATAACAGTGGCGGTATTTATAAATATATTCGGGGCGGTGGGCAAAATCCTCCTCGTAGCGGTCGGCGATTTCATAGGGGTTCCGGGTCCGGCTTAAGACTTCTTCCCAGACTTCCCGGTAAGATGGATGGTGGACGTTGTCCCAGCGGTCCTTCACCGGGTTTGCCAGAATCACCGAACATCCGGGTTTGCCCAGGGCTTCGATGACTCCTCCCAGATACCCCAGTCCGGTGGATATCAGGGTGAGGATGGGGTTCATGAAGGAGAAAGCGGCATAGGGGCTCCAGTCGGGAATGCCGTAAAGAACGATATCCGCTTTTTCCTTCAGCATGTCCCGCCGGGGTGCAAACTGATCCTTGATGATGGCCATGGCCGCTTTCCGGGTTTCCCAGACCGTGCCCGCCCATATGTTTGCAACTTCAAAGGGGTTTGCCGGCAGGGTTTCGATTTTAAAGATCCGGTCCTTTCCGATATGACTTTCCAGGTGGGCGCCCATTTCATCCAGCATGTCGTGCATGGCGTTGTGATCAACGGACATGGAGGTGCCGTCCGGCGAATGGTGCCAGCGGATGGACCGGTAAGTGGAAAGACCCACGCAGATGGATTTCCATCCGCCGTTAAAGGCCCTGATGATGGAGGTGTTGACATAAACCGTGAGATCCGAATCCGTCAGGCACTTGTTCACTTCCACATCATACCCGGAAACGGTTTTGCCCAGATACACCAGGTTGTCTCTATCCTCGGCATCATGGCAGTAAAGCCGGTAACCGAATTCCTTGACCAGGGATTTTCCGAGAATGCCGGCAAGCTCCATCCGTGTGAATTTCCGGTGCAGGGCATTGGCGCAGACCAGATCGATGTTCCCCTTTTTGACGCCGGCCTTTTCAAGCGCTTCCAACACCATTCGTATGGCGGTTTCCCACACCGGACCGTACATCACCACCGTGGGGTCGTCGAATGCGATAGTCACCTTCCAGCCGGGTCTGGCCATTTCAGAAAGCGGATGCATGCCCAGAGGCCTGTCCAGTGCGTCCTTGATGGCTTGCGACAGATTCTTCACCGGCTTGAGGGTGGTTTCCCCAAGGCCCGTGGGAGGGGACTGGACGTTGTCCGGCAGTTTCACCGGGATCATGCGATCGCCGAAAACGATTTGATCTTCCATTTGCTGTTGCCTCCGTAAAGTTATTCCGAACCCCGCTTCGAGGTGCCGTTCACAGTGAGCGGTGTGAAGGGGAGCACCGCATTTCGAAATAGTCCTCCTCCTTCGGCGCGATAATTTTAG
>DIKO01000079.1:0-37050 GCA_002423615.1 Desulfobacteraceae bacterium UBA5616
TTAACCTTTTTTGAGACTAATAAAATTTAACTTAACTCGCAGATATCGGAAAGTCAATACGGATATATATATGAATTATTTTAAGGATATTAAAACCTTATCTATTTATCGACGAATGGAACTCGCTTTGTGTGGATGCTGCCTATGGTAAAGCCGATGCATAAGAAATTATTTGTAATAATAGGTAGTTTTCTTCTTTTTGGCGTAATGGCCTGGATCCTTTACCTGCACCTGCCGACACTAAAGAACGGTCTTCTGAATGCAGGCGACGATCATGTCCATGTGGCGTATTCAAACGAGCTGAAGAGAACCGTGGAAGGCGAAGGCCGGATTTTGGGATGGAGCCGGCTTTACGGGATGGGCGCCCCGATATTTCTTCTCCGTCCGCCCGGATTTTATGTTGCCGTGAATGCCATCCACTTCCTAAGCGGCCTCAGCATCGAGCAATCCCTCAAACTGGTGGTGCTTTTCGGTTTTTGCCTTTTTCCGCTGTCGGTGTATTGGGGAGCAAGACTGCTGGGTCTGGGGATTCCGGCCTCCTTTATTTCAGCCATGCTTTCACCCCTGTGTATCAGTTTGTGGGGCCATACCATTGACGCCTATCAATATCTTGGGGTGCATAAACAGCTCATCGCAATCCTTATTTTTCCCGTGGCAGTCGGTTCGGGCTGGCGGCTTTTGGCCCATGGAACTTTCGGCCTGTTGTTCGCGATTTTATTTGCCGTGATGTTCATGACCCATCCCTATATCGCCTACTGTTTTGCATTAAACATGGGGTGTATGCTGCTGGCCCTTTTCGCAAAGAAAAACAGCGACTGGGAATGGAAACAAGGGATAAGGATGACCTTGCTTTGGCTGATCCCCTCGGTTTTGATGATTTCTTTCTGGTTGATCCCGTTCGTAAGTTCACCGGAAATCCAGTTCATCGATCCTTATTTAAGCAGGAGGTATTATTTCGATGTCACTGGTTGTACAACGGCGGAAACCCTTCGGCAGTATTTTCTGGGAGGGATACTGGATACGACGCGGTTTTCCGGTCCTTTCGGTGATCAGGAATGGGGATGGCTTGAAAATGGGGTTATCTACAGGTTTCCCATTCTGACGGCTCTCAGTTTCGCAGGGCTAATCCTTGTTCTGGTTCGCCCCGAAAACGCTGTCCATCGTTTTATCGGGTTTTCTTTCCTGCTGTCATTTTTACTGCTTGCAGGACCCGATGATTTCCCTTTCCTGGACTGGATCCCCTTTGCAAAACAATTCCAGAATATTCATGCCGTCTTTATGCTTGAATGGTCGGCCTTCATGTTGGGCGGTCTGGGTTTAAGCAGGATTATTTCAAAGATCACCCGTTTACGTAAAAGATATTTAAAAGCCGCCTTCATCGGCGGCGTCGCGGCCTTCGTTTTGTTCGGCTACGGATCTGCTGTTTATGAAAGAACCATAACCGGCAGGAAACTGGCGGATGTTCGAAATGTTTCCACCCATAACGGTGAGATGGTTTTAAGCAAGGAAATGAACCCGCAGTGGGCCGCCTTCAATAATGTGGTGAAAAAAATCAAGGTTGATAGGGAACAGGGCAATATTACGGGATTCCCCCAGGAGCATGAAGACAGTGTCTTGTATAATCTGCTGCCGCTGATGGTCAACCGTTCCGTATCCATCTGCGGGTTTGAGTATCTGGGAGGCGTTTATCACCTGATGGCTGACAAAATCCGGGTGGAACTCCGGGATAATTACTATCTCCAAAAACTGTTTAATATCCGCTTCGTCGTCAACAACCATTTTTTAAGAGGTAAAGAAATGCAATGGCATGAAAACATTGTGCCGTTGTACCGGGACAAATTTTGGGAACTCGTGAAGGTAAAGGGGGAGTTCGGTGATTTTCAGGAACTCCCGGAGAATTTTATCGGTTTTACAGGGTCTGAGCGCGAATGGCAGGAATTGATGGAGCTCTGGATTGAAAAATACCAGGCCGCCGGGTCCAGTCTTCCCTGGATCGTCAATTTCACCAACTCCGGGCTTGAAGACAAGGATATCGAAACTATAAAACCCTACCTGAAATCCCTGGTGAATGGGAAGGATGCCGTGATTCCGGATGTATTCATGCCCCTTGGGAAAAAAACCTTCGACGAATTTTATGAGCATTTAAAAAAATGGCCGGCTGATGCCTCCGGTGAATCCATTTTAACTGAACAATCCCTGGCTCAACGGGTAAATTATAAACCCCTGAAACAAGACCGCCGGAAGGAGATATTTGAATTCGAAATTCGGCACGCATTAACCCCGATCCTTTTTAAAAGAGCCTTTTACAGGGGATGGGAGTTGAGGATTGACGATAACATCGCACCCATATTCAGGGTCTCGCCCGGCCTTCAGATGTTTATGGCTCCCCGCGGCAGACATCTGGTCCAATGGCAATATAAAGGACCGAACAACAGCGAATGGACCCCTTATGCCTTGATTTCGGCGGTCATAATTTCAATGGTTCTTATATGCTTTGAAAGAAAAAGAGTGAGGGATACCCTACGCAGGACGTCCGAAAAACCGGAACTTCATCGCGTTGAAGGGAAAAGAAAACTTTTAACATACCTGCCTGCCGGTATATGGGCCCTGGCCATTGCTGTTCTTCTCCATCAAATTGTGTCCGAGGCTTATTTTAAAATCCCCGTTGTGATTCATCCGAGAAACGGTCAAACCCTCGACATGGATAAAAAACGGATTTTCTGGAATCCGGTTGTGGGTTTTCCAAGGAACAGGCAAATATTCCGGATCGAGATTGCCGGGGATGCTGAATTTAAAAATGTCGTTTATCGAAATCTGGTCTCGGAAACCGAACACAGGCCTGATTTTACCAGGCTCTTGAAGGGCCGGTATTATTACCGGGTTCGCCTGGAAATGGACCGGAAGACTTATCCATGGACTAAACCCGTCCGATTTATTATTGATGGTGCGTAAGGTTGACGGGATTTTCCAATTTCCTTTACGTGATGATTTAAAACCGGACACAATGAAAACACGGTCTGCCGAAAATCATGAATAATATCATATCCATCATCATACCTTTATTGAACGAAGAAAAAAATGTGCCCATCCTCGTCGATCGCCTGATAAAGGTGCTGGACTCGGAAAATCTGAATTTTCAGATTGTTCTTGTAGATGACGGCAGCCGGGACGGGAGCTATTCCGCGATAATGGAGGCGTCGCGCAACGACCGACGGGTGGAAGGCATCCGGTTCAGCCGGAATTTCGGCCAGGCCACGGCCATCAAGGCCGGGGTGGAATATGCCCGGGGGGATGTCTGTATCACCATGGACGGGGACCTTCAGCACGACCCGGTTCACATCCCGGATTTCTTGGAAAAAATAAATGAGGGCCATGACCTGGTCTGCGGTTACCGGTTCAGGCGAAACGACGGCCTTGTCCGGAGAATACCCTCCAAAATCGCGAATTTCCTGGCAAGAAAATTTTCAGGGCTGAACATCAGCGATTTCGGTTCCACCTATCGTGCGTACAATACCCGTGTAATCCGGGAAATATCCATCTACGGGGAAATGCATCGATTTATCCCGATCTTCGTCAGTGCTTTAACAAACCGCATCACTGAAATCCCGATTCACCTGGGGGATCGTATTCACGGAAAATCGAAATACGGCATCGGCAGGACCTTCAGGGTATTTTCAGACATCGTTTCACTGATATTTTTCACCAGCTTTTTTAACCGGCCCATTCATATTTTCGGATATTTATCCCTTTTTCTGGGGCTTCCCGGATTATGCATCCTGGGGTGGTTGAGTCTGGGGAAAATATTCGGGGGCATCTTCATTATGGACTATCTGCCGATGTTTTTTCTGGGGGTCATGCTTTGCCTGGTTGCAGGTCAAATCTTCACAACGGGAATCGTGTGTGAATATTTGTTGCGGGTCTATTATAAAAAAGAAAATGTTCAGCCGTATCATGTCATGGAAACGACATTTGACAAAAAACTCGAAGGATAACGATATATTCCATTATTGCTTTAGATTGGGCCGCAAGGACGCCGGATCGCAAGGACGCCGGATCGCAAGGACGCCGGATCGCAAGGACGCCGGATGTTTTATTTTTTGGGAATTTTATTCTCGCTGAGAGTATGTTTGGAATTAAAAATTTGGAAAATATGAAGTGAACCTGATTCCCGCAACAAAATCGGAGTGGAAGGAATATTTCGCAACGTGTTCCGCTTCGTCCATTTACCAGGACCCCCGATGGCTCGAGCTGATTGAAACAATTTATCCCGGATTAACGACGCATCGCCTGGCATGCCTGGACGATACCAAAGATCTGGCCTGGCTTTTGCCCCTGGTGGGAATCAAACCCCTGGGAAGCTTTAAGCCGATGTTGATTTCCGTCCCCTTCGGGAATTATGGTGGATTTATTTTTCCCGGGCAAGTGGACCGGCCAATTTATCTGAAAGACCTGGATCCGGATCCGCTGAAATCCTTTTTTTCAGATCACAGAGCCGATGCCCTGGAAATCCGTGAAATCCAAAAGCCTCTTCATGAATTCCCTTTTGATGACCAATTTAAAAGATTTGAATTGTCCCTGACCGAACCTCTGGATGTTTTATGGAACAGCGTCATAACCGGAAATGCCAGGACCGGTGTCCGGAAGGCCGATAAAAACGCTGTAAAAATCCATTTCGATCATCCACGGTCCCTGGAGATTTTTAAGCGGATCTACGAAAAGAACGCGGCATTTCATGGAACACCCATTCATAAATCCGGATGGTTCGATACGATAAAAACACTTTTCCATGAAGAGACGCATATTCTTCTTGCCGAACATGAAAATCAGTTCGTCGGGGCCGCGCTTATTTTCCTCTATCGGGGCAATGCCATATTGAATTCCCTGGCAACCGACCCGAAATCCCGGAACATACCGGTGAGCGATAAGCTCGTATGGGAATCCATCCGGCTCATGAAGGAAAAATATTCCGCCGAGGCATATGATTTCGGAAGAACCCGGCCGGATCCCGGGCAACTGTTTTTCAAAAGAAAATGGGGAGGGGTGGAAAGCCCGATTTATTATTCCTACCTGCTTAAAACAGGCAGAAAGGCTCCCCGGATCCTTCCGGATAACCCGAAATTCAAAATGGGGATTAAACTCTGGAAAATTCTTCCCATGTTCATGACTCGAAGGATAGGGCCCATTTTAAGACCCCGGATTCCCACCTGATGAAAAAAAACTACAGTTACTTAACCATCCCTCTTCAAATTCTTGCTTCGCTGGCTTTCCTGTACGCAGTTTTTTGGGTTTTGAAGGATAAAGGCATAGATCTGTCCCCGGATATTTTTCATGTGGTGTCCCCGGGGTATTTTTCAGCAGCCTGTTTATGTTTCGCATCCGTCTACGCAACAAGACTCTTCAGGTTGCGCCATTGGGTAAAATTTTCATCCGGGAAAAACATGCCGATCCCGGACTGGATCGATCTTTATCTGAAAAGCATTGCTTTCGGATCTCTGACGCCGGCCCGGATAGGGGATTTTTCCAGGATAAACTTGTTAAATCAAACGGAATTGCCGCTGAAAAACAGGGTAAAGCTGGTTATTAACGAAAAAATGGCTGATTTTCTATATGTTCCATTGGGGATAAGCCTGACTTCGGCAATTGTCGGTGAAAAACTGGGGGTTAATCCGGTCTGGATATTCATGGTTGGGATGATGGCGCTGGGCAGTGGGTTGCTGTTTTCCTGTAAATTTGTCTCTTTCCCGTTTAAACCCCTGGTCTTCGGGGGCTTATTAACCCTCATGGGATTTGGATTATACATTTTCGGAAACGCTTTTATATTCTGGTCAGTGGATGTCAATCTGCCTGTTCCGGATATTGCGGCGATCATCCTCAGCGTCGGTATTATCGTTAATTTTCCCCTCAGCCTTAACGGTATCGGGTTGCGGGAAAGCTCCCTCATGGCCGTCCTGGTTTACTGGGGTGTTCCGCTCAAGGAAATACCTCCGGTTCTGGTGCTTGAATTTTTTATGAATATTTTCTTCCCGGTTTTTCTATACCTCGTGTTTATACCCCTGAAAAGATTGAATACGGGCTGATTGTTTTTCCTGATCCGTTTTATTCCGGCTTCCAGCCTGTTACAACCAGCGCCAGTCCCCAGCGGTTTATCAACGGCAGTCCTGCAAGAAGTTTGTCAAGCCGGATCATCGCTTTTGTTATGGAGGTGTGGAGGGGGATGTTTTTCAGAAAGGGGAAATGATCCAGAAGCCCGGCAAACGGGTATGAAAAAAAGAACATCCGTCGGCCGGCCAACGGCTGAAGGCCGGCATCGGTCAGCAGTCGATTCAGTTCATGGAGCCTGAAGGAGCGGTGGGTTGAGCTGAATTTTGGAGACAATTTATAATAAGCCCTTCGAAATGCACGCATCCATGCAGGGTCTCCATTGGGTTCCACGAACAAAACCACTCCGCCGGATTTTAAGACCCGGCGGATTTCCTTGAGAGACGAGATGGGATCCGGAAGGTGATGAAAGGACCCCCGGAATATGGCGGCGTCGAAAATTTCATTTTTAAACGGAAGTTCAGCTGCATCGCCATTGACAAGAATGCGGTTTGCCGATTTCGACGTCTCCCTTGCCAGAGCCAGCATCTCCCGTGAGATGTCAAGGCCGGCGACTTTTTCAAAACAGTCGGCCAGGGGAGGGAGAAGAATACCGTCTCCGCAGCAGCAATCGAGGACGGCCTGTTTGGGAACACATGAAAGTGATGTCATTATTTCCTGGTTCCAATAGGCTTCGAAGCATGCGCTTCCATCACTCTCACGCCTGCGGATATATTCACGGGCAAGGTGTGTGTGAAGCTCTATTTCTTCTTTTACGGCATATTTTCGGTTTGGCCGGTCCTGCATCTTTCCGAACAATACCCTTTCCTGTCAATACCCGCTGTTTTGGCCGGAAGTATCTATCTGATTGTTGTGTTCAAGTTTTCCGAAATGGATGAGATTGATTCCCCTTTCTAAGATGTATGCTTTCAGGGAAGGATCCAGGAGGGTCCGAAGATGCCTCTCCCGGTATTTTGTGACGGCAACGTCCGGGATTACATCATGGTCATTTTTTGACCGGTATCCCGGATGGCACATCAATTCGGTAACGCCGTCCTCCAACCGGTCAACGATACGACGGCAGACGTCGGCGGTGAATCTGTGACCGTCGGTGCCGCCTTCAAAGTGATCGGGTGTGAGGACGCCTTTATTATGGAATACGCTTTTCGCCCGGCTCCCTAAAAATGAAAGTATCAATGACTTTATCCATGCGGGTGACGGGGGCCGAAGGGCAATGTTTTCGGATGGACACCGTGCCCTGGGGATTCTCAGGTTCCCGGCAATTTTGATGAAAGCAGGCAAAAAAGACCCAAAAACATGGAGGTGTTTATGGCTGTCGAGATGGGTCGGTTCTCCGATTTCAGAACGGAAAAGTTCCAACTGGTTGCTTAATTCCAGTTCGATGTCACTTTCCGAAACCCTTCCGAGCATAAGTCTTCGCAGGACAACTTCTGTACCCGGGAAATCGCCGGAGGCGTTTACCAGCGTGGGAATAGCAGATGGGTTACTGATCGGAGGGCCGTGGACAATGTTCAAGTGCAACCCGACCCCGAGTTCCGGCAGGTCCGTGGCCATTTTTGCGGCGTCCTTGAACGCCGGGAAATTGACCATTGCCGTCGCACTGGTGAGGATGCCTTTCCCGCATGCTTCAACAATTCCCCTGTTCACGCCGGTTGACCATCCGAAGTCGTCGGCATTTACGATAAGCGCCTTTTGTTCTGGGACCACGGTTATTCCTAATCGTTATTGATAAAAAGCCCAAATTAGGGTTGAAGAAACAAAAAATTTATCTTAATGTAACACGATTTGAATACACCCAGGTATAAGAACCATGCAAAAGGAAAATCTTGCTGCAGGCTACATATCGATACTTTTGCTGACCCTGGTTTACAGCATTCTCAATATGTATTCCCAGACCGGGCACTCCTTATTTAACTGTTTTTTATTCATCGTTTCAACAAACTATTTCACATTGAGCCTGATTTTCGGATTGCTGCTGCTCGCAGGAAGGGTGCAGGCCAGTGCGGCAAGGCTTTCCATCAACGCGGTTGTATTCCTTTTAACCCTTGTATTCATAACGGATTTTTTTGCCCTGACCTCCATCAATGCGAGATTTGAAGTCTCGGATGTGATTCATTATGCGGGAAATTTATCCGAGGCCCTTTCCTTCATGTCACCGGGAAAAATAATGATTCTGCTTGTACTGGTGTTTTCACCTTTTTTCAGGCTGCGAGTCGAAAAGTGGAAAAGGGTGTCATGGATCTACGGCGGGTTGGCAGCGTTTTTTATCTTCAGCAGGATTATTTCCCATGCCGCAGTTAAAAATGACGTTGGAAATGACGTCACCTTGTTGTTTTTAGAAAAGGCGAAATCACGGATAGTTACCCGGAACCCTTCCCGGGACCGGCTTTTATACGAAGCGCCTGAATACGCGCATGCCCAACCCAGGTTGATCAATCTGAACTACTTAAAAAAAGATCATCCGAATATACTGCTGGTCTTTGTCGAGTCGTTTTCATCCATAGATTCGAAAAAAATATCCGGTCTTTATGATAACCTCCCGAAATTTGACCGGTTGTGCGAAAAGGGAAGGCTGTTCGTGAACTCGCTTGCAACTTATGAAGACACAGAGGGAAGCAAAATCGCCCTTTTAACCGCGCAACCCATCATCCCCTATCCCGGTTGCAACAGATTTTTATACAACTCCTTCTGGAATACCGATACCGTCCCCAGGGCATTCGCCAGGATCGGCTACGATACGGAATACGTTACCACCGGACCCCTTGAGTTCCTGAACCAGGGGGATTACCTGCGCCATATCGGATTCAATACGGTTGTGGGCCGGGGAGAGGTGAAGCGGTTCAGGGAAGCTAAAAAATATACGTTCGGCTGCCCCTCTGATGAAGTTCTGTATGATGAAATCATCGATCGAATTAAAAACAGGGGTGAAAACGCCCCGTTTTTTATGATGGGGATGACGGTTTCAGGCCATCGGCCGTATCTGGATCCGGAAGGAATCGCCAATACCCGGGAAAGGGTGACGCGCTATGTGGACGAAAAACTTTTTGATCTGTATCAACGGCTGGATGAAATCCAATTTTTCAAAAACAGCATCCTGATCATCACCGGAGACCATCGGGCGATGTTTCCCCCGCTTGAAGGGGAATGCGAAAAATTCCCGAATATCTATAAAATGAGAGTGCCGACGCTGATCATCGGGAAGAATGTCGGCCAAAATATCATTGATGAACGGCTGGTCAGTCACCCAAATTTGATGGAAAATATTTATACCCTTGCCTATTCCGATCGTAAGATCACCGACGGCGTTATTTATGTGGAGCGGTATACCTCAGGGTATTGCGAACTTACCGGAAAGCTTACATATGTTGATCAGAACGGCTGCTATAAATTTACCGTTGCCGGGGATGAAATTCTGTGGGACAGCGGAAGGCCGGATTATTACCGCAGGATCGAAAAGATCATTCATATACAGAGGGCCGTGTGCCAGAGGTGGGCGAACAGAGCCGGAAGCATCAAAATCGGTGAAATCGTAAAAAGCCAGGCAATTTCGGAAAAGCCCGAAATCATACAGGAGTAATTCATCGTGAAATGGACTCCGGAAGCTGAAAACGCCATTAAAAAAGTTCCCTTTTTCGTCCGAAAAAAAGTCCGGGCTCGGGTGGAAAAGGAAGCCGCGGATAACGGCAGACCCGTTGTTTCCCTGGAGGACGTCAATGCCACCCGGAATCGTTTCATGAATCAGATGGACTCCGAAGTCAGGGGGTATCAACTGGACGCCTGCTTCGGTGCTTCGGGATGCCCCAACAGCGCAAATTCCACTGAATCCCTGTCTGCAAAAATCGAGGCGATTTTAAAAGATGCGGACCTGGCTGCATTTCTCAGACAGCAGGTCGGAGGTCCCTTGAAATTTCATCACGAATTCCGGGTAACCCTCTGCGACTGCCCCAATGCCTGCTCCCAGCCCCAGATCAAGGATATCGGTGTCATCGGAGCCTGCCTTCCCGAAGTCACCGGCGACCCATGCTCGGGTTGCGGCCTGTGCGTCAGCACCTGCCCGGATAACGCCGTGACATTGGATGGGGATAAGAACGGAATCAGCATCGATTATGAAAAATGCCTGGCCTGCGGTCAATGCATCCGGGTTTGCCCCACCGGGACCCTCAAGGAGGGAAAAAAGGGTTTTAAAATCCTCCTGGGTGGAAAACTGGGGAGACACCCCAAGCTGGCCGAACCCCTGCCAGGCATTTATTCGGAAGACGAAGTTCTTAAAATTGTCGAAAACTGCCTGAAATATTACAAAGCCAACAGTACGGGCGGAAAGCGTTTCGCAGACTGCCGGCCATCGGATCTTTTGTCCATCCATACATAATATCCGCAAAAGGTGTCCTTTTGACCCATAACCGGCACTGATCAGACACATGGCCGATGGGTAGAACATCATCAAAGAACCCGCCGTCGGCAAACTCCTGACCGGCATTCCCCCATATTTCCAAAAATGGCTCACCCAGGTCTTGGAAAGCTGATTATTTTATGATAAACGCCTTTTTTCGTCATAAGGGGAAATATGCAGCTGCGGTTTTAGAATACCTGCAAAACGGAGATTTGAAATGGTTCAACCGATATACCTGGACTATAACGGCACCACTCCCATTGACCCGGAAGTTCTTGCGGCCATGCGTCCTTTTCTGGAAGCCGAATTCGGGAATCCCTCCAGTTCCCACTGGTACGGCATCGCTCCCAGGCGGGCCATTGAAAAAGCCAGGCAACAGGTCTCCGGACTTCTCAAATGCGAACCTGGTGAAATCATATTTACCAGCGGAGGGACGGAATCCAACAATTACGCCATTCAGGGCCTTGCCTATGCCCTCCAGGACAAGGGCAATCACATTATCGCCAGCGCCGTGGAACACCCGGCGGTGACGGGCGTCTGCAGGTATCTGGAAAAATACGGTTTCGAAACCACCTTCCTTCCCGTGGACAAATACGGCATGGTGGATGTGGAGGATGTGGAAAAATCCATTCATTCGGAAACTATTCTGATCACCGTGATGCATGCCAACAACGAAGTCGGCACTATCCAGCCCATTGCCGAAATCGCAGAAATCGCAAAGACCCATAAGATCGCCATGCACACGGATGCGGCCCAGTCCGTGGGGAAAATCCCGACGGATGTGAACGCACTGGGGGTGGATCTTTTGTCCGTGGCCGGGCACAAGCTCTACGCGCCCAAGGGAGTGGGAGCCCTTTACATCCGCAACCCCCTGCGTCTGGAAAAATTATGCTACGGCGCCGCTCAGGAAATGGACCGGCGGGCCGGAACGGAAAACGTCGGGTCCATCGTGGCCCTGGGCATGGCCTGTGAAATCGCCGGACGGGATATCAGAGGCGACATGGCTCAGATGAGCATCCTCAGGAACCGTCTGCACGCCGGCCTGGCCGACAATTTAGAGGAGATCCGATTGAACGGCCACCCGGATCTCAGGCTCCCCAATACCCTGAGCCTCTCGTTCAAGGACCTGGAGGCCAATCGGATTCTCGAAGAGATCGGCCTGGATGTGGCCGCCTCTGCGGGGGCCGCCTGCCATTCGGACGTCATCGACATTTCCCATGTGTTGACCGCCATGAACGTGCCTCTGGAATGGGCCAAGGGGACCATCAGGTTCAGCATCGGCAGAATGACCACCCGGGAAGAGATCGATAAAGTGGTTTCCGTAGTGAGCCGTGCGGTTGAATGGTTGGCCGGGAAATAGGCGCGAATTTCGGAATCGACTTTACCGCTCCCTTACCCTTTTTACTCAACCGTTCCGAATTGGATTCCCTGGGCCAGGGGAATCTCTGGCGACCAGTTGATGGTAGCGGTCTGACGACGCATGTAATTTTTCCAGGCATCGGACCCGGATTCACGGCCGCCTCCCGTATCTTTTTCACCTCCGAAAGCGCCCCCGATTTCCGCACCGGAAGTTCCGATGTTGACGTTGGCGATGCCGCAGTCACTCCCCATGTGGCTTAAAAACAGTTCACTCTCAAACACGTCTTGGGTGAAAATCGCGGAACTCAAGCCCTGGGGCACGTTGTTCTGACAAAAAATAGCTTCTTCAATATCCTGATAGGGCATTACATAGAGAACCGGCGCGAAGGTTTCTTCCCGGACAACGGGATAGTGGTTCCGCGCCTCGGCGATACATGGCGCAACATATGTCCCCGCATCATACACCCCTCCGGTCAGGACTTCACCGCCGTAAACGACCCTTCCTCCCTGGCTTTTGAGCGACCCGATGGCCGCCTGCATCTTGCCGACGGCAGCCCGGTCGATCAACGGCCCCATGAGGACGCCGTTCTCAAGAGGATTGCCCACCTTTACCTTCCGATAGGCGTCCACCAGAGACCGTGTGAGCTGTTCCGCGATGTCCCGGTGCGCGATAACCCGCCGAATGGTCGTGCATCTCTGACCGGCCGTGCCCAGGGCGCCGAATAAAATGGCCCTTACGGCAAGGGTGGTGTCGGCGCTTTTGGTAACGATGACGGCGTTATTGCCTCCCAGTTCCAGAAGGGTCCTCCCCAGCCTGGCGGACACGGTCCGGCCGACATGCCGGCCCATGGCGATACTGCCCGTGGCGGAGACAAGGGGCAGGCGATGATCGGAAATCAACCGTTCACCCACTTCATTACGGTCTCCGATAATCAGATTGAGAAGGCCCTCGGGGACGTTGCCTGCTTTTAAAACCGGTTCTATCACCTTCATCACGGCCAGAGCGGTCAGGCAAGCTTTATGTGAAGGTTTCCAGATGACCGTATCTCCGGCAATCAGGGCGATCATTGCATTCCAGGCCCATACGGCCACGGGAAAATTAAAGCTGGTGATGACGCCGATGGACCCCAGCGGATGCCACTGTTCATACATCCGGTGTCTGGGGCGTTCGCTGTGCATGGTGAGCCCGTACAGCATGCGCGACTGGCCCACGGCAAAGTCGCAGATATCGATCATCTCCTGGACTTCGCCTTCAGCCTCGGATCTGATCTTGCCGACTTCCAGGCTGATCACCCGGGCCAGTTCCTTTTTCCGGCTTCGCATGGCATTGCCGATCCGGCGAACGACCTCTCCACGCCTGGGCGCCGGCACCATCCGCCACACAAGAAAAGCTTCCCGCGCCTTTTCGGCTATAGTTTCATAATCTGCGGCCATGCCCTTTTGCGTGGAAGCGATCAGGGACCCGTCAATGGGAGAATAGGATTCCAGCAGATCCCCCCGGGTTTCACGCCACCCGGTGCCGGTCCCGGCTCCGGGATTATTCGGCATCAGGTCCAGTTCTTTCAGCAGATCCTTCATGGTTTTCCTCCATGATTCGATGGCAAGCGGAAATCCACAAGGTTTATGCAAAAATTTCCGCCAGGCTTTCCTGGAAAATATTCAGGCATACATCGATTTCCTCCGGGCTGACCGTAAGCGCCGGACACAACCGGATGGTATTTTCACCGCAGCCCAGCAAGAGCAGCCCTTTTTGAAAAGCATTCCGGATCAAACGGTCCCGCCATTCCGATGCCCTTTCTTTGGTTGCCCGGTCCTTTACCAGTTCGACGCCGATCATCAACCCCTTGCCGCGAACATCCCCGATGCATTCCATGTCTTTCTGGAGATCTTTCAGCCCGGACATCAGTTGCTCGCCCCGTTTCCGGGCGTTTGAGATGAGCCCGGTTTCCAGAAGCTCGATGGTGGCCAGAGCCGCCCTGCACGACAATGGATTCCCGCCGAAGGTGGATGCATGCGACCCGGCTTCCCAGTCCATGATATCAGACCGGGCGATCATGGCGCCCAACGGAAGACCGGAGGCAATTCCCTTGGCGAGCGTTATGATATCCGGCTCGATGCCGAAATGGGTCATGGCAAACATTTCGCCGGTTCGTCCCATTCCGGATTGAACCTCGTCGGCCACAAAGAGGATGTTGTATTTACGGGCAATCCTGTAGAACTCCCGGTGAAATTCCGGGGGAGGGACGATGTATCCGCCTTCTCCCTGAATCGGTTCCACAAATATGGCGGCCACTTCTTCAGGGGGGATGCTGGTTCGAAACAGGGTGTCCTCCACCCATGTTGCACAGGCAATGCCGCATGTCGGATAGCACAGGTGATAAGGGCACCGGTAACAGTATGCATACGGGATGTGGGTGATGCCCGGAACCAGGGGATTGTAATGTTTTTTCTGCAAGGCTTTGCTGGCGGTAAGGGAAAGCGCGCCCATGGTCCGGCCGTGGAAGGCACCGAAAAAGGCCAGATTCAGTTCACGTCGGGTGTGCCATCGCGCCAGTTTAAATGCCGCTTCCACGGCTTCAGCACCGGAATTTCCAAAGTAAACCTTATACCTTTCGTTTCCGGGGACAATTTCGGCGAGTTTTTGGGCCAGCCGAATCTGGGGGGTATAAAAAAAATCCGTACCCGACATGTGCAGCAGCAGGTCGGCCTGAAGTTTTATGGCTTCAACCACCCGGGGATGGCAATGCCCGGTTGCGCAAACCGCTATGCCCGCGGTAAAATCAAGGAAAACATTGCCGTCCGGATCACGGACCCACACCCCTTTGGCGGATTCGGCGACCAGTGGATAAGTTCTGGTGTAAGATGGCGAAACGACTTCATGATCCACCTCGATGAGGCTTCGGGTCTTCGGCCCCGGCAGAGTCGTTTTGATTTCCGGATACTTCATTCCGGCCTCCTCTGAGTCAGCTTTGGAGCGGAAAGGACGATGTTGAACACCTTCCCGGCTGAATACCATAAAATTAACCATACCGGCAAAAAATGATAAAAACCATGGGGTGGATCATGTATCCGGGAATTAAAATACACTCGGTAAGAAAGCGGTCATTCCAGGGGAAGATTATTTTCAATTGATATTTTTGCCCAATATCCGGATAATTTGCCGCCGTGGACATGAATTTGAAGGAGTGCTTCAAAGGGAAACACACCCGTGAAAGGTAAGGCCCGGTGCAGTTTCGATGATCAGAATAACCGGTGAAGACTATGTGAAGGAGGCCTCCGCTCCGCCCCCTTTCGCCCTGGTTGAACGGGCCTTAACCGAGCAGACATTTTCTGGCGCGCTCCCCGCTGGCTTTTGCGGTTTTCCGGTAACAGGCAGACCATTGCGCCCGGTTTGAGGAGGAAATTTCACAGAATTGAAGTCCGTCAACCACACGCTCCTTCTCCTGTTTGCAGCAATTTCTGGCATGAATGGATATCGATTTTCTCATGACTCTTCTCCTTTATTCACGATTTGAACTCAGGCTGTTCCTTGAACAGCTTGATCTATCCCCATTATTCACCCTGCAGCCGCTTTCGGCCTTATGGACAAAAATATTGCTCCTGTGGGACCGTGTCAATCACCCGGTAGAAATCATATCGATGCTCCTGCAAAAAAGTGAAGAATACATTCTCTCTGATCCTGATATCCGGTATTGACCTGATATGCGAAATCCGGAAACGGGTGCTATAAAAGAAAGACACAAGGAATTGAACAAAAAGCGCGGATTATAAAGATTGATCGTATTTTGAACCCGTATTTTTTTTACCACGATGAAAGGAAATAAAAATGAAAACGCCTGAACGTTCCGTGAACTGGATCGTAGACTATGAAAGTGGTCTTCAAAAAAGCAGAAATGAAAACAAACCCGTATTTCTGGATTTTTTCAAGGGAGGGTGAAACGGGTGCGCCAAATTGGGTGCCGTGACGTACCCAGATATGGTGGTCGCTGATGTATTAAACCAGTACTTCATTCCCGTCCAGATCGATGTGAACAATGCCGGTGATCTGTTAAACCGGTACAAGGTCGCCTGGACTCCGAATTTGAATATCATCGATGCCGACGGGAACCTGTTTTATCATCAGGAGGGATGGTTTCCACCATCGGAATTTATCCCCATGGCTTTTTGCGGATACGGCCAATACCGGCTTCGAAACAAAAATTATGAGGAGGCCGGCGATTGTTTCAACCGGGTGTTTGACCGGTATCCGGTCAGCTATTTTGCATCTGAGGCGCTTTTTTATAAGGGTGTGGCCAACTATCTGGCTTCCCACAAAGTGGAACTGTTAAAGGAGAGCTGGATCATGCTGCAACGGTTTTACCCGGACAGCACCTGGGCCATTCGATCCAACATCCTTTAAATCAGTCAGAATTTCAGAATATTTCTAATCCCCCAGCAGAAGCAGCAGCCATGGCAAGGCACCCGGATTCGGATTGCCGGAGCGCCGGTCGTAGATGGTGAACAGCCCCTGGGTTGTGGCTTTGCCGGCATCATCCAGGGGTGTGATTTTCAGTACGCAGTTATAGCTCAGTCCCCTGGTGACCTTCCACTGGAAGGACCCGTCATTGGGGGTGGACGCGGCGATGGCCTCTGAAAAGGTTTTGCCGCCGTCCCTGGACAGCAGGATTTCGACATTACCTGGAATGCTCTGGGTTTTCCAGGTAATGGTCTTGATTTCCTCCGCGTTCCATACGCCCCCCTGCACCGGGGCGAAAACCACCAGATGGCCCGGCAGCCGGATTTGGCCCCCGCGGACGGAGCGAACATAGTACTCGCTTGCCTCGTTGATGTTGTAAATGTCCCCGCCGTTGTAGAAATTCACGGCCCACGGGTTGTCCGGATTATTGACGATGGCGGTGGAGGACCAGTAACCGGAGGGTTTCGTCCCGCTGAAAATTGGGTCGATGGCGGGGTTGTATGCGGAAAGATCCGTGATGGAATCCAGTTCCTTGATATTCGGCAGACGCCAGTCCTCAAATCCCGCAAGGGACAGGTCTTGTGCGTAGGTTATGGCGGCCTCCCACGTAAGTCCCGATCCGTCATCCTCCTTTTGCCACATCAGGCCGGTGAAAGTGTCGGTGACCGTATTGTCGCCGTTGTCGATCAGGCCATATGGTGAACCGCCGGTTCCCCCGCGCACGGCCCGCACATAACAACTTTCCGTCTGGTTGCGCGGGTAATCGTCGCCGCCGGAAAAACGCATGCTCCACGCGTCGCCGGGGTCATTGGCGATAATGGTGGATGACCAGTAATAACCGGTTGCGATGGTGCCGGGGAAAAAGGTCGTATGGATGGCGGGGTCGTATGCGTCATAATGGACGATGGATCGCAACTCCTTTCGGGAGGGCATGCGCCAGTCCGAATATCCGCCGAATTTTGCCGCGTTCAGTTCCGCGATAAAAACATCCTGGGAGTCCTGCCGGGTATAGGTGTTGTCCGCATCATGGAGGTCGTCGTAGTTATTAACGTTATCCATGTTCCGCTTCATTTCCCATACCAGCCCGGTGACGTTGTCCCGGGTCATGACCCATCCCCCCTCCAGGGTCGCGTCAAGGGGAAGGGCCGCGCCGTTCCGGCCCTGTTTTGTGTAGGATGGCGGGTTGATGGAATAGTCCGAATCTTCTCCCGGGGCGTCGGCATAGGAAGCGGTCTGGCCGGTATCGGGAACGGGTCCTGCCGATGTTAAAACAGGTGTTGAAAAAATGACGAGTATAAACAGGATGATCATATTCGCAATCCGGTTCAATTTCATGCCTCCTTGGCAAAAAGGTGTCAATCCTGCAAAAGGGACCGCATCATCGGCAATGCCGGCATTTTCGGGATAGTTTTTAATAATTTACCAGTGGCCCTGCGTGTTGTAAAGCGTATTCTCGCTTCCGGATCAAATTCGAATGTATACTATATCTGGGTTATTATCTTGGGAACACCGGCCCGGCAGTTCTGAGGGCAGGGACAGGGTTTCACTTCACCGGGCTATCCTGTCAGGCTATTCCTATAAATATAAAAGGCGGCGCCGCTTTCCGGCGCCGCCTTTTATGTCAATGCTGTTAAACTCGTAAATCTATTTTTTGAGTTTCCGGCTCACGCCCGCCAGTCCGACAAGACCGAAACCCAGAAGCAGCAGGGTGGTCGGTTCGGGAACACCCGTGGAAGTTTCATCATAATCACCGTAAATTGCCACATGGGATATAGCACCATTTGACGGCCAGAAATTTTCCAACTTGAGGTCTCCGGTGCCTATCCAATTTAATTCACCTAAATCAAAAATGTACCATATAGGGCTGTTGGCTACGCCGTCCTTTACCAAAAGATAAAGAGGATTATACACAGCAAAACTTTCTGTTTCAGCATCATCACCAATCCAATGGATAAAGGCGCCTCCCGGGTCATCAGGAGGAATAAATTCAGTAGTGTAAAAATCTGCAAGAACACCCTCATCAGGATTAATATTATTTGAAGAATCTACATCCGCTTTGTACAATTCTACAACCGAACCTGAGTATCCAACTATACCCGGAATATCTGCTGCTGCCGGATTATTGGTAATTACAGCGTTTGGATCATTATCTAATAATGCATTATCAAGGTTCGTCCATGGTGGAGTTGAACTCGGTGTCAACAAGGTAAAATTGGCGCTCGCAGTGGGAATTAAACCGAATACCATCACCGTTGCAAAAACCGCCGCTGTTAAAATTTTCATGGTTTTCATAATCAAGTCTCCCTAGATTGCATGGGTCATTAATAAAGTTTCGTTTTGTCAAAATCTCATGCAATCCTAATGCCAATAAATTTTCATAATAGATACTTAAATATAACTGATTGAATATAAATAATATAAAACATAAATAAATTTTAATTCGTAAAAGTTTGCTTGATATAAATCTCTAATTCGATAAAATTTTGTAAGGTATTCCGACAGATTTTACGATAAATACCCCCCCCAGATTATTTGACGGAAAGTAACGAATTGAAGAATAACTTATAAATTAAACATATTAAAGATTATTCACGTGTGAATCGAGGCTGTAAGGATCTCCGACTCCATAGTTTGAAGTTTGACTTTCGAAAAGTAAACAGGGCTCAGGCAAACCTTTTTTCGAAATGTCCCTGATGTACAGGAAAACATTGCCGTCCGGGGCAAAATGGAAAACCTGTTTGACCGATTTCCGGATGGCTTGCCCTTATATGAAAAATCGTATTGAAACGTATATCAAAACAGGATATTGTCACCTGACCTAAAAAACCGCCTGTATTGCGGCGGCTGCCGAATCGGCCCGGTTGGATCGAATCGGCCCGGCCGGTGATTTAACACATCTGATGCCTTTGCCACGACGGGTTTGTTTACGGGGTAAATGTCTTTTTTTGCTCACAGGACTCATGTGAAAGCCGGTAAATTTTTATGACGCCATATTCCGGAAAGAGGATATTTTGATCGAATTGTTCATGAAAAGTCTTAAAGCCGTCAAACGGCTGGTTATCGCAACCATCGGCTTTACGCTGTTGTTGATCGGAGTCGCCATGATTGTGCTGCCGGGTCCCGCGGTCGTCATCATTCCCGTATCCCTGGGTATTCTGGCCACTGAATTTATATGGGCCAAAAAACTGATGAAAAGAGCAAAAAATCTCTTTTCAGGAAAAAAGAAGGAGGAATATCTTCGGGAAGAGGCCACTGATGACGCTTTTTTATCGGACGCCGAAACAAACCAACCCGAAAAAAGACAAGAACTTATGGATCCTTTGTCAATGGCAGTGTCATTTAAATCTGAACATGAAGGAGTTAAAAATGGTGGAAGCAAAAGGATTGAACAAACCGGTCAAACTGAAAAATGAGCTGGCCGAATTGCTGAACGCGACGGAACTTCCCAGGACGGAGATCACGAAAAAGCTCTGGGACTATATCAAAGCGAATAAACTTCAAGCCAAAACCGAAAATGGAAAGCCTGAAAATGCAGGCAAATTCATAGTGGCGGATGCTAAATTGCTCCCGATCTTTAAAAACACGAAATCCACAAGCAAATCAGGCAAGGTTACCGACCTTACCCATCTGAAGGAAGGCCAGACGATCGGCATGATGCAGATGGCAGCTGTTGTAAGCGCAAACATAGAATAACCCAGAGGCCAAAAACAGGGTCAAACCTGTTTGATATGGATAGAAGCACCCTTATGTCTGTATCCCAGAGTCCGATTTTATTACAGGACAGGTATTATCCTGCTGCGGGGGTCTGGGTTTGTGAGGCATTGAATTCATCATGGTTTTAATCGATCGGCCCGGACTGCCGACACAGTGGTGCCTTTCGGTTTTTAATGCTCGGAAGAGTTCCGATTTTATGTTTCATCAGCGGGCGAATTGCCGGGGTATCCTCAATCATTGCATTATTGCGACCTCTGAGGCCGCCTTTTATTGCATCGATGTTACACAACCCGATTTTCCGCCATCAGGTAGAACCATGATAACGACTTGTTATTGAAAAGCATATGAGTCGACAACCCCCTTCTTGGCATTTTTGGCATGCTTCATGCTCTGCCTTTATTCAAAATGGGAAATTGCGGATCGGCGATTCCCTGTCTTGAAAAAGTGGGAAGTAATCGTTTACCTGCATTACCCTAAAACCATAGGAGGTGGTTAAAATGCCAAGAGGAGACGGAACCGGACCAAGAGGTCAGGGCGCGGGAACCGGCAAAGGCGGACGGGGTCAAAGCCGGGGGGGCAGTGGAGGAGGAAGAGGAGGAGGTTTTGCCGCCGGGCCTGGAGGATATTGTGTTTGCCCGAAATGTGGTGAAAGAGTCGCCCATCAATCGGGAAGTCCCTGTTTCGAACACAAATGCCAAAAATGCGGAACGGCCATGACGAGGGAATAGCGTCGGCTTTCGGTAGGGGTCGACAAAGTCCCCAACATTCGGCTTTTCAGCAATCATCAGGAAATATAAAGACCGTACGGAAAAGGAAATCGGTTCCCGGGAGGCGGTGGACCCCAGGTCAACCCAAGGCAAGGCGGCCCTGGTCCGGAAGGAAGAAGAACGCACCGATCTGATCGACATGACCGGCGTATGCGCATGGCTGACCGGTTTCACCGGCCTGCCCGTGGATGAAGGAACCATAGCCCGGTTCCTTACCCTGGGGTTCGGGAGTGACGTGGGTACGGAAGCATTGAAAACAGCTGCAACCCGGATGCATCATCTGGAAAGATGTTTTCTCGGCATGTGCGGATTGACCCGCCGTGACGACACGGTCTCCAGAGCTCATTTCGGCCGCGTGAAACCCGGGGGAAACGAAATGCCTGAAATCAACTGTACCCTCGAAGAACTCGAACTGATGAAGGACGATTACTACCGGTTGATGGGATGGGACCGGGAAACCGGTATGCCTACCCGTCAAACACTTGAAAAATTCGACCTTTTGGATATTGTCGACCCCCGGTCACATATTCATCCATAAAACTGAACATACTGAAGGATGGTCATCGTTTGATGATCGTCACGGACAGGGCAGCCTCTGCCGGACCGATATTGCCGCCGGCATTCTGGGCCAGGCCGACCCTTGCACCCTTCACCTGACGCTTGCCGGTTCTGCCGTCATCCATCAAATGCCAGTAAAGCTCCACCACCTGACGGATGCCGGTGGCGCCGATGGGATGCCCCTGGGATTCAAGCCCCCCGGATACGTTTACCGGAAGTTTTCCGCCCAGGGTTGAATGACCTGCTTCCGCAAAAGCGCCGCCTTCTCCGGGGCCACAAAATCCGAGTTTCTCCGTGGCGTTCACTTCACCGAAGGCCGTTGCATCATGGACTTCAGCCAGATCGATGTCTTCCGGCCCCAAATCCGCTTTCCGGTAGGCGGCGGCAGCCAGTTCACCCAGGGTCCCGCCTTTTTCCTCGTTTTCATGGTCTTCCCCGCTGGCCAGCATGCACGCGGCGATTTCGACGGGTTTTTGCTTTCCCAGCTTTTTCGCGAATTTCTCGGAGCAGATCACAACCGCCGCAACGCCGTCCCCGATGGGGGAGCACATCGGGGTTGTCAACGGCCACGCCACTTCAGGCGCATTGAGAACCTCTTCGACGCTTAAGGGCATCTGGTACTGGGCCAGGGGGTTCATGGTGGAATGAAAGTGGTTTTTGGATGAAATAAGCGCCAACTGGCGTTGTGTCAGGCCGTATTTTTCCATATGACGCAGGGCGATATAGGCATAGACGTCCATGAATACGCTGCGTTGGCCCGATTTTTTCTTTTCCTTCCCCCCGTCTTTTTCCAGCATACTTTTGAATTTGTCTGTCCGGGCCGAATAGGCTTTCATCATCTCCTCGATCACGGCGATGTCCATACACCCTTTATAGGCAGTCAGTGCCTTTGTCCGGTCTTCAAAATACATTTTTTCCATGCCGATGGCCAAAACCACATCCGCCTCGCCCAAAGCCACCATGGAACGCGCGCCGTAAATGGCGGTTGCCGAGGAAGCGCAGGCATTTTCCACATTCACCACGGGAATACCGCCGATGCCCATATTCCTCAAAACCACCTGGCCGCGAATGGATTCCTGGCCCTGTAGAATACCCTGGGATGCATTGCCTACCCAGGCCCCCTGGAGCTGTGATTTTTCAATTCCGGCTTCCTGCAGTGCGGCGGAGACAGCCTCTTCCACCAGAGATTTCAGGTCACGGTCCATATGGCGGCCGATCTTCGTCATGGCGCCACCGATAATTTTAACGGTATTCATGGTTTCTCCTTTGTTTTATTCCTGATGAAATGCTCTGATGCCTAGTGCTTCTCTTCCGATGACCAGTTTTTGAATCTGGGTGGTCCCGTCCGGAATGGGCAGAGACCGGGCATCCCTTAAATACCGATGAATGGAATGATTCTCATCGATTCCCATGGCTCCGTGGATTTCAACGGCCCTTGAGGCCACCCGGACGGCGGCTTCACAGGCATATGCCTTTGCAATGGAGGATTCCAGGCGGGCCCTCTTCCCCTCATCGATTCGCTGCCAGGCACGGTAGGTCAGAAACCGCGCGGCATCGGTATCCATGATCATGTCCGCCACCATCTCCTGGATCATCTGAAACCCTCCGATAGGCCTGCCGAACTGCTCCCGTTTCTTGACATAATCGATGGTCGCGTCCACGGCCGCCTGGCAAACGCCTACCCCCAGAACGGCCATGGTGGAGCGGGCTTTTTCAAAATCCGCCATCATGGCTTCGTAAGCGGTTCTGGATCTGCCGTCCCCGCCCGAGGAAATGGTTCCCGACAGTACATGATCGTCAGGGACCCTGCAGTCCTTGAAGAACAACTCTGCTGTGGGAAACGCCCGCCAGCCGATCTTGTGGAGTTCCCGGTGTTCGAAAGGCGTAGTAGCCCTTTCCACAATGGCCATTGCGGAACCCATGGTGCCGTCGCCGGGGTCCGCGATAGCCAGGACGTTGAGGACGTCCGCAACGCTGCCGTCGGAAATCCAGGTTTTATTGCCGTTCAGCACCCAATGATCTCCCTTCCGGACAATGGTTGTCCTCATGGCGGCGGCGTTGGATCCGGCATCCGGCTCGGTAATGGCTCCGCAGGAAATGAGTTCTCCGGCCATCACCCGCTCAAGATATTTCTTTCTGAAAACAGGCAGGGCGGCGACCATCCCGTTTAAGGTCGAGGCAATCCATATGGCTGCGGACAAACCGGACCAGACACGGGAAAGCTCCTCGATCAGCATGGCCATGGTTGTGTTGCTGTAGCCTTTCCCGCCGAATTCTTCGGGCATCATGCCGTTGTAATACCCGAAGGGCATGAGCATCTTGATATACCCGACCAGTTCCTGCCGGGAGAGTGCGCCTTTTGCATCCCGTTCATCGGCAATGGGGGCGATTTCCTTTTCCAGGAATTGTCGTACTTCTTTTCTTAACTGTTTTTGTTCATCCGTGAATTCAAAATCCATTGTCCGGCTCCTTACACCAGGGCATCGATCCCCGTGATTTGCTGAGAAATTTTCAGTTGCTGAATCTGTTTTGTCCCCTCCATGACCGAGAAACAATGGGCATCCCGATAAAACCGTTCCACGGGATACTCGTCGGAATAACCGTAACCCCCGTATATCTGGATGGCCTTTGAAGTGGCATCCACAGCCGTTTGCGAGGCAAATGAATCCGCCATGGCCAGTTCCTTGGGGCATTTGAGGCCTTCGTCCAGCATTTTC
Organism: Desulfobacteraceae bacterium UBA5616; assembly: GCA_002423615.1. Classification (GTDB taxonomy): domain Bacteria; phylum Desulfobacterota; class Desulfobacteria; order Desulfobacterales; family UBA5616; genus UBA5616. Next base: position 24,061 of record DIKO01000079.1, read on the forward strand.
ATGCTGCGAAAGTACAGCAGTTTTCCGGCATCCAGACCAATGGCCATTTCCGCGATCATTTTCTGGATCATCTGAAACCTGGCCAGGGGACTGCCGAATTGCACCCGCTTTCTGGCATATGATACGGCCGCTTCCAAAGCCGCTTCAGTCAGGCCGAGGGCCAAGGCCGTCTTTTCACAACTGGTATGGGGCAGGATGAGCTCGGCAGCAGGCGAATCGTTCTCATCGAACTGAAGAAGATTTTCTCCGGGTACCCGACAATCGTCAAAAAACAGCCGGGCCGTTGAAAGCCCTTTCAACCCCATCTTCGGGATCTCCGTCGTATCAAAGAAAGACGCTTCCTTTTCAACCAGGAGAATCCCGTAAGGGTTTCCATTACCGGCAGACTCCATTTTCACGGTCACCAGGACCATATCCGCTACGGAGCCGTTTGAAACCCAGGTTTTGGTTCCATTGATGATGTAGGTATCCCCTTCCGGTATCGCCGTGGTTTTGATGGCCGAAAGATCCGTACCGGCAAAAGGCTCTGTAACAGCCACACATCCCAGGGACTTTGAACTCATCAGACGGTCCATGGCGTATTTAATGCCGGGGACACGCTTTGATTTTGATATCATGGTCAAGGCATGGGAAGTGGAAGCGGCGATGGCCCCCAGGGCGGCCCATGCCTTCCCCAGTTCGAGAAATATAATTCCTGTCTCCACATGGGACAGGCCGGGACCGTTTTCGGCCTCCGGCACAAGGGACCCCACATATCCGAAAGAAACCAGATTCTCAATAAATCCCAATGCATCCCTTCTCGTCAGGGGGGCTTTCCGATCCAGTTCATCGGCAACGGGAACAATCTTGTTTCTGAAATATTCCCGAACAGAGCCCTGGAGCAGTTTTTCCTGTTTTGAAAAGTTGAAGTCCATCTTGTTCTCCGCTTTTTGGTTTTTAAATGACATATTTAAAAAGTTATTGGCCACCACAGGCAATTTTATATAGCGAAATTCATGCCAAATAATTTTCTCTTTGTTTTTAAAATGTTAAAAATTTAGTGGGTCGATGTATTACGAAATATCATAATTAGGTTGACATATTTCGTAAAGACGGGCTACTGTACGAAATACCGTAACGCATCTATTGAAGACCAAAAATGAATATCGATGAAAATGAATACTTCAGGCAGGCAAGCTTAAGCATCTGCGGTAATCTGAATGTTGAAAAAGCCATGCTGGATTTTATCCGGTATCTCCGCCGGTTCATGCCTGCCGATCATTTATACCTTCAAAAAATAAATCAGGCGGATCACTCCATAACCAATCTTGCGGCCGTCTCCCAGGACGAGATCATGGCGGCGGAATCACCCTCCCTCCTTCCGGAAAACGCCTTTCAAATCATTGAGGACTGTATCTCCAACAACATATCGGTTCTCAGAATGAACAATCCTTTTCTGGGGCAGGGCCGCGAGATGACCACCATATTTCCACCCAGACAGGACCAATCGTTTCTGATGCTGAACCTCTGGCTGAATGAGGCGGAAATCGCGGTATTAACGGTCCAGGCAAATGGATGGGACCGGCATACCGAGCACCATGAACATCTGTTGAAGATTCTCCGGGACCTGTTCAAGGTGGCCATGACCAATATCCTCCAGTACCGGAAAATCATAAAGCTCCATGAAATGCTGCTCGACGAAAACCGTTACCTGAAAGAGGAGTTGAACCGGGAACAGCCTGATGTCATTGTGGGCAGGGACCAGGGCCTTAAGCAGGTCATGGATCAGGTCGAACGGGTGTGCCATCTGGACAGCCCGGTTCTGCTCCTTGGGGAGACGGGTGTGGGGAAGGAATTGTTCGCAAATGCAATTCATTACGCCTCCCCCCGAAAAAACCACCCCTTCATAAAGGTGAACGCGGGCGCCATTCCGGAAAATCTTATGGACAGCGAGCTGTTCGGCCATGAAAAAGGCGCCTTTACCGGCGCGGTTTCCCTGAAGCGGGGGCGATTTGAACGGGCGCAAAAGGGAACCATATTTCTGGATGAAATCGGAGAGCTCACGCCCCAGGCCCAGGTCCACCTGCTCCGGGTGCTTCAGCACAAGGTCATTGAACGTGTCGGGGGATCCAAGCCCATTGCCGTGGATGTCAGGATTATCAGCGCGACCCATAGAAATCTCGAAGAAATGGTGAAATCCGGTCATTTCAGGGAAGATCTCTTTTACCGGTTGAATGTGTTCCCCATCACCATACCGCCCTTGCGGGAAAGAAGGGAAGATATACCGGCCCTGGTCCATCATTTCATTCAAAAAAAATCCATTCAGCTCCGGTTGAAAAAGGAGCCCGTACTGGGACCGGGGGCTATGGAACGATTGATCTCCTTCGGGTGGCCGGGAAATATCCGGGAACTCGAAAATGTCATCGAACGTGAATTGATAAACAGGGGATCCCACATTTTAACCTTCAACAGCCTTGCCACCCATAACCGGGGCAAACAGATTTCACCGCCGGCCTATAACGAAAATGCGTTTCTCTCGCTTGATGAAGTCGACGCAAACCATATCAAACGTGCCCTGATGCTGACAAACGGCCAGATTCACGGTATTTACGGTGCGGCCAGGCGCCTGCAGATACATCCCAACACGCTGCGGAGCCGGATGAAAAAGCTGGGGATACCCTTTGGATTTGGGAGAATATAATCTTTAAGACAGGTGCCCTGTTTTTCAGGAGGACAACCCGATGCGGGCTGCTCCCAAAAGCGCTGCTCCGGGATTCAGTATCACATAAACCGGGAACCCCTCCATGAGATGCGACATCCGCCCCTTGCGTGTGAAAGCTTCCATGAAAGTTCCTTTTCCAAGGACCGGAAGTATTCTGTGGAGAATGCCCCCGCCCAGATAGACGCCTCCCGAGGCCATCACCTTCAGCGCTAAATTCCCTGCCTCGGCACCCAGAATGGAGATGAAAAGGGTGAGGGCCGTCTGACAAATGCTACATGCTCTTTCCTCATTGAGGGCCTCCTTGACGATAACGGTTGCGCGATCCTGAGCAGAGGCTGCCTGTTCGGCCGGCCGGTCGGTCTCCTCAGCACGCCCGCTGTCCTTAAGATAGTCGTAGATGTTCACCAGACCGCTTCCCGAGCATACGCGCTCATAGCTGACATGCCCGAACCGTTCCATGAGGTACAGCATCAACCCGGCTTCAACTGCATTTGACGGAGCAAAGTCAGCGTGGCCGCCTTCCGAAGCGCAGGCTCGATACCCTGTCGCATCCCGGGTCAGAAACGCTTCGCCGAGGCCGGTCCCCGGGGCGATAACCGCAATGGCGCCCCCTGATGCCGGGCGACCTGTATTCAACACGTGCAGGTCCTTCTCCCCCAGGAAGGGGACGGCATGGGCAAGAGTGACCAGGTCGTTATACAAATGCACGGAGGCAAGGCCGAGGGCGGCAGCGAGGGTTGCCGCATGGATCATCCACGGCAGATTTGTGATCTTTGCCTGCCCATCCACAACCGGGCCCGCCACGCCGAAGCACGCGCGATCGACTTTTGTCTTTGTCTGCGACAGGAACTTTCGGACAAGCACTTCGAGGCTCGGATAGTCTCCGCTTGGGAAGGTCGATTCGACCAGTGGTACACGGGGCCCGGACGCTGAATTAAAGACGGCCAGGGTGGTTTTGGTCCCGCCCACATCCCCGGCGAGCAATCCAGCCGTCGGCTTTTTATCCGTCCTGTTTTTCATATTCTTATGAAACCTTCCATCAGAGGGGTTTGCCGGTTTCACCTGTCAGGCGTGTTCTCACCCTTGATTCTCTTGATGATCTTTGGGATGAAGAAGGAGAAGATGAAAAGGCAGACGGAGAATAATACCTTAAAAGAGAAAAGTTCCCCCCAATTTCCCGATGCCCATACCGCTTTTACCGTACCGATGAAAAACGTGAAGATGAAGGTCCCCACGATAATTCCCAGGCCGGTACCGAAGAAATAGTCCCGAAAACGGACCTTTGTCAGTCCCATGCCGAAATTCATGGGTGTGAACGGAAAATAAACCAGGCGGAGGTACAGCACGGTCGCGAAGCCGTTTCGCTCAATAGCATCATCATATTTCTTGAGCCGAGCGCCGATGAGAGACGCTGTGAACTCCCTGCCCAGGCTCCGGCCGATGAAAAAAGCCACGCTCGCTCCCATCATGGCCCCTGTCCACACATAAATAAATCCCCAATAGGGGCCGAAGATCGCCGCCCCCAAAGCAGTGAGAAGGGTGCCGGGCACAAAGAGGCAGACGCCGACTGCGTATACGACCATGAAGGCAATGGGCGCCCATATCCCCGCGTCTTCCATAAACCGGCCAATGGCTTGGGCGGTAAGAAACTCCCTCGCCGGCGTAAAGTTCACTGCACATACGGCTGATAGAATGAAGGCTACGAAGAATAGTGCCTTGAAAAGAGCACCCTTTTTTCTTCCCGCTGGTGTTGTTTCGGGTGATTTATCCACTTTTTTCCTCTACTTTGCAGTCGCCGCCTTTCAGGTGAAAGAAAAATTTCAGCACTTTTCTCACGCTGTCGGAAAAGATTTTGGGTGAAAAGTAGGCGCCTGCCACCTGCTTGTTGATCTCGCTGAGGGTCGGGTAGGGATGAACTGCGGAGGCCAGGGTCGAGAGCCTAACCTTTCCATTCAGGACCGAGACCCACTCGCTCAACAACTCCCCTGCATGAGGCCCGAGGATCTGGACGCCGATCGGCTTATCATTCCTGCCCAGGAGCATTTTTATTTTTCCTGCACGCTCACCCTCAGCCAGGCTTCTGTCATTATCCTTGAATGCCTCCGTGAAGACCCTGTATTCGATACCCGCCTCCCTTGCGCTTTTTTCATTCATGCCGATGCCGGCAAGTTCAGGGTCGGTATAGGTGCACCAGGGCATAAACGTATAATCGGCCTTCCTTGGGAGATGAAGGATCGCGTTGCTCACGACAATGCCCCCTTCATAGCCTGCGGTATGCGTAAATTGAAATCTGCCCGTTACATCCCCGGCTGCGAAGATGTGCTTATGGGTGGTTCGCATCCGTTTATCCACCCTGATGCCTTTCGCGTCGAATTCAACGTCAATGCCTTCCAGGTTAAGGCCTTTCAGATTGGGGTCCCGCCCCATGGCAACCAGAATCTGCTCCGCTTTCAGGGAAATGGTCACACCTTCCCTGTTCCGGATGCGCACTTCTTTCCCATGACCCGTATCCCTGACGTCGAGAACAGAGACGTTCAGGTAAAAGTCGACTCCCTCATCGCTTAGAACCTGCATGACCCCATCGGCCATATCCTTGTCTTCCCTGCTGAGGATCTGGCCGCTCCTCTGTATAACGGACACACTTGTCCCGAGACGGCGGAAGGCTTGGGCCATCTCCGCGGCAATGGGCCCTGCACCCAGAATGATCATGGATCCAGGGAGGCGCTCCAGTGAAAAAATCTCCCTGTTGGTGATATAGGGGGTATTATCCAATCCCTTGATCGGCGGGCTGTCCGGTGATGAGCCGCTGGCAATGACCCAGGCCCTGGCGGAAAGGGTTTGCCCGTTCAAACGGATGCTGTGTTCGTCTACGAAAACGGGCTCGCCGAATTTTACCTTGGCGCCAAGGCTGCAAAACCTCTCTTCCGAGTCATGCTTTTGAATGACGGCGATCACCGACCGGATTCTCTCTTTCACATCCGCAAAGTTGACCGGTGGGACTTCGCATTGGGGGAGTCCGAAGGTCCGGGAGTTTTTCATCGTATGATATGCCCGGGAGGTTCGAATGAGGGTCTTGCTCGGCACACATCCGAAGTGGAGACAGTCGCCGCCCAGATTTTTTTCCTTTTCAACAAGGAGAGTTCCGGCACCCAACCGGGCTGAACCGGATGCCACTGTCAGTCCGGCCGCCCCTCCGCCGATAATCCCTATATCATAGTCATACGTCTGCATCGTGCATTCCTTTATGATAATACTCATCCCGCCGGTTCAATGGGATGGTTGGCATTTAACCATATGTCTACTTGAATCAACGTGGTTGTTCAATAAATTTCCCCGTTCATTGCACCCTGGTTCCAAAATTCGGGTTTTTCTGCAAGTTTAACGATAGCCTGCCTGATGCGGTTCAGCGGTCATGGACAGGCCAAAAAAACTGTTGTGTTGCTTCTGAACGATTGTTTTGTGCCGTGCATTGTGTTATTTTTTTATACCATTGTCTGCTGTACACCGGCGACAATCGGAATTCACGAAAAACCGTCGACTGGAGCGGAGATGGGGATGTCGGCAAGAAGATGTCGACCAAGGGGAATTTTTCCCGGCCTTTCCATCGTCAGATGCCGAATATTTTTGGAGAAAGCAAAATTTTGTCAACGGCTGAGAATAAGGTGTGTCCAGGGATTTGTTTACTGCTGGTACTGTTTCTGCTGCCGGTCGTCACGACTCCACAATTGTCCGTTGCGCTGCAGAACCCCGGAACCTGCCAAAAGGATGCCCTCTATATCCCTGACCCTGCAGGCTCTGTGGGTTCAGTCTTCACCCTTGATAGACGATCCCATTTCGATCCTTTCGGTGGGTTATTTAAAGACGCTTTGATTCCTGGGGAAATCCCCTTCGCTTTTACCAGGGGCTCTTCACCCTTTCATGCGGAATACAATGTCAGCTTCACCCACCCGGCAGAACGCTCCACAGCTCCCATTCGAGCACCTCCTTTCCCGTCTCAGGCACTGTTCCTGATCAACTCTTAAAAATCCGCGGATTTCATTGCGCCGGCAATCCCATTGGGATCACCCTGCCTGATTCACACCCAGGGGGGTGGTGTTAATTATTTCCGGGCATTTAACTTATTGCGGGACAAACTTTATTTAGGTTGGGGCCAACCGCCAGGAAGTCTCCAGGCAGTGGTGAACCCCATATTGATTCGGGCGAGGAGGCCTTATGCAAAATCATCGTGAGAAAATGCCGGACACAAACGAAGGCAGACACTCTGCAGATCCGGGAATTGACTATTCACCAAAGACTTACACACTGCGCGAGCAGATTGTTTTCGGGGCAAAGCTGTTGGTAATAGGAGGAATCCTTTTACTCATGTTTTGGCTGTTTGAAAAATAGGCGGTCCCATAAGATCCGGATTCCGAATTCTTGTAGGAATTAGATAACAGACTGAATTAATGTAAATAATATGTTATCTTAAAATCACTTCAGGACCTGAAAAAAGTAATTTCAGGAAGAAAATAATTCGGAATCCCGGATCTTGCAAAATTTGTGGGGCAATAAGATTTTTTTCCCCCGTTCACGGGTTTTTCCCCTTCGCCTGAGGTCATTCTTAACGAACCCCGTATCGTAATTCCCAATTAGAATTCTATTGACAAGTAACATATCATTATATAAATGACCATTTATATAATGATATGTTACTTGAGCGCCTGATTCGAATAATGGACAAAACAGAGAAACAATCATTGCAGAGCGATCCGGACCCGGTTTCACGAAACTCCGTACCAGGGAATGACGGATTCCTCCTTGGATACCGGTTTGATGATGATCATCTTCAAAGCGCCGCCTTTCTGGCGAAAAGCCTGTCTGACGGCAATCGTCTGAGAATACTGCTTCTGATCAGCAACGGCAGGAAATCGGTATCCTCTATTGTCGAGGAACTCGAGTTGTCGCAACCGCTCGTGTCGCATCATTTGAAAGAATTGAAGCGATCTCTGCTGGTCAAGGTTGAGCGTGAGGGACCATTTATTTACTATGAATTGGCGGATACAAGAATACTCAACATCCTGCAAACCTTGAGCGAGGTGGCAACCGACCTCCTGACCGATAGAAAGACGTTTTAAGGCAACGGAGATAAACAAATCAGATGGACGAACTCTTTGAAATAATTTTCCGTATGGCGCCGGAAGAGGCCTTATCGAAAATCACCCCTGTCCTGGAAAGGCTTCTTGCCGACCTTGATAAAGACGCCCGTGAACATTTTCTGATGAATCTGGTCGGGCAGGCCGAGGGTGACAAAGTCTCCAGTCTGGTACATTTGTGACTGGCCGAATGCATGGGCGAAGGTGTCGACCCAACACAGATGTGTCAGAGTTTGGTGAACAAGGTGGCGCAATCCGAACAGCTCCAGACGATCGCCGATCCGGACCTGCTGGTGCTTTTCGAGGATTGGCTCGAGGAGTTGGAAGCAGAGGTGCTGGTACTTTTGAAAACGCACGGCCAATTGGGCGAAATTGAGCTGGCCGATAAACTGGGTCTGTCCCGAAGGGGGGCGAAGTTCCTGCTTTCAAAGCTTAAAAGAGAAGAAAAGTGATTTAATGAGCAACGTTGAAACGCAGACGGCGGTGCCCTGTTTAGCAAGAAAGGGTGCAACGTCAAGGGTTCGACCGGTATCCTCTTTGAAAATGAATGGGAGTCCCTCGGTGTAGCGCCGGATAAAATCAAAGTGGAGATATTTTGATCCGGGAAGGTTTGAAAGGAACAGGTAGTCGAAGATGAAAAAAGGGATATCATTTTTCTTGGGGCTGGCGGCCGTATCGATAACGATTTTCCTGGTCTGGTACGCGCAGGGTCCCATCGCGCCGAAGCCGGTTTCCTGGGATGATGTTCTGACCGAATCCAGGGAAGGCGGTTACCGCATCATCACCACCAAAGAGCTGGCCGACTGGTGTCGCAAGGCGCCTTCAGCGCTGACGCTGGTGGACACCCGCCAGGACTGGGAATACCGCACGGGGCATATCGAAGGTGCTCTCAATTTTCCCATGGAACCCACATGGTGGTCACGCTGGCGTAAGGCGGACGAACTTCAGGATTTTTTGGGACCTGACCTGGATCGCGCGCTGGTTTTCTACTGAGCGGGTTTAACATGAGTCCGCAGCGACTCGGCGGCCCGTGTGGCCGTATCACTTGGTTACAAAAACGTCTACCGCGATCCATTTGGTTTTCCGAAATGGCAGGAACACGGACTGCCCGTCCAAAGCAGCCCTGCGGGGTTGACTGCCTCGTCTGAGACCACCGCCATGCCGTCGGACAACCGATCACTTCAGGGCTGGGCCATCCTCTGGACGCTCCTGGGCATTTTTGCGGGCGGGTTGGCTCTGAACCTGACGCCCTGCGTATACCCCATGATACCCATTACGCTCTCCTTTTTCGGCGGTCGCGCGGGCCAGGAAAGGCCTGGCCAGCTGCGGCTGGTTGTCCATGGACTTTGCTATCTGATGGGACTTGCCCTGACCAATTCGACCCTGGGCGTGGTGGCCGCGTTTACAGGCGGCCTGATGGGGGCCATGCTGCAAAACCCCATCGTGTTGGTGCTTGTGGCAGGTGTTCTGATCCTTTTTGCATCCAGTCTTTTCGGGCTTTGGGAAATGCGTCTTCCCGGGGCGCTGAACCGGATGGCGAGTAAATCCTATACCGGCTATTTTGGCAGTCTGTTCATGGGGCTCACCTTGGGAGTCGTCGCCGCCCCCTGCATCGGTCCCTTTGTTTTAGGCCTGCTCACCTGGGTTGCCGGCATGGGCAACCCCTGGTATGGTTTTTTGATTTTCTTCACTCTCAGCCTGGGTCTGGGCCTTCCCCTTTTTGTGCTTGCGCTTTTTTCCGGACAGCTTCAGCGGCTGCCCCGTGCGGGTGGCTGGATGGACTGGGTGCGAAAGCTCATGGGATGGGTTCTGGTGGGGATGGCCGTCTATTTTATTCGACCGATTCTTTCTGAATTTCTGAAAATCCTCCTGCCGGTGGCGGCCATTCTGGCTGCCGGCCTGCACCTGGGATGGTTTGACAAAAACCAGGCGACTTTCAGGTTTTTTCCATGGGTGAAAACCATTGTGGGCATCGTCTGTCTGGTGATGGCAACCTTCTGGGTCACATCCTGGGCCATGCGGGGATCGGGAATCGCCTGGCATTCATATTCGGAGGAGCTCCTCCAGGAGTCCAAAAGTAAAGCAAAACCGGTGATCATCGATTTTTATGCCGACTGGTGCACCCCCTGCCGGGAGTTGGAGCAAGTGACTTTTCACCACCCCGACGTGGTGCGGCTGGCGGAAAGCGATTTTACCATGATCAAAGTCAATGTGACCAGGGGCGGTGATCCATTTCACCAGCAGTTGTTGAAGCAATACAACGTTAAGGGAGTACCCACCATCGTATTCCTGGATACCCGTGGAAAAGAACGCGTCGAACAGCGCCTGGTGGATTTTCTTCCGCCTGATCAATTCCTGGGCTATATGGTCAGCGTCAGGAACACGCCTGAATAGATTAGAAAATAAACTACGAATCCCTTTTCTTCACGATTAAAGGAGAAGATCATGCTGAAAATCCGCTTTTTTCTCAACGAACCCAACGGAAAACCTTGAAAGCATTATATAAAACTGATGCCCAGGTTGGGCAAAAAATATCCGGTTGATATCGAGGTCACCTCAAAACCTAAGGTTGAATATCAGACAGACGAATACTTCGAACTGGATCTGCCCGTTGCCCCTGCGGTTATGGTGGGTGAGAAAATTGTTGTGGAAGGAGCAGATGTGTCTGATCACGAGGTTGAGGTCTGGATCTGCCGTGAGTTGGGCCTGCCCGAACCCGGGGCGCCGAAAAGGGGAGTGCTGAGCCGTCTGTTCGGGAAATGAGCATTTACACCTGCGGCAATCTCAGGTCAACCCTCAACTGGATATCATTATTTTCGGACGCCGGTTCGGTTTCCCAAACGGGAATCGAACCGGGTGCGATCACCGGCCGAAAACCGTGCTGATCAGGTACGCGGTATACCCCACATAGCAGACCAGCAAGGCTGCGCCCTCGATGCGGTTGATTCGGCCAGGCCCCCGGAACCCATAGCCGATGACAAACAGCGATGCGGTCAATGCGGCCATCACCAGCATGTCCCGGGAGAAAACTTCCGGTCCCACCGTCATCGGGTGGATCGTACCGGCGATACCGACAACGGCCAGCGTGTTGAACAGGTTGGAACCCAGAACATTTCCAAGTGCGATGTCGTGCTCACCCCTGCGGGTGGCGATGATTGACGAGGCCATTTCCGGAAGTGATGTGCCGATCGCGACGATGGTCAGGCCGATGATCAGGTCGCTGACACCGAATCCATGGGCGATCTCCACCGCGCCCCAGACCAGGATGCGGGAGCTCACGATAAGCAGGAGCAGACCCGCCAACAGCCGGAATAGGGCCCGCCGGATTGGCATGGCATGGACATCCAGTTCCTTCTCCATCTCCCTGCCCAAGACATCCTGTTTTTTCTGCATCCCCTGCCAGATGGTCCAGACCATCATTCCGGAGAACGCACCGAGCAGCACAAAAGCGTCGAGGCGGGAAATTTCACCGTCCCAGACCTGCCAGGCCGCGAGAGCCGTAATAACGGTCAGGATGGGCAGCTCCTTGCGTAACACCTGCGAATGTACGGCGATGGGGCTTATCAACGCCGTGAGTCCCAGGATCAGGGCGATGTTGGTGATGTTGGAACCATAGGCGTTACCCAGCGCAATCCCCGGGTTACCCTGGGAAGCGGCCAACGCCGAAACCACCATCTCCGGCGCGGAAGTGCCGAAACCAACGATCACCATGCCGATCAGCAAAGGCGGCATGCCGAAATGGCGCGCCGTGGAGGCCGAACCCTCTACAAAACGGTCGGCGCTCCAAACCAGCAGCGCCAGACCGGAAACAACGGCAATAAAAGCAAACGTCATAAAGTTCCTGTTACCCCTCTTTGCGATGAATCAGCCTGAAATACCGGCTGGTGTTATTTGATGATTAAGCCGCCATCATTTTTGGAATCTTCTCATGCACCCGCAATTACAGGACCACGAAGGTCATTCAATTTTGTCCGATTGATATAGCATCTGTCATGCGGAGCGCAAGATGAAATTCATCACCTGGCTGATCCCCTGTTTCCCGCCACGTCTCCAGGTCAATAAGACCGGGGATAGACTGATTCCACCTGCCCTTGGCGAAAACCGAAGCCGACTGTCAAAACCTCCTTATGAAAGACGTCGTTGCCCAGTTTATAGCCATAGTTTCCTGGAAAGCAAGGTGTGTTGAGCGGTTAGTGTTTTTCTGAACGAACAGGGTTCTGATAAAATAAAACGTTTTGAAAAAGCCTGGAAGAAGGCTTGCAAAGAGACAAAAATTAGTATAAGGCTCTTTCTCGATTTTAGATGAACCGCCCTTGGAATTTAACAAGTGTCGGAATTTCCGAAAGGGTTGCGATGCTGATGTTAAGGCCAAAAAAGAGCAGGTTAATTGATATGCCTTATTTATCTTAATCAAAAAGCCCCCGTAGCTCAGTGGATAGAGCAATAGATTCCTAATCTATGTGCCGCAGGTCCGATTCCTGCCGGGGGCACCACCATCACAGTAATAGCCTGCTTGCCGGAACGGTCATGCACGGTTTATCAGCCGCCAAAAAGCCGCTTAACCCAAAAGCTCTCCTTGACATTATGCCTCCGGGCGATTAAATTATCAAAAAATGTTCTTTAAAATATGCGTAATATCCTTTGGGGGCGAAACGGCTTCGACGGGGATAAAGAAACTCAGGTTGCATACCGAGCTCCTATCTGCTCGTTAAACGGTGGGAAATAAACATAATCGCAGACGATTATAATTACGCCGTAGCCGCTTAGACGGCTGCCGTCCAGTTGGGAAACACCTGCGCTCCCGGCATGGGCGTCGACTAGCAGGGCCGCTGGTTCTCATTGCCTGTTGGGGAATCGGTTAAAAAATATAGGATAACTTTTCAAGCATCCAGCCTGAAGGAGGCTTGAAAGGCGAAAAAACAAAATTCAGGATAAGTATGTAGACGCCTGTGTGGAATATTTTCGGACGCGGGTTCAACTCCCGCCGCCTCCACCATTTAGAAAAGACAAACCCGTCTCTCTGGGGTCATTCTCCGGGGTGACGGGTTTTCTTTTTCACCTTGTTTCTAAAGGGGTTGCACCCGTTTCACATCTTTCCAAAGCACCTCTCCGCACCATCGATTTTCCCCATCCTCCAGCCTTTCTTTCTCTGTTTGG
>DIKO01000079.1:37125-37384 GCA_002423615.1 Desulfobacteraceae bacterium UBA5616
TGGGCGGTTGTCTTAGGTCATCGTTTGATGCCGCAACCGGACGTTTTTTTCGAAATCGCCCGCCTCGGCCATGAAAAGAAGCACGGTCAACTCCGGCTTCCTGCCCCCCAAAAGAAGAAAAGCCGACGCTGATGGTCGGCTCTCTGGGGCGTTCTCCTGTCCGGTCGTCAGTCGGTAGCAAAGCCGAACTGGCGGCGCTGCTCGGCCCAGTCCTCCGGGAAGGTCTTGGTCAGTTTGGCCAGCGAGAGCCCGTTGGGTT
>DIKO01000040.1 GCA_002423615.1 Desulfobacteraceae bacterium UBA5616
TCCAGAATGAATTCATCGCCGGAAACCACAATGGTGATGCGCGTGACCTCCGGATTTTCGGTTTCACCGGCCGCGATGCTTTCGATGTTGTATGCTCTTCGCGTGAAAAGGCCTGCCACATGGGAAAGCACGCCAGGATGGTTTCGGACGAGAATCGAGATGATCTTCTGCATCAGGCCTCTCCTTCCACGATAAAATCAGTTTGCCCGCCGCCGGGGGGAATCATCGGCATCACGTTTTCCTCTCTTTCGATATGAAAATCCACCAGCACGGGGCCGTCGATTTTCAGGGCCTGGTTGATTGCGCCTACAACCTCTTCTGAAGAGGTTACCCGAATGGCTGGAATATCATAGCCTTTGGCCACCTGACAAAAATCCGGATTGAACTCCAAGGTGGTGTACGAATAGCGGCGGTTATAAAACATCTGCTGCCATTGACGAACCATACCCAGGTACCCGTTGTTGAATATAAAAATTTTAACGGGAAGACGATACATGCGGGCAGTTGCCAGTTCCTGAATGCACATCTGGAAACTGCCGTCTCCGCAGATAGCGACCACGGGAAGCTTGGGGCATCCCACCGTGGCGCCGATGGCGGCCGGAAATCCGTACCCCATGGTGCCCGATCCGCCGGATGTAACAAACCGCCGGGGTTCGATGCATTGATAATACAAAGCCGCCCACATCTGATGCTGACCCACATCGGTGGTAATGATCGCCTTGCCCCGGGTCATTTCACTCAGCGTGCGGAGGATGAACTGAGGCATCAGTTTTCCGTCTTCCTTAAAAGTCAGGGGGTATTTCATTTTAATTTCAGCGACCTGATCGAGCCAGTCCTGCCGGGCGGGAATATTTACCTTTCGGTTAAGCTTGGTCAGGATGGATTTCAGGTCTCCGACAACGGGGATGTCGACTGCCAGGCGTTTGCCGATCTCGGCCGGATCAATATCGATATGAACGATCTTGGCAAGCGGCGCAAACCGCTGAACATTGCCGGCGACCCGGTCGTCAAACCGAACGCCCATGGAGATGATCAGATCCGATTCATGGACGGCATGATTGGCATATTTGGTGCCGTGCATGCCCAGCATCCCCAGAGAAAGCGCTTCGTTTTCCGGATAAATTCCTTTCCCCATTAATGAGGTGGTGATGGGGATGCGGGCTTTTTTAATAAACTCTCTAAGTTGTGGACTGGCGCCCGAGCAAACGACCCCTCCTCCGGCGTAAATCACCGGACGACGGGCATGTCGCAGGGCATCGAGAATGGCGTCAATTTGTTCGGACGTTACCTTTCTTCCCGTGCAATATCCGGGAAGCTCGACGGGTTTTAAAGGTTGAGGGGCGATCCAGGCGGTTTGAACGTCTTTGGGAATATCGATAAGCACGGGACCCGGACGACCTGTCCGGGCGATATGAAAAGCCTCCCGAATCGTCGCTTGAAGATCATCCGGATTTTTAACCAGATAATTGTATTTGGTGATCGGAATGCTGATGCCGTAAATGTCTGATTCCTGAAAGCTGTCGTTACCGATCGATGATACAGCGACCTGTCCGGTAATGGCGACCATGGGCACGGAGTCCATATGGGCGGTGGCCAGTCCGGTGACCAGGTTGGTGGCGCCGGGTCCCGAGGTTGCCAGACAAACGCCTACACGACCGGTGGCCCGGGCATAGCCGTCGGCAGCGTGGGCCGCGCCCTGTTCGTGCCGCATCAGAATGTGCTTGACCGGCGCATCATACAACACATCGTAAATCGGAATTACAGCGCCACCAGGAAAACCAAAAATATATTCGACGCCCTCATCGATAAGGCTCTGGATGATCATCTGAGCGCCGGTCAATTTTTTTGTCGTCATAAAAGCTTTTTCTTCCTTTACGCTGCGTTACTAAGGCAATAATAAATCAATAGACATCAAGCCGGGGTATAGGAGCAATCAGGGCGCCTGAAAAAAGCCATCACAATCGAGGATGGTTTTTGCAACCTTCGAAGCCGCCCGATGACATAGGCTTTCAACTGATCCGAACCCAAAACATTCTTTCTCCCGATTCCGTGGTTTTTGACATCGCTCCAAACCTGATCGGTCGACGGCAGGGTGAACACTTCCAGCTTGCCCTTGAAAGAGTCGATGCATTCCCGCACGATCCTGGACCGGTGGGTTGGATGACCATCCCAAATCAAAAAAACAGGGTTTTGAGCGCCATGCATGAATCGGATGAGAAAATCGCAAATCTGCTCCGACGACACGCTGCCCTTGACCACCATGAATCGCAGCTGCCCCCGCAGGTCGATCGCGCCGATCATGTTCGCCCCGGTCGCCTCGATCACTGGCGTCCGACCGCTCGAAGCCCATGCCGTTCCGGAATGAAAATCCGAATGAATCCCGCTTTCATCTTGAAAATAGATAGTCGCCCCGACTTGCTTCGCCCGCTTTTTGATCTCCGGAAACACAGTTTGTTTCCATTGCTCAACCATATCGGCGTTTTGCTGATACGCACGAAACAACGGCCTTTGGCAGCTCAAGCCCAACTGGCGCAGCAGCCTGCCGACGGATGCGTCGCTGAGCTTGATTCCAAATTGCCGGTGAATCAAAACACAGATCATCCCTCTGGTCCAAAGCGCAAAGGAAAACTTCATCTGAAGCGGATCGTTGTCAATCACCGTCCGGTAAATCCAGGTCAACTGGCTTCCGCTGAGCTTTTGGGGCCGGCCCGTTCGAATGCCGGTTTTCAACCCGTGCCATCCCCCGGCCCGGTAACGAGCAAGCCAATTGTAAATGCAGGCTCGCGCAAAACCCATGGTTTTGATGACTGTTTCGGGACTTTCTCCGTCTTGAACCCGCTGAACGGCTCGAATGCGGATTTCTTCCAACGTCTTTGGGCTGAACTTTCTTCCATCCTGCGTTTTCATACATGACTACATAGCACAACTCAGGAATAATGTCTAAACAATTATGATCTAATTCGTAAGTGTGCGGTTGACACAAACATCCGAATTTTATAATGCCCTGAAGAGAAACAAAAAAACAATTCATATGACAAGTTTTATTTATTAGAAAGTTCGAGGAATTTGTCAAATATATTCCGTTCCGATGGGGATGTGCGGGCTCCAGACAAAGCAATTGACCTTTATAAGATATTTAGTTATGATTTATAAAATTTAAAAACGTTTGGAAACAGGTGGGATTTGTTTTGAGTTTAATGCCGTTTTGCATGCGGGTTCAAAAACCTGGGATTTCGGTTGCACGATCTCTGATCTGGATTTGCTGCTTTGCCACAACCCTATTGATAACCGAGTCTGTCTGGGGGGGGGCTGCCTACCGGTACCAACGCTCTGTCGTCAACGGGCAGCAGATTGGCAGTATTGTCGGAGACATCAAAATGCATCTTACAGACAGCGGTGAAACGCTTCTGGATATTGCCAGAGATTATGGCTTAGGGTTCAATGAGCTTCGGATGGTCCATCCGGATATCGATCCATGGGTGGTGCCCTCCGGTCGAGATCTCAAGATACCTCTCTGCTGGGTGATCCCCCCGACCCGCTTTGAAGCGATCGTAATCAATCTTCCCGAGATGCGTTTGTATCATTTTTTCCCGAAGATGGGGCTGGTGAAAACCTATGCGCTGGGCATCGGAAATGTGGGCAGGCAAACCCCTGTCGGCACCTTTAAAGTCGTGGACCGTCAGGTTGATCCCGTATGGGAAATTCCTGCTTTTCTGAGGCCGAAGTACGGAGTTGCCAAGATCCCGCCCGGCCCGAGCAATCCCCTGGGAAAATACTGGCTCGGATTGTCGGCCAAGGGTTACGGAATTCATGGCACCAACTTTCCCTGGGGTGTGGGCCGTTTGGTCAGCAACGGCTGCATCCGTTTGTACCCTGAGGATATTGCTGGTCTGTTTAAGGAGGTCGAGGCCGGTACGGTAGTGGAAATCATTTATGAGCCCGTCAAAATCGGATTGAGAGATCAGGAAATATTTCTGGAAGTCCATCCGGATATTTATGGCAATATACCGGATATGTTAAGCCATGCAAAAAAGCGTTTGGAAGCAAGCGGACTTCTTACAGACGCTTCAATGGAATTGGTGGAGCAGGCTGTGAACGTCGCCGATGGCGTTCCGGTCAGCATAGGAATGTTGGCGAAGGGAGGTGATACGGCATCGGCGTTGGTGAGTAACAAATAACATGATCTAAATAGAAATAAACAGATGGCGTATCATTGTTTCAAATCGTAAAACAATAAATTTTACAGGAGGTGGAGTAATGCGTTCTAAAAAATATGGAAAACTGGCTTTAATCTTAAGCGTATTGGTGTGTTTTGGCCTTGCCATGACCGGCTGTGCAAGCTCCAAGATTCAGCAGCTGGAAGCGCAGGTTCAGGAAGCCCTGAATCAGTCTTCAAAAGCGATGAGCGACGCACAGAGCGCCAAAGATGCCTGTGCTGATTGTCAGAACGTGGCCGCCGACGCCAAAAATTCAGCTGAACGGGCTGAATCCGCAGCCAACAGGGCCGAACAATCAGCTGCAAAAGCTGAAGAGATGGCTCAGAAAGCCGAGAATATCTTCATGAAGCAGATGCACAAATAAAAATTTGCTTTTATCGCGGTAAAAACGCATGAGGCGAGGTCGAACCGACCTCGCCTCGTTTTTTTTGAAAGCCCGCAGATATCCGGTTGACCGGTATCGGCCTGAATTGCTAAATCAGTTTGTTGCTGTGCTTTCAGATAGTCGTTCGTTGCACCCGCACATAGCATGTGTATTATATGGCCATCCGCACGGTGGGATTTTCTCAGATAAAGCCTCCGTTGCAGTCAGGAAGATTTTGTTACCATCATTGTGGTTGTCTATGGAACCACCTCCGGAGGTTATACCATCGGCAAAGTGATGAGAATGCTCATCGAGAGCAATGATTGCTAATTTTTTCTTTGAAAAGGCGTTCAATTAGTATATACAGATAAAAATTAATCCTAATAATAAAATAGAATTCAATTGTTGAATACCCATTCAGTTTAACACGGAAAAGGAGGAGAACTAAATATGGAAAAAGTGGGGCAGAGAATCAAGCAGTACATGGAACAAAGAGGCGCCAGCCTGCAAGAGCTTGCCGAAAGAACCGGCCTCGAAGTTGGCTTCCTTAGATCTGTTCAGGAGGACGATGTCTATCCTTCCCTGGGGCCGCTGTTGAAGATCGCACGTGCGCTGGGTGTCCGCCTGGGAACCTTCCTGGACGACCAGATCAGCCAGGATCCGCTGATTATCACCAAGGACCAACGAAAAGAAGAACTCAGCATGCTGCGGGCCAAGAATG
>DIKO01000113.1 GCA_002423615.1 Desulfobacteraceae bacterium UBA5616
GGTATAAAATCCTCAACGATCCTGATGACCTCCTTGTTGAACTTCTTATTGAGACAACCGAGAAATTATCAGGTTTCAGGCCAGAAATAGATGAGGTGGAAAAATTCATAAACGCCATACAGAATTCACTAATTCGAAAACCTGAACCTTCACCTCCTCCGACACAACCAGTTCCTATCCACCCCAAGCCAAAACCCACACATTATTCCGGGGGCAGTTATATAAATAAGCGGATCATAAGTTTTCAACTACTTGATAACACTTACTATCCGCGCACGTGGAAAGAACTTATTGTTCTTGTTTCGGAAGAAATGTANNAATTTTCCCGTTGCCTCTCGCTCCGTGGTTCTCGAATGTCATATTTTAGCCAGCAACCGAATGAGATGAGCCAACCCATCCATATTGAGGGTTCACCTTTCTTTGTCGAAACAAAGCTGAATTCAAATTCAATTGTCAAGCGAAGCCGCGAACTTATGGGGCTTTTTGGGTATAAAGAGAGCGATCTCCAAGTTTCAGCTGAATAATATGATAAATATCAGAAAAAACTAACGTCGAAGACTGTAAGGATTGCGGCATGTTGCTTTTTGAAAATGAATGGCATGAGCTAAAGAATGGCGATGAAATATAAGATTACTTTCATACAGAATGCTATGAACAAAGAATACGTGAAGACAACAGATAGTACCATGAAATGATGAGCCATTTTTTCGGAAAATAGCTTGAAATTCATAACAAGGCTAATTCAGGTGATGCAAAAAAAGCCGCGCAGCTGATTAGCAGTGCTACCAGAATTTTAAATAATAAAATGAGGGAATATATGGAGGATAATCGAATAATCGACTTTTGCAAATTTATATCTGAAACGAACCGGCGAGCGTTTCAGGCACGTAAACAGCACGAGTGGAAAATCATTTTTTCTGTTTTGGCACTTTTCATTCTGTCAGCTTCTTTAAAATTAAAGCACGAATTCCAGCTTCCAACCACCTGGTTATCCTATTTTGCGTATGGATTGGTTGCATTGCTCACAATAATTTTTCTTAAATTTGTTCACACGGCAAATAATACCAACAAATGTATTGCGCAAAGGGCTGAGGGTGCTATCCAGACCTTGATAAATGGCAAGGACATCGGTCAGCTTGATTTGTTTAGTGTCGGTAAACGATTATTCCCGTGGGGAAGTCTCATTCACCCAGGACAAGGAGGGTTATGGGATTGGTTTTGTAAATCTGTAATAATTGGAGTCGTAGGTCTTGTGTCAGGAATAATATTAGCGCATTAGCCAATTCTTTTATGGCATATAATTCGAAACAGCCAAATGAAAACATCTCGCTTGGGCGGGACAGGGAAAAGCTGCGGCATTTTCTAACGACCTTATTTTATAGACGATCATAGCTTTTCTATATGATCTCGGTTATCGTTTCACGGCCCATCAGCTCTGCGGTCCTGACAAAAGCAAAGGGGGCAAGAATGAGAAACCCGTATCCTGTCGAAAAACTTTCAGCAGCTCGTCGAATTTTAATGCTTCCTCATCCAAATGGTGAAGAAGAGTCAATAATTAGTGCGTTTTATGAATGCTCTCTTGGATTGAAAAAAATAGATAAAGATACTTTAGATGATTCACAACGGGAATGGGTTGTGACACTTGAGAAACTTATGAACACAGATGGACTTGAAGACCATTTTGGGAAAGGTCTTTTTAGAGTCAAAGCAGAGGCTTTAACTGAATCTGAAAAATTTGAGCTATCTCATGTTGTAAATGAATTGGCTACTTCGTTTGATCGTGAATTTTTCGAGAAATAACGCTTAATATCCCAGTGCAGGCAACAGCCAGGGCCGGACGAATTTAAACAATAGTTTCAGGCTGAAAGTCATCAAATTTAAACGATTACAAATAACAAACATCCTTATCAAAAATCATTTGAAAACCGGCCAAAATTTTCCTCTCGCAATGCATTTATCAACCATCGTAAACTTGAGTTTTCTCATTTTCAATGGGTTGCATTTCTCACCCCCCTTAAGGGAGTCCTTTCTTGACACCCCGTCGGAACTTTGAGATATTTCTCGACATCTTATTCCCGTTCCTTGATGAAATCTACTTGTTTCCGCAGAAAACCAGGCGGATTGCAATTTCCCATGGAGGCATCTGAAATGAAAGAAATCAAATTCGAAGGCAGAATGGTCCCCCGCATGGTTTTCGGATGCGGCGCCGTTGAAAACATCGGCCATGAAATCAACAACCTCAAGGGGACTCGGGTTCTTTTGGTATGCGACAATATATTGACGCAGCTCGGGGTAACGGACCGCATCAAAACCCTTCTGGACCAGAGCGGGGTTTCCACGGTGGTTTTCGACAAGACGGAACCCGAACCCAGTGTGGATACCGCGGACGCGGCCGCGCGGGCCGGCCGGGAGGGTGCCTGTGACTTTGTGGTGGGCATCGGAGGCGGCAGCGCCATGGACACGGCAAAGGCCGCCGGGGTCCTTCTCACCAATCCCGGCCCGGCAAAAGACTACCAGGGCCAGAACCTGATCACAAACCCCGGGGTAAAAACCATCATGGTCCCCACCACGGCCGGAACCGGCAGCGAGGTGACCGGTGTTGCCGTGCTCATCAACCGTGAAAAGCAATTAAAACTGGGCATCAATACTTCCTATGTGATTCCCTCGCTGGCCCTCCTGGATCCGGAACTGACCGCGACACTTCCCCCCGATGTCACCGCCAGTACCGGGATGGACGCCCTTACGCATGCGGTTGAGTCCTATATCTCCAACAGCGCAACCCCTTTGAGTGAAATCTTTTCCTTAAAAGCCGTCGAATGCATCGGGAGGAATCTCAAAAAAGCCGTGGAAAACGGCAAAGACATGGAGGCCAGAAGCCAGATGCTTTTCGGCAGCGCTCTGGCCGGTCTTGCCATCTTAAACGGCGGGGTGTGCGCGTCCCATGCCATGAGTTATCCCATGAGCGTCTTTCACGGGGTGCCCCACGGGGTGGGATGCGGCATCCTTCTGCCCAGGGTGGTGGAGCACAGCCGGGACGCGGCCTTGAAAAAAGCGGCGATCCTCTGGGAAACCGTCAGCGGTGAAAAAACCGTCGCCCAGGACCAGGCGGCGGACCGGTTCATTGATTTCCTGTACGATCTGGTGGTTTCCACGGGGTTGAACAACGCCCTGAAGAACTATAACATCAGTCAGGCGGACATTTTGAGCCTGTCTGAAAAAACAATGGCCCTTGCCGGCGTCATCGCCAACAACCCCGCTCCCTTTTCCAGCGAAGACGCCAAAGCCATTCTGGAAAAAGTCTGCTGACGTTAAAGGACGGAGGCCCCTGATGATTCGTTTTTTTCGACACGATATCGAAGACCCCGGACATTTCGTCGTCACCCTCGAGCTGGTGCCGGGTTCGGAATCCCTGGTCCGGACCGTTGATACGGTCATGGGGATGGCCCGGGAAGCGTATTCGGACGGCCGGATTTCAGCGGTCTCCATAACGGACAATCCCGGCGGCAACCCGTCCCTGAGTCCCGATGTTCTGGGAAATGAAATCTTCAAGCTGGGAATGGACGTTATCGTGCATTTCACCTGCAGGGACGCAAACCGGGTGGGCATTGAAAGCCGTGCCCTTCAACTGGCCATGATGGGCATGAAAAATATCCTGGCCTTAACCGGGGATTATTCCGGAACGGGTTTCGGAGGTCAGGGCGCTCCGGTGTTCGACCTGGATTCGACCAGCCTGACCTGCATGCTCTCCATGCTGAGCGACCGGTTCGACAGGGACGGAGACCCCGAAGGCTTTTTCACCGGATGCGCCGTGTCCCCCTTTAAAAAAACCAAGGGGGAATGCCATGCCCAATATGCCAAACTCTGCAAGAAAATCGCGGCCGGGGCACAGTTTGTCATAACCCAGCTGGGTTATGATGTCCAAAAATTTCAGGAGCTCCTGCTCATGGAGGATCGCCTGGGAATACGGCAGCCCACCCTGGGATCCCTGTATTATCTTACCCCGCGTATCGCCCGGATCATGAACGGTGTCAAAATACCGGGGGCCGTGGTTACGGACGGATTGATCCGGAAGGTGGAGAAAGAATGGACCACTCCGGCTGAAGGGAGGAAAGCGGCCATCGAGCGAAGCGCAAAACTGGGGGCCATTCTCAAGGGGATTGGTTACCGGGGCATCCACATCGGGGGCATCCAGAAAAATTTCGACACCGTGGGGAAAATACTCGACCGCATGGGAGAAATTGAAAAAGACTGGAAGGATTTTATCCCCGAATTCGAATTCCCCCAGCCCGGCGGATTCTATTTTTTTTCCAGACACCCGGAATCCGGCCTGTCCGATGGGAAGCCCAATGAAACGGAACCGGAACCCGCGCCGACCCGTAAAAACCTGTTCAATCTCATGCGGGACGCCCACAGCCTCTTTTTCAGCTTTGACTCTCCTATTGCCGGTCTGATGGAAAAATTCTGCCGGTGGGCAGACAAAAGCCGTTTCGGCGGCATCCTGGTCAGCCTGGTGGAAGACCCGACCAAAAAACTGTTCCTCGACTGTCTGAAATGCGGGGATTGCGGCATCGTCCACGTGGCATTTTTATGCCCGGAAAGCCAGTGCCCCAAACATATTCGAAACGGTGCCTGCGGCGGCAGCTATAACGGCCGATGCGAAGTCTATCCTGACCGCCGGTGCATCTGGTACCGGGCGTTTAACCGCCTTGCCACCTGCGGCGAAACCGGAGAAATGAGGAAAGGATGCATCCCTCCCCGGATGTGGGAATTAAACGACACCTCTTCATGGGTCAATTTCCACCTCAGGAGGGATCATCAGGGTGCCGCAACCGAAATCACCCGATTCTGCAGCGCCGTTTCGTGCCGGATCGAAAACAACGGGTAAGGAAAGCCAGGACCGGGAAAATGAAGGAAATTGTAATACCCAGGGAAGATGCGGTATTCTGGATGGATGAAAAGGGCCGCTGGCATAATGAGTACGGACCATTCCAAAATCCCAGGATCATCGGCTACTTTCACACTTCGATTCAAAAAGACCGGGACGGGTATTACCTGTCCCGGGAATACGACAACATCCGTGAAAAAGTATATTTTCGCTATGCCGAAACACCTCTGTTCGTATTCGACGTCATCCGGGGAGATGAAATCCTTCTGGTCCTGAACACCAAAAAAAAGATTCCCCTGATTCCTGAAGACCTCTTTATGAAAAACGACAGCCTGTTTATGCGCCTTCATGGGGACTGCATAAAATTTACCGAAAGAGCCCTTATCAAGCTGTCGGATTGTGTCGGTGAAGAGAACGGACGAGTCGTATTTCGGTTGAACAACCGGATCTATTCTCTTTGCCGGGAAACAGAGGGATAGACTTCATCCTTCCCCCCAACCGTCCAGCAGAAGCATAACCTCTTCGAGGCGATCAATGTGATGGACCGCTGACAGAGACCGGTTGCCGTATGCCACAAAAGGTATCTTCGCTCCCATGGCGGCCATCTCATCCAGCTTGGAGTCTCCGATGTATATGGCCTCGATGGGTTTTAACGTAAAATGATCCAGAATCTTGATCAGGGACTCGGGGTGGGGCTTGGGATGAACCACATCCAGGGAGGTGACCACCATATCGAAGGCGTCTTCCAGGCCGTGTTCCTTTAAAACCCTGTCCATGGTGTCCGACCGGTTGGTGGCCACCGCGGTTTTACGGAGCGGCCTGAGTTTTTCAAGCAGGGGCTTTAGGCCGGGCTCGATGACCATCTCCTTGATAAAGGGGAGATAGCTCAACGTCTTCCGATAGACTCCGGCCCTTGCCAGTCCTTCGGGGTTGTCCCGGAACAGAAGGGCAAGGGTTTCGTCAACCGTATGCATGTGAGCGAATTCAAATTGTTCGGGAGTCAGCGGCGGGCTTCCGGTAAACCGCAGAATGTCGTTGTAATACGCATGATTGGCTGCGACGGTGTCGAACATGACACCGTCGCAGTCAAAGGCGACCAGCTTGATGTTACGCATCAATCCCTGTTTTATTTTTCTTCTGTTTGTTTGGGGGGCCGGATATCCCCGAAAATCCTCAGGTTAAATTCCGGCCTGAGCGCGTTGTTGGTTTTCACCACCAGAGAATCGAAATACCGCCCCTGGGTGTTTTTGATGTTTTCTACGGTGACGGCATAACGGTTTTGGCCGGGCTCGGGTCTGAACAGCTCAAATTTGATGTTTTGACCTTTCTCCGCGTTGATCCCGGTGATGTCAAACGGATATTTTTCCGAAGGAACGATGGTGACGGTCTGTTTTATGGGATCTCCCAGGTGGCCGATCAGACGCACAAGTCCCCTGGGCTTGATATCGGCAAAAGTTTCAATATAACCCGATATGATCAGCTTGTGCTGGGGCTTGGCCGTATCGTCGGTAAACACCAGAATAGACTTTTTGATGTTCCTGCCCCCATACCCTTCGGTTTTAACCTTGATGGTTATTTTTCCCTCCTCGCCCGGAGGGATCTGCTTCGAATAGGAAGCGGCGCTGCACCCTCAGCCGGTTTTGACATTGATAATATGAAGGGGGGCCGTTCCGGTGTTTTTGATGATGTAATCGTGAACCAGCTCGATACCCTCCGGCGAAGATCCGAACTGATGCTCTGGATTCGGAATCAGAACCGAAGGCGTTCCATGGCCGTTTTCTTCCAATCCCCATGCGGACATATGGACCGGCATCAATAGAATCCATGCGGTCAGTATCCATGTTGCAGTCTTCCTCATATTCCCTGCGTACCTCTGCTGTTAAAGGGTTGTTCAAAATATTCGGCGGTACGATAGCATAATTTGAAAGATATTTACATCATAAAATAGGGGTCCACATCAACTTTGACCGAGACTTGGGCATGGCGAAAAAGGGGGGTGTTCCCGTCTAAAAGTTCCCTTGCAAACAGGTGGAGATGGGAAACCGTCGTTCCTTTCAAAAGAATCTGCCACCGGTAATGCCCGGCGATCCGGGAGAGGGACGATTCGATGGGGCCCAGGACCGAAACGGACTTGTCGAAAGGGGGAGATTTGGCTAAAACTTTTGCAGCACACCCTATTTTCAAGGCGTGGTCTCGTACGGCATCGGCGTTTTTTCCTGAAATCCGTAACCGGATCAATCGGCTGAAAGGCGGGTATTTCAGAGATTGGCGAAAACGGATGTCCTGGTCGTAAAAAGCCCTGAAATCTTGGCGGGTCGCGGCGGAAATACTGAAATGGCCCGGATTGTAGGTCTGAAGAATCACTTTTCCGGGAGCTTCCCCCCTGCCCGCCCTTCCGGCCACCTGTGCCAGAACCTGAAAAGTTTTCACCCCGGACCGGAAATCGGGGAAACCTAACGACAGGTCCGCGCAGATGATGCCCACCAGGGTGATGTTGGGGAAATCGTGACCCTTGGCCACCATCTGGGTCCCCACCAGAATATCGATCTCCCTGTTTTGCAGGCCTTTCAGGATCTGGACAATAGACCCTTTCCGCCGGGTGGTATCCCGGTCCATGCGGACCACCCCGGCTTCCGGGAAAAGGGCTCGGACGGCCTGTTCCACTTTTTCCGTCCCGATGCCCAGATGCCGGATATGAGAGGAACCGCACACCGAACAATCCATGGATGCGGCACGCGAAGACCCGCAATAATGACAGCTATAGGCTCTGGTGTGATGGTGCAGCGTCATCGCGATGTCGCAATTCCTGCACTTGATAGCCTCTCCGCAGGATCCGCAGACGGAGATATTGGAAAAGCCCCTTCGATTGAGAAACAGCAGTACCTGTTCTTTCCGTTCAAGGGTATTTTTCATCGCCTCGTGGAGTTCGGGGCTGATAAATCTCCGGATACCCCGTTTGTCCTTGATTTTACGAAGATCCACCAGCCGGACCTCGGCAAGAGGCCTTTCATTAACCCTCCGGGTTAACCTGACCTCACGGTATTTACCGGTCTCCACATTATAGAAGGATTGAATGGAGGGGGTCGCCGACCCCAGAACAGCGACGCAGCCTTCCAGACTGGCCCGTTTCACGGAAAGATCCCGGGCCTGATACATCAGGCCGTGATCCTGTTTGTAGGAGGTTTCGTGCTCTTCATCCACGATGATCAGACCGATGCGGTCAAGGGGGGCAAATACCGCCGACCTGGCACCGATGACGATGGGTGCCTGGTTCAAGAGGATCCGGATCCACTGATCAAACCGTTCCCCATGGGAAAGACCGCTGTGGAGAACGGCCACCCCTTCCCCGAATCGGGCCCTGAACCGTCTCTCGATCTGAGAGATCAGGGCGATTTCAGGGACCAGTATCAGCGCCTGCCGGCCTTCTTCCACGGCCTTACGGGCGAGTTGAAGATACACCTCGGTTTTTCCGCTCCCCGTAACCCCGGAGAGAAGAAACGTGGCATATCCCTTGCCCATGGCTTTTTCGATTTCATCGACCACCGCAGCCTGTTCCCCGGTGAGAGCAAGATCCGCCTCGGGCAGAATATCTTCGCCAAAGGGATCCCGGAACACCTTTTCCCGGTGGAT
Source organism: Desulfobacteraceae bacterium UBA5616 (assembly GCA_002423615.1). GTDB lineage: Bacteria > Desulfobacterota > Desulfobacteria > Desulfobacterales > UBA5616 > UBA5616. The sequence goes on from DIKO01000113.1 coordinate 8,516, forward strand.
GCGGATATGCCCGGCCTCGCACAGGGGTTTGAGAACATTAGCCGCCGTGGGAAGAATTTTCTGAAGTTCGGAAACCCTTAGAGTTCCGGTATTTTTGAGAATTTCGATTACCTTATACCGGGTTTTGGCCCTGGGGTCGATAACCGCCTCGGGGTTCAGAAGGCAAACGCAGCGTTCATACCGGTGCTTTGGGGAGACATCCTTAATGGTTTGCGCTTTCTCAATCCATTCCCGGGCAAGAAGACTGTGGATTAAAACCCTGGGGACCTTTTGCCCGAAATGGCCGTCCAGGGTTCTCTGATCGCAGGGACCGTCTTTGAGCCGGTTGAGAATTTCTCTTTCCAGGGGAGAAAGAGATGCTTTCAGAAGGGCCTCCGTTCCCATCTCGGTGATACGAAGCCGGGAAACATCGTTTAAAGTCAAGCCGGCCGGCAGGGCGCATTGGATCACTTCGCCGATGGGGTGTTTGTAATAATCGGCGATCCATTTGAAAAAAGGGATCATGGATGCGGGGAACAGGGGGGTCTCGTCCAGTACATCCACAACCTGTTTCAGGCCGCACCGGTCCACGACCGGGCCAACATCCAGCACATAGCCGGTGATCATTCTTTTCCCAAATGGGACCATGACCCGTTTTCCCAATGAAATCAGATGGGAAATGGATGGAGAGGCCTCATAGGTAAAAGTGCCGGAAACGGGAAGCGCAACGGCAATCTGTACCTGGACGGCTTCGATAAGCATGCCGGATTCTTTAACGCAAACCGGAAAAATAATAAACTTAAAATCTGATTTCTGGCGTTGCACAATCCCAAAACAATTGTTATCATGCAGTAAAGTTGGAAAAGGCGCCGAATCAAAAAATCCAGGCAAATGATATCATCGGAAATTTATCATAAAAATAAGGAGGATCTTATGGCGAGAACAGCTAAACTACTGACGGTCCTGATGTTGGCGATTTCTCTTGTAATGATTCCCGGGAGTCCTGCGTTTTCAGCGGTTATGGGGCAGGATGAAGAAACCAGCGCGGAAGAAATGATGGCCGACATGCTGGTGGTCAGACCCCTGGGATTTGTTTCCATGGTGGTCGGAACGGTTTTTTTTGTGGTTTCCCTTCCTTTCTCTGCCCTGGGTGGAAATGTTGATGAAGCCTCCCAGAAAATGGTGAAAGATCCGGCCAGATTTACCTTTAATAGACCCCTGGGGGATTTTTAGGCCTTCTCTTTACCTTAACTTACGTCAACAGGAACCTTTTTGAGGACCTGTAATTTTGAAAGGATCCCCATCAGGTTCCGGACCGTATCCGCAGAAACTCTCAAATGGATGAGGATTCTTTTAAAAATCTCTGCCTTTTTGATACACTGGTCGGGTTGGAGGAAGGGTTATCGCATTTTTCCGGACCCAGCCGGGTGGCTGTGATCTACGCTGAAAAACCCGAATCTCCCTTGCGCGTTTACGACCCTAAAAATCTTCTCCAGGGCCACGAGCCCAAATTCAAGGAACTTTATGTGGATTCCGATTTATGGCGGACCCGGGAACCGGATTTCAGCGGTAAGGGCATTTATGGCATTACCTATCCGGAAAAAAACCTGGGTCTGGCCGGTCTGATTTCCCAGGGCGCCAGGAGTCGTGCGGTATTTTATCAGATGTGGTTTACGGAACATCATCCCGACATGTGCTCCATAGGACCCACGGAAAGGTGGCTGGAGCATGCGGCCGGCAGGCTTTCCCACGATTTCGCCAATCAAAGAGACCTGTATACAGGCATATCCGGCAGATTTCTGCGGGAATACGCCACCCATGCGGTAAGGGACTTTATCGTAGACGAGATGAACATCATTCTGGGATGGGATACACCCCTGCGGATTTATCCCATTCTGGAAGCCGTCATCGGCATTTCGGGCACCAGCGAAGAAGGCGCCTGGCCCAGGGGTGAGGTGGTGTTCGTGGAATCTTCTTCCATCGAGCAGTTATCCTTCATGGCAAAGTTTCCCAGCAGGGAACAGCCCAAAATCGCCAATTTCAAACATGTCCGGAAATTATTGCTGTCTGTTGAAAATTCCAATCGAAGACTGGTTTCCGACGGCCGGATGATTGTCGGTATCGCCACACAGGCGGTGGATGCCTTCTGTATATCGGTGATGTTTAAGCGAGGTCACGGGTTTTTGAAGGTTAATGACAATCTTGTCTGCAGTTTTTCGGGCGGCGATTTTCATTCCACCACAAACCGGGCCAAATTGTTTGAAGTCGAGGAAATCTTGTTGGAATCCACGTTGGATTCCGAATCCGAAAACCAGTTGTTTAAAATCATTTCGGCCATTGTCCATTACGGCGAGGAAGAGGAGTTCGGCTGCACCCTGGTTGTTGATATGAATGACGCTCCTCTGGAACTTCCCGGCCAGAGGTTCGAGCACCCCCTGGATCTTCGGGAGAAAAGGTATCTGGAACTCGCCCAGGCCATGGCCCGGGTGGACGGAGCCCTTCATATCGGCGCGGATCTTAATCTTCACGGGTTCGCCTGTCTTCTGGACGGACACGCCATTCCCGGGGAAGACCGGTCCCGGGGGGCCAGATTCAATTCCGCCCTCCGGTTCTCTGCCGAACATGAAAAGATCTTCGTGGTGGTGGTGTCTGTTGACCGCCCGGTTTCCGTTATCCAGGGGGGGGTCCAGCTCTCCTCCCGGTGTGAGGTCAAACCCTTCCCGGGAACCCATGTCGGATCCCTTAAAATGGAACAATGGCTCTATCGTCAGGAAGAGCCGTGATATGGTTCACCCACTCCCATTGGACTCGTCCCCCGGATATGGAATATGTGAGATATCCCTGCTCAACGGCAAAGAGAAGCGTGCTGAGAAGTTCGTCGGGTGAGTATTCAGTCCCGGTTTTGCCGATGTTCTCCACCAGTCCGCACAAGGCCTCCGAAGTGGTTGCGTCTTCTGGAAAAGGGTCCAGACACCCGTGATGTTCAATGGTTTCGGCCATCATCAGGTCATAAATCAGCACGGTATGCTCCAGCCTGGTCAGAGGCCATATTTCCTCCGAGGTCCCTTCGCCATTTTCCCTGAGGGTTTTCAGTTTTCCCAGGTGCTGCTTATATTTTTCCTCCCACCCGATCACCACCTCGTCCAACGTCTCCGGATCAATGGTTGAAGTCTTCACTATGGCCCGGTTGGCATGGTACAAGGACCAGTCATCGGCAAGTATGGTCAGATCGTAATCCCGGATGTGGTTCCGGATCTCGGTTCCGGGAAAAGGGGCCAGGATATGAAATCCGTGCAGAACGCCCATGGATGCCAGCTTGTCCCCAAAGTCAATGGTCTGTTTCAAGGTTTCGGGAGTTTCTCCCGGAAGCCCCAATATAAAGGATGCATGGGGAACCACCTGGGCCTGGTTGCACATCTCCACGGCCTCGAGGACTTGTTCCAGGGTGATGCCCTTTTTGATGCGCTTGAGCATTTCCGGGTTTCCGGTTTCCACACCAAAACTCACCGTGTGGCACCCGGCGCTTTTCATTTTCGCCAGCACTTCATAAGAAACGGTGTCCACCCGGGCAAAGGAGGTCCAGCTCAGATTCAAGCCGCGCCGGAGGATTTCGTCGCACACCGCATGGCAATGCTGTTTATTGGCGGTAAAAAGATCGTCCGCGAGATTTATCTGGTGAAAACCCATGGCATTCAACTGGACCATTTCATCCACCACGGCCACGGGATTTCGATATCTCACCTTAGCGCCCACCATTTTTCGTCCCACGCAGAAAATGCACTGGAAGGGGCATCCCCGGCTCGATGTCATGCTGACGGGCATTCCCAGCGCCCGGTATCGTCCCAGTGGAATGAAATGCCGGGCCGGATTGGGCAGTGAATCCACATCAGCGGGTTTTCCGGCACCGGTCACGACGGTTTCCGATCCCCGGCGGAAGGCGATGCCCTTCACAGCACCCCAGTTCCGGTCTCCTTCGGCGGTTTCAACCAGTTCCACAATGGTTTTCTCCCCTTCCCCGATCACGATAAAATCCAGCTCGGGATATGCGGAGAAAGTTTCCCGGACATGGAAGCTCACATGGGGACCGCCCATTACGGTGAAAATGGACGGATTGATCTTTTTGACATCCTGGATAACGCCGATGGCGCTGTAAAAACTCATGGTCACCGATGTGACCCCCACAAAATCAGGGGAAAATTCCTTTACAACAGTTTCCAGAACGGATGCATGGTAGGGGTAAACCACAAAATCCAGGAACCTTACCTCCACGCCCGCCGCTTCCAGCGCACCGGCGATAAAGGCCAGTCCCAAAGGCGGGGATGGTGTTTCATCGATCGGGTAATAAGGGTTGATAATGAGAAATCGCATGATGTGCCTTGCCTGAATGCTATACCGTCCTGTGCCGACGGGATTGAGTCATAAAAAAAGGGGCCCGAAAAAGGGATCGGGCCCCTCATGAACATTTTCTTGACCGATTCAGTTAGAACAGCCCGCTGACTTTTCCGGTAACCGGATCGACGTCGATTCTTCTGAAAGCGGGGTTGGAACCGGTACCCGGCATCAGGCTGATGGTTCCGGCGCAGGGGCAGAGAAACTTGGCCCCGGAATAAATAAGGATGTCTCGGATAGGCAGTCGCCATCCCTTGGGCACGCCTTTTTTCACCGGGTCGTGGGTCAGGGAGAGATGCGTCTTGACCATCATGGTGGCAAAATCAGCATACTTGGGATCTTTTTCCAGCATATCCGCCTTGGCGGTCGCATCGGGCAGCCAATCCACTCCGTCGGCGCCGTAAACTTCCTTTGCGATAAGTTCTACGCGGTCGCGCAGTTTCATTTCCAGCGGGTAAAGATATTTGAAATCATTCCCGGCTTCGCAGGCGTCGATGACGGCGTCCGCAAATTCCAGGGCCCCTTCTCCACCCTTGAGCCAGTGATTGGATTCTGCACAGCGGGCGCCGGCGGCTTCCGCAACCTTTTTCACCATGGCGATTTCAGCATCGGTGTCGCTGTAAAAACGGTTGATGCAAACCACCGGATTGATGCCTGATTTGCGAATAACACCGATCATATGCACCATGTTTTCGCAGCCCTTTTCCAGCAGGCCCAGATTTTCCTTGGTGTACGCTTCGTCCAGGGCCTTGCCGGCGACTACTTTGGGCCCGCCGCCATGCATTTTCAGGGCACGAATCGTTGCGGTGAGGATGGAGACATGGGGTTTCAGCCCGCTGAAACGGCATTTAACATTCCAGAATTTCTCAAAGCCGATGTCTGCGGCAAAGCCGGATTCGGTAACATGGTAATCCCAGAGTTTCAGACCCACGCGGTCGGCGATAATGGAACTCTGACCCACTGCGATGTTGGCAAAGGGACCGGCATGCACGAAGCAGGGCTGATATTCGGCGGTGCTCATCAGGGTGGGGTTGATGGTGTTTCTCATGAAGGCGGCCATGGCATTACCGACTTCCAGGTCCCGGCAGGTTACCGGTTTGCCGCTCTTGTCAAAAGCCACGGTGATGTTGTTGATGCGTTCCTTGAGGTCGGCCAGGTCGGTGGCGACGGCCAGGATGGCCATCAATTCGGAGCCTACGGCGATGCCGAATTTGGACTGCATGGTATAACCATCGGTGCGGCCGCCCAGACCGATAACGATATTTCTGAGCGACTGTGCACAAAAGTCGATGATCCAGCCCATCTCAACGCGGGTGGGATCAATGTCCAGACGACGCATGCCGGTGAGCCTCTTCAGCTGTTCGTCATTGTAGTTTCTTTCATGCTGCATTCTGGCGGTCATGGCGACCATGCCCAGGTTGTGGGCATTCATGATATCGTTGATGTCGCCGGTAAGACCCAGGGAAAACTCGGTCATGGGAATCAAAAGGGAGTTTCCACCGCCCGCTGCCGTTCCCTTGACGTTCATGGTCGGGCCGCCGGAGGGTTGCCGGAGGGCGCCGCCGACGCTTTTGCCCCGGGCGCCAAGGCCTTCGATCAACCCCAGGGAGGTCGTGCTTTTGCCTTCGCCCAGGGGGGTTGGGGTGATGGCCGTGACTTCAATGTACTTTCCGTCCGGTTTGTCTTTGAGACGATTGATGACTTTCAGAAAGTCGATTTTGGAAAGCCGCCCCATGGGGAGCATTTCATCTTTGGAAAGTCCAAGTTTTTGCATCCACTTTTCCGGCGTGGGCATATTTTTTTCCGCTTCCTCGGAAATCTGCCAGTCCGGCATGTTTACCGCATCGTAAGCCATGTATCCTTTCCTCCTTTTTTATGGTGTAATAAATGGTAGTTACAATCCCAGCATAAAGAAATCGGTTGTTTAACATTCGCCCGATGGTTTGGCAAGCACAATATCCGCTGGCCCAAAACACCCGGATGACCTGTTTTAAGATTTTATCACCTAAATTTTATAGGAAAAAATGTCAATATGAATTTGCATCAGGGAATCCCCGTCGGGAAAGCGTCCGGCCCGGACGTTCTTGACAACAGGGATGGAAAAACGTATTTCAAACCCCATGAGGACCCACAAATCATACCGGAACCAAAATGCAGCAATTTAAAAAGACCGTTTCTTTTTCCGCCAACGCCGTCAATGTGTTTTTTCATATCCTCACCCGGTGCAACCTTTCCTGCCGTCATTGTTATATCAACCCCGAACAGCAGGGGAGCGGTTCTCTTTCCCCGGAGGTCATGGAAAAGTGGTTGAACATTCTGAAGGGCGGCCACATGAATGCCAACCTGATTTTCCTGGGAGGGGAACCGACCCTTCATCCCGACCTGGCGGACGCCATCAAAGCGGCGCGGAAAATCGGGTATACCTCTATCACCGTTGATACCAACGGTTACCTTTTTCATGATATTCTGGAAAAAACGACGCCCGAGGAAGTTGATTTTTTCAGCTTCAGCCTTGACGGGGCGACCAGGGAAACCAATGACGGGATCAGGGGGAAAGGATGCTTTGAAACCTGTGTTTCGGGGATCCGGAAGGCAAAGGGCAAAGGGTTCAGCACCAGCCTGATTTATACGGTGAGCAGCTTAAATATCCATGAATTGGAAAAGATGCCCTTTTTTCTTGAAAAATTGCCCCTTGACCGGTTTTTTATCCAGGTAATCGGGATCAGGGGGAAATCCGCGGGGCCTCTGAACCGGGAACTGCAGGTTTCCGGGGAAAAATGGCTGGACACGGTATTGAAAACAGCCGAAAAAATCGCCGGCATGGGAATTCCCGTCTCTTACCCCAAAGTGTTTTTAAACCCGAACGAACCCTTTCAGTGCGCGGGCAAAGCAGCAAAGAACTATTTCGTGTTCCCAAACGGTAGAGTTTACCAATGCCCCTTGTGCGAAGATTTTCCCCTCCACAGCCTTGAATTTAAGGAACACCATCTGGTTCAAACGGGAAAAATCAATGAAATGGATTTATTTGGGTTGGATATTCCCGAAGGGTGTGTGATGAACAAGTTGATTCAGCCTGAAAACCTGGACTACCTCTCCCCGGGGGTTCCGAAATACAAAATTGCCTGCTGCCTTTTAAAGGAAGAAATCGGCCCGGAAAACCGTTGAACCGATCGAACCGGTTCGGTCTCCGGGCCGTCGGGTTTTTACTGACCGGCCACGTCCCGTCCGCAGTGTTTGCAGATAGCGGCCCTGCTTTTGATAATCTCCGCGCAGAAGGGGCATTCCCGGATGAACTGACGGTCGTATATCTTTTTTATCGCACCGTTAACGGTTTTCTGAAGAACCTCGTTGCCGAATCTCGCGTTTCTGACTGCTTCAACCGCATCCGCCCCGCAGATATCGCCGAACATCTCCGCCGCTTTTATCCGGACCCGCGTGGGTTCGGTCGAGTCCAGAAGAATCCGGACTATGGTCAGATCATCCTTTTCCACATAACAGGACGCAAGAATTGAGAACCCCTTCTTGATGGCTTCCTTGAGGACTTCCTGCTGGAAAACGACCTCATCGTCGATCACCTGGCCCGTGGCGCCCATGGGGGAAAATACCGGCATGCACTCAAAATTCTTGGCATCCGGATAGGTGAAGCAACGGTATGAGGCATGATGGGAATAATTCTCGCGCATGTTGTCCCATCCTTGAACATACAAAGGGCACTCATCATTAAAGCACATGTAAAGATAGGGCGAGCCCCATCCCAATCCATCACTGAAATTCATGGACGGCGCTTCCCAGATGCTCATTTGCTTTCCGCAATTGGGGCAAACAGGCTTCTCCCGGGACATCATGTCTTCCAGTATTTCATCCTTGGTTTTAATTGCCGACATATGGTCTCCTTATCGTAAAGGCTGAAAAATACCCCTTCCGTCCTGGTATATATTGTCCGCTTCGTGGATCTATTATGGGTTTAACCCTGTCAGCGGTCAGTCTGCAGAAACTAAGGCTCAAAATCAGGATGTCAATGTCTTGATCCAAGAAGGGCCTGCTTTACGGCCTCAATGCCTATTTTCAATAGGGACACATTATCGGATTTGGCCGATTCCATCATTTCAGGATCCATGACTGAATGATCCACTATTCCTTTCTTGAAAAGATGGGGGCGGAAATTGTCCAGGTCGTAACAGGCCATATGGAAAAGATGCCGGGTGGAAAGGGGCAGTGATCCCGGGACCAGCGCATTTTTAAGGCTGATCACGTCCATCATCAAGTCGTTTAATGAATTGTAGGTCGGAAGGCCCTGCCGAAGGATCCATTCTTTAACCGTTTGGGTTGATTCCTGCTCGAATCCACGGCAATGGGGTTCTTTCATGAGCATATAATACTCCGAAATGGCACCTGTTTCCCGGTTCCTGGAGACGGCCCTGGCCAGCGGGTACATACGGCAGGAAGTGGGACGGTCCTCGTAAATACGGCAGCCTTCGGGCGTAACAAAAGGACATTTCAGACCGGCGCCATCCACGGGTTTCAGGGTGACAATGGGAAGACCGGATTCAGGACCGGTGTGAAATTGACAATACCGGGCCAGAAAATCGGTTGAAGTCATGCCCAGCCTGATTTTCATTCTTAAAATATCATACGGGGTCAAAAACTGGTTCAAATCCCTGCAGCATTCATTGAAGCACGAAACAGAAGGCGCGCATAGAAAATTAAACCTCGTTCCCGATGAAACGGGTGTCATATTATCGTTCATAACCCTTTACCCTGTGTTATTCAGCATCAAGCCGGGCCAAAAGGTTAAGTTCACGGGGCGGGTTTGTCAATAAAAAATCGGGTGTCCCGTCATTCAGTCCCGGGGAGGCATTCCGCAATATATGCGGGGGTATAAAGTTTAAATATCAATATATTGGGATTGCCTATGGTTTCCCCGGGACAATCCCGGCCGCCTTGATTTCGGTCGGGCAAAAATTGTTGACAAGTAAAATACCCAGTGATATTCAATGGAGCTTGTTGGAGGGTCAATTATATATTGTTGAATTTAATGGGTATTTTTTAATATAGACAACGGATCGTATTTTTGAGAAAAGCCGACACACAGAAGAAGGTCAGGAAAAAGAAGGGAGGTGGCGGGAGCTTAATAAAAATACTGTTTTTGTTGTATTTTGGATTTTTTATTAACAGAAATTTTTACAAAGCAGAATTAGGAGGTATCTAAATGCCAAGTTTTGTAATTCAAGAAAAATGTGATGGTTGCAAAGGCGGGGACAAAACCGCGTGTATGTACATTTGCCCCAACGACCTGATGGTGTTGGATCCCAACGCGATGAAGGCTTACAATCAGGAGCCGGATCAGTGCTGGGAATGTTTTTCTTGCGTCAAAATATGCCCCACTCAGGCGATCGAAGTCCGCGGATATGCTGATTTTGTACCCCTCGGGAGCAGCATCATGCCCATGATGGGTACCGAAGATGTCATGTGGACCTGCAAGTTCAGAAATGGTCTTGTGAAACGCTTCAAGTTCCCCATCAGAACAACCCCCGAAGGCGCTGCCAACGATTATGCGGCCCTTAAAGGAAAAGATCTGGAGTCACAGTTGCTTTCAACGGAAGAGGCGGACGGAAAAGTCATGCCGACCCCGAAAACTGTTTAAGAAGCTTTGATTTTATTTGATAAATTACTCTGATGAATATTAGATTTCCAATTTAAGGAGGATATAATATGGCATTACCAAATAAACCTTTGGGAGAAACTAAGGCCGTAAGAGATCCGGAAGTTGTTGAGAAAGAAGTCGACATTCTTATCGTCGGCGGCGGTATGGCTGCTTGCGGAACTGCTTTTGAGGTCAATAAGTGGAAAAAAGATAACCAGACCGTTCTGTTATGTGACAAAGCCGCAATGGAAAGAAGCGGCGCAGTTGCCCAGGGACTTTCGGCTATCAACACCTATATCGGTGAAAATGCACCTGAAGATTACGTACGCATGGTTCGTAACGACCTCATGGGCATTGTCCGTGAAGACTTGATCTATGATCTGGGCTGCCACGTTGATGATTCCGTATATCTGTTTGAAGAATGGGGACTCCCCGTCTGGAAAAAAACCGCCGACGGCAAAAACATGGACGGTAAAAAAGGTCAGTCCGCCGGAACGTTAAAAAGCGGTGCCCAACCGGTTAGAACCGGTAAATGGCAGATCATGATCAACGGTGAATCTTACAAGAGAATTGTTGCCGAAGCGGCTAAAAAAGCTTTGGGCACAGACAATATCCTGGAAAGGGTTTTCATCGTTGAACTGCTCCTGGATGCCAACAAAGAAAACACGATCGCCGGGGCGGTGGGATTCTCGGTTCGCGAAAACAAAGTTTACATCATCAAATGCAAGACCATGATGGTTGCCTGCGGCGGCGCAGTTAATATCTATCAGCCCCGTTCGGTTGGTGAAGGCAAGGGACGCGCATGGTACCCGGTATGGAATGCCGGGTCCACTTACACGATGTGCATGAAAGTCGGTGCCGAACTTTCCATGATGGAAAACCGTTTCACGCCGGCCCGTTTTAAAGACGGTTACGGCCCGGTCGGCGCATGGTTCCTGCTGTTCAAGGCCAAAACCTTGAATGGACTGGGTGAAAACTTCGCCGCCAGCGACGCTGCAAAGAAAGAGCTTGAAAAATATGCACCTTATGGAACCGCCGCCATTACGCCGACCTGTCTGCGTAACCACCTGATGCTGTTTGAAATGAAAGAAGGCCGCGGTCCCATCATCATGGATACGGTAACTGCTCTGGCCGAACTCGGAAAAACCATGGACAAGAAAGAACTCAAGCATCTGGAATCCGAAGCCTGGGAAGATTTCCTCGACATGACCTGCGGTCAGGCCAACCTGTGGTGCGCGCAGAACTGCGAACCGGAAAAGAAGAATTCCGAAGTTATGCCCACCGAACCGTACCTTCTGGGTTCTCACTCAGGGTGCTGCGGTCTGTGGACCTCCGGACCGGATTTTGACTGGGTCCCGGAAGCCTACAAGATCAAAGCCGACAACGGTAAAGTTTACAACCGTATGACCACGGTTAACGGCCTTTTCACCTCCGGTGACGGCGTGGGTTGCTCCGGTCATAAATTCTCTTCAGGTTCCCATGCTGAAGGCCGTATGGCTGCCAAACAGATGGTTCGCTACGCCGTCGATCATGCGGATTTCAAACCGACCCTGTCACAGACCAAAGAACAACTGGTTGACCTGGTTTACAAACCGGTTCGTACTTTCCTGGACAACTGTAATTACACCACAGCAGTGGACATCAACCCCAATTACGTCAAACCGAATGGAATGATGTACCGGTTGATGAAAGCCACCCATGAGTATGGTGCGGGTACTGCTACCTACTACCAGACCAGCAGCAAAAACCTCGAAGTCGTCATGGATCTTCTTCAGACCATGCGCGAAGACTGCGAAAAACTGGCTGCCGGCGATCTCCACGAACTCATGAGAGCATGGGAAATCGAGCACAGGATCTGGACCGTTGAAGCCCATCTGCGTCATATCCAGTTCCGTAAAGAAACCCGCTACCCCGGATTTTACTACCAGGCGGATTACCCCGGACAGGATGATGCAAACTGGTTTGCGTTTGTTAACTCCAAATTCGATCCCAAAGCTAAAAAATGGGATATCTTCAAGAGAGACTATATTAAAATTATCCCCTGATTAATACTCGGTAGACCCTCAATCAGGTGATCGCAGTACGCCTCCAGGTGTTTTACAACACCTGGAGGCTTTTTCATAGAAGTTGATACAGGCTGATATCTGATATCTTGAACAATTTACGGCAACAGGCGGGGAAATTGTTCAAGATATCAGATATAACACGGATTAAGGGGTATCGTCCCGGCAAACGGCCGATACCACAAGAGAGATCATCCATTAAACGTAAAACGGAGGGATAGCATGACAGAAGACAAAGCAGCCCCTGCGAGCGGAAGCATTTTGGTGGTCGGCGGAGGAATCAGTGGGTTGACCGCTGCCCTTGAAGCCGCCGAAGTGGGGTACGAGGTGTTCCTGGTCGAAAAAAATCCATCCCTGGGCGGGAGAGTTTCACAGCTGAATCAGTATTTTCCGAAGCTATGCCCCCCGACCTGCGGACTTGAGATCAACTTCAGAAGAATCAAGGACAATCCGAGAGTTAAAGTATTTACCCTTGCCGAAGTTGAAAAAGTGGAAGGTTCCCCTGGAAATTACAACGTGGCCATCAGGCTCAACCCCCGGTACGTCAATGAGAACTGTACCTGCTGCGGGGCCTGTGCCGAAGCCTGCCGGACGGAGATTCCCAGTGAACACAATTTCTCCATGAACAGAACCAAGGCGGCTTATTTGCCCCATGAAATGGCCTTTCCTGCCCGATATGTCATTTCTCCCCAGATCGTCGGAACGGATGACGGCGCCCGATGCATGGAAGCCTGCAAATACAATGCGGTTGATCTGGACATGAAGGCTAAAACCCTGAATCTCGCAGTGGGATCCGTCATATGGGCCACGGGCTGGCAGCCCTACGACGCGACAAAAATGGATAATCTCGGGTTCGGGCTGTATCAGAACGTCGTCACCAATATGATGCTCGAACGGCTCGCATCTAAAAACGGCCCCACCCAGGGAAAAATTGTTCGTCCGTCGGACGACAAGGCCCCGGCAAGCGTGGCCTTTGTTCAATGCGCAGGGTCGCGTGATGAGAACCATCTGCCTTATTGTTCCTACATCTGCTGCATGGCGTCGTTAAAACATGCCACCTATATCCGTGCCCAGTACCCGGATGCCAAGATTTACATTTTTTATATCGACCTGCGGGCTCCCGGAGATCGGTATGAAAAATTCTACACCAAAATCAAGGAAGATAAAAATGTCTTTTTCATCAAAGGAAAAGTCGCCGAGGTCAGCGAAGATCCGAATACCAAAAATATTATGGTTGTTGCGGAAAATGCGGTAACCGGGGAAAAAATCCGCCAGACCGTTGAAATGGCGGTGCTGGCCACCGGCATGCAGCCGACGGCGGCTGTTTCCAAGCTGTCGGCAGATCTTAAATACAATGAGGACGGTTTTATTATCAATGACTATGACAAAGGCGGAATGTTCGCGGCAGGATGCGCCAATAAACCGGCCGACGTGGTATCTTCCAACCAGAATGCCACCGGTATGGCCTTGAAGGCAATTCAAACTCTGGTGAGAAGGTAGGAGGTTATTCATGGATAAAAAATACGGTGTATATATATGCACAGGTTGTGGCATCGGGGATGTTCTGGACATTGAGTCTCTGAGCGGTGTCGCCTCGGGGGAAGGCCTGCCGGTTAAAACCCATGAGTTTCTCTGCGGAAAAGACGGCGTCTCAGTCCTTAATAAAGATATCGAAGAAAACGGCATTAACACCCTGATTATCGCCGCATGTTCCAGGAGGGTCAATTTCGATACATTCCGGTTTCCCGGCTGTATCGTGGACCGGGTCAATATCCGGGAGCAGGTGGTATGGTCCCATCCACGAGCGGATTTCCCCGCCCTTGAAGAGGAACAGAAGAATGACGGCGAGCATTTTGACCGTGTTCAAATGCTGGCCGAGGACTACCTCCGGATGGGAATGGCCAAAGTTCAGAAAATCCAGCTTCCCGAACCCTATAAGGTTGAAAATCTCAGCCGGAAAGTTCTGGTTATCGGCGGCGGCATCACCGGGATTTCAGCGGCAATGGATGTTGCCAAAGCCGGATATGATGTGACTATAGTGGAAAAGGAAAATTCACTTGGGGGCTATGCCTCTAAAATCAGGAAGCAGCTTCCGGTCAATGCGCCTTACGACAACCTCATCAATCCGGTAATACAGTCCAAGATCAGGGAAGCGGAGTCGTTTTCCAACATTACCGTTAAGACAGGGACCATGGTTGCCCGTATCGCCGGACAACCCGGAGAATTTACCGTGACCTTCAAAAAGCCCGGTGAAAAGATCGAATTCGACGTTCCCTATCCCCTTCCCCCGGAAATGAAGGTGGATGAAAACGGCAAGGAACTGGATGCTGATAAATTAAATGAAAAATATATGGAATACAATCAGGGGAGGAAGGATATCCTGACCCTGGACCCTGATGGGGAACTTTACGGTTCAGTGATTCTGGCCGCCGGCTGGCGCCCCGCCGAAATTGGGGGTGATCAATACGCCCATCTGGGTTATGGACAAATTCCCGACGTAGTGACCAACCATCAGTTCGAAGAAATCGCCGCAAAGGGCAAAATCGTTAAACCCTCGGACGGCAAGGAGGCCAAATCCGTGGTCTTCATTCAGAGTCCGGGCAAGGATCAGGATGACCGGGATTTCGAATATGCCGGCGCCGTAACCAGTCTGGTTTCTCTGAAACAAGCCAAATACGTACGGGAAGACTACGCCGACGGTAAAGCCTATATTCTCTATCAGCACATGCGGACCCCCGGCCTGTCGGAGAACTTTTACAAGGGCATCCAGCAGGATCCCGGGATCTTTCTCACCAAGGGACAGGTCATCTCCGTTTCCAAAAACGGAAGCGGCCTTATCGTTGAAGCCGACAACACCCTTCTGGGAGATAAAATCGCCGTCAAGGCCGACATGGTGGTATTGGCCGCCGGCATGGTTCCGGAAACCAAGTTTGATCCGGTGGTCAATCTGGCCTACCGCCAGGGCCCGGCCTTCAGGGATATCGGGCTGTTCAACGGGTATTCAGATTCCAACTTCATCTGCTTTCCCTATGAAACCCAGCGGACCGGCATTTACGCCGCGGGCGGCATCCGGCGAAGCATGACCATGGAAGAAGCCATCGAAGACGCCAGCGGCGCGGCCTTAAAGGCTATTCAGTGCCTGGAATCGGTCAACCGGGGCGTTTCGGTTCATCCCCGTTCAGGAGACATGACCTTCCCGGACTTCTTTTTCCAGAGATGTACCCAGTGCAAACGCTGTACGGAAGAATGCCCCTTCGGTGCCCTGGACGACGATGCCAAGGGAACGCCCAAACCCAATCCCACACGGTGCAGACGGTGCGGTACCTGCATGGGCGCCTGTCCTGAAAGGATCATCGGTTTTGCAGACTATAACATCGACAGCATCGGTTCCATGGTAAAATCCATCTGGGTTCCGTCCTCGGACGATTACTATGAACCGCCCATGCGCATTATCGGTCTGGTCTGCGAAAACGACGCCTATCCAGCCCTGGATATCGCAGGCCTCAACAAACTCAGCTATTCAGCGGATGTCCGGTTTATCCCGGTGCGGTGCCTGGGTTCGGTCAACGTGATCTGGATCAAGGATGCCCTGGCCCAGGGCATGGACGGCGTTTTCCTGTTGGGCTGCAAGCACGGCGATGATTATCAGTGCCATTTTGTCAAGGGAAGCGAACTGGCGAATATTCGCATGCAGAAAATCGGCGACGCCCTCGCCAGCCTGGCCCTGGAAACGGAGCGGGTGGCCCAGTTTGAAATCGCCATTGATGAATATGACAAGATTCCTCAGATCGTGAATGACTTTGTCGACAGCGTCGTGGCGATGGGACCGAACCCCTTCAAGGGATTCTGATTTCTTTTACATCATTAACAGAATACTGCCTGATTAGGAGGAAATAAAAATGGCGGAAACATATTTAGTAGAACCGGATCTTGGTTTTATTGAAGAAATCGGTGCCATGGGGGGTGAGGACGTTAAAAAATGTTTTCAGTGCGCGACCTGTTCGGTCGCATGCCCCATTTCACCGGACATAAAACCTTTTCCCAGAAAAGAGATGATCGCAGCTTCCTGGGGATTGAAGGACAAACTGGTGGGCAATCTGGATATCTGGCTGTGCCATAACTGCGGCGACTGTTCATCCCGGTGCCCCAGGGACGCCAAACCCGGCGATGTGCTGGGTGCTGTCAGGGCTTATGCCATCAAGGCATATGCCGCTCCCAAGTTCATCGCAAATGCCATGGACGATCCCCGGAAGTTACCTTTTCTATTTGGTATCCCAGCGTTATTATTCATTCTTGTGGGATTTATCACCGGCCTGTTGGATTTCACGCCGGAGTTGAACCATTACGGAAAAATCGCCCATGGAGAATTTTTCTCGACATGGCTGGTGGATATCTTCATGATTCCCGCATCCATCTGGACCGTAGCGATTTTTGCTCTGGGTATTAAACGTTTTCTGGCGGACATTCACCAGAATGCATTAAAGGAAGGCAAAACCGATAAACAAAGCATCAATCCGGTCGAATTTGTCAAGTCCCTGATCACGGTCGTGCCGAAAATCCTGAGACACGATAAATTCAATGAATGCACGGAAAATACGGAACGATCCACCCAGCATATGATGGTGCTCTTCGCATTTATCGGTCTTTTTATCGTCACCGGCATCTTTTTCGTAGTTCTGTACGTTTTCCAGATCCATGGGCCCTATTCCCAGTTAAACCCGGTCAAATGGCTTGCCAACATCAGCGGCGTGGCCCTGGTCATCGGCAGTGCCATGATGATCAAGACCCGGATGTCCAAGACGGATCAGGTCAGCACCTATAAGGACTGGTTTCTGTTGTGGCTGGTGTTTGCCGTTGGCGTCTCAGGGATGCTGGCGGAAATGACAAGGCTTGCCGATATGGCCGTCTCCACTTACACCATTTATTTTATCCACATGGTGTGTGTGTTTTCTCTGTTCGTGTATCTGCCCTTCACCAAGCTTGCCCATCTGGTTTACCGGACCGTGGCCATGACTTACGCGGAATACGCCAACAGGGGATTTTAGATATTAACTTCGGTGATCGGCGGAAGTTTTGCCGGGACCTCACTGATTGACAAGGAAGGGGGATGGGTTTTCCGTCCCCCTTCCTTTTTTGGTTTTACCCGCTGCGCGTAAAAAGGAGGTGAACATGAAAGGGATCAATCTGTCGACATATCTGGAAAATTCAGCCATGGCACATCCGAACAAGGTTGCCTTGGTTTTTGACGATGTAGCCTGGACATTTGCGAAAATCAATGAACAGACCAACGCGGTCGCTAACGGCCTGGTGAACCTCGGTCTAGAAAAAGGGGACCGGGTTGTGCTGTTTCTTCCCAACTGTACGGAGTTTTTTTTCTGGTATTTCGGAATCCTGAAAATGGGCGGCGTAGTTACCCCCTTAAATGTAATGCTCAAGGAAAGGGAGCTGGATTACCTGATCAACGACTGCAGCCCTGCGGTTATCGTCACCTCCCGGGACCTGGCCGCCGAGCCGTTGAAAATTTTCACTAAAAATTGTGCCGGGGTTCGCAGGATGGTGATTATCGGCGGAGATAAAGCGGAAAATATTTTAAATTATGAAAATTGGGTAAACCGGCAGTCTACGGATTTTGATTCAGTTTCCGTACAAAAAGACGACCTCGCGGCCATTCTGTATACTTCCGGTACAACCGGCCTGCCCAAAGGCGTAATGCTGACCCATACCAACCTCTGGGTCAATGGACGGCATTGTGCGGACTGGGCTGAAACGACCTACAAGGATATCTCAGTTGCCGCCCTTCCCCTGTTTCACTCCTATGCCCTGACCCATGTGCTCGCGGAGATATGGATGGAAGGCGGAACAGTGGTCTGGATCAGCCGGTTCGAACCATCGGCCTGCCTTAAGGCCATGGCAAAATACAGGGCAACGGCGTTCCACGGTGTGGCAACCATCTACTATGCCCTGATCAATCATCCCCAGGTGGATGAATATGCCGATAACATTCACCTGCGCTATTGCGTCACGGGAGCCGCTGTTACACCGGAACCCATATTGAGGGCATGGAACGAAAAATTCACAGCTCTGAGCGAAGGATACGGCACTACCGAAGCCGGCCCGGTGGTTTTCATGAACCCCCTTTCGGGAAAAGGAATCCAGAAAGCCGGTTCGTGCGGAGTGCCCCTTGTTCCGGAAATTCAGGTGGCTGCGGTGGATGAAAATGACATGCCGGTGAAATCCGGGGAAGTCGGCGAACTCGTGGTCAGGGGACCCAATGTGATGAAAGGATACTGGAGAAAACCGGAAGACACGGCCATAACGCTGGCCAACGGGTGGCTTCACACCGGAGACCTGGTTTATTTTGATCCGGATGGTTATTGCTTTGTCAAGGACCGCAAGAAGGATATGATCATTACCGGCGGATTCAACATCTATCCAAAGGAGGTTGAGGATTTATTGTATTCCCATCCGGCAGTGGCGGAAGCCCAGGTAGTGGGAATTCCGGATGACATCAAGGGGGAGAAAGCCGTAGCCTGCATCACCTTGAAACCTGGGAAAAGCGCCACTGAAGAGGAAATTATCGCGTATTGCCGGAACAATGCAGCGGTTTACAAGGCACCCAGAAAAGTGGTGTTTTTTAACGGCCTGCCCAAAACCGCCACCGGAAAACTCGAAAAGATGACGCTGAGAGGCCTGCTGGACAAATCATCAAACTCAGCTTTATCAACGCCCACATAATAGAAAAAGGCCCCGCCTGCAGTGCAGACGGGGCCGAATGTCGGACTGAATTAAAAACTATTTATTTGCCATCACCGGTGGCGGCGCCGTGGAGTTTGACTTCCACTTTGGTTTCCAGGCCTTCATAGTACTTCCGTAAGATGGCGACGACTTCTTCACGGCCGAAATGATCCGGCAGTTGTCCGCCTTCGGAGAGCAATTTTCTCAGCATGGTTCCGGACAGCATAACACGGTTTGATTTGTCGTGGGGGCAGGTCCTCAAGGAAGCCATGCCGTCGCACTTATGGCAGTAGAAGGTCCAGTCGATTTTCAGCGGGCTGCAGAGCAGGGCTTTTCCCGGTACCGGACAGGCTTCAGTGGCGTATGGAATTTTATCGAAAATGGTCTGGGCTTCAAACATGCCGTAGAAGTCGCCAACGCCCGCATGGTCACGGCCGATGATCATTCTGGAGCAGCCGTAGTTCTGGCGGAAGGTGGCATGAAGAAGCGCTTCTCTGGGGCCTGCATAACGCATATCCAGAGGATAGCCACCCTGGAGAACGTTCTTTTCCACAAAATGGTTTTTGACCAGGGCATCGATGCATTTGACCCGGACATCGGCGGGAATGTCGCCGGGTTTCAGGTTACCCACCAGGGAGTGAATGAAAACACCGTCACAGACTTCAACGGCGATTTTGCACAGATACTCGTGGGAGCGGTGCATGGGGTTTCTCAACTGCAGGGCGGCCACTTCGCTCCATCCGCGTTCTTCAAAAATTTTCCGGGATTCGGCAGGTCTTAAATAAACGCCTTTGTATTCCGTGGGGTATTCCGCTTCGCTGAGGACCTTGACCGGGCCGGCAAGGTTGAAGGCTTTCTGGGCCATGACCATCTGAACGCCGGGATGATCGTCCTTGGCAATCTTCCAGAATGCATCGGTGGTCGGCGTACCTTCACCCATGAAGACTTTTTCACACTCGAATTTTTTATCGGCGTCGGTCATTTCATACTTTTCGGTGACTTTCATGGTGGCCATGATTTCGTCGCGTTCGGGATCATGCAGTGCGATTTCATCCCCGACTTTGATGGCGTCGGCGTCCTGCTTGGAAACATCCAGAGTCACCGGAATGGGCCAGAAGGTACCGTCGGTGAGGAGGTATTTTTCGCAGACGCTTTTCCAGTCCGCCTTGGTCATGAAACCGGTCAGAGGGCTGAACCCGCCGATGCCGATCATGATGAGATCGCCTTTGGCACGGGGAGAAACTTCCACCTTTTTCAGTCCTTGGGCTTTTTTCTTTTCCGCTTCCAGAGCCGCGCCTTCCAGCAGGCAGCAGGTCAAGCCTTTTCCACCATGGGGTGCAATCAATTTTGCCATTTGTTCTTGTCTCCTTTTAGGGTTTTTACCGTTTATACATCACGTCTCGTGTTACAGTCCGTATTAACAAAGGTATATAATTAATCGGGAAGAGCCGATTTGTCAAGCCAAATCCAACGCATACGCGAATTCCCGGCAGTACCGCGGGATCAATCCTTTTGAATGATATCGGGCAATTCGGAGGGGTTCAAGGATGTGATTCAATAACCCATGGGGTTGTTTAATTGTGGGGAATCCCGCCAGGCCCTCCTGGAAGATTCAGGTGAAGACCAAAAAAGGATGGATTAATCGGTTTTGATTCGCTGCAGTTCAAAAACAACCGGATTCAGGGCATCCGGGCAGACGGCTTCGATCTTATCCGGATTGCCGGACCAGGGAAATATTCCTCCGAACATCAGGGGCAAAAGAAACGGCATGAGAGCGTTGAAGGCAAAAATACAGATGCCGCCCGGGGTATTCCCCGAACAATCAAATTCGTCGCCGACCTTGTGACCCGCCCCACAAGTCCCTTTCTGAGAGATAACTTTTATTTTGACAGAAAACATATCCGCCATACGGCCTCCGTTTCTTGAATAAAATGGATGGTCACCCCCGCGGGGGTCCCATGAAAAAATCGGCCAGTTTGACCCTGTGATGGGCCGCGTCGCCGTAAAGCACCTGATTGTGCATCTGGCGTTTGAAGTACAGGTGTACAAAGCATTCCCAGGTAAATCCCATGCCCCCGTGATACTGAACCGAACGTCCCGAACAAAATGCCGCCATGTCGCCGGCGGCCGCCTTGGCCATGTGGGCGTAAACGGATGAAAATTCCGGTTCATGATCCATGGCGCAGGCGGCATTGTAAACCAGTGACCGGGCCGAATCGATCATGATCATCATGTTGACGATGGGATGCTTCACGGCCTGGAAATACCCCAGGGCGCGATCGAACTGCACCCGCTTACCGGCATAGGCCGCAGTGGTCTGAAGCTGCCATTCTCCTGCCCCGCACATATCGGCGGACACCATGGTGAGGACGGCCGGAAGCCCCAATTCGAGGGCAAGACTACCGGATCCCGGATCCGCAGCCGTACAGGCCGGACCCACCTCAACCCCTTCGAAGGTGACATGGGCCTGGTCCCGGGTTAAGTCCACAATTGCATCCGGGACGACGGTCACCCCGGACGCATCCGCCGGGACCACATAGAGTCCCACTTCATCATTGGATCCTGCGGCCACGACGAAAAAGTCCGCCTTCCGGGCATCCTGAACAAACCATGCGGTCCCGTTTAAGGTAATGACGCCGTTGGCATGGGAGGCCGAAACATCGGTGTCCGAGGACGACCAGGACCCCTTACGGTTGGTGACGGCAAGAGCCGCCGTCCTGTTATCGGCGATTTCCGCCAGGGCTGCATCGGCATTTTTCGTGTGGCATGCCGAAAGTACATAGGTCGCATTAATGGTGGAAATCAGAGGAGAAGGAAAGGCCGCGCGTCCGGCCTCTTCCACCAGGGTCGCTACGGCCACGGCACTCATGCCGATGCCGCCGGCCCTCTCGGGAACCGCCAGGGTGGTCCATCCCAGGTCGGTCATTTTTTTCCAGGCCTTTTTGTCCCACAAACATTCGGGTTCCCGGTGGGGGTCGGTTTTGCCGGCCACAAGGTCCATGAGTCTCAATTCATCACAGGTGTCTTTGAAGAATTTACGGGCTTCGGCCCTCAAAATCTGTTCTTCCATGCCGTATCCGAAGTCGCTGGGTTGCGCCATGAATTTTTCTCCTTACTTGGATTTGGCGAGGCCGAGAACCCGCTCGCCTAAGATATTTCGCTGTACTTCGCTGGTTCCCGCGGCAATGGTCCCGCCGAAGGAATTCATATAGGCCAGGGGCCATGCGCCTCCGGCGGGCGCATTGGCGTCGGCGATAAAAAGGGTGGCCGACGCACCTTCGATTTCCAGGGCCAGAGCCGCGATATCCTGAACCAGTTCCGACATCACCAGCTTGCCCTGAAGCGGAATGCGCATGGGATGATCGGCAAGGCCCTTAACCCGGGATCGTCTCAGGGATTCCATGAATCCCCGCTGACGGATCACAAGGCTCATGATGCGGTCCCGGATCACCGGATCATCCGCTGCGGTTTTGCCCAGGCGATCTGATTTTTTCGCAAGGTCCACCAGGGTCATGGCATTATAGGTCGTCTCCGAAGATCGGGAAGTCTGCCCCCCCGCGGTGGGGGTGATCAGCGGGCCGGCTCCCCTTTCATGCAGCAGGGTAGTCATGGCCACCTGCCATCCATTCCCGACTTTGTCCAGGCGATAACTGTCGGGTATTTCCAGATCCGTAAAAAACACTTCGTTAAACCCTGTCTCCCCGGTCATTTTGATCAGGGGACGGACATCCACACCCTTTCCCAGGGCGGATTTGATGGGAACGATGAAATAGGTGAGGCCCTTGTATTTGTCGGACCGGTCGTGGCGGCAGAGGATGATCATCCAGGAGGCGAACATGGCTAAAGAGGTCCAGATTTTCTGGCCGTTGATGACCCAGTTGTCCCCCTTTTTTTCCGCAAAGGTCTGAACATTGGCCAGATCGGAGCCTGCGTCCGGTTCGCTGAATCCCTGGCACCAGATTTCTTCGCCGGAAAGGATTTTGGGAATAAACCGTTTTTTAAGTTCTTCCGAGCCGTGGTGAAAAAGCGTCGGGGCAGCCATTCCCAGGGCAATGACATTGGGAAAATAGGGCGTTCCGGCCCGGTGCATCTCTTCGTTGGCGATGCGCTGGCAATTGGTCCGACCGAAGCCACCGTATTCCCCGGGGTAGTCGCATCCGACCAAACCGGCATCGTAGGCCGATTTCTGCCATCGGCAGAGGTAGTCCATCTGCTCCTGGGTCATGATTTCCATAGCCGACTGAGGCAGGCGAAAGGCCGGGGGCAGGGGTACATGACCGGAAAGCCAGTTTCGGCAGTATTTTCGAAAGCTGGATTGTTCCGGGGAATCTTTCTGTTCATTTTCGCTCATGACGGCTATCCTTCCGCGTGAAAAATGATGTGGGGGAATTTCGGTTTAAGGCATGTGAAAGATAAGTCGGAGAAATTAAAATCATGAACCCCGGCTTAAGTCAATACCTTCATCAAAACAAAGTGCCGGACGTCCAATTCGGATAATCCGGATAATCTTGACAGGCAAAACCGGCCCTGTCATATTCCGGCCTGATAAAATTTTCAAATTCCGGTTCACGTCCCGGTTCATATCCCAATGATAATTCAACATATGGAGGCAAGGGCATGGTCGATTCCCACGTTCCGGTTCTGGTCGGGGCAGCGCAATTCACCCAGCGAAAAAATGAAACTGTTTTTCTGGATCCCATGGGGTTAATGGTCAAGACCGCACTAATGGCCATAAACGACACGAAAAAACCCGGGATAAAAGACGCCGTCGACACGGTTTATGTGGTCAATGTTCAGACCCTGACCTATGAGGATGCCCCCGGGATGCTCGCCGGAAGACTGGGCATGACCCCGAAAATATTTTTTTATTCTGGGCTTGGCGGCAATACGCCTCAGAAACTCCTCAACAAGGCCGCCAAAGCCATCGCCGCCGGGGAAAGCCGGGCCGTGCTGATATCCGGAGGTGAGGCCATGTATTCCCTGAGAAGAGCCATTCGAGGTGAAATTTCCCTGGACTGGCCAACATCCCAGCCCCCGAAAACCATCGACGAACTCGAGAAGAAAAGCGTCAACGACATGGAAGCCGCCTTCGGCCTTGAACTGCCGGTTTATATGTACCCTCTGTTTGAAACGGCTTTAAGAGGCGCTTCGGGAAGAAATCTCGAGTCCCACCGGAGATACATGGGAAGGATTTGCCGACATCTTTCCCGGGTGGCATCGGAGAATCCCCACAGTTGGAACCAAACCCCCCGGTCGGCGGACGAATTGACACTCCCGAGTCCGGAAAACCGGTACATCGCGTATCCCTACACCAAACAGATGGTGGCCAACATGTACGTTGACCAGGGGGCTTCCCTGATCATGACCAGCGCGGCAGTGGCCCAGGAACTGGGCATTGATCCGGCCCTGTGGGTCTACCCCATGGGCGGGGCGGACTTGTGCGATATCTGGAACGTCAGCCAGAGGCCCAAAATTCACGAGGCACCGGCCCTAGGCATGGCCGCGAGGTCGGCCCTGGACCAGGCGGGAATCGGACTCTCCGATATCCGCGTGTTTGATTTTTACAGTTGTTTTCCCTGCGCGGTGGAGATGGGACGAAGATCCGTGGGACTTGATGAAAACGATCCCCGGGACTTGTCCGTCACGGGGGGGCTGTCCTATTTCGGAGGCCCCATGAACAACTATTCCCTCCATTCCGTTGCCTCCATGGTGGACTGGATCAGGTCCAATCCCTCCGGATACGGCCTGGTCACCTCCGTTGGGTGGTATATGACCAAGCATGCCGTAATGGTTTACGGGAAAAGACCCGGGAAAATTTCATGGCGGGAAAAAACGGCGGACAACGGCCTGCAAAAAGAAGTAGACGATCGTGCCCTGCCCGGGCCTGTTGAAAAAGCCGAGGGGCCATTGACCGTGGAGGCCTATACCGTCATCCACGGCCGAAAGGGCGACCCCAAGCGGGGGATCGTCATAGGCCGGATGAAGGACGGTCAAAGGGCCATTGCCGAAATCGACGGCGATGGCGAGATCCTGCTGCGATGCGAGGAAACGGAGCTGGTGGGGCAAACCGGGGCTGTTCGATATGACACAGGATCCAACAAAAACCGGGTGAAATTCGAAAATCTTTAAAGTCCGGGAATTTCCCGGACCTTATTTTTCTCCGAGGTGCCTGGCCAGACGTTTGGCGAGGCAGAGCAGGGTAAACGTGGGCGGAAGCCCCCAGGCTTCGGGAACCACGGAACAGTCGCAGACATAAAGATTGTCGATTTCGGTCATGAGATTCCGGTCCACCACATCGTCGATTTTGGCAGTTCCCCCCGGATGCGCGGCCATATACCACCCCTTGTGGATATCCTTGGCTCCTGCGTTTTTTAAGACAGCCCTGGCCTTGGATAACCCCCAGGCAAACTTTCTTTTATCCGCATGGGTAAGGCCTTTACGGACCCCCCCCTTATCCGTCAGGCTTCCCCCGAGTTCATCCTTTATCTTGATCATGATCTGCAAGGTGCTGGGATGGGTGAAAAGGTTATTGAGCTTTAAGGACTGGAGTGCGGAAAGGGAATTAAGGGCCCTCGGCATGGCCATATCGGTCATCAGGTACCCCTCATCTTCCATATGAACCCCGGCGGCCATGGGGATCTCATCTCCCCCCAGGTTGTCCTTGACAACGCCTTTTACCACAAAGAGGGGGTCATAGAAAAAATCATACCCCGCCCGGGAAATACCGCTTTCCCGCAATATCTGCGGAGTCCCGATGCCTCCGGCGGATAGGATGACCAGAGGCGCATCGGCGTTTAAGGTCCTCCCGTTTTTTCGGTACCGAACCCCCACGGCCTTGCCGTTTTGCCTGATGACGCTTTGGACCTTGGCGTTGTTGATCAGAACCGCCCCCTTCTTGACGGCATCCTCGACAAACATGCGGCCGTTCCATTTGGCCCCCCGGGGACATCTGCCTTAACCTCTTCGATCTCGCGGGTGATATCGATACCGTAGGCCTTGAACATGTCGACGGGGGGATGAAAAGCCGTTGCGCAGTAAAAGAGGCTGCTGCCCCCGGTGGTGATCCCCCGGGCAACGCTCATCATCCCGTTGGTGAGAAGAAGGCTTTTTCCCGGCACCAGCAACTGGGAAGCCCCCTGAAGAGCCGTGCCTTTTACGGGGTTATTATTGCCCCATTCCAACATCAGAACCTTTTTCCCGGATTGGGAGAGTTCTTTGGATAGGGTGGCTCCGCCGGGGCCGGTGCCCACGACAATGGCGTCGAATTCCTGTATTGCGGGTGTCATTTGGGTTCCTCTTTTCGTTGAAAATTTTTGATCGGCAAAACGTAAACCAAAAAGAGCCGTTTTTGAGAATCAGGGGAAATTTTATTTGAAAACCGGATTGCGTTTCCCAGGATCGAAGGGATTCCCCTTTCCAATGGAGGTGGAAGTTGATGTTATTTTAAATTTTATCTCATTTTTAAGAATAAAAAAAGGTTTTTTTAAAATGATGGACGGATGGTATTATATTGACCTTGCCGATTAAATATATCATCATTATCAATGATATTTTTAGCTGAAGCGCAGAACAGGAGAAATGATCAACTTGATTGAGAACCGCGGTTTCGCCATGGGCGCTGAGGGCTGTGGAGCAGATATACCCATTACACAGGAGGAGGACTTCGTCAACCGCGTGTATTCTTCGGTGGATAAAGCGACTGCATGTCAACTGGATAGACTTCGTAGCGAACAGGGAATTATTCCGACTTGTAAATTGGGTTGTTGTCACTGTTGCCGGTTCCATATCCTTATGAATATTGCAGAAGCTCACACCCTGGCCCAATATGTCAGGCGGGAATGGTCAGTGGATCAGATAAATGCGCTTCGCCTGCGAACGCAACAATGGCATGTATGGGACAATTCCAGGCCGGGCAGATTTCCGTCGGTCGACATCGTCGAGCAGACTGATCTTTCCCATTACATCCATTGTTGTCCTCTGCTGATAGAAGGCGCATGCAGCGCCTATCCCGTGAGACCGGTGGTGTGCCGGACGCATTTTGTCTGTTCGCATCCACAATCCTGTTGCGCAATGAACGATCCGGACGCTAAGGAAGACGTCCCTGTGGTTCTCGCATCCGTTGAGATGGCGACGAGCCCGTTTTCAACCCTCATCAGGAATCATATCGAAAGTACAGGTCTGGATTTTTCCAGGTCCATAATGCTTCTGCCGCATTGGCTGGCGATTGAAATGAATTGGGATTTCGCCATCCTGAACTTACCGGGATAATGGAAAAGCGGAATTTTCTGCAAATTTGTCCCCACCGGATACCATTGGCCGACATTTATTATATTTACTTGACTTATGACCATATCTCGGATAATTTTTAAACCAGTTAATCGATACAGATCATAGATTCCAGTTCAGCAATTTCTTACAACAAGTCTTCCAAATTCTTTTCCATTCCAAACCTGACGCTGGTCTATTTTAATTTTCACCGACTCTGACTCCTGACCTTGCCCGTGCTTTTTTTCTTCACTCGGAAGACTGAAAAATCCATTAAATTTCAAGAAGTAATAGCCACAGTCCAAAACATCGAAGACCTTTTCCATTAACTCAATTTTATGGAGGCGAAAAAAATGCTGACGAAAATTAGCCCGAAATGGTATTTGGTTTTGGCTCTGTTCATGATCGGATGGGTCCTGATATTCACCGGAACGGTTACAGCCGCTGAACCCAAAGCAGGTGATACGATTGATGCAAAAAATGTGGATCAGTACAAAGATTATTTGCCCATGTTCATGCAGCGCTACATCAAGGATGGCTGGGAAATTGCAGCTCCCATGATCATCAAGGTCAAGGCGCCTGAATTCGTGAACTTCACCAAAGGCTACCTGGAAGCATCCAGGGAAAACATGAAAACCTGTAAACTGACATCGGAGGGATTACTGGAGGGGTACAACGGTCAGGGTTGCCCCTTTCTGGAACCGGCGGAACCGGATAAGGGCATGAAAATCATGTGGAACCAGTTTTACAAGAACTTCCCCGATGACTGGATTGTCCCCTATTCCTTTCTGGCCGTGGCCAAAAGAAAAGGCGGGAAGGTCATGATGGGAGACAGCACCTATGAGCAGATCCTGTTTACCAACCGGACCCAGCTGGAACCCATTCCGGAACTGACCGACAACCCCAATCAGCTCTACTACGCCAACAAGGGGAACTCGAGAACACCGCCCAACAAGGATTTGTGCACCCTGACCTGGAGATACAAGGACCCCATGAAGTATGATTATATGTGGACCTATGTGCCCAGCCTCAGAAGGACCATCCGATTGATATCATCGGAACGCTCCAACCCCATCCAGGGGACCCCTTAATCGGGATAATCGGTAGTCAGCCCTGCCGTGGGTGCGAACATGAAATACTGGCCGTCGGCCCAGGCCGCCGGATTATAGGCGCCGGTGAAGAGCAGTGAAGCCGTTCCCGCATCAACAAACTGCCACATGTTGTTGAAGGGGGCACCGATAACCGGCAGGCCGATATTTTCGGCGGGAAGCAGAAACCCGAGCCCTCCGAAATACGCCTGCTGACCGGATTCTTTTTCCATGTTGGAAAGGGAATCCGGCATCGCTCCGAAGCGAGGACCCGGAATAAACCAGCCATCCGTATTGGTATGGCCGATATTGGAAGGGATGCGGCTCACCCGGTACCGGTCAGGCTCGAGATAAGGCGAGAAAATCCAGTCCAGTGAAATGGACCTTGTTTTTGTCGCGAACTGGTGAAGACCCCGGATCATCCAGATAGGCATGCGGGTGTCTTCCAGGTTGGTAAATCCCAGGTCAAAGCGCATGTCCATGGGATTGACAACGTCTCCGATCCTGGCGCTGATGGACTCCCCCCAGTTCACGATCTGCCGCCCGATAAGAAGATCATGGCCCCTGGCCATGCGCCAGTCCAGGCGCAGTTCACGAAAATCGAAGTAATTGTAATAATTTGCTGTTATCGGGGTTATACCGTCTATGCCGTGCCGCTCCCGTGGGTATTCGGGCTCGTAAATCGCCAGAATTTCGGCTTTTAGTTTAAAGGACGGGCTTAGTTTACCGTTCAGATTCAACCGAAACCAGTTTCTGCAGGTGGCCAGGGGATCATTGTTCAAGGAGGTGTCCCAGTTTTCCGTCCAAAATCCGCTATTGTTCCGGAAAAAGCCGTCCAATTCCCAATCGCTTTTTTGAAGACCGGCGTCGGCGGCAAGGGGAAGCAAGACCAAAAAGACGAAGAAGGCGAAGCCGCCCATGGCGATATTTAAGTTTAAACCTTTTATTCAACATAGTTTCTCCTCTTCGTTAACAAGTTCAATTCCGGTTAAAACTTGGCTTCATCGACAATCCCCTACAGATCGATTCCAGCGGATTCATCACCTCCTTTCCGATTGATTTCTTTATCCTTACACCTTCCTCGAGGTATCATCTTTCATGCACCCACCTTTGAGTCGATGCCCCTTCTACTTCACTTTGAACCAACAGTAAGCCATGTGTTTTTGAGGATACTTTTCAAATAAACCCACTGATCAGGCAATAGACATGATTCCGGCCGGTTACCGAATTCCATAAACAGAAAACGGAAGACAGCAGAACAGAAGAAATGCACAGGCAACAGGAGATTTAATTAAAGCCCAGCACAATTGAGCAGAGATTGCATTTTAGGGCAGTTATAAGGTATGAATTAAATGATGCTGATAAACTGAATTGATATTAAAATAAGCTTTAATATATGATTTTGTCAAGAGAAGAATAAATTGTGAACAAATTGGAGGTCATCCCATGTTTTTTCGACAAATTGAAGTCGGTTCCCATGCTGTTTTCGCCTATCTTCTGGGAGACCCGGAAACAAAAGAAGCCGCGGTGGTGGATCCGGCTGACGATGCAGACCACATCATTTCCCTTGCACGAAAAAGCGGGCTTAGCATCAACCGGATCATCAACACCCACGGCCATGTGGATCATATCATGGGAAATGCCGAAATGAAGGAAAAAACCGGCGCAAGAATCCTGGTCCATGAAGACGAGGCGGCGTATCTGACCAAAATCGGGGATTACTGGCTCTCCATGTTCAATGCCAGGAAGTCTCCCCCGGCGGACGGCGTATTGAAAAACGGCGACATCGTCAGCATCGGCCGTTATGAATGGGAGGTGATGCATACGCCGGGGCATACACCGGGGGGAATCTGCCTGTATTCAAAGGAATTCGGCATGTGCCTGACCGGAGACACCCTGTTCGTTGAATCCGTTGGAAGGACCGACGGGCCGCGATCTTCCTACAACCAGATGATGACATCCATTAAGGAAAAACTTCTGACCCTGCCTGACGATACGGAGATTTTCCCAGGCCACAATTACGGCATGGCCCCGACTTCCACCATCGGTCACGAACGGATTTTCAACCCCTTTGTCAACGG
>DIKO01000051.1:0-18819 GCA_002423615.1 Desulfobacteraceae bacterium UBA5616
GGGGTTTATCGAATATTTACAATTTTATTTTGGCATATTACTCAAAACATAAATCTTTTCTATTCATGATGATCTCCTTTAAAGCCATATGTATAAATCTTTTTTATTTACTGATACAAAATTATAAACATCCTCTTTTGTGCTTTGCCTAAGCAGTCTTCAAGCCTTTTCAACATCTCTTTTTCCACTTGAATCATCTCTGTTGTTATCTTAAAATCTTCCTTAATATCTTCTATTTCTTTTTGACGTGCTTCTTCAGGATCTCCTCCATATCCCTTTGCGTCGAGAATGGCACGTTGGATTCTGATTTTCCTTAACTCTGAATTTCTCAGTTCTTTGATGTCCATATATAGGGACCTGATTCTTGCTTCACACTGCTCAATATTGTCATTCAAATCACTAATTTTACGATCCCAGTATTTTTTTGCATTTAGAGCTCTTTGAACCCGATCTTTTAAACCATTAAATCCGCAATCTTCGTTTGCATAAACGTATGGTTTAGAAATAACGATCAGAAATAAGAAAATAACTATGATGGCAAAATATTTATTATACACTTTGTTTAATTTTTCAGATTCTATGGGGTTCATCATGCATAGCTAAAATTGTTTATTCGTATCCGTAAAGAAAGTATGATGGGGTGCATCCTTAAATAGTCACCATATAGGTGTTTCGAAATGCGCTTTCCAAGTTGTCTCGGGAAAGCTGAGAAATGTCACCCATTTCAGACCAGCCCAGGGCGATGGTGTTGTGTTCCAAGTCAAAAGCCCAAGCCGTGTCAAATAACTCAGCGTTTCCTGAATCATATGGAGCTATTACCCAAATGCGGCCCATTGGCACCTCCATTTTTCAAAGTGACCGAACGCCTGCGTCACGGGCAGCATGTTCCTCGCCGTCCCCATTAAATCCATATTATAACCCATTTACACACTTCGTTACTAATGGCTTATGTACCAAAAAATATTCTTTCCTAACTTTGCTTCGACTATTAAAGATCATTTCCTCTAATTTTTTCGAAGCTTCTATCTCGCTTTTAATTAATTTTTTTAATTCTTTCCATTCGTTTGCTTCAGGAATGTACCCTGACCAAGAAAGCATAAAATCAAAATGCGCACCATGCCTAAACAAGCGACCAGGTAGCGGATAGTCCTTGCGATTGCCTATAAATATACCATATCGTAAATAAGGGTGAACATATTTATGAGTGGCAGATTTCTGGCTATATGTGATCGCATCATGGGTGGTTACGCTGTCTATCTTTGCTTCAATAACGACACGTGGTTTCCAAGAGCGCTCCTTATCTCCTTCATATATTAGAATATCTGTTTCATAGGCCATTTCGTTATATTCAGGCTTTTCTTTCGTATATTCCATTATTTCATTTGCATATATTAATCTCTGGCCTGAAACCACCTGAAAACCTCTGAATTCCGCATCAAGCTTCTCGGCAATAAATTTGGCCCACTCAGTTTCTTTCATAATCAACTCTCTATTATAATGAACAACCTTTTATCCATTGTCCCGCAAAGGAAGGCCGGGACAGAATCATTGCCTCACGAACCTCCTTTCGGTTTCCGGTGGGTTCAATTTGTGGGATGGGTGAATTTTCGGTCTAATTTTATATTCAATCACCTGATTTAAATTTCCGAAAATATGGGGTTGCGGAAATCCCATATCACAAAAAAAACTTTTTGTCATGTATGGAAATCCCTTCAATTTGGAAAAAATCGAGGGCTTTTCATCGGCGGCAAGTGATATTCACCGGTTTTCGCCCACCGGTTTAATCAGCCCAGGGTCATCGTCTTTGGCTTTATTCACCCGGGTGGACACCGGATAATATTTCATCTCCCGGACCATTCCCGTTTCAAGAAGTTCCATTGGATTTTTGGAATCCGGGTCCAGCCATGCCTCAAAAAATTCCGGTTTGAGGATGACCGGCATCCGGTTGTGGATGTTTTCGATCGATGGAGCTGCATCGGTTGTGATGAGGGCGAAGGACCGATAGGGGGGATCTTCCTTGTCCCATACCTCCCAGATCCCGGCAAAGGCAAAGGGCGCTTCCGGCTTTGGGGTGATGTAATAGGGCTGTTTATGGCCGCCCTCCTCTTTCCATTCATAGAAGGCGTTCGCAGGTATCAGGCACCGGCGATGTTTTATCGCTGGCCGGAAGGCGGGTTTTGTTGCCAGGGTTTCCATGTGGGCATTGATGATTCGGCTTCCTATTTTTTTATCCTTCGCCCAGAAGGGGACCAGTCCCCAGTGGAGGGGGACAAGGATATTTCGGCCTTCTTCCCGGATGATGGCGGGGACTTCCTGTGTGGGTGCAACATTGTAACGCGGTTTCGGCTGGACCAGGGAATGGTCCACCGGGAATTTTTCCCCCATATCGTACAGCACATATCTTCCGCACATCGGGATTCCCCCTTTTTCGTCCATGCCGAAATTGGAACCCTTTAGACCTTATAATAGGGTGTACCTCGGACAAGTCAAATGGAAATGTTTTGTATGGAAATATTATGTTAGGGAGGTTATATTGAAAAAAATCGCGGATGAGACGATGCTCCGGGCGGGTGAATATGGTGAAATCCGGTGGTAGTTCGGTACTCGAAAAAGGGGTTGACTGATGGGCGAAAAAGAAATAAATTCAAGTAGAAATGGCGGAAGTGCATGGGAATCGAACCCACCCGGGACGGTTTTAGCGCCCCACACCGGATTTGAAGTCCGGGAGCCTCACCAGTAAGCTGCGCACTTCCGTTGCGTATTCCATAATATAACATTTCATGTGATGTCAACGGGTTTGTAAGAAAGATAAACTTATGATCAACAAAGACAGACTGGCCGACACCTTTAAATTTCTGGTGGAAATCGACAGTGTTTCCGGCGAGGAAAAAAAGATATCGCAGGAAATACAAAAAATCTGGGATTCTCTGGGAGCCGAAACCTTCACGGACGGGGCAGGGGAAAAAACAGGAGGCAATGCCGGGAACCTTTTTGCCGTGTTTTCCGGAAACAGGGCGGTTGAACCCATGATGCTCAATGCGCATATGGATACGGTCGAACCCGGGAGGGGGATTCGGCCCCGATTTGAAAACGGGGTTTTCACCAGCAGCGGGGACACCATCCTGGGGGCTGACGACAAAAGCGCCATCGCCGTTCTCATCGAGGTGATGAGGGTGTTGAAAGAGGACGGCCTGGATCATGGCCCCATTGAAATCGTCCTGACCGTGGCTGAGGAAGTCGGGTTGAAGGGGGCCAAAAACCTGGATTTTTCTCGGATCCGATCCCGGTTCGGGTATGCCCTGGATTCGTCGGATACCGAAGGCATCGTGGTCCGGGCACCGGCAGCCAATCGGATTGAATTCCGGATCCATGGTAAGGATGCACACGCCGGGGCCGCGCCGGAAAAAGGCATCAACGCCATCATGATCGCGGCCCAGGCTCTGGCCGGCCTGGAAATCGGCCGCATCGACCGGGAAACCACCTGCAATATCGGCGTGATCGAAGGCGGGAAGGCCATCAACATCGTGCCCAGTCTGGTGGTGGTCAAGGGCGAGGCCCGCAGCCACGACCGTGCAAAACTGGATCGAACTACCGAGGCCATGGTTTCCGCTTTTGAAACGGCCGTTCAAAATTACCGGGACCGCCACAGGGAAGATTGTCTGGAAAATGACGAACCCCGCCTTGAGGTCATCATAGAGAATGATTTTTTAAGCACCCACATTCCGGAGGATCACCGGGTGGTCCGACTGGCAGCCGAAGCCGCCGCCAATCTTGGCAGGGCCATGAGGGCCAAACCTACGGGAGGGGGCGCGGATGCCAATGTTTTTTTTCAGAAGGGCATAATCACCGGAGTTCTGGGAACGGGCATGCGGGACATGCATACGGTGAGAGAATACGTGGAGCTTGCGGATATGGTCAGGGCTGCGGAACTGGTGCTGGAGATCATAAGGCTGCATGCGCAGGGATGAAAGTGCCCTCCCTTATCGATAAAGGTATAAATATGAAGTCCGATACCGGATTGGAGATATAATGCAGGCCTATTTCGACTGTTTTTCGGGTATCAGCGGGGACATGACCCTGGGAGCACTGGTGGATTTGGGCGTTCCGGCGGTGTGGCTGAAAGAAACTATTGCCGAAATGCCCCTGCCGGGTTTCGACATTGAAGAAAAAACCGTGTTCAGAAACGGAATCGGGGCCAAAAAAATCGATGTCCTTGTATACCCGGATCAGCCCCGTCGGGATTACCGGGAGATCAAAACGCTGATTCAGGAAAGCGGCCTTGCGGATTCAGTGAAGGTCCGGGCGCTGAAAATCCTGGAACGCATCGCCGACGCGGAATCGAGAATTCACGGGTCTGAAAAGGATAAGGTTCATTTCCACGAAGTGGGCGGGGTGGACGCCATCGTGGACATCGTGGGAACCGCACTGGGGCTCGATTATCTTCACATCGACCGGGTGGTTTCCTCCCGGATTCCGCTGGGGACCGGCTTCGTCAACAGCATGCACGGGATCATACCCGTTCCTGCCCCCGCGACCCTGGAGATACTGAAAGGGGTTCCCACCTATGGTTCGGGAATCCACTGCGAACTGGTCACCCCCACCGGGGCGGCCATTATCACGGCCATTGCCGAATCCTTCGGCCCCATGCCGGAAATGACCGTGGAGAAAATCGGATACGGATCCGGGACCCGAATCCTGGAATCCCGGCCCAACCTGTTGAGGGTGGCCATGGGACCAGATGGACAAACGTCCGGAATCCCGGGCCTCCTGGAGGACGACATCCTCATTGTAGAGGCCAATATCGACGACATGAACCCGGAGATTTTCGGATTTTTGATGGACCGGTTGTTCGCCGAGGGCGCCTTGGATGTGAGCTGGATTCCCATCCACATGAAAAAAAACCGGCCGGCCACCATGGTTCAGGTCCTCTGCCGGGGCAATGACAAGGACGCCGTGATTAAAACGGTTCTGTCTGAAACCACCTCTCTCGGGGTACGGATTCATACGGCTCACAGGCACATGCTGAAAAGGGATGTGGTCAGGGTGCATACGGAGTACGGCGAAGTCGATGCCAAACGTATTTACGGAATCGAGGGCGTTGTGCGGATCGTGCCGGAATATGAGACCTGCCGGAAGATCGCCCTTGAACGGAATATTCCGGTCAGGGTCGTTTACGATCAAATCATGAGAGCCAGGGATGCCGGTTAGGAATCCCGGCAAGGTGTTCCTTTGAACATCGAAATTCACATCCCCCCACAGGCCGCCTGGGATTAGACCGGGATTAAGACCTTGACAAAAAAGCCTGCAAATTATAGACACGGGGCATGAATTTTCGAGAAAGATCAGTCATTTTTATCGCCACGGGCTGCTTCTCGGGCAAGGTTCCCATCGCCCCCGGCACCATCGGTTCCATGTGGGGGCTTCCCATCGCCTATTGCTTGTCAAAAATGAATTTCTGGGCGGCTGGTGTCGTTATCGCGGCGATGACCTCCATTGCCGTTGTGATTTCACACGAGGCGGAAAGGTTGTTAAACCAGAGGGACCCCGGTTGCATCGTTATCGATGAAATTGTCGGGATGACCGCAACGTTATGGGGATTGCCGTTTGATCTGTTGACCGTGATATGCGGGTTTTTGCTGTTCAGGGGCTTTGATATCGCAAAACCGTTTCCCATACGGTTTTTTGAAAAGCGGATGAAAGGCGGGGCAGGGATCGTTCTGGATGACGTCATGGCCGGCGTATTCGGGAACCTGGCACTGCGGGGAATATTGTTCATGGTCCGAGACGGATGAACTTGTTCCGAAGACGGAAAGAGCCTGAATCGAGGAGTCGGGAGCTGAAGGGAACCACGTCGCATCAGGAAGGTAAAATCACAAGTTGAAAAAAGAAAATACCGAAGAAAAAGCAGCTGTTAAAAAAGAGAAGGGCGCCATACGGGAAAACATCGAGGCCATTCTCATCGCCGTGGTCATCGCCCTGTTTATACGCACCTTTATCGTACAGGCATTCAAGATCCCCTCCGGGTCCATGATCGACACCCTGCTGATCGGGGACCATATCCTGGTCAATAAATTCATCTACGGCGTCAAGATCCCTTTTTTGGATAAAACCCTCATCCCGTTTAAATCCCCTGAAAGGGGCGATGTGGTGGTGTTCAAATTTCCCGAGGATCCCAAAAAGGACTTCATCAAGCGGGTCATCGGAACAGGGGGGGACACGGTTGAAGTCCGGTACAAAAAAGTGTTTGTCAACGGAAGATTGCTGAACGACGACCACGCCTATTATCCGGAACCCCTAACCATCCCGGGTCTTCTTCCCGGAGACAATTTCGGACCGATTACAGTACCTGAAAATTCACTGTTCGTCATGGGAGACAATCGGGATCACAGCTACGACAGCCGTTTCTGGGGGTTCGTGGACCTTTCCGTGGTCAAGGGAAAGGCCTTTATCATCTACTGGTCCTGGAACAAGGAAGAATTCGGGGTGAGGTGGAACAGGATCGGGAACCTGATCGAATAGAAACACCGACGCGAAAGACTAAAACCGTAACACTTGATGATTCCGATACCGGAGGCCGATGCAGTTCACCCAAAAAGACATCCTGGATATGGAGTCCCTGTCCAGGGATGAGATCAACCTCATCCTGGATACGGCGGTCCGCATGAAGGAGATTTCGGAGCGGCCCATAAAAAAGGTGCCCACATTAAGGGGGAAAACCGTTGTTCTGTTTTTCCACGAGCCGAGCACCCGGACCAAGATGTCTTTTGATATCGCCGCAAAAAGGCTGAGCGCCGACTGCCATTCCATTTCAGCGTCCACCAGCAGCCTGGTCAAGGGGGAAACCCTCCTGGATACGGCAAGAAATCTTCAGGCCATGAACCCGGACGTGATCGTGATCCGCCATTCATCGGGCGGGGCGCCTCACATGCTGGCCAGAACCATGCACGCCTGCGTAATCAACGCCGGGGACGGCATGCATGCCCATCCCACCCAGTCTCTTCTGGACATGATGACGGTGAGGGAGAAAAAAGGGGACCTTAACGGAAAACGCATCGCCATCATCGGCGACATCGCTCACAGCCGGGTGGCAAGGTCCAATTGCGTAGGCTTTACCCGGATGGGCGCCGACGTGGTTCTGGCCGGCCCCCCCACCATGATTCCCAGAGGCATCGAATCCCTGGGAGCCAGGGTGGCGCGCAATATCGATGAGGCCATTCGCGATGCGGATGTCATCATGATGCTCCGGATGCAGAAGGAGCGGCAGAAGGGGTTTCTGTTTTCCACGGAGCGTGAATACGCCAGAGTTTACGGGCTTTCCCGGGATCGCATCAAAAACATCCGGAAAGACGCGTTGATCATGCATCCCGGCCCCATCAACCGGGGGGTTGAAATCTCCTCGGAGGTGGCGGACGGGCCATATTCGGTTATTCTCGATCAGGTCGAAAACGGGGTTGCCGTCCGGATGGCCCTGCTGTACCTGGTCACGGGAGGAACACGAAATGTCTACGCTGATTAAAGGCGGAAAAATACTCGACCCGGGAAACATCGACGCCATGGGGGACATCCTGGTGGACGGCGACAGAATCCGGAAGATTTATTGCTGCGGGGACGGAAAACCGGCAACATCTTCTTCGGAGGCTAAACCCGACAAGATCATCGACGCATCGGGCAAAATCGTCGTGCCCGGTCTTATTGACATGCACGTTCATCTCCGGGAACCGGGGCATGAATACAAGGAAACCATTGAAACCGGCAGCCGGGCCGCGGCTCACGGGGGGTTTACCACCATCTGCTGCATGCCCAATACCCGTCCCGTGAATGACTGCCGTGAAATTACCGGGTATATTTTATCCCAGGCGAAAAAAGCCGGTCTCGCGCGGGTCTTGCCCGTCGGGGCCGTCAGCAGGGGCCTTGAAGGAAAACAGCTCAGCGAATTCCACGAGATGAAATCCGCCGGGGCTGTGGCGGTCACCGATGACGGACGGCCCGTGACCAACACCCTTCTTATGCGAAGAGCCATGGAATATGCGCGTGGGGCAGGTCTTTTGGTGATATCCCACTGCGAGGACCTTGACCTGGCCTTGAACGGCGTCATGAACGAAGGGGAAACGGCTGCCCGGCTGGGGCTTTCCGGCATACCCAACGCGGCGGAGAGCATTATGGCCGCCAGGGATATCCTTCTGTGCGAACTCACCGGGGTCCCGGTCCACATCGCCCATGTCAGCGCCAAGGAAACCGTCGACCTGATCCGGGCGGCCAAAAACAGAGGGATTCCGGTGACGGCGGAAACCGCCCCCCATTATTTTTCCCTCACGGACAAAGCCGTGGAAGGGTACAACACCAACGCCAAGATGAACCCACCCTTGAGAACCGAGCAGGACAGAAATGCAGTCCGGGAAGGTCTTGCCGATGGGACCATCGACGTCATCGCCACGGACCACGCCCCCCATTCGGATATGGAAAAGGAAGTTGAATTCGACCAGGCGGCCAATGGCGTCATCGGCCTGGAAACCTCCCTGCCTCTGGGTCTTGGACTGGTGGAAAAGGGCATCTTAACCCTTTCCCAGCTGATCGAGAAAATGTCGAAAAATCCGGCCCGCATTCTCGGCCTGAAAACTGATCTGATTCAAGGCAACGCCGCCGACATCACCCTGATTGACCTGGAAAAAACCTTCACCGTAGATGCCGGGGCCTTCCACTCCAGGAGTCGCAACACGCCTTTCAACGGATGGCAATTGCGGGGGAAGGCGGTGCTGACCATGATGAGCGGACGCATTGTTTTTGAAGACCTGTAACCTTTAGCCTATCGCCCTTAGCCTGATGATTATGACCCAATCCCCTCAAATCCTCGTCGTGGACGACGAACTCAGCATGCGCGAACTGCTGGACTACGTTCTCTCCAAGGAGGGCTATGTTGTCTCCCTTGCTGAGAACGGGCATAACGCGTTAAAAATGCTCGATAAAAACGACTATGACCTCGTGCTCTGCGATATCCGGCTGGGAGATATCAGCGGCCTGGACGTGTTGAAATCCATGCGGCAGAAAAACAGGACCGCCACGACCATCATGATATCCGCCTATGCCACCGCCGAAGACGCGGTGGAGGCCATGAACCACGGGGCTTATGATTATCTGCCCAAGCCCTTTGACAACAAGGAACTCAAGCAGACCATCAAAAAGGCCCTGGATCTGAAAACCCTGGCCCATGAAAAGCAGGCGCTTGACAGTGAACTGAAAAAAAACGTACATTTCGGCAAGATCATCGGCAACAGCCCGCCCATGATGCATATCTACGATATGATCCGGCAGGTGTCCAAAACCCGCACCAACATTCTCATCACCGGGGAAAGCGGCACGGGAAAAGAATCCATCGCCAAAGCCATTCATGATGAAAGCGACCGGAAAGACCAGCCCTTTGTGGCCATCAACTGCGGCGGCATTCCCGAAGCCCTTCTGGAAAGCGAACTCTTCGGCCATAAAAAAGGTTCTTTCACCGGCGCCGCCTACGACAAAAAGGGGCTTTTTGAAACCGCCCATAAGGGAACCGTTTTTCTGGATGAAATCGGCGAGCTTTCCTTGCTCCTGCAGGTGAAGCTGCTCCGGGCGGTTCAGGAAAGGGTGATCAAGCCCGTTGGGGGGAACGATGATGTTCCGGTGAATATCCGCATTATCTCCGCCACCAACAAAAAACTCGAAGAGGAAGTGATCGCCGGCAATTTCCGTGAAGACCTGTTTTACCGCTTAAACGTCATCGTCATCAAAGTGCCGCCTTTACGGGAAAGAAAAAGCGATCTCCGTGCCCTGGCCCAGCACTTCCTGGACAAATACGCCAGGGACATGGGAAAAGAAATCACCAAGATATCCACCTACGCCATCGATCTCCTGGAAAAGTATGATTTTCCCGGCAATATCCGGGAACTTGAAAACCTTATTGAACGCAGCGTGGCCCTTACCAGCACCAATATCATTCTTCCGGACAGCCTGGCCATCTCCTTTCATAAACGCCGGTGGATCGAGGGAATCGGGCGGCGGTTTGATCTGGACGATGTGGCAAGGGGTGTTTTTCTCGAAGAGATTCTCGAGGAAATTGAAAGGGCCTATATCGGCAAGGCCATGGAAATCGCCGAGGGCAACAAGAAAAAAGCCGCCGAGCTATTAGGCATCCGGTATCGGTCTCTCTGGCACCGGATGGACAAGATGGGGATGTGAGGGAGGGGGCCCGGAGTGCCCGGAAACTTGAAGGCGTTTCGAAAAATGAAGGTTACCCGTTTACATATTTTGAAACAGGTTTACAAAATTTGTAAATAAATAAAAAACATCAAAATTCCTCAAAATTCTACCAAAATCAAATATCAAGTAAAATCGGTCAATTAAAATTATTTTGAAGCCAATCATATTTTGGCATGCGCATTGCTATATACCAGGCCGAACATGAACGAAAACTCACTTCATTTTTAATTCATACCAACAACAAACGAGGAGGCAAGATTATGTTACAGAAATTGAGAAATGACCAGAAAGGCTTCACCCTGATCGAATTAATGATCGTCATCGCCATCATCGGCATCCTGGCCGCCATCGCCATCCCGAACTTCCTGGCGTACAGGACAAGAGGTATGAACCAGGCGGCGGAACAAACTTTGAAGAATTTTTACAATATGACCATGGCCTATTTTGCTGATGCTGGTGGTCCACGTACTTTTGACTTTGGTACAGCAAATACAAATTTGAAATGGGAGCCTGATACAGATACTTTTAAATATGTTGGAGATATTATAATTAATGGTAATTCTGAAGTAACTTCTGATACAACTCTTGAAATTAATCATGTAGGTTCTACAACGGTTTATACGATCCTGGACCCTGAAACCGGTACAATAACAGAAAAATAATATTTTAAATAAAAAATATAAAAAGGGGAGTTATCTTATGACTCCCCTTTTTGTTGACGGAACTCCGCATAGTGGACTCGCTAGTAGTTTTGAGCACTCCTCATTCGCACCCTGAATGGGTCATGATATTTATTTATGAATTCCAAAGAAATACATGTTAAGAATTAGATCGATAGTCCTCGCAAATATTTTGCTCGCAGGTGTCACCCTGTTTTTGTATTGGCCGGTTCAGGATTTTGATTTAATTTCTCTGGATGACTCCGGATATATTATAAATAACGATCATATTCAGTTGGGAGTTACTTGGGAAGGCATCAAATGGGCTTTTACATCTTTTGAACAGGCAAACTGGCATCCACTTACCTGGATTTCTTATATGCTGGACATTGAATTGTTCGGCAGGTCTCCCCGTGGGTATCATTGGAATAATATACAGCTTCATATAATTAACACCTTATTGTTATTATTTGTTTTAAACTTGGCTACCAATGTAGTTTGGCCATGTTGCATAACAGCGCTTCTTTTTGCAATTCATCCTTTACATATTGAATCGGTTGCATGGGTATCGGAACGAAAAGACGTTTTATGTTGCCTGTTCTGGTTTCTGTCAATTTTCGCATACATCCGATATACGCGGACTTATAAATGGGAATGGTATATTCTGCTTATCCTATTTTTTATTTTGGGGACCCTTTCCAAACCGATGATTGTAACCCTGCCATTTGTTCTAATTCTACTTGATTATTGGCCACTGTCTCGATTTGATTTGTTCGGTCAAAAAAACAATCTCTTGAAAATCCAAACAATCAGGACATTGTTATATGAAAAAATTCCCCTGTTTTTTCTTTCTGCTTGTTCATGCGCTGTCACCTTTATTGCCCAAGACAGAAGCGGTGCTGTATCCACTCTGGAAAAATTGCCTATTCAACAGAGATTGGTCAACGCCATATTTTCTTATTCCAAGTATATAGAAAATTTTTTTTGGCCCGAAAAACTTTCAATTTATTATCCTCCCTATGCCTATAATCTTTACACACTTATTTTTTGCTTAGGCCTTCTTTTTCTGGTGACAGTTTTCGTTATCGTTAAATTAAAAAAATACCCATATTTGGCTACTGGGTGGTTTTGGTATATCGGAACCTTGGTGCCGGTTATTGGTCTAGTTCAGGTGGGAGCTCAGGGGATGGCGGACCGATATACTTATATACCTTTAATTGGAATATTTATTATGCTTTCGTGGGGGTTATGGGATGTTTTAAAAAAATGGTCTGTAAGCAATGTTGTACTTGGGTTTGTCACGTTTTTCTTTGTCGCCTATTTTATTGTATTCTCTTGGAATCGGATTGGATATTGGAAAAACGGGGAAACCTTGTTTCGTCATGCCCTAGAGGCCACCGGGCCAAGTACTCTAGTATTAAGCTCGTTGGGATATGCTTATCTTCAACAGGGGAGATTGGACCAAGCGCTGGACCAATACAATACAATGTTTATGATAGATCCCGATCGTGTCAGGGAAAATCATATCGTGGGGAACATATATGCCAAAAAGG
Source organism: Desulfobacteraceae bacterium UBA5616 (assembly GCA_002423615.1). Taxonomy (GTDB): domain Bacteria; phylum Desulfobacterota; class Desulfobacteria; order Desulfobacterales; family UBA5616; genus UBA5616. The sequence goes on from DIKO01000051.1 coordinate 12,443, forward strand.
GAGATGCCAAAAGGGCGATTTTTCATTTTAATAAGGTTTTAAGTGCAATTCCCAATTTTTCTCTGGGATATTATGATATTGCAAGGGTTTATGAAAAAACGGGCGAAACGGAAAAAGCAGTGCAATATTTAAAAAAAGCAATTGAGATTGACCCTGAATTCATGGATGCTTTATATAATCTGGCATGGATTTATGGAGCAAATTCAAAACCTGAAATGCGAGACGAGGCTTTGGCTGTTCAGCTTGCTGAAAAATTGTGCCGGCTAAAAAAATATAAAAATCCTTTTGCTTTGGATGTCTTAGCCGTTGCCTTTGCCAACAGAGGTCAGTTTGACAAAGCCATCTCAACAGCCCAAAAAGCTCTTGAAATATCCAAACAGAACAAAATGGCAAATCTATCGACAAATATAGAAAAACGCCTCAATTTATATAAGAAAAATAAACCCTTCCGCAACCCCGACAAACTAACTCTTCCCCAAAAAAATTGCATTGAAAATGATTTCAAAAATCCTACCCCAAATCCTTCAAATAAAACGTATTTTTAATAATAAGATTGTGATGTTGTGATGAAATTTAATAGATTGCAAAAAATTCAAATTTTGTTCTGGATGATTGGGCTGTTTGGCTTCACCATGATTATCTTGACAGCGTGCATAACCCCCCCCATCGACCGCGACGGCCTCATCCACCACCTGGCCATCCCAAAGCTCTGGATCCAGCACGGCGGGTTTTATGAAACCCCGTGGGCGGATTTTTCGTACTACCCCATGACCATCAACCTTCTGTACCTGATCCCCCTGGTTTTCAAAAACGACATTCTTCCGAAAATGATCCACATGCTGTTCGGCATGGGAACAGGATTTCTGGTTTTTCTATATCTGAAAAAAAGGTTCGATTCCCGGTGGGGGTTGCTGGGATTTTTCATCTTCATTTCAACCCCCATCATCATCTGGCTGTCCACCTCCGCCTATATCGACCTGGGCATGACGTTCTTTTCAACAGCGAGTGTCCTGGCCCTGATTAAATGGCGGGACGGCTCTTACGAAAACACGAAATGGCTCCTGATATCCGCCTGCTGCATGGGCGTTGCCGTGGGGTCCAAATACAATGCCCTCATCGCCTGGTTTATCACCAATTTGCTCCTGACCGTTATTTATGTCCGGGACACCGACCGGCAGATGTCCGCCGTGAAATATGCCGCCATATTTTTTCTGGTTACCGCAGCCGTGGCATCCCCCTGGTACATCAAGAATTACATCCTCAGAGAGAACCCGTTTTATCCCCTGTTCAACAGTTTCTTCATGGCGCTGCATTCCCCGGACCAGGCAACGGCGATCATCGGCCGGCAGATGGAAAGAAGCCCGGGGAAAATCGGTTTTTTCCAGTTCCGGGCCCATTTATACGGCGAGAGCTTCTGGGAGACCTTATTCATCCCGATCCGCATGTTTTTTCAGGGTGAGGACAACAGTTACCAGTATTTCCAGGGCAGGCTCAACCCCGTTCTCATCGTTTTCCTGCCCTTCATACTGCTGAACCGGCGCCATGGGAAAGATAAACTTCTGTTTTTCGGGTTTTCTTTTTTCTTCATGTTCATGGCCTATTTTACAACGGAAAAACAGGTACGCTACATTGCCCCGGTGCTGCCCATCATGACGATTCTGGCCGTTACGGGCATCAACCATCTATCTGGTAAATTCAAGGAAAAACAAGGCGTTGTATTCAAGCTGCTCCATGGTTCGGTTTTCCTCACCGTGGCCATCCTCCTGGTACCCAATTTTTTTTATCTGAAAGACCATTTCAAAAAGATCGATCCCGTTCCCTACATACTTGGAAAAGAAACCCGGGATGATTTTCTGAAACGGCACCTGCTGGATTACCCCGGCGTTCAGTTCATCAATGCCGCTCTTCCGGAAGACGCGGTGATCTATACCATCTATCTCGGCCGCCGGGGATACTACCTGGAACGGGAATATAGAAATGATCCCTCCTTCGGTGTTAACGTGCTCCGGAGGCTTGCGGCCGCGTCCGAGGATGAATTTGAATTTGTCAGAGCGGTGAAATCCCTGGGGGCCACGCATATCTTCATGAGAACGGACCTTGCGGACCGGTTCATGCAGGTAAATTATAAAAAGGAAGAGATTGTCCGCTTCCTGAATATGGTCAAAAAACACTGGAAGCTGCTGTATAACCACAAGGGTTATGCGGTGTGGCGAATCGGTTGATGGACCGGCTAAACACCGGCCACAAATTCGAAATCGTGATTCCGCCTATGCGAATAGCGATGACCCCGTTGCAACGATTGAAAAAACTTCAGACTTCCTATTATTTCAACTTGCGAAATGTCGGCCTCATAACCTATAATCTACAACCTATAGCCCATAACCTATAGCCCATAACCTATAGCCCATAACCTATAGCCTATTACCTATCGCCTAACCCATGTTCAAAGACCAAAAACTCATCGTCGTCATGCCGGCCTATAATGCCGCGCAGACGCTGAAAAAAACCTGGGACGAGGTGATGGCCCAGGAGATTGTGGATCTGGTGGTCGTGGTGGATGACGGGAGCCATGACGAAACCGTTGAAATCGCCCGCTCACTGCCCCATACCCTTGTCCATGTGCATGAAAAAAACAAAGGGTACGGGGCAAATCAGAAAACCTGCTACCGGATCGCCCTGGAACAGGGGGGTGACATCATTATCATGGTGCACCCGGATTACCAGTATACCCCCAGGCTGATCCCGGCCATGGCCTCCATGATCGGAAACGGATTGTATCACTGCGTGCTGGGCTCCAGGATTTTAGGCGGTTATGCCCTGAAAGGGGGGATGCCGGCCTGGAAATACATCGCCAATCGGTTCCTGACATTTACGGAAAATCTCCTCCTGGGGGCCAAACTGTCGGAATATCACACAGGATACCGGGCCTTTTCCCGGCAACTGATAGAGCATATCCCCATTCACCGGAATTCGGATGATTTTATCTTCGACAACCAGATGCTCGCCCAGGTTCTCTGGGCAGGGTACACCATCGCAGAGGTGAGCTGTCCCACGAAATATTTTGCCGAGGCCTCGTCCATAAACTTTTCCAGAAGCATGAAATACGGTTTGGGGTGTTTGTGGACGGCATTGCAGTTCCGTTTGAAAAAAATAAACCTGGTACAATCCGACATCTTTGAGGATATCAAAATATCCGAGCCGCTTTGCTTAAAATGATGCGATGTGTTAGGGTGGCTCCCTAAGTGGAACTTGGCGGAATATACTTGAATTGCTACTGAACCGGAGATCGCCATGCTGAAGGTATCCATCATCATACCGGCGTATAACGAAGAAAAATCCATCGAAGGTCTGATCAAAAAACTGAACAGCCTCCATCCGGACTTTGAAATCCTGGTCATCAACGACGGGTCAAAAGACCATACCCAAGCGGTTGCCGAAAAAGCCGGGGCTGTGGTGCATTCTCATCCCTATAACATGGGAAACGGCGCCGCCATAAAGACAGGCATACGGAAAGCTTCCGGCGATATCCTCCTGTTCATGGACGGGGACAACCAGCATGATCCCTCGGACATCGCGGAGCTTTTAAAATTCATGCCCGAATATGACATGGTGGTGGGGGCCCGGTATGGAAACGGGCAGGCCAACATATTTCGTTCCATGGGAAACCGGATCTATAACCGACTGGCTACCTATGTGGCCAAATTCAAGGTGGAAGACCTGACCTCGGGTTTCCGGGCTGTTAAAGCGGATGTGGCCCGGGATTTTCTGTATATGCTTCCCAATTCCTATTCCTATCCCACCACGCTGACGCTGGCGGTATTGAGGAGCGGGTTGAGCCTCAGATACGTTCCCATCCGGATTAAAAAAAGAACCAGAGGAAAAAGCAACGTCAGACTGTTCAAGGACGGGGTCCGTTTTTTCATGATCATCGTGAAAATCTGCACCCTCTATTCCCCCATGCGGGTTTTTCTGCCCGCTTCCTTTGTCATGTTTGTCATGGGGCTGCTCAGATATCTTTACACCTTCATGACCCAGGGGCTTTTCACCAACATGAGCGCCCTGTTGCTGATCGCCGCCATCAATATTTTTCTGATGGGGCTGATTTCCGAACAGATCTGCCAGTTGCGCTATGAGAGGAGCCAGGCGGATGACGGGTCAAAGTAGCGGTGTTAACTTGTTCCGGGTCGTAAACCACTGCAACGGCGCCCTTTGGTGCGTATTGAAATCCGGATGATGTCCCACCAGCAGGATTTAATTAAACTCGGCAAGTTGTTGTCCGTCATCCTGGGGCATCGTCCCGATGAATTGGGATTGGTCCCGGATCAGGACGGCTATGTCAAGGTCAAGGAGCTTTTGAAGGCCTTGAATGAAGAGGATGGCATGCGGCATATCCGGAAAGGTTCCATCGATGAACTGGTGATCAGCCTTCCCCATCCGCCGGTTGAGATCAAAGAACATCTCATCCGGGCGGTTTCAAGAAGCCGTCTCCCGGAATTGGTGCCGGCAAAAAACACCCCGGCACTTCTGTATGGCTGTGTCCGTCTAAAGGCCTACGCACATGTACTGGAGAAAGGCATCGGATGGGAGCCCAACCCGACATTATCGCAGACCGGTTCCCTTGTCCCGGAAGTGAAGGAATCTCCCGGAGTCATTTTATCGCCTCATGAACCCTTTGCAAGGCGTCTGGGCAGACGGATAGACCCGAATCCCGTGGTGCTCACCATTCATGTCGGCAAGGCAAATCAACAAAGAGTCCAATTTTATCAGTTCGGGGATCTGTATTTGGCGGATTTCATCCCACCGGGATGTTTTTCCGGGCCTCCCCTGCCCAGAGAAAAACCGGAATCGAGAACTAAAAAGGATAATTCAGAATCCCGGGGAGAATATCAGCCCGGGTCTTTTCAACTGAATCCGGACCCGGGAAAATTTTTGCCGAAATCAACCGGTTATAAGAAAAACAAAAAAGGACCGGACTGGAAAAAAGGCCGGAAACAAAACCGGAAGAACAATGAAAAGATGTGGCCGGCCTGAACCAAGGCCATTTAAAAAGCCTGTTTCCCTTAGAAAAAAAATTGACAACCGGTTTTAAAGCTGTTACGTAGCTTGCGCATTCGAAAATGATTTTTCCATAAAGGGCCGTTAGCTCAATTAGGCAGAGCACCTGACTCTTAATCAGTAGGTTCCGCGTTCGATTCGCGGACGGCCCACCAAAAAACCTTTATAATAACAAAAGCATACCTCCATTCCGGGCCGAATCCGGCAACCTTCTCAGTGGCCGCCGATATCCTGGGGATCAGGTAAGGATGTGAACCCCAGGAACCGTCAGTTCGTTGCGGTTATCGCTTCAGAAGCCCTCGAAGGCGTTTATGCTGCGATCATGCGATGTCGAAGCGGTCAAGGTTCATGACCTTGTTCCATGCGGCCACAAAGTCCTGCACGAATTTCTCCTGTGAGTCCTCACATCCGTATACTTCCGCCAAGGCCCTGAGTTGGGAGTTGGAACCGAAGATGAGGTCGACACGAGTGCCGGTCCACTTAAGTTTTCCGGTTGATCGATCACGCCCCTCGAATACATCTTCGTTTTCCTCTGTTTTCTTCCACGTCGTTCTCATGTCGAGCAGATTGACGAAAAAGTCATTGGTGAGCGTCTCCGGCCGCTTGGTGAAAATGCCGTGCTTTGAACCTCCGAAGTTGGTATTCAAGACACGCATGCCGCCTACGAGAACCGTCATCTCAGGAGCTGTCAGTGTCAGCAGTTGTGCCCGATCAACCAGAAGTTCCTCTGCGGATACGGCGTATTTGGTTTTCCGGTAGTTACGGAATCCGTCTGCCACCGGTTCGAGTACGGCGAATGACACCACGTCGGTCTGCTTCATCGTGGCATCCGTGCGTCCCGGCGTGAAGGGAACGGTCACTTTATAACCCGCATTCTTCGCTGCCTGCTCGACGCCGGCGCATCCGCCCAGAACAATCAGGTCGGCAATCGAAATCTTCTTCTTCCCGTCTGACTGAGCACCGTTGAACTCCTTCCGGATCTTCTCGAGTGATCGCAGCACTTTCTTCAGTTTGGCCGGCTGGTTGACTTCCCAGTCCTTCTGCGGTGCGAGACGGATGCGCGCCCCGTTGGCCCCGCCGCGATTGTCTGAACCGCGGAAAGTGGATGCCGACGCCCAGGCAGTTGAGACAAGCTGGGAGACAGACAGGCCCGAGGCAAGGATTTTGGCCTTCAAATTTGCAATATCCCGCGCGCTGACCAGTTTGTGATCGACCGCGGGCACCGGGTCCTGCCAGATCAGTTCCTCTGCCGGGACCTCGGGGCCGAGATAGCGCGAGCGAGGGCCCATGTCCCGGTGGGTCAGCTTGAACCAGGCACGGGC
>DIKO01000051.1:18887-19054 GCA_002423615.1 Desulfobacteraceae bacterium UBA5616
AAGCGAAGGGAGAGGTCCGCCGTGGTCATCATCGGCCGATGCTTCTTTGACGGATCGTGGGCGTCGACGATCATGTCCTTTTCATCCACGTCCTTGGCCAGCCACTGATTCGCGCCGGCCGGGCTCTTGACCAGCTCCCACTCGTATTTGAACAGCACCCTCAGATA
>DIKO01000078.1 GCA_002423615.1 Desulfobacteraceae bacterium UBA5616
CGAATTGTCCAGCGAAAAATGAATACGGCCGGAGAAATCGTTCGGGTTCAAAAAATGCTCCGGATAACGCTCGATCCGGAAGTTATTCCCCGGTTCTTGACCAAGGCCCTGCATCGGATCGAGAGTTATCTCATTGTTTTTTTACTGTTTTTGGCTCGTCTCAAAAGAGCCACACCCAACTTGGTTTGAGACCCTATGATGTTTTACCAAATCGATGACATCAGCGAGTTTGAACCCAAAAAGCCAATACGGAACCAGGCTGGCCTTGTCAATAGGAGCCAGCAATGATTGAGGGACTCAAGCCGTATGCGGAGTACAAGGAGTCGGGGCAGGAATGGCTTTGTGATGTACCTTTGCATTGGGACGTTCGGCGAACCAAACTATTACTGCGCGAAGTGGATTCACGATCGCACACAGGAAAAGAACAATTACTGAGGGTGTCTCAATACAGTGGCATCACACAAAGAAAAGCTGCCGACCGCTCAGACACACAAGACACGCGTGCCGCATCTCTTGTCGGTTACAAGCGAGTTGCATTAAATGATCTTGTCATTAACATAATGCTTGCTTGGAACGGCAGCTTAGGAATTTCGCGCTACGATGGCATCGTAAGTCCTGCATATTGTGTTTACCGATTCAACAAGGATGCGCTACCTTGGTATTTCCACAAGCTATTTCGGCTGCCTCTCTACAAAGGCCGAATCAAGGCTGCCTCCACCGGAGTGGTAGAAAGCCGTCTCAGGCTCTATTCGGATGATCTTGGTCGCATCGAAGCTCTTTTCCCTCCTCCCGACGAACAAGCCGCCATCGTCCGTTTTCTGGACCACGCGAACCGGAAGATCGACCGCTTTATCCGCACCAAGCGGAAACTGATCGGGTTGTTGAACGAGCAGAAACAGGCTATCATTCAGAACGCCGTCACACGCGGCCTGAATCCTGATGCCCCACTCAAACCCTCCGGCATCCCTTGGCTCGGCGATATCCCGGCGCATTGGAAACAGACTCGGCTGAAATTTGAGGCCTCGCACCTCGTCGACTGCCTGCATGCCACGCCACGCTATATAAATGATGGCATCTATCCCGCGATTCGCACAGCCGATATTGAGCCCGGAAAGGTACGTCTCGAACAAGCCCGCCGTATATCAGCTACAGAATTCAAAGAATGGACCGCGCGGCTAAAGCCAGAGGTTGGGGACATTCTCTATAGTCGCGAAGGAGAACGTTTTGGGATTGCAGCCACGGTTCCGGTTGACGCAACACTATGCATCTCACAGCGCATGATGGTTTTTCGAATTCGAAAACGTCAGGATAGCGAGTATTTAATGTGGCAACTGAATTGCCAGCATGTCTATCTCCAAGCCTCGTGTGACGTCATCGGCTCGACTGCGCCGCATGTGAATGTAGAGCAGATCAAGAATTTCAGGTTGGCCATGCCGCCACTTGATGAGCAAAAGGCGATTGTTGACCATTTAGGCCGTGAATGCCTTTTCATAAACACCGCCATCGCCCGCACCGAACGCGAAATCTCCCTGATGCAGGAATACCGCACCCGCCTGACCGCCGACATGGTAACGGGCAAGCTGGATGTTCGCGAGGCGGCGGCGAAGTTGCCAGACCTGCCCGCTAACGCCGACCATTCGCCGGATATTGACCCGCAAGACGAAGGGCTATTTGAAGAAACCGAACCCTTAGCGGAATAAGGGCCGTCAGTGATGTTCCCAAAATGGGAATTATGTATTGACAATTCATAAAGGGAACTTTAAATTGGTATGCGAATCATTTCCAAAAAAACCTTAGTGGATTACTGGACGAAGGTCCCTGCCGCGAAATCAGAACTGGAAGCTTGGCACGCGGAAGCCAAATCGGCGGACTGGGCCACACCCGCCGATGTGAAGGCAAAATATGGCAACGCCAGCATCCTAAAAGATGGACGGGTGGTGTTTAACATCTGCGGAAACAAGCACCGGCTGGTGGTGTGGATCAACTATGACTATCGCACGATCTACGTCAAATTTTTGGGAACCCATGGCGAATACAACCAAATTAACGCGCAGGATGTGTGATGAAACCTAAACTGATCAAAACCAAGACTGACTATGAGGCGGCTCTGACCCGGATTGAGGAAATTTTTCATTCGAAGCCCAGGTCACCCGAGGGAGATGAACTTGACCTCCTCGTCACCCTGGTGGAGCTATATGAGGAGAAGGCATACCCCATCGACCTTCCCGATCCTGTCTCCGCCATCCGGTTTCGCATGAACCAGCAAGGTCTGAAGGCCAAAGACATGATCCCTTATATCGGAAGCGCCTCCAAGGTCTCGGAAGTGCTCGCCGGTAAACGACCCCTTAGCCTGACCATGATCCGCAAGCTGGTGAACGGACTTGGAATCCCGGCGGATGCGCTTCTTCAAGAACCCGGGACGAAACTGCCATCGGATGAGGCAATTCAGCAAGGCCGCCATTTCCCCGTGGCGGAAATGGTGAAACGCGGGTGGTTCGCCGGATTTCAAGGCACAGTGGCGGAAGCGAAAAGCCAACTGGAAGACCTGCTCAACAGCTTCGTAGGGGAGCTGGGTCCGAACGCCCTGATGCCTGTCCTTAACCGCCAGCATGTTCGAACCGGCAGCCGGCAGGACGAACACGCGCTGACGGCCTGGCGCATCCGGGTGGCAACTCTGGCCCTGGCAGAAAGCCTCCCTGCTTACACTACTGGAGTGGTAACGAATGATTTCCTCAGGGAACTGGCCCGCCTCAGTTACCTGAACGCCGGTCCCCTACTGGCAAAGGAATTCCTGAACAAAAACGGGATCCATCTGGTTTATGAGAGGCATTTACCCAAAACCCACCTGGATGGAGCCGCACTGAAACTGCCCAACGGTTCACCGGTCATAGCCTTGACCCTTCGGCATGATCGGTTGGATAATTTCTGGTTTACCCTGTTTCATGAACTTGCCCATTTGGCCCTACACCTGGACAAGGACGGTATAGATGCCTTTTTTGATGACCTCGAAGGCAGCAAAAAAGACAGGTATGAGACGGAAGCGGATCAACTGGCATCCGAGACATTGATTCCCGAAAAGGACTGGAAGGCTTCCCGGTTTTCCACAAAATCCCTGCCGAAGAGCGTGGAGGCCTTTGCTGAAAAGCTCCGAATCAGCCCCGCCATTCCCGCCGGCCGCATTCGCTTTGAAGCGAATAATTACACCGTTTTCAAACAACTGGTCGGCCTCGGAAGGGTACGAACCTTGTTTTGGAACCAAGGACACTGAATCATGCCCAGCGACACCACCGAAAAGGGGCTTGAAACCCTGATCATGCGGCATATGACCGGGACGGACGGCTTATTTTCCGGCATGGGGGATGGCGTGGCGGAATCTTTGTCTTATGGCGGTTCGGGTTGGTTTGCCGGCCATCCGCGAAGCTATGATCGCGAATACGCGGTGGATGCCGCGCATCTGTTTGCTTTTTTACGGGCCACCCAGCCGGACGAATTTGTCAAACTCGGCATCGGCGACATCAAGGACAACTACCGCATGGCGAGACAGAAGTTTCTTGCCCGCCTGCAAGGAGAGATTACCCGGCGTGGTGTGATCGATGTACTGCGGCACGGGATCAGGCACGGCCCGCTGTGTTTTGATTTGTTTTACGGAACCCCTTCCCCGGAAAATCCCAAGGCGGTGGCCCGTCACGCGGCGAACCGCTTCAGCATCACGCGGCAGCTTCGCTACAGCCGCGAAGAAACCTACCGAGCCCTTGATTTGTGCGCGTTCATCAATGGGTTGCCGATTGCCTCCTTTGAGCTGAAAAACAGCCTCACCAAGCAGACCGTGGAAGACGCGGTGGAACAATACAAACGCGACCGCGATCCACGGGAGACGCTTTTCGCCTTCGGGCGCTGCGTCGTGCATTTCGCGGTGGATGACCACGAGGTAGCCATGTGCACGGCCCTCAAGGGCAAAAAAAATATGGCAAAGGACTCCTGGTTTCTGCCCTTCAATCAAGGATGGAACGATGGCGCCGGCAATCCGCCAAACCCGGACGGCATCAAGACCGACTACCTGTGGAAGCGCATCCTGACACCCGACAGCCTGACTGAAATACTTGAGAATTTCGCCCAAATCGTGGAGGAAAAGAACGAAAAGACCGGCCGGAAAAAACGGGTGCAGATTTTCCCGCGTTATCACCAACTCAACGTGGTACGCAAAATTATCGCCGATGTCGCATGGTTCGGCCCGGGCAAGCGATATCTCATCCAGCACTCCGCCGGCAGCGGCAAATCCAATTCCATCGCCTGGCTGGCGCATCAGTTGATCGGTCTGCACAAGGATGGAGCGGCGGTGTTCGATTCCATCATCGTCATCACCGACCGCCGCCTCCTCGACAGACAGATCCGGGAAACCATTAAGGGCTTTGCCCAGGTCGGCAGCATCATCGGTGCTGTGAAGGAGGGCGCGGGCCAGTCGAAGACGGAGCAACTCGCCAAGTTCCTCAAGGACGGCAAAAAGATCATCATCTCCACGGTGCAAACCTTTCCCTTCGTCCTCGACAGTATTGGCGAGGACCATCGGGGAAAAACATTCGCCATCATCATCGACGAAGCCCACTCCAGCCAGGGCGGCCGCTCTGCAGCGGCAGTAAACATCGCGTTATCCGAAGGCGGCTCCGTGCAGGAGGATGAAACCACCGAGGACCAAATCAACCGCATCATCGAATCCCGGAAACTGTTGCCGAATGCCGCCTACTTCGCCTTCACCGCCACCCCCAAGAACAAGACTCTGGAGATTTTCGGCATCGCTTACCCCGCCGGCGATGAGGTGAAGCACCGCCCCTTCCACGGCTACACGATGAAGCAGGCGATCCAGGAGGGTTTTATTCTCGACGTGCTCAAGTACTTCACACCGGTGGCAAGTTACTACCGGCTCGCCAAAACCGTCGAGGGAGACCCGGAGTTCGAGGTGAAGAAAGCCCGCAAGAAGCTTCGCGCCTACGTGGAAAACCACAGCAAGGCCATCCGGGACAAGGCTGAAATCATGGTGGACCACTTCCTTGAACAAGTGATGGGCCAGAACAAGATTGGTGGCAAGGCCCGGGCCATGGTGGTGACCGGCAGCATTCAACGGGCGATCCAGTATTTCTATGCCTTCCGGGACTACCTTTCGGAAATTAAAAGCCCATACAGGCCCATCGTCGCCTTCTCCGGCGAGCCGGAATACAATGGCGAAAAAGTCACCGAGGCAAAACTCAACGGATTCCCGGGAAACGACATCGCCGACCGGATTCAGGAAGACCCGTATCGCTTCCTCATTTGTGCCGACAAGTTCCAGACCGGATATGACGAACCTCTCATGCACACCATGTATGTGGACAAAATGCTCTCCGGCATTAAAGCCGTGCAGACCCTCTCCCGCCTGAACCGGGCCCACCCGAAAAAACACGACGTCTTCGTTCTCGATTTCCAGAACGACACCGAAATCATCGAAAAGTCCTTTGCCGACTATTACCGAACGACCATCCTGAGCAAGGAGACGGACCCCAACAAGCTCCACATCCTGAAAGGTGAGCTCGACCACTATCAGGTCTATGCCCCTGAGCAGATTGATGCATTGGTGGCCCTCTATCTCGGAGGCGCCGACCGCGATAACCTGGACCCCATCCTTGACGCATGTGTGGCAATCTATATAAACGACCTCGACGAAGACGGGCAGGTGGATTTCAAGGGAAAGGCCAAGGCGTTCACCCGCACCTACGACTTCCTTGCCACGATACTGCCTTATGGGATCCAGGATTGGGAGAAGCTTTCGATTTTCCTTACCTTCCTGATTCCGAGGCTTCCGGCCCCCGTCGAAGAAGACCTTGCCAAAGGCATTCTTGAAGCCATCGACATGGACAGTTACCGTGCCGAGAAGAAAGCGACCCTGGCCATTGCCCTGCCGGATGCGAACGCCGAGATCGATCCCGTGCCTACCTCCCGCAGCGGCCGCAAACCCGAGCCCGAGATGGAAAAACTATCAAATATCGTAAAAGCGTTCAACGACCAGTTCGGCGGCCTGTTTGCCGACGCAAAACGGATGGAGAAACGCATAACGGATGAAATTCCGAAGAAGGTCTCGGCTGATCAGGCTTACCAGAATGCCAAAAAGAACCCCGACCGCCAGAATGCCCGCATCGAACATGACAAGGCCCTGAAACGGGTGATCACGGCACTTTTCGCCGACGATGCCCAACTCTTCAAACAGTTCCAGGATAACGAGTCCTTCCGCCATTGGCTGACGGACACGATTTTCGGGATCACCTATGATCGAAACTTTCAAGATGGCTTTGACGGGACACCCCTCATTGGTGCTTAATCCGACACGGGAATACCGGCTTCCACCTTTTCCACGTAAGCCCGGATGTCGCATTTCCGTTCAAGGCCGGTTGCCGCCATGTAACGGACCATGCCGAAAATCGGCCGCTCCTTCCACGGCCTGTCGTGAAGGCCGAAGGCCCAGGCGACCCCGGCGTAGGAATTGGGATCACGACCGTCGAGAAAATATTTGTTGTTCAGATAGAGCAGGGTTTTAAACGCATCTTCCGGGGATTTCGACCACTCAATAACCTTTTTGGCCCAGTACATCCGCATGTAATTATGCATATACCCGGTATGCTTCATTTCCTTGAGGGAAGCATTCCAGTAGGGATCATGGGTCTCCGCTGCCTCAAGCTGCCCCCTTGTATAGACATAATCCCGTTTATCCCCAAGGTGGGAAGTAAGGGTCTGCGCGGCCCAGCCCGGAAGGCAGCCGAAATGGTCGTAATCCGGGTTATAATAGACGAAATTGATGGAAAGTTCCCTTCGGACAATGATCTGTTCGAGGAATCGCTGCTTTACTTCCCCGGTCAATGTGCCCTCGCCCCGCATTTTCAGGGCCAGATACAGGGGTGAAATCTGTCCGAAATGGAGATAGGGCCCGATGTGGGAAACATCGTCCGTCTGGGGCTGGTTGCTGTTTTCAGCATAACCGGCGGCCCGGTTTTTTATAAATTCTTCAACCCGGTGTTTGGCGTGGGTGGTCCCCCCGGGAAACAGGCGGGATACGGACGGAACCGACCGGTCGATGTTTTGGGCGGAAAATGCGTCAAGGACCTTTTCCGGATTTTTCGGATCGATCCCCTGAATTTTCCGGATGGACAATTCCTTCTTAACGGGAGTTTCCGGAACCTCTCTTAAATACGCCTCCAACAGCCGGTTGATTTTGGGTCTTAAGGTATAAGCGCCGTATTCCATTTTTGGGGACGCGGTTTCCACCGGGACAACGGCGTCGCTTTCCACGCAGATCACCCGGCACCCGGAATTTTGCCCCAAAATTTTCCGCCAGAGCCGCTGGTGCCTGAGATATCCCATGTCGCAGACAACGGCCGCGGCTCTTTTCTCCGCTTCCCGGAGTATCCGGTCCCGGTCGCCGATTTTCACGGACATGGCGATACCCCGCCGGAGAAGGCTCTGCTGAACGTCCAGAAGGCCTTCCAGCATGAAGGTATAATGACGCAGGTTGGCCTCGGGGTAATCGGCCACCAGGACAAACAGGACATACAGGGGCAGATCGAAATGATTGGCCAGTTCAACGGCATATTCCAGGGCGTGATTGTACTCGGTCCGCTGGGACTGCTGCATCCAGTAAAGGATATACTCCCCTTTCCGGACGAGTTTATCATTTAAGACCCGGATACGGCTATTCTGGATTCGGAGGTTGTCAGGGTTCATCCATTTTCAGAGAATTGCATAAACTTGTTTGCAAAACCGTTTGATAACCGGCGTTCCCGTGCCATGACGTACGGCTTTTAACACCTTTTCTTTTTCCATGGGAACGGCCCCGGCGAGCATGTGCACCCCAAGGGGTTTAAACACGTCCGGGACCATCGGGGTGCTGGGTCCCATCAACACGGTTTTAACCCCATCCCCGGCATGATCGAGAATATCTTCGGTAGTGTTGTTCAGGATGCTGGTGGAAGTCAGAACCAGAATATCGGCCCAGTGGGAAAGTTTTTCGGCGAAAGATTCGGGATCACCCATTTCAAGGGTCTCATCCAGAACTTCCAACCGGATATTTTCGGATTTCATCATTTCCACCAGCGGCCCGAAAAATCCCACCATGGCGACCTTCGAATCCTTGCAAACCCCGAGTTGATCAAACAGAAAGCGGTTGCCGGGGCTTTGGGGCATGTTCACGGCGTCCCCGTAATTCAGGGCATTGATCAGGGCAAGCGCCATGCAGCGTTGCACCATCGGTTCATCCTGAATGAGCCTGAGGAGTTTGTCCGCGGGTTTTCCCTCGAAATCCACATAATCCCGGTTCAGGGACCCGGGTTTTTTCCCGGCGAAAAAGGTGCCGGCAAGGCCCATCCCGCCATCCGAAACGGTCACGGCGGTGTATCCCAGCCCGATGGTGACGTTTTCGACCAGAACCTGACCGGCTTTTTTCAGAAACCGGTCATATAGATTCCGGTTGAGTTTCATGGCCCTGGACACGGATCAAATCGTCTCCACCCGGCAGGGCACATAGCGGTGCAGCGGAGTACCCGCGATCCTGTCCCGGTGGGTATTTTTGGTCAGGCGGTTGACGTTGGCGCCGAATTTTACGCCGTTGTATACCAGACCGAACCCGTGGGGCATGAGGACCATTCCTTTCCGGGTTGCTTCCGTCACTTCCACCTCGATGGTTTCCTCCCCGGCTTCGGTGACCACCTTTACGGTCTCGCCGTCACTTGTGCCCAGCGCTTCGGCATCCGCCGGGTTCATGGCCAGGGTGCATGCTCTTTTGCCCTCATTCCAGGCCGGATCACGCATAATCGAGTTGGCGTTATAGTCCATATGGCGGCCGGCCATGAGGATCAACGGATATTGCCCATCCGGCGCCAGGAGTTTCTCCTCATCCGCAGGGGTGATTTCCTTCATCCATTTTTCGAATTCCGGATCATATAACTGAATTTTTTTATCCGGGGTCGCCAGTTCGGCGATATTCAGCTCCGTATCGCAGACGCCGACCAGAACGCCCTCGTGATGATCCACAATGGCCTGGAACAGTTCGAGCCCCTGGTCCGGACCCATTTTAAATCCGGCCCGTTCCCCTTCCACCATCAAGGTTTTGGATCTGGCCTGAAGCATGGCGCAAAGTCCTGCCAGATGGGAAGATCCCAGGGCCTTTCCCAGGGTTTTGGCGACGATAAACGGCAGGGCTTCCATACTCTTGGGATTTTCCATCACAAATCCCATGAGGGTGTCCCGGAAAGTCTTTCCGCACCCGCTTTGGGCCGCGTGATGAAGCGTTTCGGGCAACTCGGGGATCAATCCCATGGCATCGGCCAGGCGTGTGAAAATTTCGCCTCCCTCAAGCTGCTCCCCCTCGGGCTCCACCACGGGCCTGCGCATCTGAAAATAAACTTCGGGAAAAGCGAAATTAAACATCGTACCGTCCCAGGATTCATAGGCCGATCTGGAGGGCAGCACATAATGGGAAAGGGCGGCGGTTTCGCTCATGGCCATTTCGGTGGTGACCAGAAGATCCAGTTCGGCGAAGGCATTTTCATAGGCCGTCGTATCCGCATAGGACCGCAGGGGGTTTGCTCCATAGGTGAATACGGCCCGAAGACGGTCCGGATGGTCGTTTACGATTTCCTCGGGCATCACATTGGGAGGGAATATCCCCTGGATGGCGGGAATCCCCGTAACGACCGTCCGCCAGGTTTTGGGGTCATCCGGGTCCGAATGGGTCCTTCCGCCCATGAACCTGCCGGGGAAGTAATTGCCGCCGGGCATGCAGATCCTGCCGGATACGGCGAGAAGAACGACGATAAGATAGGACAGCAGCGTGCTGTGGCGGCCCATGAGAATTCCCAGGTCATCGTGGAGACAGGATTTCCGCCTCACAAACTCCCGGCAGACCCGTTCCACCGATTCATACGGCAGTTCACAGACCTTAAGCGCTCCGTCGACGTCGAAATCCGCATACTGGGGCAGGATTTCGCCCAGTCCGTTAACGTATTTGTCAATATAGGCCCGGTTCTCCAATCCTTCCTTCAGGATGATCGCAATCATGGATTTCAGCAGCAGGGCGTCGGTCCCGGGACGCAAGGCCAAGTGAATGTCGGCGATTTTGGCGGTCTCGGAAACCCGGGGATCGATAACCACCAGAAGCTTGTCCGGATCATCGGCGATTTTCTTGATTTTCCGTCTGGCCTGGGGCGTCTGGTGGCTCATCATGGGGTTCCACCCCGCCGCCACCACCATATCGGCATGATGATAATCCGTAGTGAACATCAGCCCCTGGCTACCCAGAGTCTTGCCATGGGCCCAGTAGCGTCCGGTATGTTCCTGGCCCAGGGCGGTATAGTTATACCGGGACCCCAGCATTTGTCCGAAACGGGAGAGATAGGGAATTGCAAAATGGCATCCCTGGCCGCTGACCACCCAAGCCAGGGACCGGGGACCGTGCTCTTTGAGGATGCCGGAAAGCTTTTCGGAAATTTCATCCACCGCCTGGTCCCAGGATATGCGCATAAATCGATCCCCTGCCTTTTTAAGAGGATACAGGAGCCGGTCGGCATTGTGCTGGTAAAATGCGATGTTGAGCCCCTTTCGGCAGGCATACCCTTTGCTTCTGGGGTTGTCCCTGTCCGGACGGGTTTTTTCGATGCGGTTGTTCTCCACCATGACTTCCAGTCCGCAATTCAGAGCGCATAAGGCGCAACTCGTTTTTTCCCAGGACATATTGTTCCTCCCTTGTTGGGGTTAATCGATGCCTTTGCTATTTGCCGAATGAACAATCGGGAAAAGTACACCTGTCGCAGTCCAGACACATGGCCCCATGGCCCATGGACGCCATTTCCTTTTGTTTTATGGGAATCCCGGCCAGGAGCCTGGGCAGGAGAAGGTCGAAACTGGTAATGGAATGAAACAGGCCGCAGGCTGGAACCCCGATGACCTGAACGTCGCCGATCCGGCCGATCAGGGTCATGTTCCCGGGCAATACGGGTACCCCGTAAATCAGATCCGTCACACCCGCTTCCATCAATCCTTTACGGGTGACATCGTCGGGGTCCACGGACAACCCCGCCGTGGTGACCAGCAGATCCACGCCTTGTTCAACCATCTTTCTGATTTGGCCGCAAATGGCCGAAGCATCGTCCGGCACGATTTGCGAGGCAACAACCTCGCAGCCTAAGGATTGTACCTTCCGGGTCAGGATGGGAATGAACCGGTCCTCCACCAGCCCCCTGAAGACCTCGGTGCCCGTCACCAGGATGCCGACTTTGGCTTTTCTTAAGGGGAGAACTTCAAACAGGGGTCCGGATTCCAGAACAGACATGCATTTTATGAAATCCCGCCGGGGCAGGAATAAGGGTATGGCCCGGGTTCCGGCGAGTTTATCCCCTTTGCTCACCAGCGTGTACCCGTGACGCGTGGCACAACTGACCCCGGGAATCACGTTGAAAATATCCAGGAGTTCCTTATCCACCTTCAACAGCCCGTCCCTTGCGGCCGTCAACCCTGCTTTTCCCTCACTGGGATTTTCCGTGAAGGCGACCCCTTGCCCCACCATGGCCTTGGCAAAAGCCCTTGCCGCCTCATCTTCGTGAACCCAGTCCGGGTGATCGGGGTTTTCCTCCACGACATAAACATTTTCCCGGCCGAGTTTCTGAAGCCGGCACACATCTCCCCCGCTTATTTCCTGATATCTCTTGAAGGCCGGCCCCTTTTCCCTGCCGGGGATAACCCGGGTCATGTCGTGAAGTGCGTGAAGCCCGGCCGCCTGTTCCACGGGAATGGCCTTAATCTCATGAACCGCCTGGTTCGTTCTTATCTCCCCAATCCGGGCGTAAGGCGCCTCTCCCTGACATCCCCGGCAAACTTTTCCGTCATTCACGGGGTAACCTTCCCCGCAGACGGGGCAGACGGCAAAGGCACCCCGGCTGTGGGACCGGATAAAGTCCATGTCCACCGCCACCTTTTCGATGCTGAAAACGGATCTTTCAGCACGGCGGGCTTCGTCCAGAAGGGCCTGGTAATTCTGTTCCTTCTTGGGTTTGAGCTTGAAGAAAAAGGTCTTTAATTCAGACCAATCCGCGAGCTTTTGGTTGTCGACATAGACCCTGACGCCCTCGCCGGAAAATTTTTCAAAAAACGACAGGGCATACCGGCCCAGGTTTACGATTTTCAGCCAGCCGTTTCCCACGGTACAGGGAGTCAAAATCTGGATGGCATCGGGCAGGCAGGCACGTGTTTCACAGATCGCGTCAAAAAACTCGCCCCGGGGCAGATTCCGGTAGGCCAGGTCAACCATGAATCCCCCCAGAACCATCCCCGGGGCCACATGCCCGTGAAAGCCTTTGATCATTTCGATGTATTCATCATAGGAGTGATTAAGTATCATGCCGCTCTTGGAATTCCGCCTTTCGGAGTATCGTCATCGTACAGATGATGGTTCGGGTTGCCGTAATATTTTTCCAAAAATCATGTCAAAAAAAATCTTTTCCGGAGAAGTGCTTTTAGCGACTTTCATCAGCATCAAGGTCCCTTCCCAGCTGCTGAACAGAAAATCCGAGAGGGCGTCTACATCGTGATGATCGCCGATCTCCCCTTCTTCTTTGGCCTTTTTCAACTGGTCGGCTATTTGTTTTCGGATATCCCGGATGGTCTGGTCGAGTTTTATGCGGAATTTCTCGTTGATATCGGCCATTTCAAGGGAGAGGTTGCCGATGAGACAACCACCTTTAAAATCGTTTTTGGCCAGCATCTTAAAGGACCATTCAAACATCAGCCTCAACCGGTCAAGAGGTGTTTTCCCCTTGTCTTTCACATACGCCTCGATGTTTTCCGAGATCCACCGGTAATAATAATCCACGAGTTCCAGGCCGAAATTTTCCTTGCTGTCAAAATAAAAATAGAAGGATCCCTTGGGAATCCGTGCTGAGTTCAAAAGCTCCTGGATCCCGGTATGGTTAAATCCTTTCTGAAGGATGATTTCGGCGCCGACCGCCAGTATCTTTTCTCTGGTGTTCATTTTCATGAAGATCTTTTGTAACTATTCAGCGAAAATTT
>DIKO01000118.1:0-19303 GCA_002423615.1 Desulfobacteraceae bacterium UBA5616
ATAAGACGGGACAAATTCACCCTGTCATTTTCGGGGCGATAATCCCATTGACTAAAACAGACAAACCGGTAGAATGCACTGCCAAGGCAGAGTCGAAAAATAAAGGCTTCCGCTCTCCGGATGCCGTGCCGGCCCCATCAAGCTCAACGTGAAGGAGATGTGCAATGCTTTTTTTAAAATCAGGAAATCTGCAAAAATTAAACATCGAGACCTGGATCGTGCCGGTGTGCGAGGACGGGAATATCCATGAAAGCGAAACCATTGCCGGTATGGTGGAAAATGCCCTTCAGTTAAGGGAATTCAACGGGAAAAAAGATGAAGAAGTGGTTTTTTACAACCCGGAAGGCACCAACGCCAGGAGGGTGATTTTTCTCGGCGTTGGAAAACGTGAAAAGCTCACCCCCGAAACTTTTCGAAGCTTTGCGGGAAAAGCCGTCAAAAAATGTATCACGTGGAAAATTGCCGAGGCCCTGTTCATCTCCCCGGGGAAACAGAAAACCCCCCTGGAACTCACCCGGCTTATCGAGGCCATGATGGAAGGCGCATGCCTCGGAAACCACCTATTCGATAAATACAAAAACGACCGGGAAAATATCCCCTTAAAAAAAATCCATTTCTTTACCGATGAAAAGCCCGGCGCCAAATTTTCCGGAATGATCCAAAGGGCCGAGACCATCTGCCGGGGGACGCTTCTGGCCAGGGAATGGGTAAGCATTCCGTCCAACGATAAACGCCCCGATATTTTTGCCAAAATCATTCAAGCGGAAGCTTCCGGAGAAGACCTGACCGTTACCATCATGGATGAAAAGCAGCTTAAAAAAGAAAAATTCGGCGGCATCCTGGCAGTTTGCGCCGGCAGCACCAGCAAGCCCAGGATGGTGGTGCTCGAATACCGTTCTCCCAAGGCCAAAAAAACCATAAGCCTGGTGGGCAAGGGCGTTACTTTCGACTCCGGCGGCATCAACCTCAAGGCCACGGGATTTATCGAAGACATGAAAATGGACATGGCGGGGGCCGCCGCGGTGGCGGCGACGATGATCACCGTTGCCAGGCTCAAACCCGCCGTCAACGTTGTCGGCGTCATGCCCCTGGTGGAGAACATGCCGTCCGGAGACGCTTCACGTCCTGGTGATATCATCACCACCTACAGCGGAAAAACCGTTGAGATCGGGAATACCGACGCCGAAGGGCGTCTCATCCTCATCGATGCCCTGGCCTGGGCCATCAAGACCCATAAACCGGACGCCGTTATCGACGTTGCCACGCTGACCGGGGCCTGCGCCGTAGCTCTGGGAGAAAAAATCGCCGGGATTTTCTCATTTGACGACAACCTGGCAGGGGCCATTGTTGAAAGCGGAGAAAAAACGCATGAACGGTGCTGGCGCATGCCCCTTCCCGAAGACTACAAAGAGCTGATCAAAAGCGACTTCGCCGACATCCACAACATGAGCAGTTCCAAGTACGGCGGTGCCATTACGGCGGCCCTTTTCCTGTCGGAATTCGTCGGGGAGGCCCGGTGGGCACATATCGACATTGCCGGCCCGGCTTACGTGAAAAAACCCGTCGCCTACTGCAACGCCGGCGGTACCGGGTTCGGCGTGCGGCTGTTCTGCGATCTTCTGGATACGATCGGATAAAATTCAAGAGTTTTTAAAGAAAAACGAGCACTCCTTATTTTTTGAGCCTGACCCGGACGGAATTGGCATGGGCATCCAACCCCTCGATTTCGGCCAGGCTGACGATATCCCTGGATTCTCTTTCGAAGGCTTCCCGGGAATAGTGAAGGATGCTGGTTTTTTTAATGAAATGGTCCACGGACAGGGCTGAGGCGAAACGGGCCGTTCCCGCTGTCGGCAAGACGTGGTTGGGGCCTGCGATGTAATCCCCCACCGGTTCAGGGGTATATTCACCCAGGAATACGGCCCCGGCATTCCGGATTTCTCCCATCAGCTCAAAGGGGTTTTTCACCTGAAGTTCGAGGTGCTCGGGAGCGATGCGGTTGGCCAGGGAAAGGGCTACGGCCATGTCCGGCACGGTGATGATGGCCCCGAATTTCGTTAAAGACTGCCGGGCGATATCTTTTCGGGAAAGATGCGAAATCTGGGTTTCGACGGCCTTTGAAACCCTTTGGGCAAGGTCTGCCGAATCGGTCAGCAAAATCGAGGAGGCCAGTGCATCATGCTCCGCCTGGCTCAGCAGGTCCGCAGCAATATAATCCTCATGGGCGGAATCGTCCCCGATGATGAGAATTTCACTGGGGCCGGCAATCATGTCGATTCCCACCGTTCCGGAAACGATTTTTTTGGCCAGGGTCACGAAAATATTCCCCGGACCCACAATGACATCGACCCTGGGAATCGTTTGGGTGCCATAGGCCAGGGCCCCGACAGCCCAGGCGCTGCCGGCCTTGAATACCTTGTGAATCCCCACTTTCCCCGCTGCCACCAGAAGATGGGGATCCACCGTCCCGTCTTTTCTCGGCGGGGTGGTCATGACGATATCCGGAACCCCTGCTATCCTTGCCGGGATTCCGCCCATCAATACCGAAGAAACCAGAGGGGTCATCCCCCCTTTGGCGCCGGGAACATAGACACCGGCCGCATCCACGGGATTGATGATCTGCCCCAGGAGGGTTCCGGGACGGGCTGTGGTGATCCAGGATTTCCGAACCTGATTCCGGTGGAAGGATTCAATCTGGTGTACGGCCCTGTTCAACGCGCCTACGAAGCGCCGGTCGGCTCTTTTTGCGGCGGCGGCGAATTCTTCCGGGGACACGGCCAGACTGTCGGCGGTCAGCCGGGGGGAATCAAACTGATTCACATATTTGATCAGGGCCTCATCGCCGCCCTTCCGCACATCTTCAAGGATGCGCTCCACATACTGAATGTCTTTTTTACGAAACCCGACGCCGCGGTTGATGATGGAAAAAATCCGTTTTTCCGCCGAATCGGATGGGTAGGCGTAGATTTTCATGGGACCCTTCCTGGTGCATTTTTTTCTGAAGAACATTAGGGCGTTGACGGCTTTTTGTCAACGAAATGAAACCTCATTGGAAAAAGAAAAAATACCCATTGACATATGATTGATATTTTACGAAATAAGAGGCCGGAAACACACTTTCCGCACACGTAAAAATTATATGGAGAATGATCATGGAAGAAAAAAGAATCCACAATTTCAACGCCGGGCCGGCTGCACTGCCATTTGAAGTATTGAATGAAGTCCAGGAATCCTTTCTCAATTTCAAAGGTTCCGGCATGTCTATCACGGAAATCAGCCACCGGTCCAAATGGTTTGACGATGTCATCAACGACGCGATCCTGAGAACGAAACGCCTTCTGGGTCTTGACGACAAATTTCACGTCCTTTTCATTCAAGGCGGCGCCAGCATGCAGTTCTGCATGGTTCCCATGAATTTTTTACCCGCCGGCAAATCCGCCGATTACGTCAATACCGGCACATGGTCCACCAAGGCCATCAAAGAAGCCAGGTTGCAGGGAAAATCGGTGAACGTGGCGGCCTCATCCGAAGATAAAAATTTCTCGTATATCCCCAAAGACCTTTTCTTGGACCCTGGGGCGGCCTTTGTCCACATTACCTCCAATAACACCATCAAGGGAACCCAGTGGGCGAAATTTCCCGATACCGCCGGAGTCCCCATGATTGCCGACATGTCTTCGGATTTTATGAGTCGCCCGTTTAATGCTGATCCCTTCGGCATGTTTTACGCCGGGGCCCAAAAAAATATAGGGCCTGCGGGGGTCTGCATGGCGGTGGTTCGAAAAGATATGCTGGAACGCATTCCGGAAGGGGTTTCCCCCATGTTGAGTTATCAGACATACGTGAAAGATAATTCCATGTACAACACGCCTCCATGTTTCGCCATCTATATGGTTTCCCTGGTTCTCAAATGGCTGGAGGAAACCGTGGGCGGACTTGAAAAAATGGAAAAACGAAACATTGAGAAGGGTGAAAAAATTTACAGCCTGATCGACAAAAGCGGCTTCTATCAGGGAACCGCCCAAAAAGACAGCCGTTCCCTGATGAACGTCACCTTCAGGCTGCCAAGTGAAGACTTGGAGAAAAAATTCATCCAGGAAGCTTTGGGAAACGATATGGGCGGACTGAAGGGTCATCGTTCCGTGGGCGGATGCCGGGCATCGATTTACAACGCCACTTCCCTTGAGACCGTGGAAGCCCTTTGTGATTTCATGAAGACGTTCGAAAAAAAGAACGGTTAATAACAAGGGGTTTCGGCAGAATCGGTGAAAATCACCCCGGACAGGAGAGTTTCCGGGGTGTCGGTAAAGACTTTGAAGCGGATGAATCGCAGGCTTTCCGGTTTTTTTTATTGTTTTGTCGCATTCCCCCCGCTCTGGTTGATCAACAATGCCAGGTTTAACCGATTCCCTGTTTTTGTCTTCTCATATATGGAGGTCAAATGGGCCTTCACCGTCCTTTCAGTGATATCGAGGTCTGCGGCGATTTCGAGGTTGGTCTGCCCGGCAGCCACCAGATAAGCAATTTTACGCTCACTTTTGGTTAAACCGGAGAGCTTCCGCTCTGCATCCATTGATGTTGTTTCGCGGAGCCGGGTGCGGCTGTCCAGAATAAGCTGCTGGATCACCTGTTGGCCCAGCCAGACGCCGCCGTTTGAAATGATCCGGATGGCCTCGGAGAGTCTGTCCCCGGCCATATACGTGTTTCCGTAACCCACGATGCCCAGTTTCAGAAAATCAATGCCCTCTTCCTGACTCGGTCTGTCGGACAGAAGAAAAAACCTGTGGGAAGCGTTCTGCCGGACCAGTTTTGAAAAACCTTCTCTGTCGATGAGGGGCCTGTGGATGAGGAAAAGCGAATAGGCTTTTTGAGTGCATTGATGGGTAATCTCTCTCATGGTGACTGCCTGCTCGACCGGGTATTTTTCAGCAAGCAGTTCTTCCCAGCGCTTCAGAACGGACTTGCTGGCGCTGGCGATTAGAATCGTCATGGGTTTATTGTTCCCTTAATGCCATATGTTTTGCACGAAGAACAGGTTTCAGCAGGTATGACAGGACCGTTTTCTTCCCGGCCAGAATATCGACGGATGTTACCATACCCGGAATTATGGGTAAAGGATCATTTTCCGGCCCCAGGTAGTTCTTTTCCGTTCGCAGACGCACCAGGTAAAAGCTGTTGCCCTTTTCATCGGTGATGCTGTCCGCACTGATATGTTCCAGCTTGGCATTAAGGCCTCCGTAGATGGTAAAATCATAGGCGGTGAACTTGACCATGGCGTCCTGATCAGGTCTTAAAAAGGCTATATCGGCCGGTTTGATCATGGCCTCCACCAGCAGGGTGTCTTCCATGGGAACGATTTCAACAATATCCACCCCGGGCTGGATGACCTGTCCGACGGTAGTGACCAGTATGCGGTTAATGGTGCCGTTCACCGGAGAACGCACGGATGTTCGATTGAGCCGGTCCTTCAAGGCAATGGAGTTCGCCGAGTCTTCCTGAAGGGCTGCCATGACTTCGTTTAATTCGGTCTTGGCCTTGTTGTAAAAATTGAGTTTGAGTTCATCAAGGGCGAGCTGGGCCTCCTGGATGGTCGACTCTATCCTGGGAATGGACTGTCTGATGGTCTGAATCTGCCCCTGGGTCTCGCTGGCCTGGCGTTCCAGGTGAAGGACTTCCATTTCGGACACGGCTCCCTGGCCCACGAGGGGTTTTAACAGGGCCAACTCTTTCTGATACAGTGCGTAGGTCTTGGAGAGTTCTTCACGCTTGGTGTGCAGTTCCCTCAATTCCTGCCGGCGCTGCTGGATCTGCTGTTTTTTGATGTCCATGCCGGACTCAAGTTCTCTTTTTCTGGATTCATATAGTTCTTTTTCGCGATCGCCGATTTCCGGTTTTTCGTCCATGACCTCCTTGGGGATCTCAAATTTCGCGTCTGTTGCCTCGGCAGTGAGGCGGGCGGCCTTGGCTTTGTTGGAGAGGTATTTGGCCTGGTTTTGTTGAAAAGACGACGAAAACCGGGTTTCATCGATTCTCAGGAGCAATTGGTCTTTTTTAACCACATCCCCCACGTGGATGAGGATTTCCGATACAATACCGCCCTCGAGGTTTTGAACCACCTGAATCTGGCTTGAGGGAATGATTTTTCCTTCCCCCCGGGTAACCTGTTCGATTTCTGAAATCGATGCCCAGTAAATACCTGCAAAAACCAGCAGAAGGAGGGCATACAGGATAGCCTTTCCGCCGGAGGGAGACTGGGCCATGATGGCCATTCGAATATCCGTAACCAGATCGATGTCCTCGGCCGGCATCCGGTAAAACATTTTTTGGGATGTCGATGGTTTTTCAGGTTCAGCCAATTCTGTCTTCTCCTGTTAAAATTTGATCTGCCCCTGCTTCATCGCCTCCAAAACGGATGCCTTTGGACCGTCCGCAATGATATTTCCATTGTCCAGAACGATCAGGCGGTCCACCAGTTCCAGTAAAGAGGCCCGATGGGTGATGAGAATCAGGGTTTTGTCCTTTATGAGTCCGGCCAAATTGTTTTTTAAACGGATTTCCGTTCTGTTGTCCATGTTGCTGGTGGGTTCATCAAAAACCAGGACCGGGGGGTCCGTGATCAGCGCCCTTGCCAGGACAATGCATTGACGCTGGCCCCCGGAAAGGCCCCTTCCCAGTTCTCCCACTTCCATGTCAAAACCCATGGGATGCTTGCTGATAAAAGTCGAAACACCGGAATTATCAGCCGCACGCGCGATAGCGTAGTCGTCGACATCCTGAACGCCCATGGTGATGTTGCCGCCCACGGTTCCCCGGAACAGCATGATATCCTGGGGGACATAACCAATATATCGCCGCAGCTGGGCCGGATCGATCTGCCGGATATCGGTTCCGTCCATGGTGACCATGCCGCTCTTGGGTTCGTATAACCCCAGCATGAGTTTGCCCAGAGTGGTTTTCCCTGAACCGACCGGGCCGATGATGCCGATTTTTTCTCCCACGGCAATCTCCACACTGATGTTGTTCAGGGTGTTGACCGTCTGGCCGGGGTAGGCGAATATGAGGTTTTTGACCCCCACGGCGCCCTCAAAACGGGATCTTAACAGAAAGCTCTTGTCCGCCGGTCTTTCCACCGGAAGGGCCATGATTTCATTCAGGGATTTAAGCGCTTCCTTTGCCCTGTGGAAACGGGTTGCGAGATTCACGGCCTGGGCCATGGGGGCGATCACCTGCCGTGTGACAATGACCAGGGCGATGAGCCCCCCCTGGGTGAGCTTGGCCTCGGTGATCATATAGACGCCGGCAATGACGACGGCCACCACCACCATATTCTGAATCAGATACAAAAAATTGTTCACCGAGGAGGAAAGGAACCGCGATTTGACGCTCCATTTCGCGATGTAACTCACGGCCTCTTCCCATGCCCGCTGGATCTGGCTTTCGGCGCCAAGCATCTTGATGGCCTCCAGGCCCGACAATCCTTCAACCAGGATCGAATTTTTCTGGGCCGAGGCCTTGAAGGTTTTCTCCACGGATTTTTGAAGGGGGATCTGGATGAAAAAGGCATAGAGCAACAGCAGGACGATGGCTCCGATGTGGTAGAAAACGATGCTTCCCCCAATCCACCAGACCACCAGAAGTCCAAGAACCGCAAATGGCATGTCGATAATGGCCGTGATGGAAAAGGATGTGATAAATTCCCGGATGCTCTCGAATTCCTGAAGATTTTTGGAAAAAGAACCAATGGATTGGGGACGGGCTTCCAGTCGCAGACCCATGACTTTTTGAAAAAGAATGGAGGACAGTTTCAGATTGGCGACCTTGCCGGCTTCGTCCACAAAATATCCACGCAATACCCGCATCAATACGGCAAAAGCATAAATTACCGTTACCCCGATAGCCAATACCCAGAGGGTTTCAAATGCGCCGTTGGGGATGACCCTGTCATAGACGATCAGGACAAAAAAGGGGCTTACCAGGCCGAAGACGTTGATCAGAAAAGAAGCGAGGATAACGTCCCGGTATACGCGCCATGATTCGGATAACGTTCCCCAGAACCAGTGTTTTGAAGAAGCGGATCCCGAATCCAGGGGTTTTCTTTCCATGCGGAATTTGGGGCGGACGAAAATGACGTAGCCGGAATAAAGGTTTTCCAGCTCGGTCCCGGGAATGATTTTTTCCCCCATGCCGGTTTCCGGTATTAAAATTCTCAGATCGCCGTTTGCCCGTTTTTCGATGAGAATAAAGGCCTGCCGGTCGTTTAAAAGCAGTATTACAGGGAGCTGCAGGTTGTGCAGCTTGTCAATGGGTCTCTTCAAAATGCGGGAAGTCAGGTGGGCCCGGTCGGCGGCCCTTGAAAAAAGCTCCACGGTGAGCCGATCGTTGACCAAAGGCAGTCCGATGGTGAGGGCAGTTCGCGACGATGGACGGTCATAAATTTTGCTGAGTTGTATCAAACAGTCCAGAAGCGGGTCATCCGGCATCACGGTGTCCTCTCCGGGACGCCAGATAGAATCATTTGCAGGGGTGTTTTCGGTCATCGATTGGCACTTTCCGTTTGGAAGCGGTCGGGTTTTGCCGATATTCGTCGCTGCCGTTTATCATGTCATGTTTCGTTTTTTATTGTAATGGATCCATAAAGAATGATAAAAAAAGCAATATATCCGATTATCAAGGCGAGGGCAAGCACATGCTATATATAGAGCGGGACCAGGGTGGCCGGATTGTCGCACTGCACGATCGTCCCACGCGGAATGCCAGTGAGCAGAAGGCGGCAATGGATGAGGAGGTTCTTGAATTCGTTAAAAAAAACGTTGATACGGATTCTCTCAGACTGCTTCTCTCGCTGTCCGATTCCAGTCTTATCCGCATCATCGAGGATCTCGTCGATTTGCTCATCAAAAAAAATATCATTTTGTTTACCGACCTTCCTGAACAGGCTCAGGTGAAAATTCGGGAGCGGAAGCGGGTCCGGGAAGAGCTGGTGTCCCAGAGTCTTATGGTTGAGAACATCATATGACAACCGGTCAAAACCATCTTTGGCTTAAGGTTTAACCATCAGATCTTCAACGGGTTTAGGCCGGTCCACGAGGTACCCTTGAATCCCGTCGATATTCAATTCATCCAGTATCTGCCGTTGCTGTTCGGATTCAACGCCTTCCGCCATGACGGCAATATCGATGCTGTGGGCGACACTGCAAAGCGATGCGATGAAAAATCGGCTGTCGCTCTCCTCATTTTTCAATTCTCCCGTATAGGCGCGGTCAATTTTAACGTAATCCGGACGCAGGGATTTCAGATACCCCAGATGTGAAAAACTCTGGCCGTAATGATCCAGGGCCATCAGATGGTTGTTCCGGCGCACAAACCGGCTGAATTCCTTGATGAGTTCCAGATTCTGCACCGCCCCGAACTCCGAAAATTCGAATATGATTTGCGGGGATTTGGCGGAAAGGGCTTTTAATGAGGATTTCACCCATTCTTGGAAGACGTCGTCACGAAGTGATGCCGGAGAAATATTGACGGCTATGCTGTCAACGCCGATTTGATCCCTCTTAAGACCCAAGACTTTTTCAAGAACCAGGCGGTCCAGACTGGAAACCAGCTTCAGCTGTTCGGCAAAGGGCATAAAAACACCCGCGCTTAACAGTTCGCCGTCCTCTTGCCTGATCCTGGAGAAGATTTCCAGATGAAATACCTGTGATCTGTCCTTGGTCCTGACGACCGGCTGAGCCACCAGGATGATCCGGTTTTCCTTAAGGGCTTTTTCAAGAAGATCCCGCCACTGGTGCTGGCCCAGGGGAAGTTTATCGGATTCCGGAGTTATTTCGATGGCGTGCCAACCGTTGGGTCCGCTTTGACGGGCGGCTCGGAGAGCCATGTCCGCTTCTCCCAACAGTCGGGCAATCGTGGTCGAGGTATCGTAGGCAGCGGCGCCCACGTGACCCACGTTGTCCGTCAGGGACAGGTTCTCCGCAGCAAGTGCGCCAATCCGGCCGGCGATTCGGGATGCGATGACTTGGGTGTCCCACGGGGGGGCGTCGGGGAGGAAAATACCGAAATCACCGCCTGTAATCCTGGCAAGAACACAGTTCGCATATTGTCCGGTGACTTCCTGGATCACGGCCGCCGTCCTTTTCAACAGATCATCCCCAGCCTGAAATCCTCTTTCCAGGTTAAGCCCTTCAAGTTCGTTTATCCGGACCAGCAGCAGAATCCCCTGGGTCGTGCTTCCCCGGCGGTCCAGACGGGCGGTGATCTGGCTTTCCATATAACGGCGGTTCCCAAGGCCGGTAAGAGAATCGTGATAGGCATGTTCCCGCAATCCTTCCGCCTGGGCAACCTGCTCCTCGAACATCTCCTTGACCTTGGTGGTCATGCGGTTCATGGCCTCGACCACCCTTCGGAATTCCTTTGTCCAGGGAACGCGTTCCTGGAATTCATATTCCTTCCGGCATAAGGCATCGGCCTGGCGTTCAACCAGCATCAGGGGTTTCAACAGAATCCGCAGCCCAAGACCTCCGGGTATGAGGACGAAAATACCACAGCAGGCAAACCAGATGGTGATGGCGACCATGTCGTCCCAGAGCGTTTTATAGGCGTAACCGGGGTGGCTTTTGACGTAAATGCTTCCGGTTTGACGCCACCCGGCCATCACGTTGGCGGTGGCTTCGGGGGTTTTAAGGGAAAACCGGCGAATAAACCATTGGGGTATGTTTTCGATGTGAACATCAAGGGACCGCTCAATAATTGCTTTTCCATTATTGTCGGTAAAATTGATCGTTTGGTAATACCCCCGGTCAAATACGGCGCTGATCATGCTTTCCACTACGATCATGTCGTCTTCTCCGGCATACTGCGAAACGGACAGGGCAAGGGATGTCGCGGTGTCCTGGGCGTGTGATTCAAGCTGATCAACCAGAAAAGAACGGGTACTTTTCAGTTTAACGACCCATGTTCCTGAAAAAAGAACCAGAAAAAGAATAAACGTAAACAGGATAAGCTGCCGATAGAGTGTCATTTTATCACCTTCTAATTCGATCGGGTCAAAAGTATTAAAACTGATTTTCCGACATTCTCTGCAAAAGGTCACCCCAGGATTTAATGCGTCTGCTGCGGCCGGCCAGTTGACCTTTTCCCCGTTGTTTGGCCAGCCAGAGACCGGTACCGTTAAAGCTGAAAATAGGCAGTAAATCCGTTCTCCTGGACGCAAGGCTGATGCCGTCCACCAGATTGTCTAAAATCAGGGGCTCCGCTCCCGGTTTTTTATAATAGGTCAGGACCATATGACGAATATTGTATTGCAGTGCCTTGACATAGGTGATGTTCAGTTTTTTTTCTTCAACGCCCATGGCCTTTAAGGTAAAATACTTGGCGATGGCGAAATCCTCGCAATCCCCCGCCTGTCTGCAGATGAATTCAATGGGGGTTGCCCAGTAATCTTTTTTGCCGTAAAGGTCGATGTCATTGACGAACTCAATCCGGGCGTTAAAGAACTGGTTGACTTTTTTTAATTTTTCATGTTCCGGAAGGCGATTGTTTTTCCGGATCAGGTCTTCCCATGCCCGGAGCCGCTGGACCGCAGGTTTCCCGTATTTGGTTTCAACCCGTTGGAAGACATTCGCAGAGATGCGAAAAGTTTCACCGGTCAGGACCGGCTTTACGATGAACATAAGGGCGAAAAGCATTGCCACTGCCAACGTATTTATTTTCTTTAAGTAAGTGACCACTGGTGCTGGATTGGATCGATAGGGAAAAATATTATGCCTGAACACGAATTCCCCCCGGAAAGAAGAAAATTCACCGGGGGGAATGTGCCGGTTAAGGCGGCAGGGGATTCGCGGGATGTTATTTGCCGTTGCCCGCCATGGTTACACCGGCATCTTCAGGCCATTCCAGTCCAACGGAATGCACGAGTTTCCCCATTCCGCTCAATATGCGGTATTCGGAAATCAACTGATCGTATTTTGCGTTTACAAGAGATACCTTGGCATTGATAAGTTCCGCCTCGGTATCGAGTACATCGAACATGGTGCGTCGGCCGATGGCCCACTGTTTGCCGAAGGCGTCCTTTGTCAAACCGGCGGCTTTCACATATTCCTCGAGGTGTGCAACTTTGCCTATGGCCGCTTTACGCGCTTCCCATGAAAGACGAACGGACTGTACGACTTCCCTCTGGGTTGAGTTCAGTATTTCCAAGGCTTCATAAATCAGCAGCTGCGTCTCATCAATTCGCGCCTTGTCCGCCATACCGTTGAAAAGATTGACGTTGACAATCGCCGATGCGGTCCATTCCTCCTCGTACCCGTCACGTTCCACTTCATCTTCCCACTTGTAATCCGCCGCAATGTCCAGGGTAGGAAGTGCGATGCTTTTTGCCACCGCATGCTGGGATTCTCTGGCTTCAAGGTCGGCTTTTGCGGAGGTTAAGGTCGGATTGTCTTTCAATGCCAGTTGAACCGTTTCTTCCATGGTGATGGGAATTACTTTCTCAAGGGAGTCCGGCATGGTCAATTCTTCCTGAGGCAAATAGCCGATGATGGACTGGTAATCGGTCTTGGCATCTACCACATTGGCTTTGGCAATGACCACGTTTGACTGGGCCAGGGCCAGACGCCCCATGACCTGGTCAAGATCAGAAGTTCTATCCACACCGGATTCGCTCCTCAACTTCATTTGATCGTAAATTCTTTCGTGGTTGGTGAGATTTTCCACTGCAAGACAGAAAAGTTCGAGCCGGCGGAGCAGATTCAGATAAACCGATGCGGCGTCCAGGGCTACGTTCTCTGAAGTTCCCTGCAATTTATAGGCGGCGGATTTCACCCGGTTCATCTGCCGATACATCTCGTTGGTGGTCGTACCGAAATTAAAAATATTTTGCCGGTAGCTTAAAACCGCGGATTCAGGCTCGCTCTTGTCGTAATACGGGTGGCTTTGTTCGTTCACTCCTAGGGCGTAAGAAAAATCAATTTTTGGATAATATCCTGATTTCGCCTGAATGACTTCTTTCTCTCTCGCCTGCTTGTTGTAGGACACGGCGTTAATATCCGGATTGGTTTTCAAAAGATGCCCGATTGCATTCTGCAGGGTTTCGGCAGACGCGACACTGGTTCCAAACCCAAAAAATCCGGCGAGGAAAGCTGCAAGTATTGACTTGAAAGAAATTTTCATCGATATTGCCTCCACTCCATGAATTTATATAAGCCAATCAATTTATAAGGTTAAAGTCGGTTCAGGGGTACTTTGTCGGTGAAGCCTCCGGTGATGAATTTCCAATCGATAAATTTTATGCAAAAGGATTCTTTTATACAACATTGACCCGGACAAATCACTATCTTCTCACATTCGGATGGTTTCAAAGAACGTACACTCGGGTCAAATAGCCCCGATTATTTCAATAATGATTATAATGCTATATGTTTCCGAATTTTTCAATAAATTATTTGCGGATAATGGATGACGGCTGCCATGGCCAAAGGGACGCCGTGACATCGCCCACCATAAGCTCTTCAAGGCCAAGACGCTCATCCGCTTTTACGGTGACCGAGGCGAGCCCGTAAATTTCGGTGAGTATTTCGATATTGCGGTTCCGGATTCCCCGAGCCGTTGAAATGCGTTTCGGATGAACGCGAATTGAAAGGGAACTTCCTTTCCGGGACTGTAGTAAAGGGACTATGCTGTCCAGGAAAATTTCGGAATACACCAGATGGCCGAAAGAAGGGTGATAGGGGCCCGCAAGAACGGCGTTCCCGGTTTCAAACTCTTTGGTGGGTTGAAGCCCCATTCGGATAACCGGGGTACCATGAGCCATAAACCGCAAAAAAATGTTTTTGACCTGTGATACGGCTTCGGAAAGGGTCATGGGCGTATAGGTCCCTTTTTGGTATTCAGCCGCGAGGAGGCTGCCGGCGAGCACAAGGGTCGGATAAATCCTGATAAAATCGGGTTTGAGAGCAATGATTTTTTCGGCGCTGCGGAGGGCGGTTTTTTCCGTATCTCCCGGCAACCCCACCATCATCTGGACACCTGTTTTGTAATTGCGCTGCTTCAGCAATTTCATGGCATTTACCGTATCATCGGCCCGATGGCCCCGTTGGGATAAGTCTAAGATTCCGTCGTCCATGGATTGGACCCCGATTTCAATGGTGGAAACGGGAAACGGGCTGACCCAGTCCAGGGTGTCCCTGTTAACCGTATCCGGCCGTGTGGAACATCGAATGCTTTCGATGTCGCCGGACATCACGAAACTTTCGGCGATTTCGAGAAGGAACCGGACCTGTTTTTCAGGCAGGCCAAGAAAGTTGCCGCCAAAAAAAGCGATCTGGGCAATGCCTCTTTTTTGACTTCCAAAGGCCAGATATTTCCGGATCCGTGAACGGATTTCTCCTTCGGATGGGATAAAACGCCGCTCACCGGTGATGACGGACTGGTTGCAGTAGATGCATTGATGGAAGCATCCGGCCTGGGGGATGAAAATGGGAATAATGAGTGGTTTTTGGAGCTCATTCATTTACGGACATGTTGTTCAAGATCGGCGTAAGCATTTCTGGCAGCATCCTGTTCAGCAGCCTTTTTGCTTTTTCCTGAGCCGAGGGCCTCTAACTCTCCCATGATCAGTTTAACGGTGAATGTTTTATCATGGTCCGGTCCGTTTTCCTCCACAACGGTGTAAAGGGGCATGGCCGTCTGATGGAGCTGGGCCTGTTCCTGCAGCCGGCTCTTATAATCGAGCTTGACCCCGGATTTGTCCAGAGTGTCCAGGATGTTTTGAAACAACCGCCGGATCATGGCAAAAGCCTCGTCATAACCGCCGTCCAGGTATATGGCTGCGACAACCGCTTCAAAGGCGTCGGCCAGAATGGATTGTTTGTTAAACCCGTTGGATTGAAGCTCTCCCTTGCCGAGGCGAATATGGGGGCCGAGGTTGATGGCCCGGGATATTTCGGCCAGACGGGATTCATTGACCAGTCCGGCTCTCATTCTGGACAGGTCTCCTTCGGTAATATCCTGATATCGCAGCATGAGCAAATGGCCGACGGCAAGATTCAGCACGGCGTCCCCTAAAAATTCCAGCCGTTCGTTATTGCCGATATCCGGGTCATTCTGTTCGTTGACAAAGGAGCTGTGGTGAAGCGCCTCTTCCAGAAAAGAGAGGTTCTTGAAATGATACCCCAGATTTCCGGATAATTCGTTTAAACCCTTATGCGTCATGATGTCTTTTTTCCCGAATGCCGATAGAAAAGGGGATTTCAGGATTCAAGGGCCGCTATCAGTTTTTCATACACCCTCAAGGGAACGAAAAAATCGCCTTTTCCGCACCCCATCCGCACATCAGGGGTCAACGCGCCGTGGAAATCCGATCCCCCCGTTTCCAGAAGACCAAACCGGAGGGCAAGACGGGTATAAACGGCTACGATTTCCGGGGGGTGCTGCGGATAATATACCTCTATTCCCATGAGTCCCATGTCCTTCAGGGACGAAACCAGACGGGTAATGGATGGGTTGTCGTTCCGGCTCAACAGAAAAGGATGGGCCAGAACCGGAATTCCACCGGCTTGTTTTATAATTTCAATGGCTTTGGGGCAAGGGACCCGGTATTTGTCCACATAGGCCGGTCTGTTTCGACTCAAATATCGATCAAATGCCTCGTCTATACTTCCAACAATCCCTTTTCTGACCATCACCCGGGCAATGTGGGGCCTGCCGACCTGTTTTTCTGCGGTATCGTCTAAAACGTCATTCAGGGTGATGTCCATACCCAGGGCGTTCAATTTCTGAAGAATCAGGGGATTTCGATTCAGGCGGGCCTCTTGAAGCGGCAACAGCATTTCCTGCAGTTCAGGATTATCCGGATTGAAGCCATATCCTAAAATATGAAGACTTCCCGTCTGGTCTGAAAGATCAGGCGGAGCCGCGCTGATTTCAACTCCGGAAATAAATTTCAGTGCAGGCGGGATGGAGAGATTCAGCGCTTCTTTTACGCCGCTGATGGTATCATGGTCCGTTATGGAGACGGCACGAAGCCCTGATTCAACCGCCCGATGGATAATCTCCCGGGGAGAAAATGTCCCGTCCGAAGCATTCGAGTGAATGTGTAAATCAATTCCGGCCGGTTGTTTATATTCCAAGGGCCTTTTCTTGTGCCTCTTCTTTGGTTTTGCAGTCAATGCACTGGGTGGTGACGGGCCTGGCCATCAGTCGTTTAATGTCGATATCCTCTCCGCAGGTTTCACAGATCCCGAAGGTGCCGTTTTCTATCCGATCCAGAGCGTTCTTGATTTTTTTGATCAGCTTGCTTTCTCTGTCTCTGATACGAAGCATGAAGTTCCGGTCCGCTTCCAGGGATGCGCGATCCGTCGGATCAGGAAAGTTTTCTTTGGGGTCCGTCATTCCCACCACGGTATTGTCTGCCTGATGCAGCAGCTCCTCCAACCGATTCGTAAGAAGCTCTTTAAAAAATTCGACATCTTTTTTTTTCATATGGAGACCTTATCCTTGTTTATTTAAAAATTTGCTTAAATAACACGGATTCCTGTCAATGTAAAGGATAACCAAGCTAAATATATAAAATAAGATAAATCGCCGTAGTGTCAACCTGCAGCCGAAATTTTCGGAGGTTTGGCACCGCATGAGCGAGCGCATTCCCCTGGCTCGCCACCCGTTAAGCGGGCGGATCTTAAAAGGGACCAAAAGGCCCTTTTACTCCTCATGGGAATCGGATGAAGGATCCAGTTTGAACAATTTATGGATCAGATCCAGATAAGCGGATTTATTCCAGTGGGAGCCGGTGCTTTTCAACAGAACGGTGGGATCATGAAGGATTTTTTTGATGACGGCATTGATCATCCGGTCAAATGCCCGGCAATCTTCAGAGGAGAGATGGTTCATCGACTGGAGGGTCCGCTGCAATTCGGCGTGGGCAATATCTTCAATTTTTCTGCGAAGCCCCACGATGGTGGGGACCACATCGAGATTTTCCTGCCATCGCTTGAATTGAATTACGGCTTCATCAACAATGCGTTCCCCTTTAACGGCCTCTTTTTTTCGGTCTTCGACATTTTCGTTGATGACCCCCTTCAAATCGTCGATATCATAAACATAGATATTGTTGAGCGTGTTGATTTCCGGGTCAATGTCCCGTGGAACCGCAATATCGATGAAAAAGATGGGCCGGTTTCGTCTGGTCCGCATCATGTTTTTGACCTGTTGCCGTGAAACGACATAGTCCGGTGAACCGGTGGAACTGATGACAATATCCGCTACAGTCAGGGCCTCGATAATTTCATCAAAACGGATGGCCTTTCCCTTGAATCGTTTTGCGAGTTCCATCCCCCGCTCATAGGTCCTGTTGGAAACGATGATGCCGGCGGTTTTGTGCCGGATCAGGTGTTCAACGGCCAACTCAGCCATCTCCCCGGCACCGATCAAGAGAACGGTTTTCCCGATCAGGTCTCCAAAAATTTTTCGTGCCAGCTCGATGGCGGCATAACTGATGGATACGGCGTTGTCGCCGATGGCGGTTTCCGTCCGGATTCGTTTGGCTACGAAAAAAGCTTTGTGCAACAGCCGGTTCAGAATCACCCCGGATGAATTACGGGATGTGGCCAATTGGTAAGCCTGCTTGATCTGCCCCAGGATCTGAGGTTCTCCCACCACCATGGAATCCAGGCTGGCGGCAACCCGGAACACATGTTGAACGGCCGCTTCCCCCTGATAGGTATACAGGGCTGAATCGAATCGATCCGACGGAATGCCCTTGAAACGGGAAATAAACGATTTCGCCTCCATTACCGCGGATGAAGTATCATCCGTGGCGAGAATTATTTCCACCCGGTTGCAGGTGGAGAGCAGAAAAGCTTCGCTGACCTGGGGCCGGGATTTTAAATAATCCAGACCAGTTGAAATTTCTTCGGGCGAAAATGCGATGCATTCACGCAATTCAACGGGCGCCGTTTTATGGTTCATACCGATGAGGACGATGTCTTGCATATCTTTACATTTCTATCGTTCTAAAACCGTGTAAAATCCTGATGGTGTCCCTTTAGCAGAAGATTGACGCCGAAAAACGTAAACAATATAAGGAGAAAGCCGATGATGGCCCAAACGGCGGATTTCTTCCCCCGCCAGCCCACGGTCATCCGCTGATGAAGGAGTGCGGCATACGTCAGCCAGCTCACAACGGACCAGACTTCCTTCGGGTCCCAAGTCCAGAGCCGTCCCCACAGTGACTCCGCATAGACAAACCCGGTGATGAGGCCTATTGTCAACATGATAAATCCGATGATGATGCAGCCATACCCGGTGTAATCCAGCAGTTCCAGCGAGGGCAGCCGTTTATAAAAAAAACCCCGGCTTTTGGACTTTATGGCATGTTCCTGTATGAGATACAAGATACCCAATCCGCAGGCAAGGGCAAATGCCGCTTCCCCGATGAAAATACCGAGGATATGAACGACAAACCAGAAACTGTTAAAAATGGTCTGGGATTGTCCGGGCTCCCGGGAAAACTGGACTGCCATGACCATGACAATGGCGGCCAGGGGCGCTGCATACACCCCCAGAATTTTTAAACGATATCTGACATGAACCCATAAGAATACGCAGACAATGGCCCAGGCAGCCATTAACAGGGCTTCGTTCATGTTGACCGCCGGTAAATGTCCGGAATGATGGAAGTCCAGAACAATAAAGGCTGTATGGGAAATAAATCCCGCGAACAACAGACCATATCCCGTCTTTTGAAGATATTCTTTCTGGGCGAACAGATAGGCAAAATATCCTGCGGTTCCGAAGGTATACATCAAGATCGTAAGGTTTGTCAGAATTTCCATAAAGGGTCCTGTTTCCATGGTCTTGTTTCAGTCATCGCCGGTGTTCATCAATGTATTAAAATCATATCCCCTTCCGAGGATTTTCCTTAGAGCCGAATTGATACCCGGATAATCGTTTTTCCGCATAAGGTCGACGATATTGGCATCCATCAGCTGTTCAAAAATGGCCTTGTTGTCCTCGGATGCCCGTTTTTCACTCAGAATTTTTTTCCGAACAGCCCCCATGAGACGAAGAAAATCAGTGTGTTCCTGCCCGAATTGCGATTCCAGAGACTGCTTCAATTTTTTCGCGTAGGCAGGGCTTTTTCCCGATGTGCTGACCGTGAGCACAAGATCTCCCCTGTGGATAATCGAAGGAACGATGAAATTGCAGGCTTCGGGTTGATCGGCGATATTGCACAACTTGGAAAGCCTTCCCGCGTCCGCATGGATCCTGCGGTTGAGGACCGCATCATCCGTAGCCCCGAAGATGAGGA
>DIKO01000118.1:19326-54633 GCA_002423615.1 Desulfobacteraceae bacterium UBA5616
CCGTTTTCGGCAAGTTTTGTCAGTTCCGGAGTCATCTCCGGGCTGATCACGGTCACCTTGGCGCCGCAATCCAAAAGTGTTAAGACCTTCCGCTCTCCCACTTTGCCGCCGCCGACGACGATGCATTTTTGATTTTTGATATCCAGGTAGATGGGATAATAGTTCATGGATGCTCTGTTTTACCCCTGGGTCACATTCAGCGTCATAAGGTCCCTGGCCAGCGTCAATGGTCCATCATATGTTTTCTGGCATTGTTTTTCAATGTCCGCTTCATCGCATTCCGGATAAAAATGGGTGAGGACGAGGCCGTGAACATTGCCTTTTGTCGCGATTTTCCCTGCAAGGCCGGGCGTCAGGTGACCTTTTACTTTATGTCCTTCCGGAAAAGAACACTCACAGATCAAAAGACCGGTATGGTCGGACAGCTCAATGAGGCTTTCGCAATAATCCGTGTCCCCTGAATAAACAAAAGAGTTACCGGCGGCATCCGCAATTCGGAAGGCGATACTTTCGTCGTTATGATCGACCGGCATGGATTTCACGGTAAATTCACCGAATGAGAGAAAATCAGCACGGCCATTGTCCATTTCAATGAAACGGGGAACAGAGCCGGCCGGTTCGATCCAGTGACCGTAAACGTTATTAAGCCTCCGGTAAAAACCCAGAAGCCCTTTTCCCCCGATGATGGTAAGGGGTATGTTCCGGCCGGTATCATTGGCATATTTCAGGGAAAAAAGAAATGATGCCAATTCACCGGAATGATCGGGATGAAAATGGGTAAGGAAGAGGAAGGATGTCTGAAATACATCCATTCCGGCTTCAAGAATTCTCCGGGTTGTTCCCGGCCCCATGTCAAACAGCAGTTGTTTTTCCTTAATCCGTGCAATAAGCGCGCTGGAGCTCCTTTCAAGGGAAGGCGCCGCTGTTCCGGAACCGAGAACCGTCAAGACGATCCCATTTTTCTCCTTCAGGGGAGGTCTCGTCATGTTATTTTTTTCCAGCGTTATGTTCAATTTGACGGATGATCCAGTTCATCATTTTTTTTTCATCTTTGATATCCACTTTATCAGCAATATCAGCGATGGGAATTTCCGCCCGGGCCATGCTTTTATGTCCGCCCGCCGATCCGAAACCACCCAGGCTGGCCTTGGCCACTTTACCGGCGTTTTTTCGAATGCCGTCGTTTCTGAAAACAACAATCAGCCGGTTCTGATACAATCCCGATACGATGCTCCATGTCACGTCATTGACCCGCATGTAGAAATCCGCAATGAGAACGCAGATATCCGGATTGACGACATTTCCCAGATGAACAAACACCCGATTTTTCCTGCGTTTCATGGTGTTCAGGGCGAGCTTGTAATATTTGAGAAAGTTTATGGGAATCTCGGCCTGTTCGATTTTACGGGCAAGGATCGGGTTGGCATGGTGGAACAGAAACTGGAAGGCTCTTAAATCCTCAATCAGGGTCTGGCGTTCAAAATTACTGGTATCGTTTTTAATGGCGAAAAAAAGCCCGGTGGCCAGTTTGGTGGACGGCTTGATTTTAGCGGCCCTGAGGTATTCCGTCATCATGCTGGCCGTTGCGCCGTACGTGGGCCGGATATCCTGGAATGGTGCATCCGGAGAGGTGTCCGGATGATGATCGATGATCGCGGTAAACTTGAATTTTAAAAAACTTTCATGGTGATTCGGCTGGGAGTCCACCATGACGAACCGGGTAAAGCGGGAGGGGTCGACCTGGTCAACGTGAATGAGGTTGATGTCCAGGAGTCTTATCATGGCCAGGTTGTCCGGGCGCTTAATGACATTGATGTTGGAAATGGCAACACCGGCGACTTTGCGCCATAAAAGCCTTTTCACGGCCATTGCGGCGGCCATGGCATCCGGGTCGGCATTGATCAGGATCAAAACCTGATCTTCTCCGGAAAATTTTTCATAAAAGCGCTCTAATTTTTCTTTCGCGGATATTTTCATGAAGTCCGGCAAAATAATAGTGATGAGTATTTCAACAGATCTTACGATGATGATCGCCATATTACAATTTTTTTTTCATCTATTGCACGGGAATGCTTCCTGAAAATAAAGCCGAAAGGACTTAAATTCTGCCCTTGACATGTGAGCAGGATAATTGATAGTGAGGCTATTTGGTTTTTTGGGGGGAATCATAAAAAGCCGTTTCAAGGCGTCGAATGCCGGTAAAGAGAAAAAGAATCATTGATTTCCGCAAAAACCGGAGCTGGAGCGAAGGCCTGACCATCATCATGCAGTTGGGCCTGACCATGGCAGGAAGTATTATTTTTTGTTTTTTTGTAGGTTTTTATATTGATAAATGGCTGGGCGTAAAAGGACTTTTTACCTTTATATTTATCCTTCTGGGGGTCATCGGCGGGGGGTACACCACCTACCGCCAGATTATGGAGATCACCGAAGATAAGAACCACTGGAAAGACGATGAAGGCCCTTAGAGAGACACAGAAAAAATATTGTTCCAGAGCCATGATGGCGGCAATTTTTATCTGCATCGGCTGTATCTTTCTGGGTGAAAAAGCCATTGGAAAGGGAATCGTCCTAGGAGCGCTCTTCAGTGTGCTCAATTTCGTGTTGATCGGTGAAACCCTTCCCCTGACGTTGGCACCGGGGAAAAAGAAAAGTTCCGTTTTATCTTTCGGGTTCATTTTATTGAGATACTTTTTGATGGCCGTGCCGATTTTTATCGGTATCAAATCAGAAACGATTAATTTGTTTTCAGTGGCGGCAGGGCTCTTCTCCGTCCAATTGATGATTTTGGCGGAACATTTAACAACCTTTTTCTTTGCCGGGAAGCAAAAAGCATAGGTCGAAACGGTTATGGATGAATTAGGTAAAATACATCAATTGATCGTCCCCTTGTTCGGGCACAACATGACATTTAATATTGGAGCTATTTTCATGTCGTGGATAGTGATGATCGGGCTGCTGATTTTTGGATTTCTGGCTGCCCGGAAAAGAGGGATCATTCCCCGACCGCTTCAGATCGTGGGAGAACTGCTGGTGTCCCAGCTTTTCGGGATAGCCGAAGATGCCCTGGATGAGGAACTTTCAAAAAAATACGCTCCGATGATTTGTGCCTTATTCATGTTTTTGGTTCTTTCCAACTGGATAGGAATCATACCCCACATGCATGAGCCCACCAAGGATTTAAACACGCCTCTGAGCCTGGGCCTTATGGGTTTTGTTATCGCCCATTACGCGGGTATACGGGCAAAAGGATTTAAAGCCTATATCAGCGGCTATTTTGAACCCATGTTTTTCATGATGCCGCTCAATGTCATAGGGGAGCTTGCAAAGGTAGTTTCCATCTCATTCCGTCTTTTCGGGAATATCATGGGCGGTTCCATTATCATCATGGTCGTATCCTATCTGACCTATAGCCTTGCCCTGCCTCCGCTGCTAAATCTGTTTTTCGGACTTTTCGTGGGCACCATTCAGGCATTTGTATTCACCATGCTAACTGTTGTTTACATATCTGTTCAGGTAAAATAAAAATGACTGACGACATTCAATATTGGATCAAAGTGGCGCAGTATACAGGCGCATCAGTATCGATGGGCCTCGGAGCCATCGGCGCCGCCATCGGTGAGGGGCACACGGCTGCAACGGCGAATATGGCGATCTCGAGAAATCCTGAAAGAGGAGGGGAGATCTTTAAAAATATGCTTGTGGGTCAGGCGGTTGCAGAATCGGCCGCCATTTTTTCACTGGTCATCGCCATGGTGCTGCTTTTTTCCGGCGAACCGCTGATGAAACCCATTACGATATGGGCTTTTCTGGGAGCGGGACTCTGCATGGGATTCGGCGCCATTGGATCGGGTATAGGAGCGGGATATCCGGGCGCCTCCGCCTGCGAAGGCATGGCAAGACAACCCGAAGCCGGGAGAAGATTGACAACAGCGATGCTCATCGGTTCCGCCGTAAGCCAGACCACATCCATTTATGCCCTGGTGATTGCATTGATCCTGATTTTTTTTGATTTCAGCAATATGCCGTTTGCTCCGA
This sequence comes from Desulfobacteraceae bacterium UBA5616, assembly GCA_002423615.1. Taxonomy (GTDB): domain Bacteria; phylum Desulfobacterota; class Desulfobacteria; order Desulfobacterales; family UBA5616; genus UBA5616. The sequence continues at coordinate 23,365 of DIKO01000118.1, forward strand.
CATGGGCGGCGCTTCTGGGTGCGGGTTTATCAACCGGCATAGCGGCCTTCGGGCCGGCCATAGGGGAAGGCCTGGTGGCAGCCGCGTGTTGCGAAGGCATCGCCAGAAATCCCTCATCTGCAACCGAGGTAACCAATATAATGTTGTTGGGCCAGGCCGTCACTGAGACAACGGGAATCTATGGACTTCTGGTCAGCTTTATATTGCTGTTTAAAAGCTTTGTTCCCACCGATGCTCTGGCCCCGGCATTTGCATTGCTCAGCGCAGGCATCTGTATGGGTCTGGGGGCCATCGGTCCCGGTATCGGTGAAGGATTCACGGCGAAAAGCACCGTTTCCTGGATCGCGCGGAACAGTAGTTCAAGGGCGGAACTTGTCAGGACCATGCTCGTGGGCCAGGCGGTTTCGGAGTCAACCGGCATTTATTCTTTTGTAATAGCGCTTATTTTGATTTTTGTCATATAAACCATCGTCTGCAAGAGAGGCGGAGAAACCATAAACCATTATATTCTGGAGGTTGAAAATGGCTATTGAAGGTGCGGATATTGTTAAAGCGGCTGCTTTTCTGGGGGCCGGAATTTCCATGGGGCTGGGTGCTATCGGACCCGGCGTCGGTGAAGGCATGGCTGCGGCGAAAGCCTGCGAAGCTATCGGTAAAAACCCCAGGGAGGCCGGCCTGTTAACCAGAACGATGCTGGTGGGCCAGGCGGTAACAGAATCCACGGGCATCTATTCTCTGGTCATTTCGCTGTTACTTTTATTCGTTGTTTGATTTTTAATGGGCATTAGGGATGGCAGCCAATGCAGATTATCAACAATATCGCTCTGATCAGTATTAACGAAACGCTGATCGTTCAATTGATTTCATTTCTGATTTTCATGTTCATCATGAACCGGATGATGTTTCAGCCGTTGAGGGGAGTGATGAAAGCCCGGGAAAACAGGATCGACGGCCTGAAGTCGGAAATCGTTGATGCAGAAAAAGAAGTGGACAACCTACGGAGCCGGATCAAGGACCAGGAAACGGCAGTGATCAGGGAATCCCTTGGGATCAGACAAGAGCTTGAAGAGGCGGGGAGCCGTGAAGCGTCAAAAATATTTTCAGCGGTTCGGGCAGAGATCGGACTGAAGAGAAAAAGAACCCAGGAGGAGATCGATTCCAGAATTGTAGAATCAAGGCGGCAGATTAAAAAAGAATCTGAAGCATTGGCCATTGCAATAATTGAAAAGATGCTGGACCGGAGATTAGCCTGATGATCATATTCAAGGGTTTGACCCGACGAAGAGTTCAGATTTTGATGATGGTTTTTGTCTTCATCATGATGGGAGGAACCGCTGTTGCCCAGGAAAACGGGGCGAGCTGGCGGGGAACATACGATACGGTCATGATGTGGATTAATTTTTTTATTCTGGTATTTCTTTTCATTAAATTCGCCAAAAATCCTTTGAAAAACTACTTGAAATCCCAGCAAAACGAAGTTGCTGAAGTCATTAATGGACTGGAAGAAAAAAGGAATAATCTAATCGAGGAACTCAATACGACCCATGCCAATCTTGAAAAAAGCCGAATCCGTCTGGACGAGATAAAAAATAGAATCATAACCCAGGGAGAGCACAAAAAACAATCCATTATTGAAAACGCCACGGAACAAAGCCATTTAATGATAGAGGACGCCAAGAAAAAAATCGAGGCTCAGATCCTTATGGCCAAAACAGGTTTTCGGGAAGAACTGATTGATGCCGCAGTAGATCTCGCCCTGAAAAAAATACCCGGATATATTACCGAAACGGACAATGAAAATTATGTCCAGGCCTATCTGGCAGCTGCCGGGGGAAAATAGGCAAAAAGCGAAACCGGGGATCATGGGGCGCTGGGTCAATCACCTTGCGCCCCTTTTGTCATTACGCCTCCGGTATAAATGAAATGCCGCCCAATTCATTGACATCCGCAACGACCCTTGCGCCTTCGGGGATTTTTCCTTTTAAGATTTCCATGGACAGCGGATTTTCGATGTACTTCTGAATCGCCCGTTTCAATGGGCGGGCTCCGTAAACCGGATCATACCCTTTTTCAGCCAAAACCTGTTTGGCATTATCGGACAGGGTAATGCGGAGGTTCTGGTCGGCAAGGCGTTTTGCCAGACGGTTGATCTGGATCTCGACGATGTGCACAATCTGTTCCCGGCTGAGATTTTCAAAAATAATCGTTTCATCGATCCGGTTTAAAAATTCCGGCTTGAAGCCCGAACGCAGCGCATCCATGACCCGTTTCTCCATTTCCTTCCGATTGGAGCCAAGCTCCTGAATCCACTGGCTGCCCACATTGGAGGTCATAATAATGATGGTATTTTTGAAATCAACGGTTCTGCCGTGACCGTCGGTCATCCTCCCATCATCCAGGATCTGGAGAAGTACATTGAAGACTTCGGGATGGGCCTTTTCGATCTCATCAAAAAGGACAACGGAATAAGGCCGACGCCTCACGGCTTCGGTGAGATAGCCCCCTTCCTCATATCCCACATACCCGGGCGGGGCCCCGATGAGCCGGGATACCGAATGTTTTTCCATGTATTCGGACATGTCCACCCGGATAATGGCCTGTTCATTGTCGAAAATAAATTCGGCGAGTGCCTTGGCCAGTTCGGTTTTTCCAACGCCGGTCGGACCTAAAAAGATAAAGGAGCCGATAGGCCGGTTGGGGTCCTGGAGCCCGGAACGTGCCCTGCGTACCGCATTGGACACCGCGGAAATTGCTTCGGACTGCCCGATGACCCGAACGCCTATCCGTTCTTCCATAAATACCAGCTTCTCCCGTTCCCCTTCCAGCATCTTGCTGACGGGAATTCCCGTCCACCTGGAAATCACCTCGGCGATATCTTCGGCATCCACCTCTTCCTTGAGCATTTTTTTGTCTTTCTGGAGTTCTGAAAGTTCCTGATTGGCCTGATCCATTCGCTTCTGAAGTTCAAGGGCTTTCCCGTAACGGATTTCAGCTACCCGGGTCAGATTGCCCTCTCTTTCGGCCTGTTGTTCCTCTATGCGGAACTGTTCGATTTCTTCCTTGATGGACCGGATGCTCTGGATCATTTCCTTTTCGCTCTGCCAGTGCAGTTTCATGCCCCGGATTTCCTCGTCCATGGATTCAAGATCATGCTCCAGTTTGCTCAGCCGTTCCTTGGACACCGGGTCTGTTTCTTTTTTCAGCGCCTCCCGTTCGATCTCCAGCTGGGTCATTTTCCGCTGGACTTCATCGATCTCCGTGGGCATGCTGTCGATTTCGATACGGAGTTTGGATGCACATTCGTCGATGAGATCGATGGCCTTGTCCGGCAGAAAACGGTCGGCGATATACCGATGGCTGAGTGAAGCCGCTGCAATAATGGCAGAATCCTTGATGCGGACCCCGTGATGTACCTCGTATTTTTCTTTGAGCCCCCTTAAGATGGAGATGGTGTCTTCTACTGTCGGCTCCGAGACCATGACCGGCTGGAACCGCCTTTCCAAGGCAGCGTCCTTTTCGATGTATTTCCGGTATTCGTTCAAGGTCGTGGCCCCGACACATCTTAAAGAGCCCCTGGCCAGAGCGGGTTTCAGCATATTGGACGCATCCATGGACCCTTCAGCGGCTCCGGCCCCCACCAGGGTATGCAATTCATCGATAAAAAGGATCACTTCCCCTTCGGCCGCTTCAACTTCCTTTAAAACGGCTTTTAACCGGTCCTCGAATTCACCCCGGTATTTTGCACCTGCTATCAACGCCCCCATGTCAAGCGCCACCAGACGCCTGTTTTTCAGGGTCTCGGAAACATCCCCCGCGACGATTCTCTGGGCCAGGCCCTCTACAATGGCGGTTTTTCCAACCCCCGGCTCGCCGATCAGAACCGGGTTGTTTTTGGTCCTGCGGGACAAAACCTGGACAATCCGCCGAATCTCTTCATCCCTGCCGATCACCGGATCAAGTTTTCCCATTCCTGCAAGATCTGTGAGATTTCGGCTGTATTTATCCAGGGCCTGGTATTTTTCTTCAGGATTGGGGTCGGTGATGCGCTGGGACCCACGAATGTCCATGAGAACTTTCAGCACGTTTTCTCTTTGAACGCCGTGTTGTTTTAAAATCCGGGCTGCGTCCCCGGTTTTTTCTTCCATCATGGACAAAAGAATATGTTCCGTACTCACATATTCGTCTTTCATTTTAGCCGCTTCGGCAAATGCCCCCTCGAACAGGCCTTGAGTCCGCCGGGAAAGATAAACATCCCCGCCACCGGTGATTTTCGGAAGCTTTTCAACGGCAAGCAAAGCGTCCTGGGCAACGGCTTCGGGGGAGACGCCTATCTTTCTCATCATGGACCTGGCAATTCCCTCGGGTTCGTTTAACATGGCCCCGAGCAGGTGCTCCGGCTCGATCTGCTGGTTATGATATTGAGAAGCCAGAGACTGGGCGTTCTGAATCAGTTCCTGGGATTTTATGGTAAACTTATCAAATTTCATGGATTTTTCTCCTCGAAGTTTAGTGTACCAAAATAATCACGCTCAAAATGATGTCAAATACCGATATAAGGATTGATCCGTCAGGATATTGTGGTATAAAAGGCAATCCCGAAATATACAGAAGATATTTGTCCGATAAGGCGGTAATTTCAATGAAGGAAAAGATCATTCGGTTGAAAAACATTATCAGAGGCCCGATTTGCGGCGCCCTGACACTGGGACTCATTGCCCTGAACACCTTATTCTGGTGTTCCCTGCTTTTTTTTATGGCCTTTTTGAAATTCATTATCCCCCAAAACTCCTGGAGGGCTTTCTGCAGCCGGATTTTGAACGGCCTTGCCGCCGGCTGGGTGGGCGTCAATAATGCCATCCAGAACCTGACCATGAACACCCGGTGGGTGATACACGGAATGGATTCGTATAATCGCGGGGGATGGCATCTGGTGATATCCAACCATCAGAGCTGGTCTGATATTTTCGTTCTCCAGAGGATATTTTTCCGGAAAATCCCGTTTTTGAAATTCTTCATCAAAAAAGAGCTCATCTGGTTTCCCATCATGGGCCAGGCCTGGTGGGCCCTGGATTTTCCCTTTATGAAACGGTATTCAAAAGCCTTATTGGAAAAAAAACCGCATCTTAAAGGCAAGGATATTGAGATTACCCTCAAGGCCTGCGAAAAATTCAAGGAAATTCCCGTATCCATCATGAATTTTGTCGAGGGGACGCGCTTTACGCCCCAAAAGCGCGATGCTCTTCAATCTCCCTACATAAACCTGCTTCACCCCAAGGCGGGTGGGATATCCTATGTTCTCATGGCCATGGGCCGGCAACTGGATAAAATCCTGGATGTTTCGATTATTTATCCGGATGGGCCGGCAAGTTTCTGGTCCTTTTTATGCGGAAAAATTAAAACCGTCGTTGTGAAGATAAATGCCATTTCAGTGCCTGAATACCTTGTAGGCGATTATTCACAGGATGAAGCGTTGCGGGATAAAATTCAGACCTGGTTAAACGCGCTGTGGGCAGAAAAAGACAAAATCCTCGGCGCGGAAAAGGCTTTAACCGCTTAGTACGCTAAAACCTTCCAGGCATGTCGCGCAATCAACGGGCTTGATGTCGCCGGCAACATACTCCTTGCGCCCTTCAGAAATCTGTGGTAATTTTATTACTTATGAAACAATATGTTATAGATGAATTACGGCTGTGTGACCATCAGAAGATCAAGGACCACCTGGATGAACATTTCAGAGGGTCCAAAGTGGAGGGTATTTACTGGATACCCATTGAACCGGAATGCCTCACTCCGGTTCAGGCGGAACACAAATCATGCCAACCCCATTATTTTTCCATTTCACTGGATGAAAAATATCTGGCCTGTGAATTGTTGGTTCGCACCCATAACAAAATGCGGTGCGATTGCATGGGGTATGCCGACGAATCGCAAAGGGAACGCATCATCCGGTTCGCCGATTCCCTCCTTGAAACCCTGGGGATTCAAATTTAACGGATCTGAGGAAAGAAAGACCCGCAGCGTTGAGAATCATAAAACATGCTTAAAACCATCCTCGTCTTGGTCTATGCCGTTCCGGCGACGGGTATTTTTGGAAGCCTGGCAGCGGTAACGGCCTTTTTCAGCAAAAACGGCAGAATTCCCCATCGCGTCGCCATTGTCTGGGCCAGATCCATTCTTTGGGCCAGTGGCGTGAAAGTGAGGGTTACCGGTGGAAACCTCCTCGATCCGTACAAGCCGTATATTTTGATGGCCAACCATCAGAGCAATTTTGACATCCTTGCCCTTTTCGCCGGTCTGCCCGTTCCTTTCCGATGGCTGGCCAAGGCGGAATTATTCAAAATCCCGATTTTTTCTCATGGGATGCGGGGATGCGGATATATCAGCATTGACCGGTCGAACCGGGAATCCGCCATTCAAAGCCTTGAAGAAGCGGCAGATAAAATCAGAAGCGGCGTTTCAGTTATGATTTTTCCCGAAGGCACCCGGAGCATGGACGGGAAACTGCTGCCGTTTAAAAAGGGTGGATTCATTCTGGCCGTTAAATCCAGGGTCCCCATCGTACCCGTGGTGATTACCGGGTCCCTTTCCATCATGCCCAAGAAAAAACTTATGATCAGATCGGGTGAAATCCACTTGAATATTTTGGATCCCATGGACACCGCATCTTACACCGAAGCCGGCAAGGAAGAGCTTATATCAGCCGTTCGGAAAACCATTGAAAACGCCCTTGAAAGAAAAAAAGAGGAAGATTCCTGATGTTGAAGATTATCCCCCTGGGGGGGTTGGGCGAAATCGGCATGAACATGATGGTCTTCGAATACGGGGACACCCTTTTTGTAGTGGACGCGGGGTTGATGTTTCCCGAGGATTATATGCTGGGTGTGGATCATGCCATACCGGACATGGAGTACCTTAAGCAAAACAGATCCAAGATGGCCGGCATCGTGTTGACGCATGCCCACGAAGACCACATCGGCGCACTTCCCCATCTTCTGAAAATATCCAACGTTCCGGTATTCGGAACACCGTTCACCCTGGGCATCGTGCGCCACAAGCTGGAAGAATACGGCATCCTCGCAAAAACCGCGCTTCACGAAATTCAACCCCGGGAAGGACTCCGGATAGGGGAATTCCATCTGGAATTCATCCGGGTGGGACACAGCGTGGTGGATGGCGTGGGCATGTGCATCAAGTCACCGGTGGGAAACATCATTCACACCGGTGACTTCAAGATCAACAACGCAGCCCTGAACGGTCCGGTGACGGATGTGACCAAATTCGCCCATTACGGCGAGGAAGGGGTTCTGGCCCTGCTGTCCGATTCGACCAATGTCGAAAAGGAGGGGTATACCAAGTCCGCCCAGGAAATCGGCGAAATCCTGGCCAATATCATGAATAAGGCCAAAGGCCGGATCATTATCGCCCTTTTCGCATCCAATATCACAAGGATACAGATGGTGGTCAATATCGCCTGTGAACTGGGCAGGAAAGTGATCATCAACGGTCGAAGCATCGAGGTCAGCGTCAATATCGCAAAAGAACTGAACTTTATTGAGATTCCCCCGGGGATTGAAATCGATATCAGCCAGGTCAATGATTATGCCGATGATGAAGTGGTCATGATCACCACGGGCAGCCAGGGTGAGCCCATGTCGGCCCTTGCCCGTATGGCCGCCGGCGCCCATAAGCAAATCGCCGTGAAGGAAGGGGATACGGTGGTTTTGTCTTCCAAATTCATCCCCGGAAACGAAAAAGCCATTACCAAGATCATCAACAATTTATACCGGCTCGGAGCCGATGTCATCTACGAAAAGGTGTCCAACATCCATGTGTCGGGTCATGCATTCAGGGAAGAACTGAAATTAATGATCAACCTGACCCGGCCCAGGTATTTTATTCCCATTCACGGTGAATACCGGCATCTGATTCTTCATGCCCGGCTGGCCGGGCAGGTGGGTATCCCCAAGGAGCGTATTCTATTGGCGGAAAACGGTCAGATCATCGAATTCGACAAAACCGGAGGGCGGGTCCGGGGCACCGTACCCACCGGACGCATTTTCATTGACGGAAAGGGGATCGGGGATGTGGGGCGCAGCGTTTTACGGGAAAGGCGGACCCTTTCCGAGGACGGTCTGGTGGCGGTCACCCTGGCTATTGACGAGGAAACGGGGATCGTGGTTTACGGCCCCGAGGTGACCAGCCGGGGGTTTGTCTTTGAAACCCAGACAGGGCATCTTATCGATGACGCCCAGTGCGTTATTCTAGAGGCGGTCGAGGATATCGGCCCGCAGGTCCCCAATCGCGTTGACAAGATCAGATCCAGGATCCAGAGGGAATTGAAACAGTATTTTTTCTTCACCATTGGTCGAAAGCCGATGATACTGCCGTTCATCATGGAAATATAAAACATATCGCTTATGAGAAAAGAAATCATCGGCATCTGCTTTTTTTTTCTGGTGGTCTTTACCCTGATCAGCCTCGTGTCTTACAGTCCTTTGGACCCGTCCATCAACCATGCCGTGCAGTCAGAAGAAATTCATAATGTTTTCGGAATATTCGGGGCACATGTCGCCGGAATTCTCATAGGACTTTTCGGCCTCGGGGCCTTGTGGATACCCATCTTACTGTTGATTTTAAGCGCCCAGTTTTTCGCTCAGCACCCCGGAAGGGCCATGATGCTGACCATTGCGGGCGGGGGATTTCTGATTTTGTCCACCGGCGGTCTGTTGAGTCTGCAAGCCCTGCCCGGGCATGAGATGACCATTATGGGAAAGGAGTTTTCCACCGGGGGTTTCATCGGCATCCCCTTAAGCGCTTTTCTCATTCAGTACACCAATTTAATCGGCGCGGTCATTATTTTGATGGTCCTCTGGCTCATCGGGCTGATTCTGACCACGGGGTTTTCGATGGTCCGGTTTTTCCGACAATGCCGGCGGACCGCTTCCCTTGCCCTTGACCGCGTCAAGACGCTGATGATCAAATACCTCGAACGAAAAAAAAAGTCATCCCGAATCGCCAGGGTCAAAAAACAGGAGAAGTTCAAAAAGAAGCCGGAAGTTAAAATCCAGTCATCTCCCTCCCGGAAAATAAAATCCCCACCCGTCCCCAAACAGGAAGTGTTCGATTTCATGCGAAAGAATTCGGGATTTCAACTGCCTCCCGTCAGCCTGCTGGATGATCCGGAACCCAGTGTGTTTTCGGTGGATGATGAAAGTCTTAAAATGAAGTCCAAACTCCTGGAGAAAAAACTGGAGGACTTCGGTGTTAAAGGGGAGGTGGCCGCCATATTTCCGGGGCCCGTGATCACCACCTTTGAGTACAAGCCGGCACCGGGAGTGAAAATCAACAAGGTGGTCAATCTGACCGATGATCTGGCCCTGGCCCTTCGGGCATTATCCATCCGCATTGTTGCACCCATCCCGGGTAAGGACGCCATCGGTATTGAAATCCCCAACAGCGAAAGAGAAATGGTCCGATTCAAGGAGATCATCGCCACGCCGATTTTTGAAAAATCCAAATCGAGCCTGACCATCTGCCTGGGAAAAGACATTGTGGGCAACCCCGTGATAACCGACCTGGATAAGATGCCCCACCTCCTGGTGGCCGGCACCACGGGTGCGGGAAAAAGCGTGGGCCTCAACACGATGATCTGCAGCCTGGTCTATAAGTCGACGCCGGAGGAAGTGAAAATGATCATGGTGGATCCCAAGCGCATCGAACTTTCCGTTTATGACGGCATCCCCCATCTCATCACGCCGGTGGTGACCAGCGCTAAAAAAGCCACCAACGCCCTTTTCTGGGCCGTCAAAGAAATGGAGCGCCGGTATGAGCTGCTCTCGGTGAAAAAAGCCCGGAACATCCGTCAGTACAATCAGAAGGTCGACAAGGAACAACCCGCCGACAAGGAAAATCCGGATGAACTTCTCCCCTATATCGTGATTGTCATTGACGAACTGGCGGATTTGATGATGGTGGCCTCAAGGGATGTGGAAGTGGCCTTGACCCGGCTGGCCCAGATGGCCAGGGCTGCCGGGATACATCTCATCGTCGCCACACAGCGCCCATCCGTTGATGTGCTCACCGGGATCATCAAGGCGAATTTCCAGACCCGGATTTCCTTTAAGGTCACTTCCAAAACCGACTCCAGAACCATCATCGACTGTAACGGGGCTGAAAATCTCCTGGGCAAGGGAGACATGCTTTTCCTGCCGCCCGGTACCTCCAAACTACAGCGGATTCACGGTGCGTTTATTTCCGAATCCGAAGTGGCCCGGATCACGGAGTTCTTAAAACAGCAGAAGCCCCCGGAATACGATGAAACGGTGACCCTGGTGTCGCCCGAACAAGCCTCGGAGGAAACCGGCGGGGAAGAGCACGACGAGCGATATGACGATGCCGTTGCCCTTGTGACCAAAACGCGGCAGGCGTCCATTTCAATGGTTCAGCGTCACTTGCGCATTGGATACAACCGGGCCGCCAGGATCATTGAAACCATGGAAAAGGAAGGGATTATCGGGCCTTCGGACGGGGTTAAAACCCGGGATGTGCTCGTGAAGGGATATGATGAAATGCCATGAAGAAAACCGGACGGAGCCGGAATTGGATTTCCTCCTGATCAACCGCACCAAAGGATTCATGGATGAGGATGAAGGTCTTTATCTCCATGAAACGGCAAGCCTTGCAAGCCGGTTCGGGGCCTGCCTCGAAATCGGCAGCTATTGCGGAAAATCAACGATTTACCTGGGGAGCGGTTGTAAACCCAACAACGGGATACTGTTTTCCATTGATCACCACCGGGGGTCCGAAGAGCAGCAGCCCGGGGAGGAATATTTTGATCCGGATCTTCTGGATCACCAGACCCGCCAAATCGACACGTTCAGGTTTTTCAGGAAAACCATCGAAGCGGCCGGTCTGGTTGATACCGTGGTCCCCATGGTGTGCAAAAGCCATGTGGCCGCGAGAAAATGGACAACCCCGTTAAGCCTGGTGTTCATCGACGGGGGACACGCCCTGGAAACGGTCCGTAACGATTACAGCTCCTGGGCCGGTCATGTCATGCCCGGCGGGTATCTCCTTTTCCACGATATTTTTCCGGACCCCGAAAAGGGCGGGCAGGCACCCTATGAAATCTATAAAATGGCAGCAGGTTCCGGCCTTTTCCGGGAACTTCCCATGAAAAAAACCATCGGGGTGCTGCAACGCTTAATGCCGGGGGAATTGCCATAGTTATTTCAAACCTGCGATGCCGGATCACATGGTGCTCCGGGCCGTAATTTCGATTTTGTATTTACCTTTCCGGATGGATCCATTTTTTGAACCAACAGTGCGGGAGACATGATGACGGACATTGTAAGACAACGGGTTTTGGGATTATGTCTCCTTTTTTTGATATTTGACTTTTTCTTTCTGGGGCTCGGCGGATACGATCTCACGGCCCCGGACGAGCCCCGGTTTGCCCTGGTGGCCCGGGAAATGCTTTCGGACAATCACTGGATTTTGCCCCATCGGAACCAAATTCCCTATCCGGACAAACCCCCGCTTTTTTTCTGGACCATTGCCGCCTTTTCAGCTCTTGGGGGCGGAACCGTCACTGCCTGGACCGGCCGGTTGCCCTCAGCCCTGGCTGCTGCCGTTATTCTTTTTCTCATGTGGGGATGGAGCCGCCCCAAGAAGCAGGACGATCTTCTGCCCCTGCTGACGGTTATCGTGCTGATGAGCTGCGTCAAATTCTTCTTCCAGGCCAGGATCGCCCAGATCGATATGGTCCTTTGCCTGTTCACCACCGCATCGCTGTTGACCGGCTACAATGCCCTAACCGGAAAACCCTACAGCCCCTTCTGGCTGGGAATGTTCATGGGACTGGGCATTCTGGCTAAAGGGCCGGTGGGATACCTGGTGCCCGCCGGTTCCATGGCCCTGTTCGCGGTCTTTGGGGGCCGGGAAACATGGCGTAACTACCCTGTAAAGGCCCTGGTTTGGGGGCTTGTTCCCGTTATGGGGTGGCTGGCCCTGTTGGTGCTGGATGTGGCCCTTCACAACCAGTGGGATTATCTTAAAAATCTTTTGTTCAAGCAGACCGTTGTGCGGTACCTGGACCCCTGGCATCATTATCAGCCTTTTTATTATTTCTGGGTTTCCATCCTTTATGATTTTCTGCCCTGGACCCCTTTTCTGCTGCTCTCACTTCCCTTGTCCGGAAACCGCCGGCGGTCCCTTGACAGCAGGGAAAAATTTTCATGGGCGGTCATCCTGTTTACCATGGTGTTTTTTTCATTGTCCAGGGGCAAACGGAACCTTTACATTTTGCCCTTGTTTCCATTTGCCGCATATGTTTCGGCGGTAAAACTCAAAGAATTGATGAAGCGTGACGTTTTCAACCGATGGGAGAGCCTTGCAGCCGTTTTTCCTGGCCTGCTCTTCCTGATTCTGGGAGCCGCCCTGGTGCTGCCGGCCGGGGGCTGGGTGACAATTCCCGCAGCCTGGATCGATTCCCGACCGCCCCAGGCCTGGATTTTGACCGGCGGCATATTGCTGTTGATCATTGCCCTGGGCATTTTCGGGGCCTGGATGAAACACCGGTTCAGACCGGTGGTTGCAGGAACCCTGGCCGCCATGCTGGTTGTCAATTTTTTGTTTTTTTCCGTGGTGCTGCCCTGGCTTGACCCCCACCGAAGCGCCAGAGGGTTCATGCAGAAGGCGAACGCCCTGATTCGATCCAGGTCCGGAGATCCCGTGGTGGGAATGGTGGATTTCCGCGCGGAATATCGATTTTATGGTGATTACCCTCTGGTTGAACTGGCCAATGAAGGCGGGGGCCCGGATCCCGGCTTGCCGAAAATTGAAAATTTCTTTGACAAATACCCCCAAGGGTGGCTTATCGTAAGGGAAAAACACTGGGAACAGTTTGCAAAAACCCATGCCGTGGAATCGGAAATCCACCTGATGCAGAAAATCGGTGATCGCAAGAACATGATGCTGGTGAGTAAAAAGGACCAAAGTCGATGAATTTTGAAAATCTGGATATCAGCGTAATTGTGCCGGTAAAGGATGAAGATGAAAATATCACCCTTCTGGCGGGTGAAATTGATACGGCCATGGCAAAAATGAATTATTCCTGGGAATGTCTGTGGGTGGATGATGGATCCACGGATGACACCTTGTCCAGGATCAGTAAAATCGGCGAAACCAACCCGAGGCATCGCTACCTTTCGCTTGAACGGAATTTCGGACAGTCCGCCGCCATGGCCGCAGGATTCAAACACGCCGAAGGACGCATCCTGGTGACCCTGGATGGAGACGGCCAGAATGACCCGGCGGATATCCCCATGCTGGTGAATCGCCTGATTTCCGAAAACGCGGATATGGTTAACGGCCGGAGAAGAAAGCGGGAGGACTCCCTGATCCGAAAAATATCCTCCCGTCTCGGAAATGGATTCCGGAATTGGGTCACCGGGGAAAACGTCCGGGATGTGGGGTGTTCCCTTCGGGCCTTTCGCCGGCCATGCGTGGAACACGTGCCGGTGTTCAAGGGAATGCACCGGTTTCTGCCGACCCTGGTCCGGATCGTGGGTTATGGCAGGATTGTTGAGATATCGGTCAACCACCGCCCACGGGAACGCGGCCAAACCAAGTACGGTATCGGCAATCGTCTCTGGGTGGGGCTGGCGGACACCCTTGCCGTCCGCTGGATGCAAAGCCGGATGGTTTTCCCCAGAATTAAAGAAGACAGTCGTATCAGATAAAAGGATGTAAGATTCATGGAAACTTTCTGGCTGGTTCTCGGTTTTTTTGCCCAGGCGTTGTTTTTCGGACGTTTTTTTGTTCAGTGGATCGCCAGTGAAAAAGCAGGCAAAAGCGTCGTCCCCATACATTTCTGGTACTTCAGCATATCCGGCGGGCTGTTGTTGCTGGCTTACGCCATTTACCGCAAAGACCCCGTGTTCATTTTAGGTCAGGCTACCGGCATATTGATCTACAGCCGGAATCTGTACCTCATTGCAAGGGAAAAACGGAATGCAAAATCCAGTGGCTGAAATCCATTTCTGGTCAGCTCAAATTTCCCTGAGATCTGCAAAACCCGGAGCATGATCGAAATATATCTGATCCTGTAAAAAGAAATGTGCTTCGGAGAGACGGCTGCAAGTGTACCGCATGCAATTGGTGGTCTCACGAGGTTTGGAACCGTTCCGACCCGCGTCATTTGGAATTACATCACCGAAAACCCCACGCCGAAGGTGGTGAAAATACAGAAAGCAATCTCATCACAATATGCTCCGTTTATCATGATGAGATTCACCGCAAAAAATGATATTCAACGGGAAGCCGAACGATCTCTTCCAGCGGACCGCAAAAAGCCGTGGCCGCTGAAGAGCGCGTACGTTTTCATAAGGAAAAACAGACATGAAAAAACTATCCATGGCATTGGTTTTATTCCTGACAGGGTGTGTTGGAATACCTGAAAACGTAGACCCGGTTGATAACTTCAATAGAAAAATATCTGGGCAGGTGGTACGAAATTGCGAGGCTGGACCATTCATTTGAGCGAGGATTGACGCGAATAACAGCAGATTACAGTTTGAGAAAGGACGGTGGTGTCAGAGTATTAAACCGCGGTTACTCCTCTGAGAAAAAATCATGGAAAGAGGTCGAAGGAAAGGCGTATTTCGTAAAAGGACCGGATACGGGTTACCTGAAGGTTTCTTTCTTCGGTCCTTTTTATGGCTCTTATATCATTTTCGCACTTGATCATGAAAATTATCAATATTCACTGGTATGCGGCCCTGACAAATCCTATTTATGGATTCTGGCAAGAAGCCCGGTGTTACATAACGACATAAAAAATCTTCTTATAGAAAAAGCAGCGGCAGCGGGTTTTGATACAGGCAAATTGATATTTGTCGATCAAGACACATCGAAGTGGTGACCAGACTCCGCGATTTCAGAATAGAACGACACTGTTGGCATCGTCAAGAAAGGAAAACCAGTGCATGGACCGGATACTGATCGGCAAGGGCGAACAGCCTGTTGAATTACTCGCCAGATACGGCAACCGGCACGGTCTGATTGCCGGCGCAACCGGCACCGGAAAGACTATTTCACTGATGGTCCTCGCCGAAGGGTTCTCTCGGATGGGAGTACCTGTTTTGATGGCGGACGTTAAAGGCGATGTGTCCGGTATGGCGCAAGCCGGCGTCACCACTGAAAAGATCCGGCAACGGGTTGCCGGGATCGGTATTGAGGGTTACGTCAATGAAGCGAATGCGGTGATGTTCTGGGACGTGTTCGGCCATGCGGGTCATCCGGTTCGCACCACGATCAGCGAAATGGGCCCGAGCCTGCTGGGACGGATTCTGGAGATCAGCGATACCCAGGCCGGGGTGTTTGAGATCGCCTTCAAACTGGCGGATGATCAGGGACTGCTGCTGCTGGACATGGACGACCTGCGCGCCCTGCTGACCTTCATCGCGGACAATCGCAAGGAGGTATCGACGAAATATGGACTGGTCAGCACACAGTCCGTGGCGGCGATTCAACGGGCTTTGCTGACGCTCCAGCGAGAAGGCGGGGAAGCCTTGTTCGGAGAGCCGGCCCTCGAACTTAACGACCTGTTGCGGACCGACCTCAGCGGTCGCGGGATTATCAATATCCTTGTCGCGGACCAGCTCGTCCTGAAACCACGGTTGTACTCGAGTTTTCTTCTCTGGCTGCTGTCCGAGCTGTATGAGAACCTTCCCGAGGTGGGCGACCTCGACAAGCCAAGGCTGGTGTTTTTCTTCGATGAGGCCCACCTGCTGTTTGACGACGCCCCCCCGGTGCTGCGCCAGCGGGTGGAGCAGGTGGTGCGGATCATCCGTTCCAAGGGCGTGGGCGTTTATTTCTGTTCACAATTCCCGGACGACGTGCCCAACGAAATCCTGGGCCAGCTCGGAAACCGCATTCAGCACGCACTGCGGGCTTACACGCCGCGTGATCAGAAGGCAGTAAAAACCGCAGCACAAACCTTTGTGGCCAATCCGAAACTGAACGTCGCCGAAGTTATATCACAGCTCGGTGTGGGTGAAGCCCTGGTTTCCACGCTTCAGGAAAAGGGTATACCGATGCCGGTGGAGCGGACGATCATGAGTCCGCCGCGATGCCGGATGGGCGCGATTACGCCGGAAGAACGCGCCGCCGTGCGGGCCCGCAGCCCGGTTGGCGGCAAGTACGACGCGCCTGTAAATCGTGAGTCGGCCTATGAGATCCTCAACCGGAGAACCCTTGAGAAAAAAACAGGAGAAGCTGAGCCGAATCGGTCCGGAGCAGATGAGCAGTCCCAGGGCGGGGGTCGGTTAAGCGATTTCCTGTGGGGCACCACCCGCCGTCAGGGTATGGTGGAAACAATGGCCAAACAGGCTGCTCGAACCGTCGGAAGCCAACTGGGCCGGCAGATTTTACGCGGACTCCTGGGGGGTATATTAGGCGGCTCCCGTCGTCGATAACCTTGCCGGATGACGGCCCGGACAGTTCAATAAGGAGATTTTTCCATGACCCAAAGAAAGTTGATTGTGGAAAACTGGGAAAAGGAATTCAAAAGGAAAACCGTATCCCCGGAAGAAGCGGCAAAGGCCGTTAAATCCGGAGATTATGTGCTCATTCCCAATGAATATTTCGGTGTGATGCCATATCATCTTGTAGCACGGCGAAATGAGCTTCGGAATGTGACGGTGGAAATATGCGTGGCGTTTTTCGATCCCGGGTGGCTTCAGCCGGGTATGGAAGATTCTTTTAACATCATCATCCGGTGCTTCCTGCACCTGGCCAGAATCGCCCATGATGAAGGGCGAGTCCCCTTCATTCCCGTCACCAACGGAACATGGAACAAAACCTACCGGGACAATCGGCCCATGGGGCACGATATCGATGTGTTTCTCGTGGTGGTGACCCCGCCGGATGAAAACGGTTTCTGCTATTTTGCAAACGGCGTCTGGGAGAAGAAACTCTATGCCCGGCGGGCGAAGACGGTTATCGCCGAAATGGACGCCACCCAGTCCAGAATTTACGGGGACACGGCCATCCACGTATCCGAAATCGACTACCTGGTGGACATCACCCCTGAACCCCTGACCGGGAGCCAGATCAACACCATTGCGGAAATTTTACCCCGGGCAAAACGGCAAATTGCCCTAAAACGCCTCTCCGCCGTTCATCCCGCCCTTTTTAAAAGCATTTTGCCCATTATCAGAGAAATACCGCCGGGTCTTCTGGAGGTCGCGCTGAACATCGACGATCCCACCGATGTCATGATGGCCATGGCGAAAAATTTAAAGACCATCGTAAAGGACAGGGATACGATACAGGTGGGGACAGGTAAGCATACCAAGCATCTTGTGGAACTGGGGGTCTTTGATGATGTAAACGATTTAAGCATTTTTTCCGAATTGGGGTGTCCGGGAATGGGATTTCTGGTCAAACGGGGCATCGCCACCGGAAAATATGCCGCCTTGCACCCGGATAAGGCGGTTTTTACAAGCTTCATGGGAATGACGCCGGAAGAAATAAAATGGACCGCCAATAACCCCCTGTTTGAACAATACCCCGGGGATTATATCATTAATATCGCCAATATCGCCGCTAACAGAAACATGCTGTCCGTCAACAACGCCGTCAAGGTGGATCTCACGGGACAGATCACCTGCGAATCCCAGTTGGGCCCCCGGCTCATCAACGGCGCAGGCGGACAAATCGAATTTCATATCGGCGCATTCATGTCCGAGGGCGGCAGGGCAGTCACGTTTATCCCTTCCACCTGGGGAAACGGTTCGGTTTCCAACATCACTCCCTATTTTGAAGAAGGCACCCTGGTGACGATTTCACGGTACTGGGCCGATTTTGTTGTAACGGAATACGGTGTTGCGCAGCTTGCCGGAAAGTCCCATCGTGAAAGAGCTCAAGAACTCATACGAATCGCCCATCCCGATTTCCGGGACGAACTGACCCAAGCCGCAAAAAAAATCTGCTGAATTCTGAAAAAGGCTGTTATTTTTTCAGGGGAAGCAGGAACGCATCGGGCGAGCGGTTGATGCTCTTCCCGATGGCAGTTCTTTTTTCATCGCCTCCGGAATTGTAGGCAAGGCATTGAAAGGCCGGAATTCCCAGGGCTTTCAGAAATCGTTCAATCTGCTTGAGGTTTTCCGGCGTGTCGGTGATATCCGGAACCAGGGGGGTTCTTGGAATTATCTCGACGTTTGATTCTTTTGCCAGGATTGCCAGATTTGAAAGGATCCGATGATTGTCGACCCCGGTGAATTTCTTGTGTTTTTCAGGATCAAAGATTTTCAGGTCATAGAAAATCAGGTCTATGTAAGGCAAAAGTTTCGTCCTGAATTCGGGCAGATCGAACATTCCCGATGTCTGCAGAGCAATGTGCACCGCGTTCCTTTTTAATTCCCTCATCGCCGGTCTCACATAATCCATGAACAGGGTGGGTTCCCCCCCGGAAAAGGTGACCCCGCCTTTTGACACGTCATAAAAAATTTTATCCTTCAAAAGGATTTGAATCAGCTCGTCCGGAGGATAATATCGGCCGACGGGCTTAAGGGCGGTAGTGGGGCAGGCTTCTGTGCACACCTCGCAGGCTGTACAGCGGTTCCGGTCGATCCTTTGCTTCAACAGGGGGTTGACTGCACCTTCCGGGCAGGCTGTCACACATTCTCCGCACTTCATGCAGAGGTGATCGTAAAAAGCGATTTCTTTTTGCGCGGAGAGGGATTCTGGGTTGTGGCACCAGATGCACGAAAGCGGACACCCCTTCAGAAACACCGTCGTCCGGATTCCCGGTCCGTCGTCCAGGGTGAAATGACGTATATCAAAGATCAGGGGAAGGTTTTCCGATTTCATGCTTTTCCCGTGACCATCAACTGCAGATGTTTGGCCATGTAGGCAAACTTGTAAAGATAATTGAGATTTCCGTTGATGGTGATGTCCTGCCTGAGCATGGAGCCCAGAATGTCCTGCTTGGGGGCCAGGAGAAAATCCCTCAATTTTGCCGCATCTTTAAAGGTCACAGTGACGTCCGGATCCTTGAGGGCCGTGTCTTTCACCGTCATTTCACCGTCTTTGAACACGGCTGCGACGGTGATCCCGTTGTCCCTGCTTTTGAAGAAATATTTTCCCTCAAAGTCCACGATGTTCTTTCTGAAATCCCTGAGGAGAAAAAAAGCAACCCCCATTGCCTTCAAAAGTAGGCTTAAGAAGTTTTCCGCCAACTCGGATTCAATGCACCGGGCAAGTTTCCGGCCCTGGAACCCCAGTAAAACGCGCGATAATACATTCGGCACGGCATAACCCCCTTTTTTCATTCAAACGGCAGCATGGTTTTATGCTTTTCGGGAAAAGGAACCGCTTTTCCGGTTTTGACATCATACGCCGTCCGGGTGATGATTTCTTCCTTCATGGCATCGTTTAAGTCCTTAAAATAAGCTGAATAACCCGAAACCCGGACCAGGAGGTCCGGATATTGTTCCGGATGCTCCCTGGCCTGGATCAGATCTTCGTAGGACATGATATTGAACTGGACGTGGCGCCCCCCGTATCTGAAATAGGCTTCCACCGCCGCGGCCATGGTTTCGATTTCCTGTTCATTCATGATGGACGGGTATTTGAAATTGACCGCCTCGCCGTTGGCGATACATTGGCCGGGAAGCTCGGCAATGGCCCTGAAACACCGGGCCAGATCCCCGGCGGCCTGGGACACGGGGGTGATGCCGCTGGCAAAGACTTCATAGGCTTTGCGGCCGTTGGGAAGGGCCCCGGACATTTTGCCCTGCCCCGCGTGATTGGTCATGGTCCAGAATCCGGCCTTATAGCGGCCTCCCCTGTAGTTGGTCCGGCCCTGGTAAAAATGATGGAGAAACTCAATCAGGTTCCGGGCGTTTTTTGCGGCAACGGGATCATCGGTTCCGAATTTAGGGGTTTTATGCAACAGCCAGGCGTGAAGTGTTTCATGTCCCCTGAAATTATCGGCAAGGGCCGACAAAAGTTCCGGGAAAGCGACTTTTTTATCCACAAACACGGCTTTTTCAATGGCATTCAAGGAGTCCACCGTATCGGCGAACCCGATATGCGTGGCGCCGGATGAATTATAATGGGCGCCGCCGAAGATCAGGTCCTGTCCCTTTTTCATGGGCCCTTCCATGTCGAAAAACGCCGACAGCAGCGGTGACGGCATGATTTCCCGGTAGGTTGCGCCAAAGAGATTGTTCAATGCAACCGCTTCGGTCATGAGCCATGTCAACTGGGTTGTAAAAGCTCCCCAGAAATCCTCAAAACGCTTAAAGGAAGCCGGATCGCCGGATACCGGACCGATCTGTTCGTCCCCGGTCACCGGCCTTTTACCGTTGTTCAGGGCCAGTTCCACCGCGGAAACCAGATTCAGCATAATGGAACTCGAAGCGTCATAGCTTTTTCCGGGCACCCCCGGTTCCACACAACCGATAATTGCGTAATCCCTGGCATGCGCCGTGCTGACTCCCTGGCCTTCAAGGGTCTTGACAATTGCGACATCGTTTAAAAATGCGGGTGCGGACCGGGTGCCGGTGATGACTTCAGCCACCCGGTTCCGGTAGGATGCGGTATTTTTCTCATAATGGTACCGGGCGTTTAAGCTGGGATCCCGGGTCTTCAGCAGTTCGGTGACCCGCAGCATGATATAGGTCAGATCGTTTACCGCATCCGAACCTTGTTCATCAACACCTCCCACCGTCACCGCGGGAACGGTTCCCGCACCGCCGAAGAGTTCCTCGGCTGTTTCGGGAACCAGGTTGGTATTGTCGTTGAGTTTGAGCCAGAGGCACCCCACCAGTTCCATGGCTTCTTCCAGACGCAGCCGCCCATTTTCCATATCCTGTCTGTAATAGGGGTAAAGAACCTGATCCAGCCTTCCCGGGCTGATGGCCATGTTGATATTTTCCGCATGAATGGCGATCTGAATCAGCCAGACGGCGTTTACCGCTTCCCTGAAAGTCCTGGCGGGTTTGGCCGGTACCTGCTCCAAAACCTGGGCCATTTTCCGCAGGTTTTCCTTTTTTTCCGGATTCATTTCATTTTCGGAAAGCCTCAAGGCCTCCTTTCTTAAATTCCCCGCGTAGGCAATGACGCCCTCCATGGCGATCCGGACGGCCCGGTAGAAAGCAATCTGCTGGTCGAGCTCCGGAAGCTTCCGGGTTGCCGGCCTTTTCTCTTCTTCGGCCGCGGTCCGGATAATGGATTCAATCCCTTTTGACAGGACTGTCGAGTAATCCGGCACGGTATGGGAAATACACCCTGCCTTGCTGGCGATGAAAAACACGATTCGTTCAAAAAGCTGCATGCACTTGGGGTTTCCGTGTTTTTTCCGGGTGGTTTCCAGGATATTCCGTTCCATCCAATAGGGAAAAATTTCAAAATTCAAGGTTGCCGCATCTTCATCGGATAAGAGAATCGGATTTTTTTCACGGGTACTGATGGTGTCCAGTTCGGGCCAGATGGTCATTCCGGTGAGTTCCGGATACACAGGGGCCCCGAAGGGTTTTGCGCAGGTGGTTCCGGCCAGAAGATTGTCGTCGAAAAAAAGCGGCTTTTTATGGGAAAGAAAAAAATGCACCGCACTCGCGTACCGGGTTTCAGGGGATTCCTGGTCCGGGGTATTTTTCAGGTACTCAGTGACATATCTTGCCCGTTCAATGCAGACGCTGGATTTTTCCCTTAAAAGATTTTCTTTTAACCGTCCTAAAAGGGGAAGGGTATTCAGGGTGTAATCCCCTAAGCGGATGTCTTTAAGGGTTATTGCCGGGATTGAAAGATCTCTGGCGCTCATGGCCTTTTCTCCTGTTTCCGTTAAAAGGATGCTTCGTCAAAGCGAATAAATTCCCAGATCGCCTGCCAGTCGTCATCCATCAACATAAAATAACCGAAATTTTCATAATGATAAGCCGCCGGATCTGTTTCAGGGGCATAGCGAATTCCGGGTTTAGTGGCGTATAACAGCTGGCCCAGGTACAACCCATCGGCAATTTTAACCAGTTCGTCATGGCATAGATGATCGGGCGGCAGGGTATGCAATCCGGGCCACCGGTAATTGAGACGAAGGACCTGTTTCCCCTTATTTTCCGGGTTGACGGTTTTTTCATTTGCGGCAATGAAGTAGAAACTCTTGACGCTGATTTCTTCGCGTTTTTCCTTTTCCCCGGGATATTCGACGGCCATCCCTCTGAGCCCCAGGTTTTCGATAAAGGCGGTTGCCGGCAGGGACAGGTCCGGACTTTTTCTATAGGTGTTGCTCCCCAGGATCACCGGGGTTTTCCCCTTGTAGTACATCCCGTCATCCCCTATGTATTTTTTGATGTCGGCAGTGGCCGCCCGGGAAAAGGTTTTACCGGTCCATGGTGAGAAAAGACGTACAGCCGGATAAATGTCGTTTAACACGCTCCGTTCGAAGCGGGCGAGAAAACCGGCGTTTTTAAAGGTAACCACACCCCCGTGGAAAAACCCGTCGATGTCATCCGCCGGCCTGCCGCATAAAAAAATCCGATTCAGGGCGTCAAAATAAGCGTCCTGGAAGGAGGGGCCTCTCCCAATCCCGTCTGAAATGTCCTTTAAGCTGTGCAGAATGGTTTCCCCGTCGGCCAGTTGTGATTTAATTTTCTCACATTCCTCACAATCGGTAAACGTGAATTTTTTGAATTTGTCTTTGACGTCCTTAACCGCTCCATATTGCAGTTCCGGAAAAAGCAGGTTCTTTTCTTCCAGCCAGGTGTCGTCCATCAGGGCAAAATAACCGAAGTTCCGGTACTGGTAATCCTTGTTTTCAATGCCGGCGTCGTAATCCGAAAAAAGATTTTTTCCCGCAGTGGCATAATACAGTTTGCCCAGATAAAGACCCGGGGAGATTTCCACGATTTCGTCGATCAGCAACCGGTTGGGCAACCGGTTGGAAAGGCCCTCCCACCGGTAATTCAGAGCCATGACCTTTTTATCCGGGTGGTCGGGATCCACGGAAAACTTTTCCTGCGCGATGAAAAGACCCCCTCTGGCGTGCAGAAAGGATTGCTGCTGCGCTTCGGGTTCGGTTCCTAATTTTTTTATCATTTCAGCTCTCCCGGGAAAATCCTGTAGCCGCCGGGAAGCGGCTTTTTCAGAGAAATTCCGTCAAATCAAAACCAGCATCCCCTTGACGAGGTCGATTAAAAAGTCCCGAACCATCAATTTGATGGCCAAAGCCGTCTCAACAGCTTTAACATGACATTCCATAACAAGGGGAAACCCGGTTACAATCGGGGTTACCACCTGGGAAAAATCGCATTTCCAGTCCAGACGCGTGGAAATCAGCATACCGGGCGGGTTTTTCTGCACGGAAACGACATCCAGCATACAAATGTCCTGGGGTGTTTTCGGGGTTGATAAAAAATTGAACATCCTGTCGGGGCCTTTTTTCAACGCCTCAAGGCATTCCCACACGCCTTTTTCTCTTAAATCCGGGTGAAATGGGGAAAAACCCGTTTCCAAAGCCTTGCGGTAGTTCTTCCATCTCAGTGGAAGGGGCACAATCCCACGGGCATCGGCGATCAGCGTGGGGAAAAATTCAACCAGGTGTTTCCGGTTCTGTTTCCCACAGAAGGCGACGAATTCCAAACCGGCCTCTTCGGACATTTTGAGCCCGTTCTGATATTCCAGACGGATGTCGCCGGTCAAATCAAGGGTCATCAAAAGCTCAGGGGTGTCCGCTCCCCGGGGTTGCCGTGGAAATCTGAAATCCAGAAGCGGAAGATCAAGAAGTCCCATTCATCGTTTCTTTTGTCACAGGATTTTGATCACGTTTTCCAGATCAAACAGCTCGGCAAAGGTCCGGATCAGTTCCCGGCGGTTTTTCATGGCCAGATCAACTGTTTTTTGATGGAAATCCAATGTCGTCAGATCAATCTTGTCATCGGGCCCCGGCAGGGCGATATCGATATCCCCGTCAAAATACAGTTCTGTTCTGGCGGCGGGAGAGGTTTTCCCCTCATGGGTTGTGGTGACGGTAAGCGTAAGAATATCCTGAAGGCAGTCTTCCGCCCGCTTTCCCATTTTTCCGGCCAAATCCCTTAATTTCCCCGCATCCCTGTCGACCAGGGCTTTCATGTAGCTGCTTCGGGTATCCTTGTCCATATGCGGTTTTCTCCTTTTCGGTTAAACCACCACCAGTCCGTTTTCAGGGAGTAATTCCCTGAGTACGTAATGCTGGTGCAGGCTCGCGGCCTGATAAAAACGATAGACCGGATAGGTTGCGGTCTCCTTTGTAGTTTTCAGGCCGGGGAATCCGTCCCTGGCGTCATCCCATGCTTTTGCGTCATAGGGTGGAATTTTCTCACCGCTATAAAGACGGCCGGCCTTGACGGCTTTGTTCCAGGCCTGAGACCGTTTGGGTTTTCCTTCCTCAAAAGCCAGTATTTCCCTGATGCAATTTTCAACATCGCCGTTAAAAACCACCGGTCCTTCAGTGTCCCGGCAATCCGGTCGCAAATCACCGAACCGTATGAAGAGGTCATGGAGTTCTCTGCAGGCCTCCAGGAAGCAGTCCTGGTTTTTCCTGTCGTATTCATGGGTGGGCCTGTCCGGGAATGATTCTCCTTTATTTTCATAGGTGAACTGCCAATGCAGGTAGGGCTGGTCCGGATAGGTCAAAACCGCTCCGTGTCCCAGGGCGCCGGAGAACAATTCGGCCCCTGAACTGAACAGGGTCCTTTTGATGTTTTTCAGCAGGCCCCCCTGGGTCCCGTATTTCCGGTAAAATTTCAACTGTTCCTCATCCCAGAAGACGCGTGCTTTTTTCGATACATTGATCAGGCGGATATCGTCGTTTTTAACCCGGTTTCTCCTGGAACTGACCCCGGAGAATCCGAAATGCGCGAAGGTGTCCGCATAAACATGGGCCGTAATCCCCATGAGTTCGAGGGCAAAAGGTTTATCGAAAAGGTTCAGGTGGTGGTCCCGCATGGTTTTGGCCATATCGCTGTTTTTCCGGCAGACCAGGCGTTCCGTAAAGGCATCACCGTGATTTCCCGGCAAAAAATGGAAGGGGACCCATATGAATCTCTGGTCGTCCCGGTTTATGTTTTTTACGCATGCGGTATGGTGGGCCGTAACAACGGGGATGAGTTTGCCGCCGTTTTCATGGTCCAGGGTGTCATTGCCCAGAGCATCATCTACGTATTGAGAAGCGGTGGCAATGATCTTTGCGGCATTTTGATTCAAGCCGGCCAGACGGGCCAGGGCGTAAACCCCGTAATAATGAAAATCAACCTGCATGTCATTTTTCCTCTCGTATTCAGGTTTCTGCCTTCCCGGTCATTTCCCCTGATCCACGGCGGATTTTCAACCGGGCGACCGGGGAATGCCGTTAAGTTCCCGGTTCATCCGCCTTGCGGCAAGGGCCAGAAGAAATGCGGCCAGTACCATGACAACAGCTCCGGCATAGAAAAGGACGTCGAACAGAACAGGGCTTGAAAACGGCCCTTCCCCTGCAATACCCGCGTAAAGTCCGGAGTGTTTCATCATCAGGTTTCCGGACCTGAAATACACGATCAGGCACAGGAAAAACCCCGAGGCGAGGAGGGCGGTTCCCCAATATCTTTTGAAGGGGGGGAGACACCAGCTGCCGTATACCGCCTGGAAGCTGCCGGTATCATGATCTTTCAGACGGCCCCGGGATAGAAGATATAGGCTGATGTATTTTTCGGCCCTTATCAGGTACGCCAGGATTATGGCTACGATAATGAAGGGAAAAAGGGAAATCAGGTCCGAAAGATCCAGGGGCAGACGTCCGAAGGGAGATTCGATGGCTTTCACCCGGAGAGACAGTTCGGTCAATTTTTCACGAACCGAGGCAAGGCCACGGGAAATATTCTCTAGTTCTTTTATCTTCTCGGCTTTTATCGCGTCTGCCTTATCAATAATTTGATTCACCTCGACGGTTACCGGCTGAAACGATGTCCGGAAATTTTCCTTCAGCTGTCTCGCCACATCCATTTTTCCGCCGACACCGCCGTAATGGTGCCAGAAACCGGGATCGATATCGTTGATATGGGCTCTGATGGCGCTGATGGCGGTTTTGGCTTTTTCATCGATGCGCGAAGCACCCCAGTCACCAAATTGCCCCGGAATTGCGCCTAAAGGGCCCACCAGCTCGACCTGGATCCTTTCCGCCAATTGGGCAAACCAGTTCTCAAAAACCCATTGCACCCCTTTTTCGAATGACTGAATTCCGGCAGGCAGGTCGGGAAAAAAGCCCGGTGATTGGAATCCCTGGATGGGGGCGCTCTGCTGCATCATCGCCCGTGGCTCCTGGGGGGATGAAACGTTTCTTTCGACGGCGGCCTGGATCCTTGGCAGCTCATCCCTGAGGCGGTCCGGAAAAACATCTATTTCCTTTTCCATTCCTTTCAGTCGCCGGGTCATCTCATCGCTGATGCGTTTGATTTCAGCCACATCCGCATTGATGTGTTCAACCTTTTGTTCCACCCGTGAGATTGTCTGAACCGCGGCGAGTTCCCGGGATTTATATCTGAAATAGGGTTCAATCACATAGAAATGGCAAAATAAAATGAAGAACACGCCCACGGAAACAATGCGGGTAACGGCTTTTTGAGTGGAACGAAGATCATTCAAAACAAGATCGTCGAGTTCCATCATGGGTCTTCCTCCAGGCAGGGCATTATTTTTCCGCTGTATCCGTCCTGATTATATCAGAAATAGAAAACATCCGCTTTTTTATATGCCATGAAACAGCATCTCCTGTCAAACTGGAAAACTCATTGATATTTTAAACCGTTATAGCTGTAGACGGTATCATAACGGATAGATTGCCTTAAAAATGGACGACATGCAATTGCTGCAGGACGTCATTTTTCAATTCACCCGCAAAAAGCCACCCCAATGCCGGGCTTTTTCAGGAGCCCTCATAATTCCCTTTTGGTTGAATCATCATTATAGTATACACAAACGACGTTTTTGTTTCAGGCATGGCGTTGTGCCTGTTCAATGAATAAATCAATTGATGAGGAATGAAAAATGGAAGAACCCGTTTATGCTCTGGTCATATGCCCCCATCCGGACGATGCTGAATTCGGATGCGCCGGAACAGTGGCCCGGTGGACGGCTGAGGGGAAAAAGGTCGTTTACGTCCTGTGCACCAATGGAAACAAGGGTACCGGGGATCGGAATATGTCCCCCGATGCCCTTTCTGAAATAAGGATTGAAGAACAGAGAAATGCGGCGGCGGTTCTGAAGGTAGAGAAGGTGGTGACACTGGGGTACCCGGACCAGGGTCTGGAGGATACCCCCGAATTCAGAAAAGAAATCGTCCGGCAGATTCGCATCTACCGGCCCGAGGTGGTGGTCACGGCCGACCCTTACCGCCGGTACATCTGGCACCGGGACCACAGGATTACGGGAAGGGTGGTGCTCGATGCGGTATTTCCCTTTGCCAGGGACCATCTGGCCTATCCCGATCTCCTGGAAGAGGGCCTGGAACCCCATAAGGTTTCCGAGCTTCTGTTCTGGGGACCGGACGACATCAATTACCGGGTGGACATCACGCAGACCTTTGACATCAAGTTAAAGGCCTTAAGGTGCCACAAAAGCCAGGTGGGACACATGACCGAAGAACAGTTGGAAGAGCGGATGAGGAAACGGTACCGGGATTTCGCCGAGGGTGAGGCGTTTGAGCTGGCCGAAGCCTTTCACCGGGTGAAGATCCCTTATTAAGACGAAAGCCAGGACACGTCCCCGTAAAGATCCGGATCATGGGGGTTTGAAGAAAATACGGCAAATTCTTCCTTTGCCCTGCCAACCGTGGTGGGTTCGCCGTGACCCGGAAACACCCGGGTGATGTCTGGGAGCGTGAATATATTTTCGGTCAGGGATGCGATGATCCGGGTAAATCCCGCAGACGACCAGGTTTTGCCCGGGCCTCCGGGAAACAGGGTGTCTCCGGAGATCAAAAAGGGAGCCGCATAAAAGCACAGGCTGCCGGGAGTATGCCCCGGGGTGGATAAAACCTTGAGATGAATCCTGCCGAAGGAGACAACATCGTTATGCTTCAGCAGGATGTCCGGCGTAACAGGCAGGCCGGGAACTTCCGCCACATCCGCACCCACCCGGACGCCCAACTCTTTTTTCAGTTGGGCCAGGGCGCCGACATGATCTATGTGGTTGTGGGTCATGAGAAGGTATTGCGGGCGGGTCCCCGAGAGGGCCTCAATGACCTTCTCCGCGTCCCCGGGGGCGTCCACCACCACGCTTTCGCTGGTTTCCCTGCAGGTCAGGATATAGGTGTTGGCGCCGTAAGGTCCCAGGGACAGCCGTTCGAGACGCATCCCATCGGTTTCCTCCAAAAAAGCCATTATCGGCCTCCGGTGATGGGTTTCAGGTCCGCAGTTCCATGGGTTTCCGCTGCTTTTGCGTCATGGGCGAACATGATTTGAAATTTGCCGTCCACCATCACCACCCGGGAGGGATCATTCTCTCGGAATGGTTGTTTGTAAGCTTCAATGGCATATTCCGGGTCATGGGGGAGTTTAATGCCGAATCCGGATTCCGCCTGGAAGGCCTGGGGAAGAATGGGCCTGATTTTCACTTTGGAGACGGATTCAAACAGTTCGTCCACGGAAGAAAACAGAGAGATTTCCTCTATGGTTTTCAACGTCGGCGGCATCAGCATGATCTCGCCCCTGTCATTCTTCGCCTTGGCTTCTTCCGGCGTCAGCCAGAGGGATTCCACCATTTCGATGTGATCGTGTTCAGGCTTCTGATGCCTGGGGATCCTGGCTATGAAAAACCGGGTGTCGAAGCGCCGGGATTCCACTTCCGGGGTGATCCACCGGGCAAAGGGCATCAGATGGTCCAGGGCGTATCTGAAATTTTCCCTGACGGCAAAATCTTTCAGCGTCAGGGTGCCTTCGTGGATCTGGTTGCGGTACCCGTTCAAATGGTCCGCCAGTGCCCGGCTTTTTTCCGGGTTATTCGAATTCACGGTGACATCCGACAGAAGAACCCCGGATTCCTCAAAGGTTTCCCGTACGGCAGCGAAAAAGAGACCCAGAACCTTCTCTTCCGGGGTTTCCGGTTCGTTCAATCGGGTGACGGCGTCATTGACCGAAATGCCATCCATATGCCGAACCAGTTCGGCATCGCAATCCCCTTCATCCAGGGCCCCGCCCGGGTAAACAAAGGCCCCCCCCATGAAGTTCTGCTTCTTATGGCGGCGCATCAGGAAGAATTCAAACGGTTTTTTTTGGGTTTCCCGGATCAGGATGACGGTGGCAGCGTCCCTGGGGCGGGGGATCTCCGGATGTTGCGGATTATTCATTTTTTCCTTCGGAAGAAGTGTTGACGTGGTTTACCGCTTCTTCAACGGTGTTAAAGATGGTTTTAAACATTTCGGGAAAACCGGCGGGAGAAACTCTCCCGGTTTCAATGAATTTGACGATGATTTCCTTGGAAGTTCTGAGGATTTGTTCGTCGAGTGAGCTCATGCGTGGTCCCTGCACTAAAATTTTTATAATATTTTTGATTTGTTAACAAAAATGAAGCGCCCTGTCAAGAACAAGGAGGGTGTGCCCTGAATTTAAACCTCATGCTCCCAACGCCTCCTGGATAGCATTCATCATATCCGCTTTTTTAAACGGTTTCCTTAAAAAAGCGGATATGCCCAATTTTCTGGCCTGTTGTTCCGAAATGATCCCGCTGTTTCCGGTGCAAATGATGGTCGGCATATTTGGACAAATTGACAGAATATTCCGGATTAATTCCTCACCTTTCATTATCGGCATTGACGCATCGGTGATCACCAGGTCCACCTGATCCGGAGCGGATTTCAATAATTCAAGGGCATTGGCGGGAGATGTCGTGCTTTTCACATCAAAGCCGAGATTTTCAAGAACCAGATGGGCGACTTCGATAATGATTTCCTCATCATCCACAAAAAGAATCGTTTTCCTTTTTTTCGAATCCGGTGACTCTTCCGGGGGTTGCCTCTTTGGCGCCTCTTCAACGACGGGAAAAACAATGTTTACGGTCGTTCCTTTTCCCGGGAAGCTGTCAACCCGTATGCCGCCCCCGTAATCCTTCACGATTCCGTATACGACGGATAACCCCAATCCGGACCCTTTTCCCTTTTCCTTTGTTGTGAAATAAGGCTCGAAAATCCGGTCCTGAATTTTCGGATCGATTCCAACACCCGTATCCGTTACCCTCAAATTTACATAAGTACCGCCTTTTGCCAGTTGATACCCGAAAGCGGTCTGTTCATCCAGTTCAACATTCATCAGACTGACATCCAATGTGCCTCCGTTTTCTTCCATGGCCTGGAGGGAATTCATGCAGAGGTTCATCAATAACTGGTTGATCTGAACCGGATCACCCAAAACCTTGCCCGATTCATAACGCACATTTTGCGTTATTTTGACGTTTTTGGGAGTAATGGAGGCCAGTAGATTCAGGCTCTCTTTCACCATTAAATTGATTTTCAATAAAAATCTTCCCTTTTCCTTGGACCGGCTGAAGGTAATCAGCTGGGATACCAAATCCTTTGCACGCAAACTCGCGTCTATGGCATTTTCCAGGCGGACTCTTCTTTGATCCCCGTTGGGCATGTTCATCATCGCTATCTCAATATTGGCGATGATAATCGTAAGAATATTGTTAAAGTCATGGCCCACGCCGCCCGCCAGCACACCAATGGCCTCCATTCTCTGAGATTGACGGGCCTGGGCCTCAATTTTCATCTTGTCTGTTGCATCTGCAAAAAATCCTCTGATGCCGATGGGCCCATCCTGATTCCGAACAGCTATTGAATGGATCATGGCTGGAAAAGTGGTGCCGTCCTTTTTTGTCACCAGGTAATCCGTCAGGCCCAGGTCCTCTCCCCCCCTGATCCTTTCAATATTTTCAGCGGCTCTTTTCCGGTCGTTCGGCGTAATGATATTCACCGCGTTAAGGCCCCGATCGAAATCTTCCTTCGTATACCCGAAAACTTCAAACCCTTTGCGATTCACGATCGTGATATTGTTTTCCGTGTCGAGTTCAAAAATGGTTTCAGGTAAATATTCCATGAGCTCCCTGCATTTTTTTCCACTTTCTTCAATTTCTGAAATCTTTTTTTCCAATTCCATGATTTTCTGTTCCAACACTTCCGGGGATGTTTTGCCGCTCATGGCCGACTCCATCAATTTCTCAGGGTTATACGTCAACAGAAGAACAGGAATGTAATTTAAG
>DIKO01000077.1 GCA_002423615.1 Desulfobacteraceae bacterium UBA5616
GTTATTATGGTCTAGTTTCTTTTTTCCATCAGACGGACATTTCAGGGCAAGATGAGAAATTCGAATCTGAAAAAAATATTAGACGATATTTACCAAAAATTCAACCGCAGAGATTTTGTCCATCCCGATCCACTTGAATTTTTATATGCCTACGGAAATGTCCGGGACCGTGAAATCGCGGGGCTCGTGGCCGCCTGTCTGGCCTATGGCCGGGTAGCCCAGATCAACACCAGCGTGTGGAAAATATTAAGAAAAATGGGGCCTTCCCCGCTTGATTTTCTCACGGAAACCCGAAGCAGAGATTTTTCATCCATATATCCCGGCTTTATCCACCGATTTGCCAAAACAGAACAAATTTCAGCCTTGCTTGCGGGGATAAAAAATGTCCTTGAAAAATACGGGTCATTGTATGAATGCTTTCTATATCGGTTACGGCCCGGGGACGAAAACGTCCTGCCGGCCCTGAATTTTCTCGCCGGCGAATTAGTCGCCGGAGCGAATGGGAATCCGGGTCATCTGATGCCCCTGCCGGAGCGGGGGAGCGCGGGGAAACGACTACATCTGTACTTGAGATGGATGGTGAGAAAGGACGATGTGGATCCCGGCGGATGGGACGGGGTCCCGCCGGCCAAGCTCATCGTCCCCCTGGATGTCCATATGCACAGGGTTTGCACCCGGATGGAATTTACGCATAAGAAACAGGCGAACCTTAAAACCGCCATGGAAATCACGAATTGTTTTAGAGAGATTGACCCCGATGACCCGGTGAAATACGATTTCTCACTGACCCGGTTCGGCATCCGGAAGAAGGATGATTTGGAAGATTTTTTGATCGTCCGAAAGGACTGAACCGGATGGATTGTCCTTGACATAAGTAAAACTTACTACTAAAGTAGCCGCTTTCCGGCTGCTCTATTATTTTTCATTCAAGGAGAAAGCATAAATGGTTGAATTTAAGTATCAGGAAATGTTTCCGCTGGGAGAGGACGCCACGGAATATCGCCTGTTGAGCAGGGAGCACATTTCCGTTGCGACCCTGGCTGGCGTCGATGTTGTCAAAATCGCCCCCGAAGGACTGACCCTGCTGGCCGAAACCGCATTCCGGGATGTGGCCCATCTGTTAAGGCAAAAACACCTTAAGCAGTTAAACTCCATTGTCGATGATCCGGGCGCATCGAAGAACGACCGGTGTGTGGCCCTGGAAATGATCAAGAACGCCGTTATTTCGGCGGAAGGCGTATTCCCCCTGTGTCAGGATACGGGAACGGCGGTTGTCATGGGGAAAAAAGGCCAAAGGGTCTGGACGGCGGAAAACGATAAGGAGGCCCTGTCCCGGGGGGTTTTTAACGCCTACACCCAAAATAATTTAAGATACTCCCAGAACGCGCCGCTCACCATGTATGAGGAGAAAAATACCGGCTGCAACCTGCCGGCCCAGATCGATCTTTATGCAGAGCCCGGAGATGCGTACAAATTTCTTTTTATCGCCAAGGGCGGCGGCTCCGGCAACAAGGTTTACCTTTACCAGGAGACCAAGGCGGTGCTGACCCCGGA
This sequence comes from Desulfobacteraceae bacterium UBA5616, assembly GCA_002423615.1. Taxonomy (GTDB): domain Bacteria; phylum Desulfobacterota; class Desulfobacteria; order Desulfobacterales; family UBA5616; genus UBA5616. Next base: position 1,555 of record DIKO01000077.1, read on the forward strand.
AACCCTTCCCGAATTCATGAAATCAAAGATGAAAACCCTGGGGACCGCCGCATGCCCGCCTTACCATCTGGCTTTTGTGGTGGGAGGAACCTCGGCGGAAATGAATCTGAAAACCGTTAAACTCGCCACTGCGGGATATCTGGACGGCCTTCCCGCCAACGGAAACGAGCTGGGCCATGCTTTCCGGGATATCGCCCTCGAGGAGAAACTGCTTGAGATGTCGCGTGATCTGGGGCTGGGAGCACAGTTCGGGGGAAAATATTTCTGCCTGGACACCCGGGTTATCCGGCTGCCCCGTCATGGGGCCTCATGCCCCATTGGACTGGGTGTAAGCTGCAGCGCCGACCGGAATATCAAAGCCAAAATTACCCGGGAGGGGATTTTTCTTGAAAAGCTGGAAACGGACCCGGCAAAATTTCTGCCCCGGGTGGAAGAAACGGACGACGATGCGGTTCAACTTGACCTGAACCAGCCCATGGATCAAATCCGGTCCATCCTGACCCGGTACCCGGTGGCCACCCGTCTGAAGCTTTCCGGTAAAATCGTTGTGGCCAGGGACATCGCCCATGCCAGACTTAAGGAAAGACTCGATCAGGGGCAAGGGCTTCCCCAGTATGTAAAGGACCATATCATCTATTATGCGGGCCCGGCCAAAACACCCAGGGGACATGCTTCCGGCTCCTTCGGCCCCACCACCGCGTCCCGGATGGATCCCTATGTTCCCATTTTCCAGAAGCTGGGGGGATCCATGGTGATGCTGGCCAAGGGAAACCGGACCCGAACCGTCACCGATTCCTGCAAAGCCCATGGGGGGTTTTACCTGGGCTCCATCGGAGGCCCGGCGGCAAGGCTGGGCAAGGAATGCATTACGGACGTCAAGGTATTGGAATTTCCCGAGCTGGGCATGGAGGCGATTTATGAAATTACCGTCAAGGATTTCCCGGCGTTTATCCTGGTGGATGACAAGGGGAATGATTTTTTTGAGTCCCTGTTAAAATAACGGGTTAAAATAAGATCGACGCCGTCTTTTCGGGAACGAAAGGGGCGAATTCGTTAAAATACGACATAAAGGAGCAATTGTATGCCAAAAAAAATGAAAACCATGGATGGAAACACCGCCGCCGCCCATGTGGCCTATGCCATGAGCGACGTGGCCGCGATTTATCCGATCACCCCCTCGACGCCCATGGGCGAAATCTGTGATGAGTGGGCGGCCAATGGGCTGAAAAATATTTTCGGCCAACCCCTGATCGTCAGACAACTTCAATCCGAGGCCGGCGCCGCCGGAGCCGTTCACGGTTCCCTGGCCGCGGGCGCTTTGACCACGACGTTTACGGCTTCTCAGGGATTGCTGCTGATGATTCCCAACATGTATAAAATCGCCGGTGAAGTCCTCCCCGGTGTTTTTCATGTGACGGCAAGGGCCATTGCGGCCCATGCCCTGTCCATTTTCGGGGATCATCAGGATGTCATGGCCGTCCGGCAGACCGGTTTTTGTCTCCTGTCCTCAGCCTCGGTCCAGGAGGCCATGGACCTGGCCCTGGTGGCTCATCTTTCCGCCATCGAGGGCAGCGTTCCTTTTGTTCATTTTTTTGACGGATTCAGGACCTCCCACGAAATTCAGAAGATCGAAACGATTGATTATCAGGATATGGCCAAACTGGTGAACCAGGATGCGTTAAAGGCCTTCAGGGCCAGGGCCGCCAATCCCGAGCGTCCGGAACTGCGGGGAACCGCTCAGAACCCGGATATTTATTTTCAGGGAATCGAGGCTGCAAATCCCTACTGGGAACGTATTCCGAAAATCGTCATGGACAACATGAAAAAGGTCGGGGATCTCACCGGCCGGAAATACAAACTTTTCGATTACGTGGGTGCTCCCGATGCGACCAACGTGGTGGTATCCATGGGGTCCTCCTGTGAAACCATTGAAGAAGTGGTGAATTATTTAACGGCAAAAGGTGAAAAGGTGGGTCTCGTGAAGGTCCGGCTGTATCGCCCATTTGTCACGGAAAAGTTTTTCGATGCCCTTCCGGCCACCGCAAAACGCATTGCGGTGCTGGACCGCACCAAGGAGCGGGGCGCTCTGGGCGACCCCATGTATGTGGATATCTGTACGGCTTTTATGGAAAAAGGTAAAACCGCCACGATCATCAACGGCCGGTACGGTCTGGGGTCAAAGGAATTTACGCCGGGTATGGCCAAGGCCGTATTTGACAACCTCGCAGGCGAAGCCCCGAAAAATCACTTTACCGTGGGCATCATCGATGATGTTTCCCATTCTTCCCTGGAGTTCGAAGAAGGGTTCGATGTGGCGCCCGAAGGCACGGTGCAGTGCAAATTCTGGGGTCTTGGGGCTGATGGAACCGTCGGCGCCAATAAAAGTGCCATCAAGATCATCGGTGATAACACCGATATGTATGCCCAGGCGTATTTCGCCTATGATTCAAAGAAATCCGGCGGGTTGACCGTTTCCCATCTTCGGTTCGGCAAGACGCCCATCAAATCCACCTACCAGATCGACGCAGCGGATTACGTGGCCTGCCATAAATCCAATTATGTATCCATCTATGATGTACTTTCAGGATTGAAGGAAGGCGGCACCTTTGTGTTGAATTCCAACTGGTCCCTTTCGGACATGGAAGAAAAGCTTCCCGCCTCCATGAAGAAGACCCTGGCCGACAGGAAAATCAGATTTTACAATATCGATGCCGTGAAAATCGCCGGTGAAATCGGTCTCGGACAGCGCGTCAACATGATCATGCAGACGGCCTTTTTCAAACTCGCCAACGTTATTCCTCTGGACGACGCCATTAAATACCTGAAAGACCAGATCGTGGGCATGTTCGGAAAAAAAGGGGAACACCTCGTCCGGATGAATTTCGCCGCCGTGGACAACACCCTTGCCAATCTAGAGGAAATCAAATACCCGGCATCATGGGCAACCGCCACGGAAATCCCTTCCCCCCCCCGCAAAGAAGAACCGGATTTTGTGAAAAACGTCGTCCGTCCCATTATCAGTCAGAATGGGGATAAGATGCCCGTGGGCGCTTTTTCTCCCGATGGTATCTTCCCCGTTGCAACTTCCAGGTATGAAAAGCGGGGGGTTTCAATTGCCGTTCCGGAGTGGATCAAGGAGAACTGCATTCAGTGCAACCAGTGCGCCATGGTCTGTCCTCATGCCGCCATTCGTCCCGTTCTGTTGACCGGTGATGAGCTGGCAAAAGCGCCGGAAGGATTTGAGGCGATCAAAGCACAGGGCAAGGAGGTCGCCGGGCATCATTTCCGGATGCAGGTCTATGCCCTGGATTGCATGGGGTGCGGGAATTGCGCGGATATCTGTCCTGCCAAGCAAAAGGCCCTGGTGATGAAACCCCTGGAAACCCAGACGGCCGTTCAGGTTCCCAATACCGAGTATGCTGAAAGCCTGCCGGTCAAAGACAAGCTTGTCAAACGCGCAACCCTTAAGGGAAGCCAGTTCTGCAAACCCCTTCTGGAGTTCTCCGGCGCATGTGCGGGATGCGGGGAAACGCCCTACGCCAAACTCCTCACCCAGTTGTTCGGAGAACGGATGTTCATCGGGAATGCCACCGGCTGTACTTCCATCTGGGGGGGAAGCGCGCCGGCTATTCCCTACTGCGTCAACCAGGACGGTTTCGGGCCGACCTGGGGAAACTCTCTGTTTGAAGATCCTGCTGAATTCACCTACGGCATGTTTCTGGCCACCAAGGGAAAGCGTGAAAACCTTGCGCAACTGATGGCGCAGGCACTTGGCACCGATATCGATCAAGCGCTTAAAGACGCCATGCAGGGCTGGATGGACAACGTGAGGGACGCCGATGGATCTATGCTTTACGGGGATCAACTGAAAGCCCTTTTGCCCGGGTATGCCGGAAATGTCCTTTTGGATGAAATCGCCGGGATGGCCTCTCTGTTCACCAAGAAATCCTTCTGGGTTTTCCTGGGGGACGGCGCCGCCTACGACATCGCCTACGGCGGCATCGATCACATCCTGGCATCCGGGGAGGATATCAATGTCTTCGTTTTCGACACCGAGGTGTATTCCAATACCGGCGGGCAGTCGTCCAAGGCGACCCCGACAGGGTCTGTGGCCAAGTTCGCCGCTTCGGGAAAGAAAACCACCAAAAAAGACATGGGACGAATGGCCATGACCTACGGGTATGTCTATGTGGCCAGTGTGGCCATGGGCGCCAATAAAAATCAGCTGATGAAGGCGATCATCGAAGCGGAGAGTTACGACGGCCCATCGCTGATCTTCGGCTATTCCCCCTGCATCAACCACGGGATCAAAAAAGGCATGGGAAAAAGCCAGGAAGAGGAGAAACTGGCGGTCTCATCCGGTTACTGGCCGTTGTATCGGTACAATCCCCTGCTCAAGGCCGAGGGCAAGAACCCCTTTGTCCTGGATTCCAAGGAACCCGACGGTACCATTCAGGAATTTCTTTCCGGTGAAATAAGGTACGCCTCCCTGGAAAAAGCCTTCCCGGAAGAGTCTAGAAAGCTTAGAGGCCGGATTGAAAAAGAATATATCGATCGGTATGAAACCCTGAAGGTCATGGCCGACCCGACTTCCATCTGTACGACGGAAAACAAAACCGTGTAATTTTTGCAGTCCCCGGATAGAACAATGGCCGTCAAACCTGATTTGGCGGCCGTTGTAATCCTGAGGGTGGGACCTGTTTCAACCCGATGTCCTTCTGTTGTTCACCCGGCAGTGGATAAAACTTTTTTTTGGCATCCCGGTCAAATGCCGCGGGTGAAAGTAAAGCCGGATTTTTGAAACCTATGTTCTTCCGGGGTCTGTCCAATCTGATCCTTTCCGGGAAAATAAGAATAACTCTTCGTCTTTATTGATCGTTATGGATAATTAGGGTGCTATCGGCTTTGACATCCGTCAAAATATCGGGTATGGGTGTCGGCAAGCCGTACCGTTATAAACTTAAATT
>DIKO01000007.1 GCA_002423615.1 Desulfobacteraceae bacterium UBA5616
ATGGGTGTGAATAGATTCGGTCACTTCCTATCACTTTGGATCACTTGCCAAAATAGCGAAAAGCAAATCGACTCGCTATTTTTTGTCAAGTGCGTCCAATTGTTCGGCTTCCTTCAGTTTTTCAAGGTCTATTTTATCCTGGGGTCTTCCACTCGCTTCTTTTGCTCGAATGAGGTCGGATCGCGATATGAAAAATAATTTGAGATCATCGATTTCAACCACTTCACGGTTTTTCCATGCCACATTGAACTCGGTTCCGGGGATTGACATCATAATATCGACTCGCAAAGGTGGTCTCCCCATTTGATAGAAGTATCCTTCATGGGTAAAATCATCGGAACTAAGATTTTTCAGCGGTGCACCGAACTCTTTCAATGCCGAATAAACACTTTTTGCGTTCTCCTGATCAGTCGCTATAAACACATCAAGATCTTTCGTAAATCGAGGCTCGCTATATTTCATTACGGCATAGCCACCTACGATAAGATATCGGATTTTATGCTTTTCGAAAATTTTCAACAGTTCTTTGAAGTCTGGACTCGTCAGCATTTTTACCTCGTATTAAAAAATAATCATAAAGCATTTCCATTACGGCTTCGAAAATGGCGATATCACCTTGGGATTGCCAGAATCGAATATCGAACGAACGCCTGTCATCGATTGTACGCTGGTAATTTTCTTCTATTTTTATCATCTCTGATTCCTATAGCCAACGCTGCGGCTTAGCAGCCGACGCGATCTTTCACGGTCTGCTACAGCCGCTTGTTCGCTCAACGATATACGTCTTTCCGATTGCCGACCTTAACCACCCATATCGTGAGCTCGTTATCCTGTATCGAATATACGATTCGATAATTCCCTTGACGGATACGGTATAGCTCAAGACCGGTAAGCTTTTCACACCCCTTCGGCCGAGGATCGTTTCCAAGTTGCTCGATTCGGGAAAGGATTTTTTTCAGATCGGCTTTGGGTATCTTTTTAAGTTCCTTCCAAACCGATTCCCTGAAAAATATTTCATATCCGGCCATCTTTTTTCAGCCTTTTCAGCATTTCAGAGAAACTGATCAGTGGCTCATGCGCTCTTTCCTCATAGGCGGTTATATCCTCTGCATCCTCTGCAAGCGCCGCCTTGACAGCTTCATTGACGAGATCGGATATTGATTTCGATGTTTCTATCGATTTTAATTTCAAGGCCTTGTGAATAAATGGGTCGAAATACACGGTAGCTCGTTTTGCTGGTGTTGCCATAATGTCACCTCCTTACTGATGATGACACTATAGCGCTTAAACGTTTTGACGGCAATACTAAGGTTTTCGAAAGCGAAAACGTTCCGGCTGTGCGGCGCCGGTGTAAAAACGTTCCGTTCAATGCGTTGCATTGCTCCCGGCGTCCGCCACGAGCCGGTTGTTATGCACTGGCATTTTGCGGAATGTTTTCGCCGGTATGCTTGGCAGGTATAATCCGCTTCTCAATATCAGCCCAGATTTTACGCTTCATGGTCCTCAGATCAAACTCGGTCTGCAGATTCAGCCAAAACTGGGCTTCAATCCCAAAATATCGTTCCAGTCTCAACGCAGTATCAGCTGTAATGGCTCTTTTCCCATTCACAATTTCACTTATCCTATTTGGTGGTACTGAAAGATCTCTGGAAAGCTGGTTAATGCTAATACTCAAAGGCTCTAAAAAATCCTCTCGGAGGATTTCACCTGGGTAAATCGGATCAAAATTATCGTTTTTGTTCATCATCGTATACCTCAATGGTAATCAATTATTTCAACATGGTACGCATTTCCATCTTGCCATTCGAAACATAGGCGCCATTGTTTATTGATGCTGATGGCGTATTGACCTTTTCGGTTCCCTGAAAGGGCGTGAAATTTATTTCCTGGGTTCAACATCAGCGCCTCTAAACTGGGTGCGGCATGCAAAACCATAAGTCGTTTCCTCGCCTGCCTTTCAAAAGCCTGGAAACGGCGTACCCGTTGATCAATGAATAATTTTTCAGTATCTCGGCAGGCAAAGGATTTAATCATACACGAAACATATTATGCATTACGTAATATGTCAAGCGGAATGTGGCGCAGCGAGCATAACAGCTTGGTTATATGGAAAAGTTTCCACCTATTACCTATATAGAATGGAAAGCACACAAAAAAAACAAAAATTTAAATCCGACCCTAAATTAAAACTGATGGAACCGGTTCGGCAGGTATTGCGCTACCACCATTATGCATACAACACAGAAAAAACTTACTCCGACTGAATCGTTCGGTTTATAAAATTTCATGACGGCAAAACCCATCCATCCCAAATGGGCAAAAACCAAATTGACGCCTTTTTAAGCCATCTGGCAACAAACGCCCGTGTCGCAGCCGCAACTCAGCGCCAGGCCCTGAATGCCATCGTTTTTTTGTATCGTCATGTTCTCGACCAGCCGGTTGAGGATCTACTTGAACCGGTTAAAGCCAAAAGGCATTCCCGCCCCCCTGTCGTGATGACACAAACAGAAGCCCTGCGTGTATTCGAGAATATGCAGGGCACCCACCTGTTGATGGCAAAAATTCTCTACGGCGGTGGGCTCAGGCTCATGGAATGTATTCGGCTTCGAGTCCAGGATTTTGATTTTGAACCCAATCTGGTTTATGTGCGCGATGGAAAAGGAAGAAAAGATAGAGTCACGCTTCTCCCGAAATCCCTTTGTTTCAAGCCCCCTTGACCGGCTTTCGAAAACGACATTCCCCCTCTCAAAACCCATTTGACATGAGCGCCGTATTTCCCTAAAATTTCAAGACGAAACTGAAGCGGTACATTCGAGGCCCTGAACGGCCCGAGTCCACAATCCATTCCCCACTTATAAGGAGCCCGTTATGCGCTGGAAGAAACTCTTCACCCCGGTTGAAAGCCTCGATGCGGACCAGGCCAAAACCTTTATGGAGCAGCATAAAGAGGGGACCTACACCCTGTTGGACGTCCGGCAGCCGTCCGAGTATGAAGAAGGTCATCTTCCCGGAGCAACCCTCATCCCCCTTCCCCAGTTGACGGACAGGATGGACGAACTGGACCCGGGAAAACCCGTGATTACCTATTGCGCCGTGGGGGGACGGAGCCGGGCCGCGGGGCAGTTGCTTTCCGGAAAGGGGTTTGACGAGGTCTACAACCTTAAGGGCGGCATCAAAGCCTGGGAGGACCGGACCGCTGAGGGACCGGCCGAACTGGGCGAAGTCCACCTGACGGGCGATGAAACGGTAAAAGACATGATGGCGTATCTCTACGCCATGGAAGCGGGCCTGGAAAAATTCTACCGGAAAGCCGCCCAGACCGTTTCCGATACCGAAACCGCGGCCCTCCTGAAAAAACTCTCCGGCATCGAGACCCTTCACAAGGATCGGCTGCTACGATTATTCAAGGATTTCAATCCGGAACCCGAGGAATTGGCGGCTTTTGAGTCGGCCTCGGCAACCCACCTCATGGAAGGGGGATTTGATATCGAGAACTTCCTCAATCAAAACCGGTCCGCCATGCAAACTGTCGGCGGTGTTCTGGACATCGCCATGATGCTGGAGACCCATGGCCTGGACCTGTATCTGCGCTATGCCCGGCAGGCCCGGACCCCGGAGGCCCAAAAGATTCTCTTTGACCTGGCCGGCGAGGAAAAGGCCCATCTGAAAGCACTGGGAGAATTACTGGAGAAAAAGGTCGTTTGACCGGTATTATGAAAAAACGATTCAAAGACCGGCTGATCATCGTGTTCGGCCGCTATCCCGAGCCCGGAAAAACCAAGACCCGGCTGATTCCGGAATTGGGGGCCATACGGGCCGCGGACCTCCAGCGCAGGCTGACGGAACGGATCATCCAGGTTTTAAAGAAAGTCTGCCGGAAAAATGACGCCGGAATTGTATTTTTTGGGGAGGGCGGAACGGTCCCGGATTTTAAAAAATGGCTGGGCGCGGATATGGACGTTATGCTTCAGGCGGACGGTGATATCGGCGGAAAAATGGCGGCGGCATTCACTCAGGCCTTCCGGGCGGGAGCAAAACAGGCGATCCTCGTGGGTACGGATATTCCCCGTGTTTCAGAAAGGCATTTTCAAGAAGCGTTTCATGGCCTTTCCTCCAATGACATGGTGCTGGGGCCTTCACTTGACGGCGGCTACTGGCTGATCGGGATGAACCGGTACCATGAAGTGTTCGGTGAAATTCCCTGGGGAACGAATACGGTCTTTTTCCGCACGAAGGAGAGGATCGGCCGCATCGGGCTTTCCCTTCACGAACTGGAAACCCTTGCCGATATCGACACCCTGGACGACGTCAAAACCCATATGCCGAAAGAGGATGTCCGAAAGGCCTATGTATCGGTGATCATCCCGGCGTTGAACGAGGAAGACCACATTCAAGCCGCGGTGTTAAGCGCTTTGGATGAATGCGCCCGGGTCATCGTCGCCGACGGGGGAAGTCGGGACCGGACCCGGGATATCGCGGGGAACGCGGGGGCGTTTGTGATCGAAACACAAAAGGGCAGGGCGGTTCAGCAGAACGCCGGTGCGGCCCTCTCCCGGGGTGAAACCCTGGTTTTCCTCCATGCGGACACCCGGTTGCCTCAGGGATATTCCCGCCATGTGTTCAAGACGCTTCTGGAACCGGAAACGGTTCTGGGGGCATTTGGCTTTAAGACCGACCTGGACAGCCCCATGATGAGATTTTTCGAAAGGGCGGCCAACGTTCGCGCCGCCTGGCTCAACCTGCCCTATGGGGACCAGGGGCTTTTTCTCCGGCGGGAAACATTTGTCCATGCCGGTGGATTTCCCGAAGTCCCCATTGCCGAGGATTTGATGCTGGTGCGCAGGCTATCCGGATCGGGCAGGCTTAAAATCGTGCCGGCCCATGCCGTCACTTCCGGCCGCAGATGGAAAAATACCGGCCTGCTCCGGACTTTTGTCGTCAACCAGTTGATTCTTTCCGGATGCTTTCTGGGTATTTCGCCGGAGAAACTCGCCCCGCTGTACAAGATGCCCGGGGCTTCGGGCCGTTAGCGCTGTTTTTTGCAGGACATCCCTCCGACTTACATTGTGATCCGATTTCGTTCACTCCTTTGTATCTCTGTCGTTGCCCAACTGGAAGCTGTGCGGTACGGCTGTTTCGCTTCCGTACCAGCGCTATGTTGGTATTTCTCTTTTTTTGGCGAAATCTAAACCCTCCTGGCGATGACTGCATATTCATTCGATTTTGGATCATACGGGGTTCCCGCAACGTCCGAATAAAGCCCCTCAACGGAAAAGCCTGCCTCCATGAACTCCCTGACTATCTCCTCGGGCGAAAAATATTGCAACCAGATGTACACCGTTCTGGTGCGCTCCGCCTCGATAATTGTGTACTGATCGAGTGCAACCTTCTCTCGGTCGTATTTGAAAGTATTTAGAAAACCATGGTACCTGTATGGCGACCAGAATCCATTGAGCAGGTTTACTTCGTATCTCACCACCTCTTCCCTTTGGTCAAACGCCACGAGAGAATACACATCAACAAGGACTGAACCGCCCGCTTTTAGAATCCTGTGAAATTTGCTGAGAATCATTTTTCTTTTCGATGTCGTAAGACATTGACACAAACATTAGCCGACGGCAAGGGCGTTTCCGTGAGGAAAGGTCTGAAGGAAGCCTGAGTGCAAAGCTATAAGCCGACGAACAGAAACAACATATAAGGCCCAGTCTCCGGGTAAGTCAGCACCACATGGCAAATCCCAGGATTCAAGAGATAGGGTAAATGCTGCGGTTGTGTAGCGAAAGTTCACGTTCTTATACCCCTCAAGGGGGTACTGAACATAGTCCGGGGAGATTTGCCTGGCATGCGGTCGAAAGACAGCGCTTTGCATGGCAACATGCGGGGTGATCAGGCAGAAGTGAGCAGAGGCCATAGTAGCCCAAGGCCCGGGTAATGCCCGGGACATGGTGAAGGGCCAAACGCTTAAACAGGGAAGGAGCCTCAATGAGCTCGTAAAACACAATGAATTCGAATGAAGGAGTGAATATGCGGCGCGTTATTGAAACGCCCGACCCGAATGCTTGCCTGCTGGAACGGATACGGATTGGGCAATCAAGTGTTTGCTCGGACTGCTTCAGCGTGCAATCTTAGCCCAAGGGCACCGATTACTTTGAGTATTGTATCAAAGCCAGGCGTTCGTTCTCCCGAGAGAGCTTTATAGAGACTTTCGCGGGATAAGCCGGCCTCACGTGCGACTTGTGACATACCTTTTGCCCGTGCAATATCCCCAAGAGCTTTTGCTATAAATGCGGCATCACCATTCGCTTCCTCAAGGCAGGCCTCAAGATAAGCAGCCATTTCCTCGGGAGTGCGAAGGTGTTCTGAGACATCGTATTTTGAAGTTTTGGTCTTTTCCATGGTTGACTCCTACAAACTACGCGATAATCGCAAGGCGGTTTTAATGTCCCTGGACTGGGTATTTTTATCACCGCCAGCCAATAAGACGACCACCTTTTGCCCTATCTTTTTAAAATAGACCCGATATCCAGGGCCGTAATCAATCCGCATTTCCGATACCCCTTCACCAACCGGCTTGACATCTCCCAGGTTACCTGCCGCTAATCGTTCGATTCTGACAAGGATGCGAGCACGAGCACGGATGTCTTGTAACCCATCGATCCATTTGGCGAAAGTATCGGTTTTGCGCACTTCAATCATGGCAATATTGTAGCCATTGGGCTACATAAGTCAAGGAATTTATTTTTGCGGGTGATGCCCACGCCGCTTTTCAGCGGGCGCGGCTTATTGCGATCCGCAGTTCACGTTCTTATACCCCTCAAGGGGGTACTGAACATAGTCCGGGGAGATTTGCCTGGCATGCGGTCGAAAGACAGCGCTTTGCATGCAACATGCGGGGTGATCAGGCAGAAGTCAGCTTGATCCAACAAGCCATTGCTCAGGTGATGATGCCCATCTTTGATCCGGGATTTTCAGATGCAAGTCCGATAGCGCTGTTTTTTGCAAGACATCTCTCCGATTCATTCTTATATTATAAAACATGAAAAATCTGGAACGGGCCGGGCCGGGGGTGCTCATCAGCCCAAGCCTGGATTATGCACAGGAGGTGTCCCATGAAAAACATGCTGTTCATCGCGGCCATGGCCCTGACCGTTTTCTGGGCCTGGCACCAGACCGAAAGCAGGGAGGATGACATGGTTGGAAAAAACGAAAAAATATCTGAAAAGCACAGGTCCGCTGTTTTTGCAGGCGGGTGTTTCTGGTGCATTGAGGCTGATTTTGAAAAACTGGACGGAGTGGTCGAGGTGGTTTCCGGATATACCGGCGGCAAGGTGGAAAACCCTTCCTATGAACAAGTGTCCGGAGGCGGCACCGGTCACCTGGAATCCGTAAAGGTGGTTTATGACCCGGAAAAAATTTCCTATGAAGCGCTTCTGGAGTATTTCTGGCGGCATGTGAATCCCACGGACTCCGGGGGACAGTTTGTGGACCGGGGGGACCAGTACCGCAGCGCCATCTTTTATGGAAACGAAGATGAACGCCATCTCGCGGAAAAGTCCAGAATGGAACTGGAAAAATCAGGTCAGTTCGACAAGCCGGTCGTGACTGAAATTCTGCCCCTGGAGACGTTTTACCCGGCTGAGGCGTATCATCAGGATTATTACCGGGAAAATCCCATACGGTACAAATTTTACCGGTCCGGTTCAGGCAGGGACCGGTTTCTGGATAAGGCCTGGAAGGAAGTGAAATACCCGCCGCTGAAAAACAGCACCGGTGAAGAGGAACCCGCCGGAAATAATGGAGCCCCCATGACCTTCAAAATCCCCGACGACAAAGAGCTCAAAAAGCGGTTGACGGCCATGCAGTATACGGTGACACGGAAAAACGGCACCGAGCCGCCCTTTGACAATGCCTACTGGGACAATCACGAACCCGGCATTTATGTGGATATTGTTTCCGGAGAACCGCTTTTCAGCTCCCGGGACAAGTTTGACTCTGGCACGGGTTGGCCGAGTTTCTCACGCCCCCTGGAACCGGAGAACATCGTCGAGAAAAACGACAGGTCCTTGTTCATGACCCGCACCGAAGTGAGAAGCCGGCACGCCGATTCCCACCTGGGGCATGTTTTTGATGACGGACCCCCGCCCACGGGCCTTCGGTACTGCATGAACTCCGTGGCCTTGAGATTCGTCCCGGCGGAGGATCTGGAAAAGGAGGGGTATGGGAAATACCGGCATTTTTTCAAATGAGCGCGGACGATTTTTCATAACCGCTAAACGAACCGCCCCTGTCAGGGGACACAGGTGATCAACCGGTTGAGGATCAAATCAACCGGTTAAGGCGAACCGGTTTTCCACATTTTTTAATGGGTTGAAAACAGTATTGATATCGCGTATACAAAAAACCCCGAGGCGTGAAACCCCATGTGAATGAACGGTGTATACCCGATGCTCATCACTACGAAAATCCAGTTGCCCCTGCAAAAGTCCAACCTGCTTTCCCGTAACCATCTGCTGGATCGCCTCACCCAGGGGAAAAACGCTCAACTGATACTGATTATCGGACCGGCCGGATGCGGCAAAACCTCTCTGGCTGTGCAGTGGGTTAAACGGAACCAGTTCCCGGCAGCGTGGTATACCGTGGACGAGACGGACAATGATTTCGATATTTTTTTTCGTTATCTGCTGACCGCATTGATTCAAACGGATGATCTGCTCGAGGAAGCGATCGGGCCGCTGTTGCAGGATCAATTGAGACTCACGGAAAAAAGGGTCATTGCACCCCTGATGGGTGCCTTATCCGGCCTGGGGAAAGATATCTATCTGATATTGGATGACTATCACATGATCGGGGTGGATGAGATTCATCATGCAATGGCCCGGATTTTAAAATATCTCCCGCCGAAATGTCATCTCGTGCTGATCAGCCGTTACCGGATTCCGAAAGCGTTGTGTCGATTCCGGTTCCAATACGATGTTGTTGAAATTTCACCGGAAGACCTGAAATTTTCAGATCAGGAAGCGGAACGTTTTTTCCATTCCGTTATTCCCCTTGAATTGTCCAGAAACCAAATCCGTGAGGTGAGAAAATTCGCCGACGGGTGGGTCGCCGGATTTCAGATTTTTGGTTTTTCCTATCAAAGAACCATGAAGGACCAGGGACTCGAAGAATCACTCGAGGCGGCGGGCCGTGCGGCCATGGATTATTTGATGAACGAAGTGGTCCATGGCCAATCCGAAAACGTAAAGTTGTTTTTATACCACACGGCTGCCTTGAACCGGTTTAATGCAGATGCATGCGCGTTTGTCACGGGTCTGTCCGACGCAGGGAAGATACTGGCAGATCTGCATCGGATGAATCTGTTTATCATCCCATTGGATTCCGAAGAAAAATGGTTTCGATATCATCCGCTGTTTTCGGAGGCCTTAAGGGAATGGGTCAAGTTGTCCTTTCCGGGGCTCATGGAGCAGATCCAGAAGAAGGCCGCTTTGTGGTTCGCGGAACATGAATTTCTGGAAGATGCCTTCCAATATGCCGCTGCTTCGCATGATTTTGAATTCATGGCGGATTTACTGGAGGATTACCTCCGGTTTCTTTTTGAACGCTACGAAGTGGCCTCTTCTCTCAGGTGGCTTGAAAAACTCCCCCGTGAGGTGTTTCTCAACCGGCCCCTGTTAAGGCTTTTCGATTGCGCGTTCAAGATCAACAACCGGCAGCTGGAAGACGTCCAAAGCGTTTTACCCGACATCGAAAGCCGTCAGGAGAAACTGATCCGTCAATACCCGGCGACCAAACAGACGATGTGTCGGGATTTACTCGTCTACCTTAAAACGATTTCCGAGTATTATCAGGATACCTTTAACGTCAATGTTCAGAAGTTCAATCGCTGCATCCGGGATATATCATCTGAAAACAAACCCCTGGCCGGTTATGTGAAAATTCTCATGGCCGGCTCCAAAATATATCAGGGAGATCTGAAATCGGCGGAAGCCTATATGAGGAAAGCATCCGTGGATGTCTTCCATTCCGAAAGCGTACTCGCCAAAATGACCTGGGTTCATGCGATGGCTTACACGTTAAGGTACCAGGGCCGGTTGAATCAATCGGGGAAAATTTTAGAGGATGCACTTCTGTTTTTAAGCCGGCGCAAATTATACGATGCGCCCCTGAAATATACCCTCTATCTTCCCATGGCATGGGTTTTTTATCATCGCCACGAGCTTGAAAAGGCACTGGAGTTCGGGTTGATCAGCCTTCGATACGCGGAACAGATCGAACATGTCGATCTCGTCTTGCAGGGGTATTATCTCGTTGCCAGAATTTATCAGTCGATGGGCGTGAAGGACAAGGCCGCTCAAAACACCCGGCTCCTGTTGTCCTTTTCCAAGAGCCTGGACCATCCCAAACCGGCGGCTTACACGGAGGCACTGGCGGCGGCGTTATCCATGGGGCAGGATGACGTCGGTTTCGCCCTGGCATGGGAGGACCGGAGAAACCTTCGCATCGACGAACCTTTTTCACTGTATTTTCTGGTTGAAGCCATAACTTCCGCCATTGTCTGCCTGTATCGCGGGAAACTCCCCCAGGCCATGGACCTTCTGGAAAATCTCAGGATTCGATGCGTAAAACGGAACCTGATGGAAATTGTCCTGGAGATCGACGTCCTGCTTTCCGGCGTATTGTGGATGTCGGGGAAGAAAGATCAGGCAAAATCAATGATGAAAAAAGCGCTTCTGTTTGGCGAAACCGAAGGGTATATTCAGCCGTTTGTCAATTTTTCTCTGGTGATCGTTCCGCTCATGACGGATATCGCCCGAAATACACCTGAATACGGCCTGTCCGCTTATTTCAACCGGGTTTTGAAAGCCTGCGGCGGGAAGGATGATGAACCGCCCTTAACGGCCCTGAGCGGGGGAAAAGCAGTGTCCCATGGCCTCTCCGAAAGGGAGCTTGAGATTGTAAAGCTGATGGCGGCAGGGCATAAAAACCGTGAAATCGCGGATATGGCGTTTATATCCGTGAACACGGTCAAAACTCACACCCAGAACCTGTACAAGAAATTAGGCGTAAAAAGCCGGCTCCAGGCCATTATGCGGGCGCAGCAGTTAAATCTGGTCAAGAAATCTTCTCGATTTTAAAATCACCCGTAAAATCATACCAATGGGTGATTGAAAAATTAATTAAA
>DIKO01000002.1:0-46304 GCA_002423615.1 Desulfobacteraceae bacterium UBA5616
AGGGCTGGAGCTTCTTGAGGCGGTCCGACACTATATGCCCGATTCCCGTGTTATCATCGTAACCGGATACGCCAGTATTGAAACAGCTGTTGAAAGCGCGAGGTTAGGTGCCGTGAATTATCTCGCCAAACCTTTCACTCCTGATGAAATACGGAATATGACCGAAAATGCTCTTCGGTTAGCCGCATAATCTCCAATACCGGCGGCATGTTGACCGGGACACAATCCGGAAGAGATGCCGCCGGCCCGCCACTGATCAAAAAAACGACGTCATACCACTGGGTCATACCAAATCAAATCGCTTTATTATCCTTTAATTTCATATTGTTTTCATCATACCCCCCACAAATAGACCCTCTGGTTCGTGGTATTCACTTTCCGATTAAGTAACGCTTAAAAAAACCGGTTGACAAAGAGATTTTATTGCAGATATATACGACACTTTGATCAAAAAGATATTTATCGTTCTTGCATATCAATAGAAAATTCCCAAACAGAAGGAGTGACCAATGACTGAAAAGGTTTTTGGATCCGTATTGGTCGTCGGGGGTGGAATCGCGGGCATGCAGACGGCAATCGACCTCGCTGATTCCGGATATTACGTTTATCTGCTTGAAAAATCACCCTCCATCGGGGGTGTGATGTCCCAGCTTGACAAGACTTTCCCAACCAATGACTGCGCGATGTGAATTATCTCTCCAAAACTGGTCGAGGTCGGCCGGCATCTGAACATCGAGTTGATCACTTATGCGGATCTTGAATCCGTTGAGGGTTCCCCAGGGAGATTTAAGGTCAGGATCAGGAAAAAAGCCCGCAGCATCGACATGGATTTATGCACGGGTTGCGGGGCTTGCGTGGAAAACTGTCCCGTAGTCCAGCAATCCGTTGCTGGATAGAATATCCGAATGTTATTTATTTACAAATGGGAGTGAAGGCTATGAGCGAGGCAATGGAACCCGGGAAAGCCCGAACCGATGAAATCGATTTCAGGGAACTGGATCGCATCATCGAAGATGACTTCAACAACGACAAAGAAAACCTGATCATGATACTTCAGGCGATCCAGAGACATTTCAATTACCTTCCAAGGCCGGCATTGGAGTATCTGGCCGTGAAAATCGGCATCCCGGCTAGTCAGATATACGGCGTGGCCACTTTCTACAGTACTTTCAGCCTGCAGGCAAGAGGAAGACACATCATCTCCGTCTGCACGGGAACCGCCTGTCATGTGAGGGGCGGCGAGCGCGTGCATGAAAGGGTCGAGGAACTGCTTTCCATCAGCGACAACCAAACAACGGCGGATAAACGGTTCACCCTGGAGTCGGTCCGCTGCATCGGCTGTTGCAGTTTAGGACCTGTGGTCAAAATCAACGAGGATACGCATGGTCGGATTTCTTCGGACGAAATTCAGAAAATTCTGGACCAATACGTATAAATAAGGATGAGGCGGCAATCATGAAAATCCAGTCTGTTTTAGACTTAAAAACAGTCAGCCAGGCATATATCGGCAAACTCTATAAACCCGATGCGGTTAAAGTGAACATCGGCATGGCCTCATGCGGCATCGCAGCGGGCGCCAAGGCCGCTTATGATAAACTTTTAACCGAATATGCCTCCAAAAACGGCATCCATGTCTGCCAGACCGGATGTATCGGTTTTTGTGAGGCGGAACCGTTGGTTGAGATTTTTGGGCTCGGAAAACCCAGGATAATGTATCAACACATCACCGAGGACAAGATCGTCGATGCCGTTTCCGGGTTCATTGCCGGTGACTTCAACAAAAAATGGATTTTAGGCCAGATGAAGGATCCGAGGAGTCTTCTGGAAACCGATATCCCCAACCCCCTGGACGGTGTTCAGCCTTTAGACGGCATTCCCTTCCTGGAAGAAATCCCGTTCTACAAGAATCAGGTTAAAGTGGCCATGCGCAATTGCGGATATATTGATCCGGACAGCATCGAGGAATACTTTGCCCGAAAAGGTTATTTAGCGTTTATCAACGCCTTAAAAGACATGAACCCCGCCGATATCATCGATGTTGTAAAAGCTTCCGGATTGAGAGGCCGCGGCGGTGGCGGTTTTCCGACGGGCATTAAATGGGCCACCGCTGCAAAGCACCATGGCAATCGTTATATTATCTGCAACGCGGACGAAGGAGACCCGGGCGCCTACATGGACCGGAGCATTCTCGAAGGCGACCCGCACTCGGTTATCGAGGGAATGCTGATCGCAGGCGTCGCCATTGGTTCGAGCCAGGGCTACATCTATGTCCGAAATGAATATCCCCTTGCGGTCAAACGGCTGATCACCGCCATCAAACAGGCGGAAGGCTACGGTCTTCTCGGAGAAAACATCGCCGGAACCGGCTTTTCCTTCAACATCAAAATTTCCACCGGCGCCGGAGCCTTTGTATGTGGAGAATCCACGGCCCTGATGGCTTCCCTGGAAGGCAAAGTGGGAAGGCCGAGGGCCAAATACGTCCACACGGTTGAAAAGGGTTTCCGGCAAAGCCCGACCAACCTCAATAACGTAGAAACCTATGCGAATGTCCCCGCCATCCTGTTGAAAGGTGCCAACTGGTACGCGGGAATGGGCACCGAACGCAGTAAGGGCACGAAAGTGTTCAGCCTGGTGGGGAAGATCACTCACACCGGGTTGGTGGAAGTGCCCATGGGAATTTCGCTGAAAAACATCGTTTATAATATCGGCGGCGGCGTACCGAAAAAGAAAAAATTCAAGGCTGTTCAGACCGGAGGCCCATCAGGCGGATGCATCCCGGAAAGATTTCTCGATCTGCCGGTGGATTTTGACAAACTGAGTGAAGTCGGTTCCATCATGGGCTCCGGTGGAATGATCGTTATGGATCAGGACACCTGCATGGTGGACGTGGCCCGGTATTTTGTCGACTTCCTCGTAGACGAATCCTGTGGCCAATGCAATCCCTGCCGGGAAGGGTTAAAGCAGATGCTGGAAATCCTGACTCGCATCTGCAACGGCGACGGAAAGGACGGCGACATTGAGCTCCTGGAGGAAATCGGCGGCATGATGCAAAAATTCGCCCTATGCGGCCTCGGTACATCAGCCCCGAATCCGGTGCTTACCACCATCCTCTATTTCAAAAACGAATATGAAAAACACATCCGGGAGAAGAAATGCCCTGCAGGGGTCTGTAAGAAATTATTCCACTACGAGATCGACCCGGAGGCCTGCACCGGATGCGGTTCATGTGCGCGCAAATGCCCCCAGGAAGCCATTGCCGGGGAAAAGAAAAAACCCCATGCCCTGGATCAGGGAAAATGCATCAAATGCGGCATCTGTTATGACGCATGCAAATTCAACGCGATTGCCATTCGCTAAAAACGATTATGATTAAGGGATGTTATCTATGATCACCTTTAAATTAAACGGCAAGGAAGTTCAGGGAGAAGAGGGCCAGTATATCCTTCAGGTCGCTGAAAAATACGGTGTGGAAATACCGACCATGTGCCATCACAAAGCCTTGGAGCCCGCCGGCATGTGCCGGCTCTGCACGGTGGAAATGTTTGACGGGCGGAGGAGCCGTTTTGTAACGGCCTGCAACTATCCTATCTGGGAAGGGATGCAAATCTTTACCGATACGGAGGAGGTTCACAAGGGGCGCAAACTGATCGTTGAAATGCTTTTGGCAAGATGCCCGGAAGTGCCCATGCTCCAGGATCTGGCAAAGAAATACGGGATTGAAAAATCCCGATTCAAAGCCGAAGACGACGACTGCATCCTCTGCGGCCTTTGTGTCCGCATGTGCCAGCGGATGGGAAACAACGCCATCGAACTCACCGGCAGGGGCATCGAAATGGTGGTGGATACGCCTTTTCACGTCCAGACGGATTTCTGTGTGGCCTGTGGGGCCTGCGCATCGGTTTGCCCAACCGGGCATATCACCCTTGAAAAGATCAACCAAAATGTCACATCAAGGAAAAACGTCAGGAAAATTCCTTCGGAATACGACATGGGGTTGAAAGGCAGAAAGCCCATCTTCGTTCCTTACGCCCAGGCCGTTCCCAACACCCCGGCCATCGACCGGGACACCTGCATGCACTTCAAGACGGGCGGCTGCAAGGTCTGCACCGAATTCTGCGGGGTAAACGCCATCAAGCACGACATGGAGGATGAGATCCTGGAACTGGATGTGGGTTCCATCATCCTGGCCACCGGGTTCGAGCCCTTTGACCCTTCCAAATTCGACAACTACGGGTACGCCAAGCATCCCAACGTGGTCACGGCCATGGAATTCGAACGGATCCTGTCCGCTTCAGGCCCCACCATGGGCCATCTGGTACGGTCTTCGGACCACAAGGAACCGAAAAAAATCGCCTGGTTCCAGTGCGTCGGCTCCCGGGACATCAACCGGTGTGACAATGCCCATTGTTCGTCGGTCTGCTGCATGTACGCCATCAAGGAATCCATCATCGCCAAAGAGCATTCCGGCGACGACCTGGACTGCGCCGTTTTCTACATGGACATCCGGACCCACGGCAAGGACTTCGAGCGCTATTATGAACGGGCCAAGACACAGGGGGTCCGGTTCGTGAGAAGCCGGGTCCACACCATCAATCCAGTTCCTGAAACGGACGACCTGGAAGTGAGATACGTGCTGGACAGCGGAGAACTTGTCAAGGAAACCTTCGACATGATCGTTCTCTCCATCGGTCTCCAGACGCCTCCGGAATTGATCCAGCTGGCCAATGATCTCAATATTGACCTCACCACCGGCAATTTCTGTAAAACCGATACCTTCTCACCGGTTCAGACCTCCCGGGAAGGCATATTCGTCTGCGGCGCTTTTCAGGGCCCCAAGGACATTCCCCAGTCTGTAGTGGATTCCAGTGCGGCAGCCTCGGCCGCCGGAGAAATGTTGAGCCCCGCCCGGAATACGCTGACCAAAATCAAGGAAGTGGTCCCGGAAGTCAACGTCATCGGCGAGCGCCCCAGAATCGGCGTTTTTGTCTGCAACTGCGGGATCAACATCGGCGGTGTGGTAAATGTTCCGGGGGTCAGGGACTATGCCAAAACCCTGCCCTATGTGGAATACGTGACCGACAACATGTATACCTGCTCCCAGGATACTCAGGAAGTGATGAAAGACATCATCACCAAAAACAGGTTGAACCGCATCGTGGTCGCTGCATGTTCGCCGAAAACCCACGAGCCGTTGTTCAGGGAGACCCTGGCCGATACCGGGCTGAACAAGTACCTGTTCGAAATGACCAACATCCGGAACCAGAATTCCTGGGTTCACAAGAACAACCCGGACATCGCCACCCAGAAGGCCAAAGATCTGGTCCGCATGGCGGTCACGAAAGTCGCCTTAAAGGAGCCGCTGCCCGAAGCGGAGCTCAGCATCGGCCAGACCGCCATGGTTATCGGCGGTGGCATCACGGGCATGTCAACGGCACTGAGTTTTGCCAGGCAGGGTTATGAAACCCATTTGATCGAAAATACCGACAGGCTGGGGGGAAATGCCCTGACCCTTTACAAAACATGGAAAGGCGAAAACATCCAGGAAAAACTTAAAGGGCTTATTGATCAGGTCAGCCGTGAGGAAAATTTAAAGATTCATCTGAATACCACCCTGGCTTCGGTTGAGGGTTTTGTGGGCAATTTCAAATCCACCCTGGCCTCCCAGGGAAAAGAAGACGTCATCGAATACGGGGTGGCCGTCATCGCCACCGGGGCTTCGGAATTTAAACCCGTGGAATACATGTACGGCAAGGACCCGAGAATTGTCACCAGCCAGGAACTGGACCGGAAGCTGATCGGCAATGACCCGGTTCTCAACAGCCTCAATACGGCGGTCTTTATCCAGTGCGTGGGTTCCAGGGAACCGGAACGGCCTTACTGCTCAAGAGTCTGCTGCACCCATTCCGTGGACAGCGCCCTGGAGCTTAAACGCCGGAATCCCGGCATGAACGTTTATATTCTGAACCGGGATATCAGGACTTACGGCGAGCGGGAAACCTTGTACAAGGAGGCCCGTGAGGCCGGTATTATCTTCATCCGGTTTACCCGGGAAAACAAGCCTGTGGTAGCCATAGAGGATGGTGTCGTCAAGGTAAAGGTTACGGACCACATATTGGGAATGCCCCTGGAAATTGAAACAGACCTGGTCAATCTGGCTTCTGCCGTGATCCCGCCCAGAGATGAGAAACTCGCCCAATTTTTCAAGGTGCCGTTAAACGACGACGGATTCTTTGTGGAACGGCATGCCAAGCTCGGTCCATCGGAATTCGCCACTGACGGCGTGTTTCTGGCCGGACTGGCCCATTACCCCAAACCCATCGACGAATCCATCGCCCAGGGAATGGCTGCGGCATCCCGCGCCGTCACCCTGCTGGCGCAGAAAACTATTCACACCAATGGAGAAATCGCCAAAGTCAACCCGGCCCTCTGCAGCAGTTGCGGCGTTTGCATCTCCATCTGTCCCTATAAGGCACCGTCCTTCATTCCCGATGACGCGCGCTTTTTCCCCGGGAAAGCGGAAATCAACCCGGCTCTTTGCAAGGGATGCGGACTTTGCGTGGCATCCTGCCGGTCCGGCGCCATCGGGTTGAAGGGATTTGACAATGACCAGATTTTTGCGATGATTGAAGCGATTTAACCTATTTGCAGAAGGCTTTGAAGCAGAGTGAACGGCTTTGGGGCGGATGGAAAAGGAGAATATCAAATGAGTGAATGGGAACCGAAAATAGCGGCATTTTTATGCAATTGGTGCAGTTACGGAGCTGCTGATCTGGCCGGCGTCAGCCGGTTGCAGTATCCCCCCAACATCCGGGTCATCCGGATTCCGTGCACCGGGCGAATGAGTCCGAAATTCATCCTTTCGGCATTCAGAAACGGGGCCGACGGCGTCTGGGTTTCGGGGTGACATCCCGGCGACTGCCATTACCTGGAAGGTAATTACTACGCAAGAAGAAAATATTCCTTGTTCACGAACCTGATGGATTTTATGGGAATCGAACGTGATCGTCTCCATCTATCCTGGATTTCCTCGGCCGAAGCCACGAAATTCATAGATGTGGTCGGAGAGGTTACCGCGGCGATTAAAGCCCTGGGACCCAACACGAATTTTGTTAAAAACAAAGCCAAGGCAGCATAATATGTTAGGATATATTGATAAAATACGAGAAATAGGGGAACGGCTGTTTACGGACGGAAAGGTTGACGTGGTCATCGGGTTTGCAAAAGGCTCAATGCCGATGATGAACGAGCCCATGATGGCCAGATCTTCCGGAGATCTGCAAAAAATGGTCTGGGACGGCAACTGCGGCATCAACCTGGCGAACTACCTGACCAACCGGAAGGAAAAGATCGGCATCGTCGCCAAAGGATGCGATTCCCGCAACATCGTCACCCATATCATCGAAAATAAGATTAAACGGGACCAGTTGTATATCATCGGTGTTCCCTGCAAGGGGATGATCGATCGGAGAGCGATTTCCAAAGCCGTTCCGGGTGAGGTTACCGAGGTCATCGAAACCAGGGACAGCATTAGGGTCAAAGGCCGGGATTTTGACGAAACCTTTGACAGGGGCGATGTACTGCAGAAAAACTGCGCCGTCTGCCTCCACCGGAATCCCGTGATTTATGATGAGCTGGTTGCAGACCCCGTGGTGGAGCAGACCGGGATTGACCGCTATGAAGATGTCCGAAAAATTGATTCCCTGTCCACGGAAGAAAAATGGCGGTTTTTCGATGACCTCCTGTCTCCCTGCGTCCGCTGTTATGCGTGCCGGAATGCCTGCCCCTTATGTTACTGCCCCACCTGTTTCGTGGATGAATCCAAACCCCAGTGGGTCGGCAAGGGAATCGACGATATCGACATCAAGACGTTTCATTTTTTAAGGGCCTATCATTGCGCCGGGAGATGTACGGACTGCGGATCCTGCGAGCGGTCCTGCCCGGTTGGCATCAACATGAGGGTGCTGACCAAAAAACTTGAGATGGACTGCAAAGACCTTTTTGACTGGGAGGCCGGCCTGACCCTCGACAAACGGCCACCGCTGGATACCTACAGGCCGGATGATCCGAACAACTTTATTAAATGACAGATGCCCGCCATGCGGTCCGTAAAACCGGAAGGCACCAGGCCAAGGCCAATCGTCAACTTTTATATAAAAGGGTAGAATCGATGAAGGTCGTAAAAATCGACAAGAAAAAATGGGACCAGGGGCTGGCTGCGCTTAAAGGCGTTTACCGTATATTCAGCCCGGTAAAGATGAAAGACGCTTTCGAATTTAAAGCGCTGGAGGAGAATGAAAACCCCGATCTCGGTGGTTTGAATACGAGATTGTCCGCCAAGGGTTTGATTTATCCCCAGACCGAAGCCATGTTCACCTATACGCTGGATGAAAGCCGGGAAGATCACCATATCATGAGCCCCGTGGAAACGGATTATTCACCCAGGGCCGTTATCGGTTTGCGGCCTTGCGATGCCGATGCATTTCTGCTGGTTCAAAGAAACTTCGACACCCCTCAATATAAAGATCCCTATTGGATTGACGCCTATGAGGCCACAACAATTGTGGGACTCGCCTGCGAAAATCCCTGCAGCACCTGTTTCTGCACATCCGCCGGAAGCGGGCCCTTTAATGAAACCGGCCTGGATGTGTTGATGGTCGAAACAAAGGACGGATATATCCTGAAATCCGTCACTCCCAAAGGGGAATCCCTTATCGCCGCATCCGGGTGGAATGATGAAATTTCCCCGGAGGAAGCCCAAAAACAGATTGAACCGTTAAAAACCGCTGCCGAGCAAAAGATATCCTCCGTGGTTGAAACGGATCAGTTGAAAAATAAAGACGCGATGACGATTTACAATGCCCCGTTCTGGGATGACGTGGCATTTGCCTGCATTAATTGCGGCACGTGCACCTTTGTATGCCCCACCTGCTGGTGTTTCGATATCCAGGACGAAACCCATAAAACAGAAGGGGTCCGTATGCGAAACTGGGACAGCTGCATGTTTCCACTGTTCACCCTTCACGGTTCGGGCCATAACCCCAGGGGTGAGAAGGTCCAGCGGGTCCGCCAGCGATTCATGCACAAACTGAAATACTATGTGGACAAGTATAATGACGGCATTCAATGTGTCGGATGCGGCCGGTGTGTCCGGGCCTGTCCGGTCAACATTGACATCCGGAAAGTCTGCAGCCTGATGAACCAGCCTGAAAATGCAACCTGTGCTGCCCAGTCATGAGAAATAAAAAGGGGGTATATCGTGCAAAATCCGTATTTGCCATATCCGGTGCGTATTGATGAAATTATCACCGAAACCGAAGACAAGAATTTAAAAACATTTAAATTCGTCTTTTTAAACAAGGAAGACGAAGAGAAATTCGCATACCGCTCCGGTCAGTTTGCCGAGCTTTCCGTCACCGGCAAGGGAGAAATCCCGATTGGTATCGCTTCTTCTCCCACGGAAAAAGGGTTCGTCAAATTCACGGTCAACAAGGTCGGGCTGGTGTCCACATTTCTTCACAACATGAAGGTCGGCGATATTATGGGAATCCGCGGGCCTCTCGGAAACTCGTACCCGTGGGAAATGCTGGAAAAGGGTAAAAACGTCGTCATCATCGGCGGCGGGTTTGCCTTTACCACCCTCAGGTCATCCATCGTGTACATGCTGGATCCAACCAACAGACCGAAATTCGGCGATATCCATGTGATTTACGGGGCCAGGTCACCCGGGATGCTTCTGTACCGCGATGAACTGGCCAAGTGGGAAGCCCGGAGCGACATCAACGTTCACATCACTGTGGACGGCACCGATGACCCCGGGTGGAAATACAACGTGGGCTTTGTGCCCGCCATTACCGAGAAAAAAGCCCCTCCGGCGGATGAGAATACCTACGCCATCATCTGCGGCCCTCCGGTGATGATCAAGTTCACCCAGCCGGTTCTCGACAAGCAGGGCTACGGACACCACAATATCATCATGTCTCTTGAAAACCGCATGAAATGCGGCATTGGGATCTGCGGCCATTGTAATGTGGGAAAGGAATTCGTCTGCAAGGACGGGCCCGTCTTTACCCTGGCCCAGCTCAATAGAATGCCCAGGGAATACTAAAAAGCGTTTATTTTTCATATTGACAATTTAAACCCTATCATATAGTAGAACAAGATTCAAAATCAAGTTTATGTTGAAGTCAGCGGCGAAACGCGTGAAAATAAAATAAATGACAAGGAGGAAAACTTATGGCTACAATCGAGTTTGGCGGAGAAAGCTTTAGTGTGGATGAAGATGGATTCATCGATGATTACTCCAACTGGAGTGAAGGGTGGGTTCAGTACGTCAAGAAGGAAGAAGGAATCGATGAACTGAATGAGGAACATCGTCTGGTCATCGGCACTTTGCGCGAATACTATGAGAAAAACGGGATTGCTCCCATGGTTCGCGTTCTCTCCAAAGTTACCGGATTCAAACTGAAACACATATATGAATTGTTTCCATCGGGACCGGGCAAGGGAGCATGTAAAATGGCCGGACTTCCGAAACCTACCGGATGTGTATAGTCAAACGATGTGAAATTTGATTCCTGCAATTAAAAAAGGCCCTGCATCCAGAAACCCGTGCACGGCCTTTTTTTATTTTTCCAAAAGGATTTATTCCCTGAATCCATGAAACCTGTCCTCGATGATATTGACAAAGCCATTTTGAACCGGATTCAGTCCGAGTTTCCCATATGCCGGCGTCCATTTGACGTCATCGCCCGGGAGCTCGGCCTGCTGGAACGGGATGTGATCAATCGTGTCGGGAAATTGAAGGAAAGCGGGATCATCCGAAGAATCGGCGGGAATTTCGTCCCTGAAAAGGTGGGTTATGTGAGCACCCTCTGCACCGCAAAGGTCCCCGAGGATAAAATCGAACAGTTTACCGCAGTTGTCAACCGTTACCCCGGCGTCACCCATAATTACCTGAGAGACAATCCGTATAATGTGTGGTTCACCTTTATCGCTCCATCCATGGAGGAAATCGAGGAGAATCTCAGGCAGATCTCCCGGGATACCGGTGTTGCAGAAATCCTGAACCTTCCGGCCACTAAAAACTTCAAGATCAGAGCTCATTTTAATCTTTAATCGGCGGTGAGTTCGATCACTACAACCGAAAACCGGGTGCATGGGAAATGAGAGACATTCGAATCGCCGCCGCTATTTTTCATTCCCCTCTGGATGAAATCGAGAAGAGCCTCGACCGGATGGATCTCCGGGTAAAATCCGCCAGGCAACAGGGCGTGCGTCTTTTGTGTTTTCCGGAAATGAATATCACGGGGTATTCAACCCGGGATAATGCCCGGTTGACCGCCCGGCCTTTTTCCCGGGAAATAACCGAACGAATCTCCAGGATGGCGGCAGAAGGGGAGATGGTCATTCTCGCCGGCATGATGGAAAAAAATGCCGACGGCCGGCTTTTTGTCAGCCATGGAGTCTTTGCCCCGTCCGGAATTTCAGGAATTTACCGGAAACTTCACATTTCACCACCCGAAAAATCCCTGTTTTCTCCGGGTGAGGAAATTCCCCTGTTTGGCATCAAAGGGCTCACGTTCGGCATCCAGCTCTGTTATGACGCCCATTTTCCTGAACTTTCCACGCATATGGCACTTAACGGCGCGGACATCATCTTCATTCCCCATGCCTCCCCAAGGGGAACCCCTCAAAAAAAATACCGTTCCTGGTTGCGTCACCTCAAGGCGAGGGCCTATGACAACAGTATTTTTATTGTAGCCGTGAATCAGGTGGGAGACAACGGCAATGGATTGATATTCCCCGGGATAGCCCTGGTCATCAGTCCTTCAGGCGAGGTTATGGATCAAAAATTGTGCGAAAAAGAGGACATGCTGGTGGTCGATTTAAAGGAGGATCTCCTCACACGGGTACGGTCCTCCAGCATGCATTTTTTTCTGCCCAACCGGAGACAGGATATCCCGGGTCTGGCAACCCGGTTATATCGGGCAGATCATTTTTCCTGATCAGGGGAACAGGAAATTCAGGATCTCGTCGACATTCTGCGAGGCAACCCGCCCTTTTATCGGCCGGCCGTCCAGACATGACTCAAAAATCTCCTCATCCAGGGGAATGGTTCCGATGACCTTGACCCCGCACTCGGTCAGCCGGCTGATCAGCCGATCGGCGATATTTTTCGAGGGAATCTTGTTCAACACCACCCAGACGTCGGCGATCTGTATCTGGTCCGCCATATCGCTGATGCGGTCGGCCAGCTGCACCGAATCGATGGAGGGATCGACAATCACGAGAACACAGTCCACACCGGTTTCCACGCCGCGTCCGAAGTGTTCGACACCGGCCTCGAGGTCCACGAGGGCCACTTCATCCCGATCCAGTTGCAGCATGTTCAGGAAAGAACGGCTGACGATACCCATGGGGCAGCCGCAGCCTTCCAGGGACATCAGTATCTTGCCGACCTCGACCAGCCGGATACCGTCGGATTCAAAAAGATACTCCAGGGGGATGTTCTTGGTCGAAATCCCGTTTTTCAGCAACTGAATGGACGCTTCCGACGCACCGGCCGAGATCAGGGCCGATAATTCCGACTCCACCTTCTCTTTTCCCCCGAAAAAATCCAGGAGGGGTTTGGGGGCATGGTCAAAACCCAGCATCCGGGATAATCCCGTGTTGGATTCATCGGCATCCACGACCAGGACCCGGTAACCGCGCGAGCGAAGCCCATCGGCGAGCAACCGGGTGGTCACGCTCTTGCCGCAACCGCCTTTACCGCAAATTGCTATTTTCTGCATCCTTTTCCTCCATTTGGCGCCTTTGCCTTGCTCTCCGGGACAAAGGGATATCGCGTTTTCGACTCCCTTTGGGAACGAACCAATTTTTTATCCGTTTGGGGTTTCGTCTGGCCGGCGGGAGGGGACCGTCAACTGCAAAGGCCCTGTAGACGGCGGTCAGCATGTCGTCCATGCCGTTCAACACCCCCACCGCAGCGGATTTGGCCGATACGCCGATAAACTCTTGGAAATTTTCGTAAAGGTCTTCATACCCCACCCGAAATGCGTGGATAAACACTTCATCCCGCCCGTAATCGTCCAGCACTTTCTGTTTCAGTTGTCTGTCCACCTCCTCGGGAAGCCCGGACATAAACAAGTAGCGGGCATAAATCCGGGGTTCCGGCAGCGGCAATTCATACAGGAATGCCGTGACGATATCGTCGAATACCTCGTCCCCCCCCTTTTCGGCGCCGATCACCAGCATATCGGCAATCCGATCCAAAAAACGGTCAAAATCCGAAAATTGGCCTGTGTACCGGTGGTGGGCATTCTTCAATGTTTCCCCGGACCGCAGCAGGGATACAATTTCCTCGCGAAGCTGTTCCCTGATAACGGACTTGTAACCGTCGGGCCACAGTTTCTCCTCGTAGCCCTCGTCTTCAGGCATGAAGTGCATACGGATCCATCTCCCGGATTAAAATATCTCCGCGGTCATTCTCAGGGACCGCCCTTGACGTCGATCACCTGCCCCGAGACAAAGCCTGATTCATCAGAGGCCAGAAACAGAACGACGTTCGCCACATCATCCGGGGTGCCCATGCGCCTCAACGGCACCTGGGCGATGGTGAACTTCTCGACATCGCTGAGATACAGGCCCTTTCGTCTGGCAAGTTCCCGGGTCATCATGGTGTCCACGAAATCAGGGGCCACGCAGTTGACGTTGATGTTATGCCGGCCCAGTTCCAGCGCCAATGCGCGGGTAAACCCCCATACGGCGGCGCTGGCAGCGGCATAGCCGACCTGCCCCCGCTCCCCCATGCCGGCGGGAACCGGAGAGGAAATGTTGATGATCTTGCCGTAGTTCTGCCGCACCATGTATTTCTGGGCGGCTCTTGCGCAGTTAAAGCCCCCCTTGGTGTGTACGCCCATGGCCCTGTCCCACTGATCCTCCGTCAGGCTGTGAAAGGGAACATCCTTCCTGGACCCGGCGTTGTTCACCAGAATATGGATCTCTTTGAACCGGTCCGCCACGTCTTCGAACATGACCTCGACGCTGTCCCAGTCGGTCACATCAACCGCCATGGCAACAGCCATGCCCCCGGCTTCCTCAATGCGCGATGCAACGCTTTCGGCAAAGCTCGCCTCAATATCGCTCACGACGATTCTTGCGCCTTCCTCAGCCATCCGCATGGCCACTGCCCGGCCGATTCCCCGCCCTGCCCCAGTGACAACCGCGGTTTTATTTTTCAGTCTCATAACACGCTTTCGCCCCGGATTCGATCCTTTAACGGCGTCTGGGGATATCCGGCTTGAATCCCTGAATGCTTTCCGGAAGCTTTCCCCTGCCGCCCATAACCGGGACCAGCGCTCCGGCCGCATCGGCCAATTCCATCTTGATGGCGCCTTCGACCTTGCATCCCACCACGCATTGGCCGCACCCCACGCATTTATTGGGGTCAACGTAAGCTTTCACCTTTCCGGTGGATGGGTTTTTCACTGCCTTTAGCACGTTGAAGGCGCATCTGGGCATGCAGTCTTTCGTACACCCTTCGCAGACATCGCTGTCGACCACGGCACGGTACGGCCCGGGATGAACGCCCTCCCAGGGTTCGGCGTAGGCTCTTAAAGGAACCAGCCAGTTGCAGCAGTCCCGGCAGCAGTTGCAGCCGTTCATCCACGAGTCTCCCATGTGGACCATCATGCGGTCCTCCTCGCCGATGATCATCACCTCCAGCCACTCCTCCCCGGAATATTTGTGGAGTTGCTTCCGTCTGTCGGCCTGGACCTCGGCATTGGCATCTCTTCCCGGCATGCCGTCGAATACGGCGCCGCATACCCAGAGTGGAAAGTCGCAGCCCTTGGCCCGGGTCCTGCACGTGCAGACGCGCGTGTAAAGGCCCTTCTCTCCAAGCCTCGCAAATTCCCGCAAATCCCAGTCCTGGAGTATTTCCGTGCCCAAGGCCTCGCTTTTCTCCAGGGCACGAATGGCGGGCATGACCGAGAACGTATGGGCCAGACCTTCGGCACCCCCCAGCATGGCCATTGTCCGGTGCACCAGTTCATTGGGGCGCTGCCACCGGTACCATTCTTCATAGAAAAATTTATTCCACAGGTCGCAGAGGGCCTGGGTTTTCTATTCCAGCCTGTCCCACAAATCCTGAGCAGTGGTTTTTCCCGATTTGGGCACAAAATTGCCGCCGATGGCCCACATCATATGGTCGCTGGCGGTTTCGATGCAGTAGGGAATGGGCGTGGAGTACATGGCCGGACCGGCCGGGTCGGGCATCTCGATGATCAGGCCCGCGAAGAACATCCGTTCTATCTCCTTTGCCACAACCTTGGGGTCCCGGTTCACCTTGGCGGCAAGCGCCTCGATCGTTCCGGGCATCTCCGCAAGGAGTTGGGCCTCTTCGGGACTCATCACGCTTTTAAGAATCCTGTTGAGGGTCTCGGAAGCGGGATAGTTGAGCTTGCGCGTCAACATGTCGTACGCATCCCGTACGGGCAGGGGCGTCATCCAAATGCTCATTTTATTTCTCCTGGTATGGGGTTTGGCCGGTCATATTCTATATTCAGATACCGTTTGGGTACGGAACATTCCCCACCCACGCCGCTTTCGGGTGGAAAGGAAAACATTCCTATCATCCTGTTGCTTTGACATTTCCAAAGGAAATATGCTTATTTTACCAGCATCACCGGGCAACTGGACAGGATACTCACTTTATAACTGATGGTGCCCCATCCCCGGGAGGTGTCATTCACATCAATCTTATGGGAATTCAATACGATTAAATCCATCCGGTTTTCCTCGGCGAATCTGATGATTTCGCCGGTGCGGTTCCCGTAAATAATTTTTTTCTCGATTTTCACACCGCCGCCAGTCATCGTATCGGTCCAGTCATCCATGTTTTTGCGGGCCCGATCCTCCAGTCTGGAATAAAACGACTCAAACTCGGCAAAAGTGCTGTCCGCTATAATTTCGATGACATGAAGCAGGGTTATACAGCCCTTGTCCAGTTCTGAAATGGCCAGGGCAATATCCAGGGCCCGTTTGCTCTGTTCCGAAAAATCAGTGGGGACCAGTATGCGTTGAAACATATGAACCTCCGAATCCATTAAATAATCGGTACATGGTTTTATGAGATTATCAAAAATTACGACCCGGTATTTATCAGAGATTTCGCCACATGGATATCATAGGCAAAATCGGGATCGAACCCGGTTCCGGTGTACATTTTCTGCGCCTGTAAAATCGCCTCATGGGGAACCCAGCCATGGTCCTCCCATAACCTGGGGTCATCCTGGTTCCAGAGCCTGAAACAGATTTGGTCTTCAATTAATTCCACATACATCCGGACTTTCCTATTGTTGGGAAACGGATAATAGTATAGCCCTTTTTCATCTTTCATGGAAATCTTTTTCCTGTATAAATTTGATCAATATCCCATACCGGTAAATGGATTGGAGCTTTTCTCCAGTGCAACGGTTGAATATTTCGAATCGCCGTAATCATGCCCGGGCCACACCCTTGTATCTCCGGGAAGGGTATAAATTCTCTCGTGGATGGATTTAAGGAGTTGTTTCATGGACCCCCCGGGCAGGTCCGTCCTGCCCACGGCCCCCACAAAAAGTGTATCCCCCGTAAAAACATGGCCGGGAGTATAGAGGCAGATGCTTCCCGGCGTATGCCCCGGGGTGTGAAGGACGTTTAATTCGGTTTGGCCGACCTTGACGATATCCCTGTCCTTCAACAGGATATCCGCCCTGGGAGAGCCTTTTCCACCCATCATCCGTGAAAAAGCACTGTTGGGGAATCCGGCGAGCTGCCCGGCATCCTTCTGGTGGATCAACAGCAAGGCCCCGGTTCCGGCGATAATGGATGAATTCCCGGCGGTATGGTCCGAATGTCCGTGGGTGTTGATCACATGAGTGACGACATACCCCGCCGTCTTCACCTCGTAAAGTATCCGGTCGGTTTCAAAGGCCGGATCGATAAGGGCGCAGGTTCCCGTGGCGTCGTCCCCCACAATGTAACAGAAAACCTCCATCCGGCCCAACAGGATTTGTTTAACGGCCACGGCGCTGGTTCTCTTCATCGCTTGATTTCAAGGCGTATGGTGGAAAGGTGGAGGGCGGACGGGACCGGGCTGAAAACTCTTTGACCGGTTATTTTTTGATGCCTGCGAAAATGATTTCCCATAAATACTCCGTCAGTTCATCGGTATCCAGCTTTCGCTTGAACAGAATATTGGGCATGATCAGATGCTCAATACCCCCCATGATAACCTGCATAATGGCCCAAGTGGGGATGTTGTCCCGTATGTGGCCCTCCTGGACGCCTTCCTCGATGTTTTGCCGCACGAGCTGGGTATATCGCTTGATCCAGTAATAGCTCTCGCTCTTAAAATAGCCCGGATAAGTCCTCACTTCCAGAACCAGAATCCGGGCGAAAACCGGATCCCCCAGATAATAGTTGATATGGGCCCAGATAATTTTTTTCAGTTTATTGACGGCCCCTTCAATGCCTTTCAGATTTTCTGCGATGTGCTTGAAAAAATGATTCGTAAAATCAGTCTGGACGGCATGGAGCAACCCTCGTTTGCTGCCGAAATATTTATAAATCAAAGCCTCATTGACGCCGGCCACCTTGGCGATCTCAGCCGTGGTGATGGCGTTGAATTCCTTGTCCTTTAACAGCAGCTTCAATGTATCAATGAGCTTGATCCCGCCCGGCGGCAGGGATGCCTTGTTGAACATCTGTTCTTCGCCCTTGGGGTTATGGAAATAGGGCATATCGTTGTCTTTCAAAAACACCTCTTCTCCCGCGAATCTTTTGTTCCCGGTCCCTTTCGCCAAGATATCATGCTGATTTTTTCTGTTCGGGAAAACCGCCGGCAGGAATCGCATCGCCCCCATGGGCGGTGAAAGAAATAAAAAAGCCATTGAGACTTCGGCATGCCGGAGGCATGATTTTTTGTAAAAAAATAATTAAGTGATACTTATCCGGTTGTCAAGTTCTTTTTAAATTCAGATGGTTTTCGCCTTTAAGGGTGAGAACCCGGCCGGACGACATTCACGTTCATGACATCATAGGTTCTGAAAATCAGCCGTTCCTTTTGGATCCGCTCTTCGGTGAGCCCAACAGGTTTAAAGGTGCCGGCAAACAAAAGCGCCTGTTCCCTGGACCAGATTTTGTCAAGTCCCTCGCCTCTTTTCTTCCCGGTGACCGTATCAAGGATTATCGCCGTCCTGCCGTCACTCACCACGGAACAGGGAACCTGATAGGCATCCACAATCCGGGCGGCGGCCAGTATTTCCCTTTCTCTAGACCCCAGTGATCCGGCTGCGCATTTGACGGCCACCAGGCGCCTGTTTTCCAGGGACACTATCAAATCCACCGCTGACGCGTAAGGCCGGCCGCTGACTTCAAAGGCAATCCGGACGCCGACTTCAATATCCGATTTTAAGAATCCTTTTTGTTCCACCAGAAACTTTTCAACCGCCTGGCGGTTTTCCTCAGACCCGACCCGGGGCAATTTCCGGCCCGTGACGAAATCGATTACACTCGGAAGTTCATCCATAATTTGGTTCATTTAAATATCCTGCGATATCAAGGACTTTCCCGTCATCTTCACGGGCTGGGAAATCCCCATGACTTCCAGCACGGTGGGGGCGATATCCGCCAGAACCCCCGGCCTTAAACCGATATTTTTCAGCCTTTCATCCACCAGAATAAACGGCACCGGGTTTAAGGTGTGAGCGGTATGGGCATGATGATGTTCATCGAGCATTTTTTCGGCGTTTCCATGATCCGCGGTTACAAAAACAGTCCCATTTTTCGACAGCACGCTTGAAACAATTTCACCGACCAGGGCGTCCAGGGTCTCACAGGCCTTGACGGCCGCCGGAATGATGCCGGTATGACCCACCATATCCATATTGGCGAAGTTGAGCACAATGAAATCATATTGATCCGAATCCAGACGGGATAGAACCTCCCGGGCCACTTCCGGCGCACTCATCTCGGGTTTTTGATCATAGGTGGCCACTTCCCGGGGCGAGGGGATCAGGCAGCGGTCTTCGAGGGGGAATGCTTTTTCCTCCCCGCCATTAAAAAAATAGGTAACGTGGGCGTATTTTTCAGTTTCCGCAATGCGAAGCTGGGTCAGATTATTCCGGCTGATCACCTCGCCCAGGATCTCCGTCAGGTGCTCCGGAGGATATGCCATGGGCAACTCAAACGCTTCGTCATATAAGGTCATGCAGACAAATCCGCAAAGCCGGGGAAATGGATCCCGGATGAATGGATTAAAATCCGGATCGGTGAACGCCCGGGTGATCTGCCGGGCCCTGTCGGCCCGAAAATTGAAAAATATAACGCCGTCACCATCCTGGATCACCCCGGGGAATTTCCCCTGATCATCGATGATTGCGATAGGCTTGACGAATTCATCACTAAGGCCATGTTCATAGGCATTGGCGACGGCTGTAACGGGATCTTTTTCCCGGACGCCTTCCCCCCGGACATACAACCGGAAGGCCTCTTCGGTTCTTTCCCACCGGGTGTCCCTGTCCATGGCGTAAAACCGTCCGCACACCGTAGCAATGGCGCCCGTACCCGAATCCTTCAGATAGGACGCGAGTTGTCGGGTAAATTCGATACCGCTGTCCGGCGGGGTATCCCGGCCATCGAGAATCACATGGACAAATACCCGGTCCAGTTTAAATTGCCCGGCCATTTTCAGCAGTGCGAACAGATGGGTCAACTGACTGTGGACACCGCCGTCCGATACCAGACCCATGAGATGGAGTGCGCTGTGTTGTTTTTGAACCCTTGATAAAAGTCCTTTAAATTGGACATTTTCAAAAAAAGAACCGTCTTCGATGGACCTGTCGATTCTCAGAAGGTCCTGATACACCACCCTTCCGGCCCCGATATTCAAATGCCCGACTTCGGAATTCCCCATAATCCCTTCGGGCAGCCCCACAGCCTTGCCGTGGCAGGCCAACCGGGTTTGGGGATATTCTTTTTTCAATCTGTCCAGGTTGGGGGTACGGGCCAGAAACACGGCGTTGTGATCATCCTCCGGGCCGATTCCCCATCCATCCAGAATCATTAACAGAACGGGCTTTTTTTTTTCCGCCATTTAAAAACCTCCTCAAAAAGGCCGGCTAGAAATCATCTTCGGGATCAAGCGCGGCCGCTTCATCAAAACCCTGTCCGTCCTCCGGCACCGGTTCCACAACCATCCGCCTGCCGTCTGCCCACAGGCTCTCGAGGTCATAAAAGTCCCGGGTACTTTCATAAAATATATGAATGAGGACATGGCCGTAGTCCATCAATATCCAGTGGCCGGTCTGCCGCCCTTCCACGCTCAGGGGTTTGATGCCTTTTCCTTTCAATTCGGACTGGATATGATCGGCAATGGCCATGACCTGCCGGCTGCTCCGCCCGCTTAAAATAATAAAAACATCGGCCATGGTGGTTATTTCGCGAACATCCAAAGCCACGATGTCCGATGCTTTTTTACCCTGAACGGCTTTCAGATAAACATCGATCTCTGGATCCTTGTCCGGTTTCATGTGTAAAGTCCTTTGACCATGATATAGTCCTCCACTGCCTGGGGTGTTAAAAAACGAATGGATTTTCTCTGTTGAATGAGGCTTCGGATGCGGGTTGATGAAATATCCAGGGAAGTGGCGTTATGGACAAAAATGCCCGGCCTGTCCGGATGGGTGAAACAGGATCCCGAAGGAACATAGGTGTAATCCGACGAAACCTTTGTCCTGATAAAATCACCCAGGGCTTTTTCTTTTTGAGTAATATCCGCTCCGGATGAATCCGGCCTGATCATCACGATAAAGGGGACCAGTCGAACCAGTTCCCCGTAATCTTTCCAGGTGCAAAGCTCCAGGAACGCATCCGAACCGATAATGAAAAAAAGGGTTACGTTGCTGCCGCATCGGGCTCTGTAGTGCAAAATGGTGTCTATCGTGTACGAAGGGCCGGTTCGTTCCAGTTCAATCCGGGAAACAACCAGTTCGGGGCAATCCTTTACGGCGAGGAGGATCATCTCGAGGCGATGTTGGGGACTTTCAACGGCTTTTGTCTTTTTATGCGGGGGAACGGCCGCTGGAATAAAAAAAATTTTATCCAGGCCGAATTTCTCCCTCACCTCCCAGGCAGACCTTAGATGGCCGTAATGAATGGGATCGAACGTACCGCCGAAAAGGCCTATTTTTTCCAAATCCGCTCCTGATTTCGCCTAATTTCTGACCTGTCCGTCCCCGAACACCACGAACTTGGTGGTGGTCAGCTCCTCCAGTCCCATGGGTCCGAAAGCATGCAGTTTCGAAGTGCTGATACCGATTTCGGCGCCCAGTCCCAGTTCGCCGCCGTCGTTGAACCGGGTGGATGCATTCACCAGCACAACGGAAGCATCCATTTCCCGGACAAATCTTCTGGCCCGCCGGTAGTCCTTTGTAACAATGGCTTCGGTGTGACTCGACCCGTATTGTTCCATGTGAGCGATGGCATCATCCATGGAATCCACCACCTTGACGGCCAGGATTAAATCCAGATATTCTTCGTACCAGTCCGCTTCCACGGCGTTTTGGACATCAGGCAGGATTTTGCAGGTTTTTTCGCATCCCCGGATTTCCACCCCGGCATCCTTTAAGCGTTTCGCGGCCATGGGCAAAAAGGTTTCCGCCACGTCCGAATGCACCAGCAGCGTTTCCATGGCGTTGCAGACACCGGGGCGCTGAACCTTTGCATTAAAGGCGATTTCCTCGGCCATGGCGAGGTCGGCGCCCCTGTCGACATAGACGTGACAAACTCCCTTGTAATGCTTGAGAACCGGAATCTTGGCATTTTCCACCACAAACCGGATTAAACTTTCACCGCCCCGGGGGATAATGAGATCAATATATTCCTCCTGCTTCAACAATTCATTCACGGCGACCCGGTCCCGGATGGGCACCACCTGTACTGCGGCTTCCGGCAGTCCTGCTTCCGTCAGGGCCCCGCGCACTAATTTCGCCAGAGCCTGATTGGACAGAAGCGCTTCCGATCCTCCCCGGAGAATCACGGCATTGCCCGCTTTCAGACAAAGCGCAGCAGCATCGATGGTCACATTGGGTCTGGATTCATAAATTATGCCGATCACCCCCAGGGGGATTCTCATTTTAGACACTTCCAGGCCATTGGGCCTGATCCATGTTTTCTCCATGGCGCCTACGGGGTCCTCCAGTTGAACCACCTGTTTCAGCCCGTCACACATCGAAGAAATGGTCGCATCCGTGATGGTCAACCGGTCCAGCATGGCCGGAGGAAGTCCCATCTCTTTTGCCCGCACAAGATCCTTCTGGTTTTCCGCCATGATGCCCGATGCATTTTCTTTCAATTTTTCCGAGATCTTAAGCAGAACCAGGTTTTTTTTGGCCGTCCCGCACCTGGCCATCAACCGGGAAGCGTTTCTGGCGGCCCTGGCCATATCCAAAATCGTGGATTCGATGGTCATTGGATTATTCCCCCTTTTTGTCGCCCTGATCGTCTAATGGCGGAGCATCTTAATCCGGATAGATTTCACATTCATCGGTGATGGTCAGGTTGTCCCGGTGAATGACCTCGTCATAGGGTTTATTTCCCAGGCGGCTTTTGATCTGGCTGGTTTTAAGCCCCTTGATTTTTTCGATATCGCTGGAACTGTAGTTAACCAGGCCAACAGCCAGAACATCCGTGTCTTCTTTTTTCAAAGCCACCGGGGATCCGACGGAAAAATTCCCTTCCACCCGGACGATGCCGCTGGGCAGAAGGCTTTTTCCCCGCTGGAGGATGGCGGCAAGGGCGCCGTCGTCAATCAGAACAGTTCCCTTGGGCTTTAGGGTAAAACCGATCCAGCATTTCCGGCTGGCCAGTCTTTTTTTCCGTGGGACAAAAAAAGTTCCCTCCCCCCTGCCCTGGAAAAGGTCCAGCAGGATGTTGTCTGTCTTGCCGTTGGCAATGACCATGGGAACACCTGCGGTGGTGACTTTTTTCGCGGCCTTTATTTTGCTCAACATGCCGCCGGTCCCCAAAGTCCCGGGGATTTTTCCGGCAACGCTTTCAATTTCCCTGTTGATGACGGATATGGACGGTAATAACCGGGCGTCCTCATGGACTCTGGGGTCCTTGTCAAACACCCCGTCAATATCCGTGAGGTTGATCAACAGGTCCGCGTCCAGAAGCAGTGCGATCATGGCGGACAAATGATCGTTGTCCCCGAATTTGATTTCCTCCACCATCACCGTATCGTTTTCGTTGATGATGGGGATCACTCCCCAGGACAAAAGGGTGGAAATGGCGTTTCTTACGTTCAGGTATCGCATCCGGTTGGTGAGATCCTCACTGGTCAGCAGGATCTGGGCCACCTTTTTTTGATATCGCGCAAAAGCCTTTTCATATTCCATGATGAGGCCGGCCTGCCCCACCGCTGCTACGGCCTGGCGCTGCGGAACCTGATCCGGCCGCTTTTGGAGTCCCAGTTTTTTTAAGCCGGATGCCATGGCCCCCGAGGAGACAAAGATCACTTCCCTCCCGTCTTCCACCAGGCGGCTGATCTGACGGCTGATGGAACCCACGACCTTTAAATTCAATCCATTGTCCCGGGTCAGGACGTTGCTCCCGACTTTTACGACCACTCTCCCGGCTTTGTCAAAGGCTTCTTTTCCGATATCATTCATTTTCCCGGTCCAGTTGGTGATCCGGAGAACCCATCATTTGAACGAGTTTTTCGATCAGCGCATCGGTTCCTTCTCCGGTTATGGCTGAAATTCTCAGTACGGTCTTTTCGGTCATCACGGATTCGAATTTTTGGGCCAGGGCCCCGCCTTCGGGCAAATCCAGTTTATTCAGCACAATGACCTGGGGCTTTCGGCTCAATTCCGGATTATGCAGGGCAAGTTCACGGTTTATAATCCGGTACCCTTTCAGGGGGTCGTGAGCCTCAATTTCCGAAACATCGATGAGATGAATCAAAATCCGGGTCCGTTCAATATGCTTTAAAAACCGCGTCCCGAGGCCTGCTCCTTCATGGGCCCCCTCGATGAGTCCGGGGATGTCTGCCACGACAAAAGGCTCGCTCCACCGGGTCTTGACGACCCCCAGATTGGGACTCAACGTGGTAAAGGGATAACTGCCGATTTTTGGGTTGGCTGAAGTAATAGCGCTGATAAGGGTGGATTTTCCCGCGTTGGGAAGGCCGATGATTCCCACATCAGCCAAAAGCTTGAGTTCAAGCTTAATGGTAAAGGACTCCCCGGGTTCACCGGGTTGTGCCATTCGGGGGGTCCTGTTGGTGGAAGATTTAAATCTGGTGTTTCCCTGCCCCCCCCTGCCGCCTTTGGCCGCAATAAAGGTTTCCCCGTCCTTGCTGAAGTCTTTGATGATCCTTCCGGTGTCGAGATCCGTCGCCACTGTTCCGGGTGGGACTTCGATTACCAGGTCTTCGCCGTATTTACCCGTTTTCTGACTGCCCTGGCCGCCTTCGCCGTTTTTTGCCTTGAAATTTCGTTTAAACCTGAAATGATAAAGGGTGCGCTTCCGGTTTGTGCAATGAAAAACAATATCCCCGCCCTTGCCGCCATCCCCTCCGTCAGGGCCGCCATGGGGAATGAATTTTTCACGTCTGAAACTGACGCACCCTCTTCCCCCATTGCCGGCTTCAACGGTAATAATCGTTTCGTCAATGAATTTCACGCTTCATATACGCTTACTTTTTTGCGATCCCGCCCCAGTTTTTCATAGGCGACAGTGCCGTCGATCTTGGCGAAGAGCGTATAATCCCGTCCCATTCCCACGTTGGTGCCGGGGTGAATGACGGTTCCGAGCTGCCTGACCAGGATGTTCCCCGCTCTTACCGTTTCACCGCCGTAGCGTTTGACGCCCCGCCGCTGGGCATTGCTGTCCCGGCCGTTTTTTGAACTTCCGCCTGCTTTTTTATGTGCCATTATTCAAACTCCCCTGTTTTGGAATCGTTTTTTATCAATCACATCGAAATCTTGTCGATTTTCACCGCTGTATACAACTGACGATGACCCTGTTTTTTTCGGTAGCCCTTGCGCCGTTTGTATTTAAAAACAAGAATTTTTTTCGCTTTTCCCTGATCTACGATATGAGCCTTAACCCCTGCATTTTCCACAATGGGTTTTCCGATCACCAGATTCTCGCCGTCGGAAACCATCAACACCTGGTTAAAATCCACAGCCGCCCCCACGTCGCCGGAAATTCTTTCAATTCTCAAAATATCGCCTTCGTGGATCTTGTATTGTTTTCCGCCGGTATTTACGATAGCGTACATATTCACTTCTCCCTTCGATGTTATCGGGTAACCGCCTGAACCGGTTTACATAATTGTCAATGGAGCTATACACCGTATAATGGTTTTTAGGCAAATGATCAACACCATCTGCGAAACGATTCAGAACGTTCACTTAAAAAAAACAGTTATATTTAATATAACTGCATATTTTGTCAAGAAAAATTTAACAGCCCCCAAGAATTTGAAAATGCGGGAGCAGGGTGGTGGATAGAGCCGTACAAAGACCCATTTTTCATTGGAACAAGCGATCGTTTAAACCCCAAACCGACCGGGTTATCGGGGAAGAGCCCCTTTCCATCCGGATTCAGGGCAGACCTTATTCGGTTATCATGAGGACACC
Organism: Desulfobacteraceae bacterium UBA5616; assembly: GCA_002423615.1. Taxonomy (GTDB): domain Bacteria; phylum Desulfobacterota; class Desulfobacteria; order Desulfobacterales; family UBA5616; genus UBA5616. The sequence continues at coordinate 25,692 of DIKO01000002.1, forward strand.
CGGCGAGGAACTTTTTCATGCGGCGGGGTTCTGCCTGGGGGAAGGCATTGCAGATCAGCCGGAAGATATCCAGTCCCTTGCCTTTTGCGACGGTTCCGACACCAACGTGGTGACCGTTACCCTTACCGAGTCCAGGAGAAGTCTGATTCCTGAACTCCTGGAAAGGCGCCGGTATGTGAGCCAGACCAGTTGCGGTCTGTGCGGGAAAGAGATCGTCGACGACCTTTATTTACAAATTCAGCCGATCACCAAAAAGATCCGCATCTCCCTGAACAAGGCTTATGAATGCCTGAATAATCTTTCCGCACTTCAGCCGCTTCGCGAGGAAACCAGATCATCCCACGCAGCGGCCCTGTACTCGGAAGACCTCACGGTCCTGTCCTCAGCCGAGGACGTCGGACGCCACAACGCCCTGGACAAGGCCATAGGAAAGCTTTTCCTGGAAAACCGGCTGATGGAGGCCGGGATACTGGTATTATCCTCCAGGATAAGTTACGAACTTGTCCAGAAAGCCGCAAGGGCAAGGCTCCCCATCGTCCTCGCCGTGTCCAGACCCACCGATCTTGCCGTTGAACTGGCTTTAAGGATGAACATGACATTGATTTGTTTATCCAAAAAATCAGGACTGGACATTTTCTGCGGTGAAAATCGAATTATATCCCGGTGAATTCAATTTAATCTGTATTTATGGGTGATTTTAAAACATCTATATCTTTGGATTCGATCGGCCACGGTTTTTCCCTAAAAAGCTGATGCCGGTTTCGAATTCATCATGATTTCATGAGTTTCCGGCTTTTTTACCAATAGAACCAATATTTTCACTTGACAGAGTCCCCCGCCCCCCTCTATAAACGACACAGTTTTTCTTGATTCAGGCCAGCAAATTAAAAAAATGGATAAGGACAACACTGAAAAAAAGCGGATATCAAAAGCTTTTACCATGATTATCTGCTGCACATACTTAATTGTAACGGGGCTTCTGGTTCATCATCTCTCCCAAACAAAACCGGTGCATCCTGAAATACGCCTGGATGAAAGGCCCTCTCAAACTCCCCTCGTGGACATACCGCTTGAGGTTATCCTGAACCCGCCGCAAATCGCTGAAACTCCAGCGAATGATATACCCGTTCAAGCCAATGTTTCCCCGGGCAAACTGCGATTGAAAGGGTTTTCCGCCAGAGGGGAAAAAACAGAAAAACTGCTCCATCCTTTCATCATCGAGGTGGCCGACGAACATGAGATTGATCCGGATCTCATCAAGGCCATTATCTGGGCCGAATCCAGCTTCAACCCCAATGCGGTTTCCCAGAAGGGCGCTCTGGGTCTCATGCAGTTGATGCCTTCCACAGCCAGGTCCCTCGGCGTCAAGGATTGCATGAACCCCAAAAAGAACATCGGCGCCGGGGTTCGGTATTTCAAGGAATTGATGCATGAATTCGACGGGGACGAAAAGCTCGCTCTGGCCGCCTACAATGCGGGCAGTGGAAAAGTGAGGGAATACAACGGTGTTCCACCTTTCAAGGCAACTCGGTATTATCTCAAAAAGGTTTTAAGTTATTACGAGAGATTAAAAGCCAGGACAGCCATGGAAATTAACAAAACATAATTCCTTCCCGATAGGTTCCATTTCAAATCACATCCCTAATATGTCAATTCCTATGAAAGGCGGCCATGGACTATTTATTTTCCGATGAGCAACTGGCCTTCAGAGATAAAATTACCCGATGGACCCGGGACAGTCTCACACCTCTGGCATCGGTTTTCGACGGTTCGGATAATCCGTCGCCTGAATTATTCAAAATGATGGCTGATGAAGGATTGTTCCGGGTGATGATGCCGAAAGAATTCGGCGGCGGCGAAACCATTCGCTGCGTCGATGCCTGCATCGTCCGGGAAGGATTGTCAAGGGTTTGCAGCATGGCTGACGTCGCATTTGCCATGCAGTCCCTGAGCGCCTACCCCATTATCCAATACGGCAACGAAATACAGAAGAAAAAATACCTCCCCCCGATTGCGGCCGGCGAAAAAATAGCCTCATTCGCGTTGAGCGAACCGGAAGCCGGATCGGATGTCGCCGGCATGAAGACGCAGGCTGTTTTGGACGGCGCTGAATATGTCCTTAACGGGGAAAAGATGTGGGCCACCCGGGGACATGCCGCGGACATATTTGTCGTCTTCGCCAAAACCGATCCCCCCAGCCGCGGGAAAGGCATATCCGCTTTTATTGTTGAAAAAGGCGTACCCGGTTTTGAAGGGCACGACTTAGTCCCCTTAATGGATGTTCATGGCGTGGGCCATCTGAGATTCAAAAACTGCCGGGTCCCCGCAGAAAATCTGTTGGGCAAGGAGGGCCAGGGCATGAAAGTCGGGCTTGGAAACCTGGACATGTTTCGTCCGACGGTTGGAGCGGCTGCTGTTGGGCTTTCCCAAAGGGCATTTGAAGAGGCGCTGAACAGAGCGAAGGTCCGGACGGCATTCAACCGGCCGATTTCCGATTTCCAGATCACCCAGTTCAAACTCGCGGACATGGCTACATCCCTGCAAGCCGCGAGGTTAATGGTTTACCATGCAGCTCTGTTAAAAGACAAACATGGGGACCCGAAGGAACAGATCAAAGCCGCATCAATGGCCAAGGTGTTTGCCACCGAAGCCTGCGCTGAAATTGTCGACGAAGCGGTTCAGATCCACGGGGGTACCGGTCTTGTAAAGGGAGTTCCCGTGGAACGGCTGTATCGCCAGGCCAGATTGATGCGAATTTATGAAGGAACGTCGGAAATTCAACCGATAACCATTGCCAGAAGCCTTTTAAAGTAAGTCATTTTCCCGTAAATCCGCCCAGGCGTCAGGAACCGGGCTTTCCGCATTCATTGCAGTTCCCGTCGGGTCCCATCACCCCGATGCAATTTTCATCGGAACACAGGACCCTGTTCTCCCACGGGTCGGCGGCAATTTCCCCATCTTCTCCGGATAGCGTGGAATCTCTCAAAGGATCAATGACGCTACCCTTTTCCCCTTCATAACCGTCGTCCTTATCCATTTTCAGAGAAAAACCGGAAGCATCGCCGCTTATGATGTCATTCGCAAGGCCGCATATTCTGCACCGGCCATCGGGGCCTATCGTACCGATGCAGTTACCATCGCTGCACAGCACCCGGTTTTCCCATTCCATATCCTTTTCAGATGGTTTTCCCGTCTTATTCATTTCTCTTTGTTCTAATCCAAATTTTATCTAGTGGGTTAAGACCTCCGGCCGGCAACGGGGGGCATTTTCCCTTGTTCATCACATCATTTCAATGGCACAGGCCATGGAAACGCCCCCACCGCCGCAAAGGGTGGCTAAGCCCAAAGATTTATTTCGTTTTTTCATGGCGTAGATCAAAGTGGTCATGATCCTGGCGCCGGTGGACCCGATGGGGTGGCCCAGGCCGATTCCCGACCCGTTGACGTTGGTGATCTCCCGGTTTAAGTTGAGTTCCTTTTCGCAACCCAGATATTGGGCGGCAAAAGCTTCATTGATTTCAATCAGGTCAAAATCATCGGTTTTAAGACCGCTTTTATCCAGGAGGTGTTTAACCGCCGGGACCGGTGAAAGGCCCATGATAGAAGGATGACACCCCCCCCTGCCGACGGCCTTTATTCTGGCCAGGGGCGCAATACCCAGTTCCTTTGCCTTTTCGGCCGACATGAGGACCATTCCCGTTGACCCGTCATTCAGGCCGCTTGCGTTTCCGGCGGTCACCTTTCCAATCTTGGGTACAAAGGCCGGGGGTAGCTTCCGGAGTTGATCCAGGGTCAAACCTGGCCTGAAATGTTCGTCTTTATCAAATAGAATGGGCGGTTTCTTTCTCTGGGGAACTTCCACAGGAACGATTTCATCGACAAATGACCCGTCCTTTGTCGCCCGCTCCGCCGAATTATGGCTTCTTAAAGCCACCTCATCCATTTCTTCACGACTGATGTTCAGGTGCTGGGCCACGAATTCCGCGGTCAGTCCCATGATGTAGGGTTTTCCCTTGTACAGACTCATGGGGGCCTCATCCGCATTCACCGGTCCTTCTTCGGGGTGCGGGATAATGTGGGATCCGCAATGGAGGGCCCGGATCACCCCGTCGATGAACTCGTTATCCTGGAGGCGGCACCCCCACCTGGCGCCGGGTACATAATACGGTACCCCGGACATGTGTTCAACACCGCCGGCAAGAATGATGTCCGCCATCCCGGCCTGGATCATCGCCATTCCTGAAACAACGGCCTCCATGCCTGAAATACAGACCCGGTTGATGGTGACGGCGGTGACCGTTTCCGGTATGCCGGCCAGGAGCGCTGCAGTTCTCGCCACATTCAAGGCGTCAAAGGGTTCCAGGCAGCAGCCGTAACGAACATCATCAATGACTGCGGCTTCGATTCCGGCCCTTCTGACGGCTTCCTTCATGGTGACGCCGGCGATGGTCGAGCAGTGAACATCTTTAAGGGTTCCGCCGAAAGTGCCGATTGGCGTTCTGCACGCGGACGCGATGACAACCTCTTTCATAAATCACTCCTTCACTGGGTTAATGCCTTTTTCCGTCAAATAAGCCGAATTCAGGCCGTAATTGATTATTGAACGGTCCCCTCATGGGCGACCAGTTCCCCTGTAAAACTTCCCACAACGACCCGACTCCTCAGACGTACGGGGATCCGGCGTTGATCCGCCGTGAGCCACAATTCAATTTTGGCGTTTCTGCTTTTTTCAAATACTCCACCCACATGTTCGATATCCGGCTCGATGCGATAGGTGTCAAAAGTTCCGGCCGGAACCGTGATCGTTTCCCTTTTAATTCTGCGGGCCCTTCCGATGATGCATTTCTTTCCGTCGGTGACGGGCCTCTGGATTTCCGTTTCTTCCTGCCAATTAAAATTTCTGATAAAATAAAATGCCGAGTAGGGGTCAAAAGCTCCGGGCATAAGGGTTATGGGCTTGTTCTTTTTTCCAAAATCGGAATACTCGGCCTGATGTTTTTCCCAGTCAAACAAAACGGCAACGTCTCTTCTGGACCGCCCTTCCCTTTGCTTTTTTTTATACAGGACCGAACGATCCATGTTGACGCTGGCATAGGCGTCGATACGGTCTCTCACCTTGTAAAAATGGTCCACAAAATCATTTGTCTTCACCGTCATGACAAAATGGTAAACCTCCCGGCCCATCACCGTCTCCACGGGTAAAACCTCCAGGACTGCCGTGCCCGCCGGTATCATGCTCCATTTCAATTCAAAGGTCAGTTTTTCGCCCGGAACAAAGGGCATGACGCCGTCCGGGGCCCGGAAACTTTCCGCTTCACCCGGAGTCGAAGCAAAGACCCGTAAAATCAGACAGAAAAAAAACACCATGAATTGAAAACAGTTCCGCAGTTTGCGGGATCCGGGTTCTTGTGGACCGTTAATAGGATTTCTTGAGGAACTCATAAATGACCTTACCAATGGCAATACCCAGATCAATAAACTGGGGCCCGTATTTCTTTCCGGTGGGAGTTCGAAACGTATCTTTTATTCTGGACAGGCCCTCGATGCCTCTGGGATAATGATCGATGAATTTCTCGATGGGAGTCCCGGCAAACGCAAGCATATCCCAGACCGTTTCGGTAAAATTGTCCGGACCCCAACGAAATTTGTCGGCATCGTAAAGGCAGTCTGAAACCAATATGCCTTCGGTAGTGTGGATTTCTTCGACGCTTTTAAACGCCTCATGATTCCGGATGGACAACCGGACATCCTCGATCTCCCGGGGTTCCAGGGGATATGACTGGAGCAGGTCCCGGGCAAACCGACTTCCACAAACAGCATGCTCCTTCTTTTTCCGTTCGATATCGTGGAGCAGACCGGCGCATTGTACAATGAGCACCCGCCTCCGGATGAAATCCTCGGCAAATCCTTTGGCCCTTGCCTCGATCAACAACAGGGCGCCCGAATCGATGGTGACCTTGATCACATGATTCATGCCATGTCCGTAATCATTTTCAATATAACCCTCGACAAATTCCCGGAGCCGGGCGATGATGGGATCGGTTTGAAAAAAAATACGGGACGCTTCGTATAAGTGCCTATAATCCGAATAAAAATCCGGGGCGGGAAATTCTTTGGCAATATCGATGGCGGTTTTTTGAATTTGATGATAAACGGATTCCATGGCGTTTCAGCATTTTTTTAGGAAAACAGGACGGCCATGGGCTTTTTGCCTTGGCGACTGTTTTGATAACGCGCCGCCCAGGCATGCCGGCCGACTGGTTCAGCTCAGATCAAAGGATTCTCCGCACACCTTCCACTGATCCGCCTCTTTGACAAGATGGACGACCGCATCCACCGGCTGTGGGGATCCGAGGCGGAAAAGGACCGCCACATATTCGAATAACGGGTTCATGGAAGTTCTTCGCTGACCGGTAATTCTGATTTTCGCGCTGTCCCCGGAATCTTCTACAGTCGCAACATGAATGTCATATAAACGGCTTTTAAAATAATTCACGCCGTATCCCCGAGCGTGGGCAATCTTTGTCATGTTATGCATATAATCGCCGATCCTGTCCTCGGTGAGAGCGACCTTGCACAATTGATCCGCCATGGACGCATCATCCAGCAGGTAATATGCTTTGACAAATTGAAGAGCCGTTTTCCTCGGGGTTTCGGTATTATCGGTCATTACAAAGATACCCTGGAGAAACACCCCCAGCATCACCGACAGTACCAGGGGCAAATAATTTCGGACGCGCTTCATTCAACCCTCCTCTTCAATATTTCGATCATTTTGAATTATACCGTTTGCACGGTTTTTTTGGTCTCAGTGCCTGTTGATTTTTTGAATTTTTGGGAAATACCATGGAAAAGGATTTGAAACAAGTATTAACGCGCTGGGAGGCGTATAAAATATTGATTATTCCTGCTCATTTTTGTAAGAAGAATTCCTTGTGATCAACCCTAATCAAGAGGCGATAACCATGAACGTCGGGAAAAAAATCCGGATCAAACGAATCATCAACAGGGAATCGGGAAAAACCGTCATCGTTCCCATGGACCACGGAGTATCCATGGGTCCCATATACGGTCTTACGGATATTGACCAGACCGTCAACATGATCATCAGGGGAGGCGCCAACGCCGCGGTTGTTCACAAAGGCATTGTCACCGCCACCAACCGGACCGGGGATACCGACATCGGTTTGATCATTCACCTGTCTGCATCCACATCGTTGAATCCCGACCCGAACCATAAAATATCGGTATGCGATGTTACCGAAGCCCTGGCCCTCGGGGCTGATGCGGTATCCGTGCATGTCAATATCGGGGCGTCACAGGAGTCCGCCATGCTCCAAATGCTGGGAAAAACCGCCAGGGACTGCAACCGGTGGGGGATGCCCCTCCTTGCCATGATGTACCCCAGGGGTGACAATGTCAAAGTTACCCCGGAAACCGTCAAACTCGCAGCCCGCGTGGGAGCCGAGCTCGGCGCCGATCTGATCAAATGCCCCTATACCGGAGACCCTGATTCGTTTTCGGCGGTTGTAGCAGGATGCCCGGTACCCGTGGTCATCGCCGGGGGAGAAAAGCTCAACGATAAGGAATCCCTCCGGATGATCGAAGGCGCCATGAAGGCCGGAGCAGGCGGACTTTCCATCGGCAGGAATGCGTTTCAGCATCCAAATCCGGAACAATTCCTAAGGGTCGCTTCGGAAATGGTCCACCACGGGATGTCTGCGGAAGAAGGGCTCGAAATCCTTGCTCGGACCATTTCATAAGGACCCCCGTTACCGGATGATGCACTCTTTCACCCGGTTTTGGGCCAGGGCCTTGAACTTGAGAAATTCTTCTTCACCAACGGCTGTGCCCTCATTTTTAAAAAAATCCGGGTTGAGCACATTTTCTCCGTGGAATCGCTGAAGCGCGTATCGCCCTGCACCCCGGATCAGGCCGGTGATGATGTCCATGATGGATTCATCAACCAGAGGTTTGACGCAGGTGGTCTTGAACTCATAGGGAATCGGAGAATTCATGATCATCCGGATACTGCCCAGAATCGATTCCGGATCACATGTTTCAGCGATGACCGGGGCGTATCGCACAGGGTCCGTCTTGATGTCCATGGCGATATAATCCAGGTCCCCCCGGGATATCAGGTTTTCAAGAACCACCGGATTACTGCCGTTGGTATCCAGCTTCACGGGAAAACCCATCCGCTTGACTTTTCGGCAAAAAGAAGAAATATCCGCGTGAAGGGTCGGCTCTCCTCCGGATATGACGACGCCGTCGAGCCATCCTTTCCGCTGTTCTAAAAATTCCAGGATTTCCATTTCGGAACAGGTACCGGAAGAATTGTTCACCAACTGGGGGTTGTGACAATAGGGGCACCTGAAATTACACCCAACGGAAAATATCACACAGGATACCTTTCCGGGAAAATCGATCAAGGAATTTTTCTGGAGCCCCCCGATGCGCAAGACGTCAAACACCCTTAATTTAGGCGACCTTAAACAATTTTCGCTTGGCGAATTCGGCCCGTTTACCGTTGTTCCACTGTTTAACCGGCCTCAGGTATCCGACAACCCTCGAATATACTTCCGTATCCGATTGGCACTCCGGGCAGACTTCGTGCTGCCCCTTGATATACCCATGGGTCGCGCAAACGGAAAACGTAGGGGTCAGTGTAAAATACGGAAGCTTGAAGTTTGTGGCGATTTTACGCACCAGTCCTTTTACGGTTTCCACATCTTCCACCATTTCGCCCAAAAACAGGTGCATCACCGTTCCCCCGGTGTATTTGGACTGGAGGTAGTCCTGCAGGGCCAGTGTCTCGAACAGATCATCGGAATAGTTCACGGGAAGCTGGGTGGAATTGGTATAGTAGGGTTCGGCCCCTTTTCTGAAGTCCTCTTCATTGGCGCAAATGCTCCCCGGATAGCGTTTTTTATCCAGAAGGCTGAGCCGATAGGAGGTTCCTTCCGCAGGAGTTGCCTCAAGGTTGAACAAGTCCCCTGTTTTTTCCTGGGCACTGGACAGAACGTCCCGGATATAATCCATGACTCTCAGGGAAAACGCCTGACCGTCTTCGGAGCCGATGTCCACTCCAAGAAAATTCAGACAGGCCTCGTTCATGCCGATCAGTCCGATGGTGGAAAAATGATTCTTCCAGTACACATCGTTTTTTTCCTTTATTTCTCTTAAATAGAACGTGGTATAGGGATAAAGGTTCCGGTCCGTGAATTTCTCAAGCACCTTTCGTTTGATGGACAGGCTTTCCATGGCCATGGTCAGAAGGTTGTCCAGACGATGGTAAAAGTCTTCCTCGGATTGGGCGAGATATCCTATTCTCGGGAGGTTCAGGGTGACAACGCCGATGGATCCCGTCAGCGGATTGGCCCCGAACAGGCCTCCCCCGCGCTTCAGCAGTTCCCGGTTGTCGAGCCGCAGGCGGCAGCACATGGATCTGGCGTCCTCGGGGGACATATCGGAATTCACAAAATTGGAAAAATAGGGAATCCCGTACTTTCCCGTCATTCTCCAGATCATTTCCAAATTGGCATTGTCCCAGTCAAAATCCTTTGAAATGTTGTAGGTGGGGATGGGGAAGGTGAACACCCGTCCCCTGGCGTCTCCCTCCATCATGACTTCGGCGAAAGTCCTGTTGATCAGGTCCATTTCCGGCTGAAATTCGGCGTAGGTCTCTTTCATCAATTTTCCACCGATGACCACCGGCTGGTCCTGCAGAATCCTCGGCGGATTGAGGTCCATGGTAATATTGGTGAAGGGTGTCTGAAATCCGACCCGGGTGGGGATATTGATGTTGAACACGAATTCCTGCAGCGCCTGCTTGACGTCTCTGTAACCCAACTGGTCATACCGGACAAAGGGTGCCAGAAGGGTGTCGAAATTGGAAATGGCCTGAGCCCCGGCCGCTTCCCCCTGGAGGGTATAGAAAAAATTCACGATTTGTCCCAGAGCCGATCTCAGATGTTTCGGCGGGGCGCTTTCCACCTTCCCCTCCACCCCTCTAAACCCCTGTTTCAAAAGATCCTGAAGGTCCCACCCCACGCAATAAACGGACAAAAGGCTTAAATCGTGGATATGGATATCCCCGCTTTTGTGGGCATTCCGGATGTTCGGCGGATAAATTTTATTGAGCCAGTATTCGGACGTGATATCCGAGGAGATGTAGTTGTTCAGCCCCTGCAGGGAATAACACATGTTGCTGTTTTCGTTGATCTTCCAGTCATCTTTGTGGATATAGTGATCCACCAGGTCGATGTGGGCCTCGGTGGTGATCCGCCGGATCTGGGCGTGCTGTTCCCGATAGAGAATATAGGCCTTTGCGGTCTTGTAATACGGAGAGTCCAGAAGCACCCGCTCAACAATATCCTGAATTTCTTCGACCTCCGGGACAGGACCCAGGCGCAATTCATGGGACAGGGTCAAGACCCGTAAAGTTAATTTTTTAGCCTCCCGGTCATTGAATTCTCCGGTGGCATTCCCGGCCTTGGCGATGGCTGCGGTAATTTTCGATGGATCAAACACCACAACCCTTCCGTCCCGCTTCTTTATCTCCTCAATCACCCGTCTCACTCCAACCGACTCAATCATTTACCGGGACTCCTTTCTTTGCCTCAACGCCAAAGGCGTTGTTTTGGGAAATCCAAAATACAATCAGATAAAATTGTTCGTCATTATCGCAGAAAAAGAAAAAAACACTGCACGCTCGTTGATGCTGTTAAATGAAGGTAAAGTATCCTTATCCCAACATATTGTGCATGTCAACAGATTTTTTATCTACATATAGCGCTTTTCCCGGTTTCTTTTTCTCCATTTCATTTAATCCGGAATAACGAGTTCGTAAGTCCCATAACTTGATTTTTTCATAAGAAAAGGTAAAGTGAATGCATGCGCATCGAACAAAATCCCATTCACAGGAAAGCCATCATTCCCTGGTATGATTCCGGACCGGCCTGCGTGATGATCATCATCGGGATGCTGGTGGTTTTTCTTTTTTCTCTGGCGGGAATTGCGGTCTCCCATGAAACGCCCGAATGGTCGGGCTATGGATGGGTGGCCGCTCTGTTAGCGGCATTAAGCGGATGGGTGGTGGTTTCAACCGGGTTTCGATTGATCAGGCGACATCCGGGCAGATCTTGAAGGCGGAATTAAACATCCCCTTTCCTCAGGTAATAAAAGGGGACATTTTCGAATCGGGGGGTTCCCGAACCCTCTCGGGACTAACGGTTGTCGACATATTCCTTGAAGGTCATGTCCTTGTAACTGTTCGAATCAATATAGTTTAATATCTGAAGAAAAATTTCGGGCGGGATGTACCCCGGAAGACTGCTGATCTTTTCACCGCCGGGTTCCGTAAACCAGCTCATGGGAAGCCCTTTGACGAAATGCTTTCGGGCGATATCTCCCTCCTTGTCCTGATTGACCTTGACCGGAATAAATCGCTTATTCAACAGTTCCACCACTTCCGGAGATGAAAAGGTTTCCTTTTCCATTTTCGCACAAAAAGTACACCAGTCGGCATAAAAGCTGATAAATACTTTTTTACCTTCCTTTTCCCCAAGTTTGGTTCCTTCAGCGTAGGAATGCCATTTAACGGCTTCCCCGGGTGAATCGGAATCGGATTTGCAAGCCGCAAGAGACAATAAAATCAAGGGAATGATAAAAATTCGGTTCATATGTCCATCCTCTTTTGACTGCAGCCTGTCCTTTTAGGTTGCCATCATCCACATCAGTTTGTTTGTAATAAGAAAAAAACCCAGAACAATCAGCAGGATACCTGCAGCATAATTGAAATACCGCATAAATTTAACCGCCTTCCCGATTACCGTAATGATGGAATTGACAAAAAAGGAAAGGGCGATAAAAGGGATGGCCAAGCCAAGGGCGTAAGCGCAAAGAAGGCCCACGCCCTGCAGAACGGTGTCCTGGTTGCCGGCGATGATTAAAACCGAACCCAGCAGGGGACCGATGCATGGCGTCCATCCGGCCCCAAAGGCCATGCCGATAACAAAGGACCCGAAAATATGCAGCGGCTTATTGATTTTAAACCGCTTTTCAACTTCGAGAAACCGGATGCGGAATATCCCGGTCAGATGGATTCCCAGAATGATAATGGCTACCCCGCCGATCACCCGGATGTAGGCGCTGTATTGTTGAATGAGACCACCCAGGAGAGATGCCGATGCGCCCAGCAGGATAAAAATCAGAGAAAATCCGCTGACAAAAACCAGGGTGGAAATCACCACTTTTGCCCTGACCCTGCCGGAACTTTCATTCATCAGATCTTCCAGTGAAAACCCGGTAATAAAGGTGAAATAGGCCGGTATCAGGGGCAGGATGCACGGCGACAGAAAGGACAACAGCCCGGCGAAAAAAGCGGCGTTATATGAAATATCGGTATAAATCATCGTTTTCAATAAGTGCGATGAACCATTCAGCCGGTTTTTAAGATGGAGGGTGGAATTTCCCGCTTCATCCGATAGCCGAAAATCCAGACCCCCATGAAAAGATAGGCGGCGTCGCGCACCAGGTAGTGAACCATATTCCGGGATATATCCGGGGAATTCGAGAAACACCCGCAACTGATATCGACGCCCCGCGCCATATTGATCCCGAGGGTAACCATAAACAGGATCATCAGAGCGTCAACGATCAGGGCCCCGCCCTTAACCAGAAATCCGGTTAACAATGCCGTCCCGCATAGCATTTCAACCCATGGCAGTATCAGAGAGAAAGAACTCACCGCCCACAGGGGCAGCACCCGGTAATTTTTTACGACTTCGGCAAACCCCTGGGGATCCCCGATTTTTCCGAAACTCGCCCAAATGAAAATTCCACCGAGAATTAACCTGAACAGGTGATATGTATAAGATTTTACAGTCGTCGTCATACCCGTGTTAACCGCCCTGGTTGATTCGAACGGTAATGTCTTTCATCTGCAGGATGGGTGAACTGCAGCGCGACCCATCCTGATTAAAAGCCGCTGAGTTCTCTGGAGCGATTGGCTGCGGCGAATATGCCTTCCTTCAGGGTGTGTTTAAATTCCCTTTTTTCAAAAACATCCAAGGCAGCCTGTGTGGTTCCTCCGGGTGAAGTCACCTTTCGTCTGAGCTGTTCCGGGTTCTCACCGGTTTTTTCCAGCAGGGCTATGGCGCCTTTAAGGGTCTGTACCGTCAGCGCTGCGGAGGCTTTTCCCGTCAGTCCCAGTGCCAGACCGGCTTCAATCATGGCCTCGGTAAAATAAAACACATATGCGGGACCCGAACCGGACATGGCCGTAACCGCATCCAGGTCCTCTTCTTTGAATATCATTACCTTCCCCATTGCGGAGAGCATGGTTTCAGTAATTTCGATATCCGATTCACTGCAGCTTTTATTGGGGCTCATTCCCGACATTCCGCAAAGCGCCAGGGCCGGTGTATTGGGCATAACTCTGATGACGGGAAAGTTATCCACATCCTTATCACTCAGGCGTGAATAAAGCAAGTTCTCGATTTTACGGATCGGCATCCCGGCGACGATGGAAATGAACAGTTTCCGCCGGTCAATCTCATAATCCGGCCGGGACGTGATTTCCGAAAGAACGGAAACAACCTGCTGGGGCTTTACTGCCAGAATGATGATATCCGAAGTTCTGAACACCTCGGCATTATCGGCCGGGGTGGAGACGGAATACGTTTGCTTCAATAAGGCCAGCCTGTCGGTATTGACATCGCTCACGGCGATGCTGTCCGCCGTAAATATTCCCGCCTTGAGCATGGCTCCGACAAATGCCTCGCCCATGTTGCCGGCACCGATGAGTCCTAATCTTTGAGAAAGGGTTTTCAACGCAACTCCTTTTTTCCTGAGAAATCCACTCACTTCATCCTGTTTTTATTAGCCCCTGCAGACGACGCATGTCAATCACTTTAAATGAAACTGCTTGACTTATGGCCTGTAATATAATTAATTTAACCCGATTTCAGCGGTGCAGGACCACGGGGATTTCAGAAGCAAAGTTTTTCATTGATATCTCATCCATTTTCGACCGGAACCCGAAAGTTCGGAAACCCTCGGCCAAATGGGTTTTCAGGTTGATGAAAGGTTTGGACGGTTATGTTCATCATTGGCTTTCTTTTATTGGCCGTGGCCAGGGTTCTTGATTTTATCCTGCTGTTTTTCATGATTTTCATCATCGCCCGGGCGGTTTTGTCATGGGTAAGCCCGGACCCCTATAACCCCATCGTCCGGTTTATAGACCGTGTAACCGAACCCGTATTGTTTCGCATTCGAACCAAAATACCCGTAGTTTACGGCGGCATCGACTTTTCACCCCTTATTGTTTTTCTGGTAATTATATTCCTGAGGGATTTCCTGGTTAAAAGCATTGCAGGGATGGGGAGATCATTACTCTGAATAATCTAAGGGGGAAGCCATGAAAATGACGGCCATAGACATCCAGAACAAGCAGTTTAAAGTAAAATTCCGGGGGTTTGACCTCCGGGAAGTCGACATGTTCCTTGAAGAAATGGCGGATGCTTTTGAAGTCCTCACCAATGAAAACAACCGGCTTGCCAATGAGGTCAAACGGCTGGGAAATGAAAACAGGGCTTATAAGGAAAGAGAAGAAACCCTGAACAATACATTGATCCATTCCCAGAAAATTGTTGAACAGATGAAGGAGAATGCCCAGAAATCATCCGATCTGATCATTGCCGAAGCCGAGATCAATGCTGAAAAGCTTCTGCAAAACGCCCACAACCGCCTTTCCCGGTTGCATGAGGACATTTCCGAACTGAAACGTCAGCGCATGCAGATCGAAGTCCAGATCGGCTCCATCCTGGAAAGTCACTCCAAACTTCTTGAAAGCGTAAAAACGGCAAGAGACGAAAAGGATCAGGAGTAATTTATGGCCAAAATAGATGCTTTTTTCAAATTAATGCACGAACAAGGCGCATCGGACCTTCATCTGGTAACGGGGCAGCCGCCCGCACTCCGCATTCGCGGCGAAATGGAGCGCGTTAAATACAAAATCCTGGATCAGGATGAATTGAGAAGCATGCTTTATGAGATCGCACCGGAAGATAAAGTAAAAACCTTTGAAGAAACGGGGGATGTGGATTTCGGTTACGAGATCCCGGGGCTGGCCAGATACCGGGCCAATTTTTTTATCCAGAAATACGGCGTGGCGGCGGTATTCAGGGAAATCCCCAGTGAAATTCTCACCATCGAGCAATTGGGGTTACCCCCGGTCATCGGAAAACTGGCCTCCCTCCCCAGAGGCCTGATCCTGGTGACGGGCCCCACGGGAAGCGGCAAATCTACCACCCTGGCAGCCGTCATCGATGTGGCCAACCGCACAAGAAAAGACCACATCATTACCATTGAAGACCCCATCGAATTTGTCCACCAGAGCCAGGGATGCATCGTCAACCATCGGGAAGTGGGGTTGCATACACGGACATTTAAATCCGCCTTGAGGGGAGCCCTCCGGGAAGACCCGGACATCATCCTGGTGGGTGAAATGCGCGACCTCGAAACCACTTCCCTTGCCATTGAAGCCGCTTCCACCGGCCATCTGGTTTTCGGGACCATGCACACCCCCAGCGCTCCGAAAACCGTCGACCGTATCATTGAAATTTTCCCCTCCACCGAACAGGCCCAGATTCGATCCACTTTATCCGACGGTTTGAGGGCTGTCGTGGCCCAGGTTCTGTTTAAACGCATCGACAAAAAAGGCCGGTGCGCCGCCCTGGAGATCCTTATCGCCACTCCCGCCGTGCGGAATTTAATCCGCGAGTCCAAAACCCATCAGATTCCCTCCATGATCCAGACGGGAAAACGCTACGGCATGCAGTTACTGGACGATGCGATCATGGATCTGTATAATAAAGGGATGATCTCCGGTGACGACGCTTATCTGAAAGCCAACGACAAATCCATCTTCAGGCCCCTGCTCAAAACACCCCCGACGGATTTCACCGAAGCATAGGGAGAGAGAAAGGAGTACCCGCCTTGAGAAAACAGGAAATCGACTATATTCTCACGAGAATGCTGGATGCTTACACCAATGTTTCGGACTTGAACATCACCGTCGGCAAACCTTTTCAGGTGGAAAGCTCCGGCGAACTGGTCCCGGTGAATTTTCAGCCCGGCATCAAGTCCCTGACGCCTTTCCAGACTGAAATTTTCGCACTGAATCTGATCAACCGGGATAACCGCCTGACCCGCATGCTGATTTCCTCGGGATCCTGCGACATGTCCTATGGGTTGCCCGGAAAGGCCCGTTTCAGAGTCAACGTATTTTCAAGAACCGGCAACTACTCGACCGTCCTGAGAAAACTGGAGTCGAAGATTCCCACCATCAAGGAAATGAACCTTCCCGACGCCATGTATAAGATCGCCGAGGAAAAAAACGGTATCGTACTGGTCACCGGCGCCACCGGTTCGGGGAAGACCACGTCCCTTGCAGCGGTCCTGAACGAAATCAACACCCATAAATCCGTTCATATCGTCACCCTTGAAGACCCGGTTGAATATCAGCATCCCCACCGCCAGTCCACTTTCAATCAACGGGAGCTGGGCATTGATTTCGACTCCTTTGCCAATGGCCTTAGGGCCTCCCTTCGCCAGGCCCCGAAGGTGATTCTGGTGGGCGAAATGCGGGACCGGGAAACCGTCGAGATCGGGCTGAGCGCCGCAGAAACCGGTCACCTGGTTCTGTCCACCCTCCACACCGTGGATGCCGGTTCAACGGTCAACCGCGTTCTCGGCATGTTCAGCACCGAGGAAGAAAACCAGATCAGAATCCGTCTGGCCGACACGATCCGCTGGATTGTCTGCCAGAGGCTTCTTCCCAAAATCGGCGGGGGCCGGGTGGCCTCCTTCGAGATCCTGGGGGTCAACCTGAGAACCAAGGACGCCATTCTCAACGGCGAATCCGAAGGAAAAACATTCTACGAGATCATGCAGGCGGGAACCGCCTTTGGAATGACGACTTTTGATAATTATATTATAAAATTATATGAACTCGGCCTGATTACGGAAGACACGGCCCTGGCCTATTCCTCCAGAAAAGGCATTGTCGGGCGGGGCATCGATTCGGTCAAAAGCTCCAGAGGAGAGGCCACGACGGATATCAAAGAACTTGAAATCGATAACGATTACGACAAGTCGTATTCAAAAAATCAGATGTGATCCAGCCGGAAACAGAGCGGTTCGATCAAAATTCCCGTCAGGAGACCCTGGAAGATGGAAATAACCTGTGAAAATTGTCAAAGCAAGCTTAACATCCCGGATGGAAAAATTCCTCCGGGGAAGACCGCCGTGCTCACCTGCCCCAAATGCAAAAATAAGATATCGGTCACGGCCAGGCCCGAATCCCCTGCACCGGAAACGGATGAAAATGGAGGGGGAATTTACAGCGAAATTATCTCAGGCGATTATGATGCATCGGAAAAACCCTTTGACTTCATCGAGGAGGAAGGAAAAACAGCCCTGATCTGCGAATCCGATCCTTCGGTTAAAAAGGTGCTGGCGGAAACACTGAATTTGATGGAATATCATACCAAAGAGGCGGAAAACGTCAGAGACGCCTTAACCAAAATGCGGTATCACAATTTTAACCTGGTCATGGTCAATGAAACCTTTGATTCCCCGAATCCGGATTTAAACGGCATTCTGGCCTATCTGGAACGAATGCCCATGTCAACCCGGCGGGACATTTTTGTAGTCCTGATCAGCAGCCGTTTCAGGACCATGGACAACATGATGGCATTCAACAAAAGCGTCAATCTCATTCTGAATGTGACCAATATCGGGGATACTGAAAAAATTCTCAAGCGCAGCATCACGGAGAATGACCTTTTTTACAGAGTTTACAAGGAAACGATGCGGGAGATGGGCCGGATTTAGCCGGAACGGGGATTCTCCTTTTAATTCGAGACGGGCTGATTTATGGCGAATAAATACACCTGCGCCGAATACCGGGAAGAAATGATGCTTCTCGGGCTTAAACGGCGTTTGAACGACAAAGAGATCACCGAAGAAGAACGGCGGGAGCTCTGTCGGGAAATTGAACGGCTGGAAGCCGAGATGAACATCAGGTGAACAATGACCTTCCAAAACGGGATTGAACGGATTTCGGACAACCTTTATTTAATAACCCTGGTTCCGCCGATGAAGGGCTTTGGCGATTTTATCGGTGTCTGGGTTAAAACGGGCGACCCCGCCTACCTGATCGATGTCGGCCCCACATCGACCGTCGGGCGTCTTGAACAGGCCCTTGATCAGTTAAAAATCAAGCGGCTGGATTATATCTTCATAACCCATATACACATCGATCATGCCGGCGGCATCGGGGATTTTTCGAATTTGTTTCCCGATACCCCCATTATCTGCCATAAAACCGCCATCCCCCATCTGAAAGACCCCGCAAAACTGTGGGAGGGCTCTCTGAAAACCCTCGGGGATATGGCCCGTTCCTACGGTGAAATCAAACCCGTTCTGAAAAATCCCGTGATCGACGCTGCGGATTTTAAAAATGAACATGTTTTACCCATTATCACACCGGGGCACGCTCCCCATCACGTGAGTTTTCTCACCCCCCTCTGCCTTTTCGCCGGGGAGACCTGCGGGGTGCATATCCGGTTCCCCTCTGGGCATGAATATCTCCGCCCGGCAACCCCACCCAAATTTTTTCTGGAAACCTCCATCAGCAGCATCGATCTCCTGTTGCGCCACCATCCGGAAAATATCTGCTTCGGCCATTTCGGCATATCGGACAATGCGGTTTATTGGCTGACATCCCACCGTGCCCAGCTTTTGCTGTGGAAGGATGTGATCCGCGATGAGCTCAAAAATGTCGGGGAGGAGAGTTTCTTCACCGATTGCATTGAACGGCTAAAAAGGGAAGATCCCCGCCTCGCCTGTTTTCAGGAACTCACCCCGGACCAGCAGGGAAGGGAAACCTATTTCATGACCAACAGCATCAAGGGATATGTAGGATACCTGCAGTCTGCATAGCCGGTTTCAAAACAATTTCAAGATCATCCAATGGACTTGATATTTTCAGACAGCCAAATCGCAAGGTATTGAACTCCAATATCTTGATCGCATTGCGATTGGCATAATAATCAATGGTTCGCCACAAAAACCGAAAAAGGAAAATTATGGAACCCGATACAATAATGGACGATTTGGCAAAGGAGTTAAATATTGCATTGAAGGCAATGGCCAAAGCAAAAGATGTAAATGAAAAAGAGATTCATAGCCGTATTGTCAAGAATTTATGTGAATCTATGGGGGTGTTTCTAAATCTGGCGAGTGAAATGATGCCCTTTGAAGATGACGATGTATAAAAAGATAAAGCAGGGGTGAGCATTCTGGTAACGAACTGAATGGCAGCTACTCAATCGGCTTCGGCGAACAACGAAGTTCAGGCGACCGCCGGGGCCGGGCTTTACACTGGTGCGGACGCAAGAGAACGGCGAGCTTCTCGTGGCTGCTCATCGCGAACGTCAGCATCCTCAGGCGCTTCCTTCGTCACCTGTTGTTGAGACAACAGAAATTTTAGAATTTATCGAAAATTACTCACTCATGGGGCGCGGCCTTGGATACGTAGATATCCATTTATTAGCTTCTGCAATTATAGGAAATGTTGTTCTTTGGACTTTTGATCGACGTCTCCATGAAGCAGCAGCAGAACTGGGGATCTCATATTCAAGGCGCTGACCACGCTTTTGCCGCGCCGCGCAAACAGCGGTGCCTGCTGAAAAGCGGCGTTATGCGCATAGGAACAAGGGACTGAGCACTGATGGCAAATAATAACGGTAACGGAAAATCCCTCGAATCCTGGATCTGGGACGCCGCCTGTTCCATTCGGGGCGCCAAGGACGCGCCGAAATACAAGGATTACATCCTGCCGCTGATCTTCACCAAGCGTCTCTGCGACGTCTTCGACGACGAGCTGAACCGCATTGCAGCGGAGGTCGGCTCGCGCAAGAAGGCTTTCCATCTCTCCAGGGCCGACCACAAGCTCGTCCGCTTCTACCTTCCCCTCGTACCGGATGATCCCGAGCAGCCGGTCTGGTCCGTCATCCGCAAGCTCGCGGACAAAATAGGTGAAGGCGTCACCACCCACATGCGAGCGATCGCCCGGGAAAACCCGCTCCTGCAGGGCATCATCGACCGCGTCGACTTCAACGCCACCACCCACGGCCAGCGCGACCTCGATGACGACCGCCTTTCCAACCTCATCGAGGCCATCAGCACCAAACGCTTAGGGCTCGACGACGTCGAGGCCGACATCATCGGCAAGAGCTACGAATACCTCATCCGCAAGTTTGCTGAGGGAGGCGGCCAGAGCGCCGGCGAGTTCTACACCCCTCCCGAGGTCGGCACCATCATGTCCCGGGTCCTCCAACCCGAGCCCGGAATGGAGATCTACGACCCCACCTGCGGCTCCGGCGGCCTCCTCGTGAAATGCGAGATCGCCATGGAGCAAAACGCCAAAGGCAAGAAGCGCACCGTTGCCCCCCTGAAACTGTTCGGCCAGGAGTTCACCCCCGAGACATGGGCCATGGCCAACATGAACATGATCATCCACGACATGGAAGGCCAGATCGA
>DIKO01000002.1:46364-50230 GCA_002423615.1 Desulfobacteraceae bacterium UBA5616
GTCGTCGCCAATCCCATGTGGAACCAGGACTGGTTCACCGAGGCCGACTACGACAACGACGAACTCGACCGCTTCCCCGCCGGGGCCGGCTTCCCCGGCAAATCCTCCGCCGACTGGGGCTGGGTCCAGCACATGCACGCCAGCCTCAATGGCACCGGTCGCGCCGCCATCGTTCTCGACACCGGCGCCGCCTCCCGCGGATCGGGCAATGCCGGCACCAACAAGGAAAAAACCGTCCGTCAATGGTTTGTCGATCACGACATCATCGAGAGCGTCCTTTACCTGCCCGAAAACCTCTTCTACAACACCACCGCCCCGGGCATCGTCCTTTTCCTCAACCGGGCCAAGCCGATAGATCGCCAGGGCAAGGTATTTCTCGTCAACGCCGGCCGGATCTTTGAGAAGGGCGACTCCAAGAATTTCATTCCGGACGAGGGCATCCAGCGTATCGTTGACACCCTCATCGAGTGGAAGGAGGAGGAAAAACTCAGCCGCATCGTCGATCACAAGGAACTTGCGAAAAACGACTACAACATTTCCCCCAGCCGCTACATCCACACCAGCGATGCCGAAACCTACCGGCCCATTGCCGAGATTGTCGAAGAGCTGAACGCGATTGAGCTGGCAGCCAGGGAAACCGATGAGGCACTGCGGGGCATCCTCAAGCAACTGGGATTCGGTGCATGAAGATCTTCATCAGCAGCGTGCAAAAGGAGTTCGCCACGGAGCGCAAGGCGCTGGCCGAATATCTTTCAGGCGACCCGCTGCTGCGACGCTTTTTCGAATACTTTCTGTTCGAAGAAGCGCCTGCGGCCGATCAGCGGGCTGACCAGTGTTACCTCGACGAGGTGGATCGTTGCGATATCTATCTCGGTATTTTCGGCAATGAATATGGTCGGGAAGATGCGGAGGGACTTTCACCGACCCACCGTGAGTTCAATCGGGCCACCGAAAAGGGCAAAAACCGCCTGATTTATGTCAAGGGAGCCGATGACGGCGTTCGGCATCCGAAAATGAGAGCCCTGGTAAATGATGCCGCCGGCAGCCTTATCCGGCGTCGGATCAATTCCGCCGGGGAGCTGATCGCTGCGGTGTATGCGAGTCTCGTCAGGATTCTCGAAGAGCGTGAACTGATCCGTTTCGGTCCGTTCGATGCCACGTTCTGCCGAAACGCAACGCTTGATGACCTTGACGATGACAAGATCGCCCGTTTTCTCATGCTTGCCCGGCGCGGCCGCAATTTCCCATTGCCGGGGGATACGCCGCCGCATGAGGTACTGGTTCATCTCAATCTGCTCGACAAAGGACGACCGACCCATGCCGCAGTTCTGTTGTTCGGCAGGCAGCCGCAACGGTTTCTGATCACCTCCGAGGTGAAATGCGCCCATTTCCACGGCTATGAAGTGGCCAAACCCATTCCTTCCTATCAGGTGTACAAAGGCACGGTTTTCGATCTCGTGGACCAGGCCAAGGATTTCGTGCTCTCCAAGATAGACCTCTGGGTGGGGACAAGAGCGGAAAGCACCCAGGCGCCCACGAAATACGAAATTCCGCAGGAAGTTGTCGCCGAAGCCATCGTCAACGCCGTGGTGCATCGTGACTACACCAGCAATGCCGGCGTACAGGTCATGCTCTTTAAGGATCGGCTTGAAGTCTGGAATCCCGGCACCCTGCCGCCGACCCTGACGCTTGAAAAACTGCGCGGCCCCCATGCCTCCGTTCCGCATAATCCGCTTCTTGCAGAGCCCATGTACCTGACCAAGTACATCGAACGCATGGGAACCGGTATCCGTGATATGATCCGGCGTTGCCGGAAGGCCGGGCTTGCCGAACCTGAAATCAGGATTGACGCAGGATTTTTCGTGCTGACGATCCGGCGGAAAAAGCCTGAGCCAGGGGCCCAAGCCGGGACCAGGTCGGCACCAGGTCGGCACCAGGTCGGCACCAGGTTGGCACTAAGTGGGCACCAGGTTGCAATTCTTCGTAAGTGCCTGATAATCAGTCCAATTGGCGATCTCATGGAGATTGCGGAACGAACGGATCGCACCAAGTTCAGGAACCAGGTCTTAAAGCCGCTTATTGACGAAGGCTTCGTTCAGATGACAATCCCGGACAAACCCACCAGCAGCAAACAGCGCTACCAAACCACCGAAAAGGGGCGTGCATTGCTGGAACAGTTGGATATGGAAGAGGGCCGGCCATGAGCGTGCTTCTGCAAACCGGACAAGTCGAGGCCCAAGTCAATGGACAAGTTGCCCAACCAGTCACAGGGCAGTCAGAGTCACGGCCAGAGTGGTTCAGTAAAGGAGGGCGGACATTCCTGTCCGCCAATAAAAAATTCATGGCGGGTTGGAAAACTCGCCCTCCTTTGAGGGAGACGAACATGACGGACAAAGCGTTGAAAGAGATTCTGGAGAAGATCGGGGTATGAGTGAGTGGCAAACATGCGCTGTCTCCGATTCGTTCGTTAAGAACAAGGTTGGTCGGCAAAACCAAATTCCAGCGAAGGACATCGCTAAGGTTGGTCGTTTCCCGGTCGTCGACCAAGGGCAGGAGTTTGTCGCTGGCTACTGTGATGATGAGAGCAAGGTCATCGACTTCGATCTTCCACTGATCATTTTCGGCGACCACACACGTTGTTTCAAATATGTCGATTTCCCGTTCGTCCTTGGGGCCGACGGAACCAAGGTTCTTCTTCCCAATAAGAAGCTCTACGACCCGAAGTTTTACTTTTTCGCGATGTTAGGATTGGAACTTCCCAGTCGTGGCTATAATCGGCACTTCAAAACGCTCAAGGAGCGAAGCCTCCCTCTCCCCTCACTCCCCGAGCAGAAGAAGATCTCGCACATCCTTTCGACGGTGCAGCAGGCGATCAAAGCGCAGGAGCGGATCATTCAGACCGCCACCGAGCTGAAAAAGGCCCTCATGCACAAACTATTCACCGAAGGCCTCCGCAACGAACCCCAAAAACAGACCGAAATCGGACCTGTGCCTGAAAGCTGGGAGGTAAAACGCTTCGATTCTTTTGCGGTTCTTCAAAGAGGGTTCGACATCACAAAAAAGGATCAGCGCCCGGGAGATTATCCGGTGGTGTCGTCCGGCGGCATTAGTAGCTATCACGATGAAGCCAAAGTCAAAGGCCCTGGTGTCGTGATCGGCCGCAAGGGCTCCCTCGGAACCATACACTACATCGCTTCGGACTATTGGCCCCACGATACAACGCTGTGGATCAAGGATTTTAAAGGAAACAACCCGCGATTTGTCGCCTACCTACTCGAGACAATGCGGCTGAAGCGATTCGACACGGGAGCGGCGAACCCAACGTTGAACCGGAATATTGTCCACGGGGAGAAGATCGCGATCCCACCAACGGACCAGCAGGTGGAGATGGGAGAGGCACTGGAAGCAGTCGAATCAAAGATCACCATCCACCAGAGTCGCAAACGGTCTTTCCAAGACCTCTTCCGCACCCTCCTTCACGAACTGATGACCGCGAAAACCCGTGTTCACGAACTTGAGATAAAATGAAAATCAGCCATGCCCACACCCTCGAATACGCCGAGGCCATCGGCTGGACCGTTGTTTCCCGCGAGGAAGCCGAGAAAAGGAGGGCGGGTTTTCCAACCCGCCGCTTCTAATTGCAAAAGGCGGACTGGGAAGTCCGACCTCCTTTAAATTGCCCCCTTTTTTCAATCCCAACCAGGAAATTGCGAAACGGGAGCATCGGCTTCCCCATTGGCAGCAGGGCGAGGCATGGGTCTTTGTGACGTGGCGACTGGGTGATTCTCTCCCGAAAGCGAAGCTGGATCAGTGGAAGGAGGAACGCGCGATATGGCTTTCACATCATCACGAACCGTGGGATGAGA
>DIKO01000121.1 GCA_002423615.1 Desulfobacteraceae bacterium UBA5616
GAACCCAAGCAACCCGAAGACGGGCGTTGTCGGGATGGGTGCGGGGAATGGCCGAAACTTCGCCGGAGGCGTTGCTTTCCCCATAGTCGTTGGCGGCCGTCACCACATAATAATAGGATGAGCCGTTGTTGAGTCCGCCATGGACATAGGGACTGGTTGCGTTTGCTATTTTGCTCCCCCCACCCGCTTGCAACCCGGATGTGTTGGACCAGTAAATGGCGTAGGACGTCGCCTCCTCCACCGGATTCCAGGTGATCACGACACGGCCCTCGCCTCCGGCGGCGGAAACCCCCGTCGGAGCCGAGGGGGCCTTGTTTATAGTGATCGTGACCTCCTCCGACCGGCTGCTTTCTCCCGCAGCGTTTACCGCCGTCACAATGTATGAATAAGTCGCTCCTTCGGTCAGGCCGGTGTGAACATGAGGACTCTTTATATCGGCAATTTTCGTTCCCGTCGCCGGTGTGACACCCCGGTTCTGGGACCAGTACAGATTGTAGGAAGTGGCACCGGCCACCGTTTTCCACTGAATCGTGACCTGCCTTTCACCCAGTAAAACGGTCAGTTCCGTAGGGGCCCCGGGAACACTCCCTGAAACCGGGACATTCCCTGAATTGGTATCCGAACCGTCCGAGAAAATTCCGTCCGGGTCCCAGGAACAGGATAGTAGCAAAAAAAAGAGCGACGCCACAAGGCAATAACTTCTAACTCTGCTATTCATAAAAAATATCTGCTTTCGAGCGCGGTCTTCGCACCTTGGTTCATTATTGCCCTGTTTCAAACCACATCATCCCTTTCCTTTTGGCCTCTTTCGTGTAATCCAGAATATGCCTTAGACAAATGGAATAAAGATCCTCTCGTGGATTTTCCAGCTGCGCCCGATACGCCTTGAACCAATCCACGGTCTGTTCAACCGCCTTCTTCCATGTATAAACGGGAAGCCAGTTCAGCCGATTGGCCGCCTTTTCCCAGTTCAACTTAAGGACTTCCGTCTCTTTTTTGGCATTGGGCACAGGTCGATGGGTCCATTCGCCGCTTCCCCAGCAGCGGATGACCTGTTCCACGATCGCCTCCGTGGTGATCGGCTTCATTTCGGGAGGGCCAAAATTCCAAGCGCTCGAGAATTTGTCCCCCTCCGCAATCAGTCGGGCCCCCAACAGAAGGTACCCGCTGAGGGGAACCAGGACATGCTGCCATGGCCGGATGCTCGCCGGATTTCTGACGACAATGGCCTCCCCTTTCATGAGCGCCTTCATGCAATCGGGCACCAGCCTGTATTCGCCGAAGTCACCTCCGCCAATGACATTGCCCGCCCGCGCGGATGCAACGGCCAGACCATGATCGGCATATTTCGCCGGCGGGAAAAAGGAGTTTCGGTAGCAGGCAATGGCCATCTCCGTCATGGCTTTGCCGGCGCTGTACGGATCGAAACCTCCCAGGGGATCGCTTTCCCGATATCCCCAGATCATATTTTGATCCTCGTAGCATTTATCGGTGGTCACCCCGACGAAGGCGCCCTTTGTCCGGATCCTTCTCAGCGCCTCCAGAACATTGACCGTCCCCCCGACATTGACATCCAGCGTTTCTTTGGGTTGCTCGTAGGAAACCAGGACAAGCGGCTGCGCAGCCAAATGAAAAACGATCCGTGGAGAATATTGCCGGATGACCTTCTCCAGTTGGTCGTAATCCCGGACATCTCCTCGGAGATCGACGATTTTCCCGCTCAATCCGCACAGATCAAAATTGTTCGGCTGCGTGGGAGGATCGATGCTGTAGCCGACCACCTTGGCTCCGAGTTCCCGAAGCCAGATGCTCAACCACGAGCCCTTGAAACCCGTATGACCCGTGATCAGCACGGGCATTCCCCGATAGATTTCACGTAAGGCCTTATTCATCGTCCACCATCCGTCCCCTGATCACGCGGAGGGCCCAGCAATTCATGGATCCGCAGGGCCTCCGCGGCATTTCTGATCGCGGTAAATTCACAACCGGCGCGGTCGGCGATATCCAGCAACGTATAGCCGCCATCGGAGAGATTCAACACCCACAACAGCGCCATCTGATCAAATCCGGATTCCCGGCCGCCACCCATGAGTCGATATAGCCCCCTTTTTCCAAGCTGAGGCTCACATTTCGGATTCAGATTCTGATAGGTCCGGTTATTCTCCAACAAATCAAGAACAGCCAGATATTTTTGGAACGAATCCGCAAGGCATTCCGGACGGACAAATGAGAGATCGTCCGCGGACGTGTGATATTCGGGATAGCGCCCATGGGGCGTTCTCATGAGGCAACCGACCTGCAGATTGAACCCCGGCGATCCATACTGCCTCTCATCATAGCCGTAGGGGGAAAAATCCATAATCTCATAATCGTTCCCCGAATGCTTCAGGACATGCGCCACCGCCCTGTCGATTTCCGCATCGCCTTGCCGGCTTTTCTTGTACGTCACCTTGCCGGGATCCCCCGTACAGGCCGCCACCAATCCGTGTTTGATCCTGTGCACCCTCTCTTCATTCAGGCAGAGCCAGACAATCGACCCGATCGTACCCGGGATGAACAGGATGCGATAGGAATACCGTCGCGGGCGGTTGCCCAGATGTTTGGCCAGGAAGGTGACCAAAGCCACGCTGGAAAGATTGTCATTGCAGAGTGACGGATGGCAGGCATGGCAGGAGAGAAGAATCTCGTTTTCCTCCTCCCCGGGGAGATAATATTCGCCATAGGTGAGATGACCCGGCTCGAGGGTGCTGTCGATACAGACCTCGTAGCGGTCATCCTTCATTTTCACCAATTCATGATGACTCAGGCAGAACCCCCAGTTTTCCTGGTAATAGGTCGTGCGATAGGGAATCCAGTCCGGATGCTCCGGCAACGAAAAGAGGTGCTCTTTCAATTCCGTCAGGGACAGTGTAGCCCGGACGGGCACGCTGTAACTGACCACATGAAGGTTCGATTTCCGGAAATCGATCACCCGCTCGCCCGCCATGTTCTTCACATAGGCATCCCGGATGTTCCATTCCTTCGGCACGGCCCAGTCAAAAACAGGAGTCCCAGTAGGAACCTCATGAATTTCCAACGGAATATAACGGCTCACCATCGAGAGGGTCTCGCGAAAACCCGTGCCCGTAATGCTCCGGCAGAGGGGATACATCTGCCCGATGAACGCATGCAGATCCCGTCCCATCTCTTCCCATTCGATCGGCCTCATTCCGAAATGGTTATCCACTTTGTAACTCTCTCCGCAGATCAGGCGGCGTAATCCGGCCAGTTCCGGTCGCGCTCCGAGATGATCACCCGAACTCCGGCCGGCCATTGAATCTTGAAAGCAGGGTCATTCCAGCGGACACCGCAGGCAGAGTCGGGATGATAAAATTCAGACATCTGGTAGAAGACCTCCGTATTGTCCTCGAGGGTTTGAAATCCGTGGGCGCAACCCTTGGGAACATAGAGCATAAGCCTGTTTTCTTCCGTCAACTCCACGGCGATCCATTGTTTGAAGGTCACGGAATCCCGGCGCAGGTCCACAATCACGTCATACAGTTTTCCCTTTGTGCACCGAATCAGCTTATCTTCGGCATAAGGCGCCGACTGGTAGTGCATCCCCCGCAAGGTGCCCGCATCCCGGTTGAAGGAGATATTGCATTGTGCTACATCCGGATTCAATCCGCGCTCGGGGAACTCGTTGCGGCAGAAAACCCTTCCGAAAAAGCCCCTTTCATCCTCCAGGCGGTTTACCTCGATGATGAAGGCGCCCGGCAGTTTCGTTTCGCTAAAAATCATGGGTCCGTATATCAATATTTTCCATTTGCGTCGAGTAAATCTACGTTTTTTCAATCACCTTTCTTTACGGCATACCAACATTCTTTTTCTTTCACAATGCGATCACATACATGTTGAAAATCTCTTGAAAACACATCCATTCTTAAGGGATGTCGATTCCCTTGATCCCCTTGTCTCTTTGCAGGGCAAAGGCAAAAGCACGGACTTCATCTCCCTTGTTGTCATTGATCAGATACCGGGGACCTAGCGGAAGGTCGCAGATGATTTGGTCAAAATCAAGCCCTTCATTTTTCAGTTTATTCAGAACTGGAAATATATTATTATATGTCCGAGACGTGGTTAGTATAAGGCAATATCCCTCTTCCTTGAGTTCTTTCAGCTTTTCTTTCGAGCCGGCCAGAATTTCGATATCATCCCCGGTATATGAAGGAATGGGAACATGCTTTATAAGGGTTCCGTCCAAATCGCAAAAAATCGTGCCCTTAAGCAGAGGCGTGACCTCTTGACCACCGATCGGAACCGGAATCTGAGAGACCATGGAAATCTCCGGAAAGCTGCCAAAGCGGCCATCGGAATCACAGATCAGGGTTTTCGAGGGAAAATGGTCGAGAAGAAGGTGGAAAAAAATGTTTTCGCTGTAAGTCGTGATCAGATAGCGGGCGGCAATATCCGGGATAGTGCGGCGTGCGGCATCCTTCTGCAGAAGTCTCGTAAAACAGATGTCTTCCGGCGTGTTGACCAGAATAACCGAATCGATTTTTTCCAAAACCTCAGCTCCTCCCAGAATGCTGTTTTCGTATAAAATTACGCCACGGGAAATTGTCGGGATGAGAATATCCAGGTCCCTTTGTCCCGTAAGACGATTGTAGGCGGCGGCGATGGTCACCGGTTCACCGACGGATAGTTTTCCAAGATCGCGTTGGATCTTTTCAAAATTCCACCAGGTAAATTGATTGACGGCATACATATAGGCATTCAGTCCAGTTTTCCATTTTTCTTGCAGCCACAATTTACGGGTCTGTGAATCCATGATAAAATGCCAATCTCCCGAATAAATAGCGGTCTCAACTCCTTTCTCCGACAGCTTCCCGGATATCATCTCACTCAGGGTTGTCTTACCTGAGCCGGCTCTTCCGCAAATCCCGACCACGATGCACCTACTCCCTTTGGCCTCTTCAAGTTTGTGCAAGATAAATTCATCGATCTCCATCAAAATATCTCCTGATTTGAATTAACGTTTCACTGGTTCCGAATTCAAAGAGGTGTGAAAGAGGCGTGGCCACCGTTCTTATCTTGTGAACGTATTGATCGACGACATCGAAGCTATAATCCAGATCCTCATCCTGATTTTTTGATGAGGCGGCACTGTACGCAATAGCTTTGAGCAATTTCGTGTCGTGAAAGACGACAATCCCCGTAAAGCCGTTTTTCCGCACGCTTGCCACATCTTCGTTCCATTTCAATCCCATAACAACATCCTGGTCAATCAAAGCCACGGTTTGATAATCGCCAAGTATACATGGATCATTCCCTGGACGGCAGACTCCGATGCTGTCAAAATCGACTGAAAATTGATCCTCAACAATGTAATCACAAAATGTAATGACGGTTGGCAGGCGGCTGGACGCATAATCCAAGGAATAGATTAGTGAGGTTCCCGGTCCGCGGAGGGCAGACATTTCTTCCTGGCTAAAGAAAACATCCAGGGATGAATAGCGGCCCCGAACGTAATGCATCACAAGGTCGCCGCAATAGCCAACGGCTATAATTATTCGCCCGGCAATGTACTGATACTTTTGGATGCAATAGTCAATCGCACGCATACCGCTGATATTCACAAGACACTTAGGAATATGATCGGTTTCGGGTCGGAGGCGGGTTCCCATGCCGGCAGCTAAAATGATGACATTGAATTTCCGACCCATGACACTAAAAAGTGGCGTTTTTATCATTTATTCTTCTCCTTCTAAACTTGGAAGGCAACAAAGGTGCCGATGAAACTTGCGGTGTCCGCAATCATCGCCCATTCCATGTCAGACCGTCTCTTGCTTTCTTTTATTCAGAGCATATAACCGTCCTATGGTTTTGAGCACATTGGCGATATTGTTCGGCCTGAAAGCTTTGGTTACTCCACTATCCGGACCCGGTCGTTCGACATAGGCAATAGGGATTTCGATGTATTTTTTCCCGTCAAGCAGCGCCTGAAGCAGGAGTTCCGCCTGGTAACCGAATCCCGTGCTTTTCAACTCCACGGATTTTGCCCACTCGGTTTTATGGAGCTGCAGCCCATTGTAATATTTCATCTTCCTGCGGAGCATCAAGTTTAGGACTCTGGTATAAGACGATGAGAGGATACGCCGCAGATGAGTTCTTTCTTTTGGATCTTTCCAATAGCCGCAAAGGAAATCTGCCTGCCCGACATGGGAGAAAAACGCCTCAAGCGTGCTTGCCGAACAGGGATTATCCCCATGAATTACAACGCAATACTTCATCCGAGCTCTTTTTCTCCCCAAATCGTAGCATGCCCCTATGTTACAGGGTGCGGTATTGGAGATGAGCTGTATTCTGGGATTCCTTTGCCGGTTCTCTTGCACGATCTCCGGTGTTCGGTCTGTGCTTCCGTCATTGATGACAATCAGTTCGTACTCAGAAAATGATTTTTCTGCAGCGGAAACCACATTATCAATGGTAATCTGGATATTTCCCTCTTCATTGAGGGCCGGCATAATAATGCTTATGGAGGAAGGCTTCATCATCTGCTCCGTTAATGTGAAAGATCCATCATATTGCATCATAGACAACTGATCATATCGGGAATAAAGTCAAATATATGTTCTATTTTTTTATATAGTTCGGGATTCCCCTTTTCGAATATTTGCCTATATCCTTCTATGCTAATGCCGATGTTTGCCAGAACTGCGTACAATACGGTTGTGAAGGCCACACACTGCACACCAACCCTTCCAGCGATACGTCCCCGGAAATAATCATAGATCTGAAAGTAAATCATGCACGAGAGAAGCAGAATCATTGGCAGAAAATCGATCACGTAACGCATATGCTGATACGAAAAAAGAGAGACGACCAGCCAGTTCGCCATCCCGCCCAACAGGAGAAGCAAAGCAAAATATAAAATCGGTTTGGGGAAGTCCACCTTCTTCAGTTTAAGATAGATCCATGCGGGAATGACTATCCAAAGGAAGGGGAGATTCATAAGAAGCCCTGCTGAAGATGGATCCGCCTTCGTCCAGTATATGGGATAATAAGAAGGGATTGTAAGATTCGCGGGAATATTCACAGATGGTACATGGAAAAATGGAAACGATCCGTTGATTGATACACCCAGTAGAAGGTTTAGATAATTGTTGACCCAGAAGTTCTGGGTGCTGAAAAAAGGATGATCAAGAGGTTGGACAATACCGAGCTGATATCTCGCACCGAACTCCAGAATATTCTCAAATCGCAAGTAATTGTAAAGTAAAAGAAGACCAATGCATAAGGCCAGAGGCATCCCCGCTGTGGTCAGAAATACGGCTATCTTTTTAAAGTAACTTCGGCTGAAAACCTTCTGATGATTTAGAAAGGAACTCAAAGGGATCAGAAATATAACGGCACCAAAGACATAGGAAAATCGGCTGGCAATGGCCAATCCATAAAAAAGACCGGCCATGAGCAAATGGGCTATTTTACGATTTTCGAAGAACATAAACGAAAAGATAAAAAATAGCGACAACATACACCACAGATACGCGCTGAGCGACGCCACTTCGTACATAAACGGTCGACGGAGCACCGGAAGGACCATGTTGCACATTCCCAACATCGTAATGCCAATCAGAAAGATGAGGAGATTCCCTTTGAGTTTGGTTCCACGGATGATCAAGGTCATCAGGAGGATACTGACGACAAAACCACACACGGCAAAAACAGCCCCGGCAAGATTATGAGGCATGGGTTGCCCGGTTAATAGTTTCCAGGGGATGAAGGCCAATAGCGCAGGCGCCGGCCCGAAATATAAGTAATAACGCCCTTTAAAGAGGCTCGCATCGTGTAACCTTAAATACATGTTTTGCTCGGGATCATAAGGGTCCGGCAAAGATAGCAATGCCTCTGAAGGTTCAACGATGAGTGACAACCTGCCCGCCAGTAGAGCATCGGCAAGGTCGGTATAAAGACCGTAAACATCATTATACGATCCGTCAATCACAAACCGGAATGGCTTGAAATTTGAGGTTGCCGTCCATAGATAGAAACCGATGATCACAAAGACCAGCCCACAAATTGCTATATGCTGGAGGTATTTTAATAATGGAGAAGTTTTTCGAGGCTCCGGGTGCCCGGACCGTGTCAAAGCGTCAATCATCAGAAAGAGAATGACCCCTATGAAGGCTAAGCCCATCATGAATGCACCAATAAAAATAAGCGTGCGTGTACGGCTTTTTCGATTTTCCGGAATGACAAAACCTCTTACGGTAAAATTCGGATCCTCCCCTGTCGAAAACCCTTTCAATCTTGATGTTGTATTTTTAAAATCGATCTGCTGAAGAGGAACAATATTTTCTACCAGCTTTTCTCTATCCCAGACCACTTGTGCGTTCCTGAACTCGATGGATACAGACTTGATTTCAAAAGTCCCTTTTTTATCGAGGGGATCAAAGCGAATAGATTTTATGGTCAATTCGGGCAGAGGTATTCTATATGTCTCAAAACGGTCGGTTGGCCTGATTTCAAAGCGATAACTTGCATCTTCTTGGTAACTTAAGCCTGTATCGAAGTAGACTTGCCCGTATCCTTCTACGGATGTTTTCATCTCAATCTTGACATATCTTTCACTATAACGGAAGTATTTGTATCCATTGGTTAATGAAAGTGCGGCACATAATACGGCCATCGCAACCGTGATAACAACGACGGTGCCCTTCAAAAAACCGGTATATGATGTCATTGTCGCTTGCTTTTTTTGAGGGAAAACTTTCAATACAGCTTTATTCCATCCCTATCATTCGTCGAAGGTCCTACGCATTGATCCGGCGGCTGCTCTTTTCACTTGAAGCAACGTTTTCGCGATGTCTCTCAGACGGCGCCTGATCCAGTGCTCCCGAAGATAGACGGCGCTGTGGGGGCAAACCTCCATGCAGCAGTAGCAAAGGATGCAGCGTTGATGGTCGCACTCCGGCCCCGGATGGAAAGAAATGGCTCCGGCCGGACATTTTCCTCCGCACAGACCGCACTCCACACAGCGCTCGGGAGTAAAATGGATTCGCGACCGGGGAAGGAGACCCGCAAAATAAATCAGGTACGGGAAATTGGCTGAAAGCGGTTTTTTGAAGGACTTTCGAACTTCACGACCGCTGCCGACGGTCTCGATCTCGGTGCGCCGGATCCCCGAATATCGATTCGTATAGATTTGCTCCGGTTTGAAACCCATCATCTCGGCAGCAACGATATCCGTGGCAAAGGCCGATGTGCCCGCCACGATTAAACCGGATGCTATCGGATGCCCGGAGGCGCCGGGCCCTTCTCCTTCCAATCCCACAACGCCGTCAATGATATTCAACTGCGGTTTGATCTCCCGATGCAGCCCGATGAGAAACCGGGAAAAGGATCGAGGGTTGGGCAATGTCTTGTGGTATCCCTGCTTCACAGCACCGGGAATGCAACCGTAGAGATTCTTCACACAGAGGGTCACTCCGGTCAAGCCATGGGTCTTCATCTTGGCCACATTGATGATGAAGTCCGCCTGGAAGAGGATTTCGGGCAGAGGAACGGCGCCGACTTTACCTTCGAAAGGAACAATCCGCGTCGGTTCTGTATCAAAATTGATGATTTTGGCATACCGGGAAAGAGGCGCAATATTGCAGACGCCAAAGGCTTGATCCGTATTGTAAAAGGCGCTTTCCCCGATCAGGATCTCGGCGCCGGCAGCCTTGAGGATCTTGCAGAGTTCTTCCAGAATGGTCGGATGGGTCGTAATCGCCCTTGCCGGTTTGACCGGAGACATCAGATTGGGCTTTATCAGAACCCGCATGCCAGGTTTGAGGGAAACGTTCAGATGGGCAAGCGTCTCTTCAAGGGCCTTACGCACATCCGCAGGATCATAGGTGTCACAGCAGACACAGCTGACGCGATAACCAATCATTATATCCCGGACTCGAAAATGAATTCACGACAAAGACTGGATTGGAATGAGAAATCAGGGCACACTGAAAATGGTTTTTCCCAGACAGAAAGTGTATTGACCGGATCGACGCTTGCCGTCAGCGGCAGCGATCCACCGTCCGCGACTTACCGGCCAAGCGGAGAGCTGATGCATTCCCATGCTGTTCCATCCCGTTCCTGAACCCTTCAAAACGGGATTGTCCTCCAAAGGACGTTCCCGGTATTCTTCCCGCGTCAGTGTTATGATCTCGAAGCCCCTTACCGCTTTGCCGTATTTCTCTCCATACTCCTGAGAATCCTGGGAAAATCGGATAAGACGCTCCCCCGTATCCATAATATTTCCTGCCGGCCTGGCATCCCGGCCGTTTCCGCTGATAATCGGGCTTCCGATATGTTCATGCCAGGGACCTTCCGGACGGTCGGCATAAAAAAGATAGAGGTCTTGATTATCAATGGAGGAAGCAAACAACCAAAGCAAACCCTGATGAATCAAAACCGTCGAATCCACCAGCTCCCTGTCGGTGATGATCGTTTTTACCAATTGCCATTCGTCGGGGAAATGCGTCGCCTTGTAGAGGCGGACGCTTTTGACGGCAACGGACTCCGGAACCAGGTAATAATTATCCCTCCATTTGAAAACATTCGGATAGGAGAGATGAAACGGCTCTTCCAGTACAACCCGCTCATAGCGCCAGCAGAGTCCGTCGTCGCTGGTCGCCAGACCAATGACGCCGCGATCCACACCCAGGGCCTCAAAGAACAGATAAAACGTATCTCGATCCCGAATCAGAAAAGGATCGGCCACGAAACGGGCCGGCATGTCCGTGACGTCGGCGGCCGTGAGAACCGGATTGCCCGGGCGGGCATGCAACCTCAAGGATCGGTTCTGTATTTCCAGATCGTAGATGCCGACGCTCCAGATATCCCCGGCAGGCCCGGAAGAACAGAGATAGGGGATGTCGATATTTGCCTTGTGGACGATGAGAACGCCGAAGAATGCAACGGCGGCAAACAGGGAAAGTGCGACAAAAACCCTTCGAAAACAATTGTTCCTCATCATGCGGATTTTGGAAATAGCTCTAATTACCAGATTTTCCAGCCTGCCCGGCCCTCACTCCAAAGTTTTTCCAGTTTTTGCAGATCCCTCAACGTATCCATGCAGGACCAGAAACCGGTATGCCTGTAAACCATGAGTTGCCCTTCATCGACAATCTGTTCCAGTGGTCCGTACTCCAGATCGCAGTCATCGGCATCGTTGAGGTAGTCGAAAATCTTCCGGTTGAACACAAAGAAGCCGCCGTTGATGAATCCCGGCATTTCAGGCTTTTCAAAAAATTTCTCGACTCGGTCCCCATTGATTTTCAGTTCCCCGAAATAAGAGGGTGGGCGGAGCACTCCCGTCACCGTGACAAGCTTGCCGTGTTTTTTGTGAAAGTCCAGCAGGGCATGGATGTTTACATCGGACAGTCCGTCGCCGTAGGTGGCCATGAACGTGTCGCCCTCGATGAATTTCTGGAGCTTTTTCAACCTTGCCCCCTTGAGGGATTTCTCGCCGGTATCGGCCAGCGTGATCCGCCACCCCGTCTCCTCATGGTTATGGTGAATGCAGACATTTTCCGGCTTCCCCAGCTCGATGGTTACATCGTTGTTCATCAGCTCGTAATGGCAGAAATAATTCTTGATCATCTCCCCCTTGTAACCCAAGGCCAGAACGAAATCGTAGTGGCCAAAGTGGGCATAGTTCTTCATGATATGCCAGAGGACGGGCCTCTTTCCGATATTCACCATCGGTTTGGGACGCGATTCGGTTTCCTCCCGCAGGCGGGTGCCTGCCCCACCGCAAAAAATGACGATTTCCATGATCACCAAACTCCCTTATAAAAATGTTACGGGACCCATATCACGATCGTTGGAGAAAGACGATCTTTTTCGCGTCGTGGTAAGGCCAAAAACGGTCTTGAGTAATTCGTCTATCCATACTATGAATGAGCGCATGAGAAATGGGCAAACCTTGAAGGTCCTGATCTGCAACTTCGAATCCTTGCAAACCCCCAGCGGTGTCGCCTCCTATGCCATCAAACTGCTGCGGCATCTCCCATGTATGGAGGCATTGACCACCAGAAACGCCTTCCATATGCCTCTCGAAGCGAGAGAAGTTAATCTGGAAGCCAGGACCCGGTACAATGAAATTTTCTGGATAACACCTGCCAAATTAATATTGATGTATCGCAAAATCCGCGAACCGGACCTGATCCATCTGAATCCTTTTAATTTTACGGAACTGATCCTCCTTTTCCTTACCCGGATTTATGGGAAAAAATGCATTGCCGTAATGCATTCGAATATTAACTCCCACTGCCTGACTCCCGTCATTGCCCTGGAAATGGCGCGACTGATCATTGTTTACAACATAACGCTGATGATGGCCGACGGAATGGTCTTTCTCTCCCATGCGCATTATGAGAATTATCGGAAGTACAGCCTTCTGAAAAACCGATTCAAAGCCAGAGCCGCCATTATTCCGAACGCAATTGACGCCGAGAGAATCCTGACGGAGAGAAAGCCCGTAGCAGAAAGCCTCTTGACCTGCATCTTCGTGGGGAGATTTGAAAAACGCAAGGGGATTTATGATTTAATGGCACTGGCCGAACGTTTGCAGGGAGAAGAGATCCGCTTCCTGATCGTCGGCTGCGGCTCTCTGAAACTTCAAAAACCACTGACCAATGTGACGATCGTCGGAAAAGTCAACAATGAAGATCTTTTCGACTACTACGATAAGAGCCATGTTTTTTTTATACCTTCCTATTCAGAGGCCTCTCCCATAACACTTCTGGAGGCCATGGCGCGGGGGTTGGTGGTACTGGCATCGGATATCCCCGGCATGCGGGAGAAAATCGAGCCGGAAAGAAACGGTTACCTGTTCAAACCGGGTGATATCGAGAAAATGAGGGAACGACTTTTATACATCAAAGACCATCCCCAAGAAATGAGGAGGATCGGCAGAAACAACCTTGAAGATGTGAAACGGTTCACCGTAGAAAATCAAGCGAATCAATATCTCGAAGTGTATCGCCAAATTTTATACCATGATAAAAGCCCTTATTAACGATCACCGAGAGACGATTCTGAACGTCTTCTGGCGGGGCCTTCAATTGGCCGTCAAGGATGGCGTCACGTTTGTCATATTCATTCTGGCCGCCAAGCTCTTGAGTCCTTATGAATTCGGTGTTTACAATTATGTCCTTGCTATTATCTTTTTCCTCATTCTCTTCGGCGATTTCGGTATTTCCGTAGCCGCCTCAAAATACGTGGCGGAATATCAAGTCACGAATCCGGAAAAACTCAAATACGTGCTTTGCAATGCGGGCCTGGTCATCCTGGCCTTGACGATCCTGATTACGACAGCTACCCTTCTCTGGGGTCCACTAATCCTTAAAGACAAGCACATCTATGTTCTTTACATTTTGCCTGTTGTATTCCTTGCCCCCATGACATCCCTCTACGACGGCATTTATCGAGGGCTGAAGCAGTTTAAGCTGCTGGCACTTCTCTCTACGGGTACCAGTGTTGTCACGCTGGGTTTGATCTATTATCTGATTCAGAAATACGGATTGATCGGGGCCCTTCTTTCACAAAATCTCTTCTATCTCCTGTTATTCCTGGTTCTGGCATTTTTCTACCGGGATTTTGTCTTCAGATTAAATCGAAAAATCCTAAAATCCGTCGGTCTCTACGCCCTAATGATCGGCATCATCCACTTGAGCGCCTTTCTATACACTCGTGTCGATCTCCTCGTTCTTGGTTACTACGATTTGATCATAGAGATCGGTTATTACGAAATCGTCAACAAGGTTCTGATGATCATGCAGCTTCCGTTTCTCGTTTACGCTCAGGTCCAGGCCCCCAACATGGTGGCGTCGTATTGCCGGGAGGGAAGCACCGCCATTCTGGGTAAATTGACCTTATACATCAAATATGCAACGGCCTTTTCCGCATTGCTGACCATCCTGATCGGTTTGATTGTCCCCTGGGTGCTTAAAAATTTTCTGACGGAGTATTATCTCCCCAGCGTGATCACGATTCTGTACATCTTTCTCTTCCTTTTTATCTTTCAGAACGTTTCAAACCTGGTAGGCAACACATTCATCATCTCCACAGGCCATGCGCGAATCAACATGATCAACATCATCGTCTTCGGCATCCTGAGTCTGATTCTCGACATCCTGTTTGTGCACTGCTTTGGATTTATGGGAATTGCCTATGCCAAGCTCTTGGTCATGATTTTCGGAAGTCTGTCGCTGATCATTCTATACCGATATGCCTTGAAGAAAGAGAAGCACGCGTGATCATCTTATGCTCCACGAATTCAGGAGCCAGATGTTCCATAGGAAGGCCCGATTATCCAACTTACAGACACGATGCTCCGCCGCCATTTCGGCAATGTATGGGGCATAAAGATTAGGAAGATGCTCGTGGCCACTTAAGGAAAGACTGCCCTCTTGAAACCAACGGCCGATCGGCACGCTGAATCCTTTCTTCGAACGACCGAGAATTTCCCGCGGCAGAACAGGTTCCAGTGCCTTCTTCAGTATATATTTCGTCCGGCCGTGGCGATATTTATAAGCGTGGGGTATTTTCCGGACAAAGTCGACGAGTTCGATATCCAGGAACGGAGCCCGCACCTCCAGTGAATTCATCATGCTGGCGCGATCGGCCTTGACCAGGATGTCATCCTGCAGATAGAGCTTGGTATAGAATTGCAGGGTCTTGTCTGCGAGATTTTCCTGTTTGCAGGCATCCCACTGTTCGATGGCCTCGGCATAAACCTCCTCGATGTCGGTGGGTTCCTGAAAAAGCGCCTCAAGATCATGTGGATCGAGCGGACCCAGCCAGACGGCATTCCATAGACGCTCAGGATAGGAAAGACCTCTCAAGGTTCTCTTGAGGCGAAAATCGAGGCTCATGTTTCGATGGGTCGAGGGAAGAGCCGCCGCCATCAATCGGATCGCCTGATGCACCGGTCGGGGGATGAGGCGGTCATACCATTTGGCCATCGTCAGCGCCCGAAAGGGATCATAACCGGCAAAAAGCTCGTCGCCGCCGTCTCCCGCCAAGGCCACCGTCACATGTTTCCTCGTTTCCCTGCAGAGCAGATAGGCGGGCATGAGAGAACTGTCCCCCATCGGCTCGTCGAGCTTGCCGACAATCTCCGGCAGAAGTTCCCGCGCCCGCTCCATGGAAAGGATCTCTTCGTGATGCACCGTGTTGTAGCGCTCGGCGATGATTCGGGCATATTTTGTTTCGTCGAAGCTTGCCTCTTCAAAACCGATGCAGAAACTCTTCATGCGCGTTTGTCCGGTCGCTTCCGCCGCATAGGCCGTGATGGCGGAGGAATCGATCCCGCCGCTGAGAAAAACTCCCAGCGGAACATCGGACATGAGTCTTCGTCGCACCGCTTTTCGGAGCAGCTCCCGGAGCTCCTCCCCCCACGTTTCTTCCGGGTTTTCGGGCACACGTTCAAAAGGTTCCAAAACAAAATCCCAGTACTTGGATACCTGAAAGTTCAGGACATCGGTTTTCAGCAGCAGGCAATGGCCGCCGGGAAGTTTAAAGATCTGCCGGTAAATTGTGGAAGGCGCCGGAATATATCCGTAGGCAAAATATTTTTTCAGCCCTTTGTGGTCGACGTTGGCCGCAATCTGCGGGTGGCGAATCAGGGCGCGAAGTTCGGAAGCAAATGCAAAGGTTTGATTCTGCAGGGAATAATAAAGGGGTTTCTTTCCGAAACGGTCCCGGCTGATAAAGATTTCGTGCCGTTTGCGGTCGTAAAGGGCAAAGGCCCACATGCCGTTCAGACGGGACGGCAGTTCCCGACCCCACTGCCGGTAACCGTGGAGAAGCACCTCGGTATCGGAGTGGTCGGTGTGGAAGTGGTGGCCATTCCGGATCAATTCTTCCCTGAGTTCCAGATGATTGTAAATCTCGCCGTTGTAGACAATCCCCAGAGCATCATCCGCCGTCCACATCGGCTGCGCTCCCCCGCTCAGGTCGATGATGGACAAGCGACGGTGTCCCAGATAGACCGCCTCTTGAACATCATGCCACAATCCGCCGGCATCCGGGCCCCGATGAATCAGAGCCTCATTCATGGATACGAGATTTTCCCTATGGCCGGCCCCCACAAAACCGCAAATTCCGCACATGATTATTTCCGAATCCCTGCGTTCATATATTCAAAATCCCGGTAAAAAGACTCCTGTTTTAAAATGTATTTAAAAACAAACCAAACCAACATCCTTCTGTTCATGATGCGTTTCAATCCATGAAAGCGGATATCCCGCTGCAGCGAACGGTAGACCTTGATGTCATAGGTCTTCAGATAATCCCAGATGGTTTTTTCCTGTTCCTTGTTTCTGAGCATCATGGCCCGGACCAGAATCTGGACAAAATATCGCTTCAGCATCCGCCGTCGCCACTGATCGAGAATCGGTTTTGGAAAATATTGTTTTTCCAACGCAAACCGATAAGGCGATTCAATGTACTCCACGTTGCTTAAAAACCGCCGAACATCCTGTTTCATCGTTTCATTCAAACCGTGTCGCCTCCATACACCGACGAAACGATTGATAAAACCGACCCTTCTGTTGATGATCAATTTCAACAGGCCTTCCCAGTCGGTGCTTCGGATATCCTTTTCAAAAAAGCCGACATCCATGGCATGGCGACGATCGTGAACCACCGTCAACGTGGTTAACGAATATCCTTTGAAATAATTCAGGAAAAGCCAATTCCCATCCATGATTTCCGGTAGGTCGCTGTTCACTTTGTCTTCGACGAAGGAATGGTCCCGCTCATAGAGGGATTGATACCGGGAAAAAACCATCACCAACCCTTCTCGCTCGATCAGATTCATCGCATCGCTGATGTAGTGACTGTCCGTCAGGTAATCGTCACCGTCCAGATGCAGCGCATAATCGCCGGTGGAATAATC
Organism: Desulfobacteraceae bacterium UBA5616; assembly: GCA_002423615.1. Classification (GTDB taxonomy): domain Bacteria; phylum Desulfobacterota; class Desulfobacteria; order Desulfobacterales; family UBA5616; genus UBA5616. Next base: position 16,931 of record DIKO01000121.1, read on the forward strand.
GTAAAGAGCCCGGTGAAAATTTCCGATCATCCCCAGATTCCGATCGTTACGAAAATATTTGAACCTGCCGTCGGAACGGAACGGATCGATGACCGATCCGATCTCATCGGTCGAAGCATTGTCGCTGACGACCACTTCCAAATTCGGGTAATCCTGTGACAGGACGGATTCCACGGCTTGGCCGATATAGTTCGCCTGGTTATAGGCGGTAATGGCGACACTGACTTTTTTCATGCTGTTCCCGCTCCGATTTCACCTGGAATATACTGCGATCCGGTTTGCATTCAAGAACCTCCGTCGTTCAAGAACCGTCCATGCCGAAGCCCGTTCGTCTCCAACAAGAGCGTGTCTCATTCCTTCCGTCAAGCGGGGGAAAACAGCCTTTCGGAACCTGCCTTGTACGCCTCTCTTCTGTATCTCTCCACAACGGATTTCCAGCTCATTTCTTCCGCCAACCGGCGCGATCTCTTTCCATGCTGTGGGATCAGCAGGGGGTTTTTGAGATAATCGTCAAGCGCTTCCGCAATCGCATCGGCATCGGCAATTTTTTGGATCACGACGCCGTTTCCGTCGATCATTCTTCCGATACCGCCAACGTTGGTGCTGATGATGGGAAGACCCGCCGCCATGGCCTCGAGGGTGGCGTTGCTCATCCCTTCAACCAGGGATGTCGATATATAAATGTCCGCTCGGTGAAGTTCCCGGTTCAAATCCGCATGCTCGACATAACCTCTGAACTCCACATCCAGGCCCCTGCTTTCCCTTTTCAAGGTCTCCATCTCGGAACCCTGCCCGACAAGGATGAGACGATACCCCGCGACTTTTCGGAGCGCCTGAATCAGATAGATATGCCCCTTGCGCTGGCCAAGCCGGTTTGTGGAGATGAGCGTGAGAGGCATTCGGATTTCTTGATATTTTTTGGGATAAAACTCATCCGTATCGATACCATTGGGAATGACCGCAATTTTGCAGCGCAACGTATTCTGTGCAAGATTGGCCAATTCTTCGGAATTGGCCGTGATCACCGAAGCGTGTTTCCAGATGGTCCGGGAAAGATCCTTCAGAATGACCTTCTCCAGGAAACGAAATCGTTTTTCATAGCCGGGGACATCGTTGCCTCTTAAAGCGACGACATACGGCGCCTTTTTCCGATATAGGTATCCGAAAAATCCGGGCGGCCATCCGTTCCAGCAATGGCAGATGTCGTAGGAATTTTTCTTGAGAAGGCTCTTCATGTAGAAGTATGCGCGAAGACACCACTCGAGCATTTCCGGTCCCGTCCAATGATGCAGATCCTTCTTGCGTATCCCGATTTTGTGCAGGTGAATATTGCTTGAGAAGTCTTCAATTAAAATACCCGGTTTTGGTTTAACCGTTACCAAATCGACGATAACTTCCGGATATTTCGCAAGTTCCTTGATGAAGTAATAATTCGCGTTGGCCGTACCGCCGCCGACCGGCGGATACTCGTAGTTGATCATCAGGATTCGCATAGGTCACAATATAAGAATTTTCTTCCCGTTTTCATAAGGACACCGGTCTTCTTCGGCTTGAGCGCCACATCGGATTCCTTGATTGTACAGAGTGATGGAAAGGAGGGAACGCCCGGTTCAACGACAGAACCCGCCTTAGGTTTTCCGGATTCATCGGGAACGTCCCGCACGCGTCACCCGACGCAATACATAGAGCGGACGTCTCTTGACTTCATCAAAAATGCGTCCGATATACTCTCCCACCACGCCGACCGTCACCAGTTGGATCCCCGCCAACAAGAAAATGGCCGTCATCGTGGATGCGTAACCCGGAGGTGACAGTCCGACGATCATTTTCTTCACGATAAAAAAAGCCCCCAGCAAGAGAGCAAACGCCGACATGATGAATCCCAGTGTCGTCACCAGACGCAGCGGCACATGGGAAAGGGAAACGAAGCCGTCGATCGCCAGAAGAACGAGTCTCCAGAAATCGTACTTCGGTTCGCCGCCATAGCGGGCGTCGCGATCATACGGAACGCCGACTTGCCGGAATCCCACCCAACTTCGCAGACCGCGGACAAAACGGGTGCGCTCCGGCATAGCCGCCAGAATGCGCACAACCCGCTGATCCATGCAGCAGAAGTCGCCGGCATCCAACGGCACGGTGACGCTTGAAATCCAGCTGAGCAGACGATAGAAAATCTTGTAGGCCGTGCGCTTGAACCAGTTCTCCTTTCGGTTTTGCCGAACGGCATACGCCACGTCGTATCCCTCGCGCCACTTCTTGACCAGTTCCGGCACAACCGACGGCGGGTCCTGCAAATCGGCATCCATCACCACCACGGCCTTGCCCATCGCATGGTCAAGGCCCGCGCTGACGGCCACCTGGTGGCCAAAGTTGCGGGACAATTCCATCAGGACGATCCGGCCATCCTCTTTCATCAATGATTGGAGCAGGTTAACCGTGCCGTCGCTGCTCCCGTCGTCAACGAAAACAAGTTCATAGTCGTCGATCCCCATTCCGGGGATCTCCTTCCGGAGCTGTTCCACCAAAAGAAGGATATTCTGTTCTTCATTGAAAAAAGGAATGACGACCGACAACTCGATTTGTCGCATCCCACCTTCTTCCCCAGTCCACCGGGCAAGCTCCTTAAGGCGGTCTTCGATTTCTCGGTAGAGCCTCTGAACTTCGGTTACATTCGCCTCTTCATTCATAATGTCCATCTCTTTCATCCATCACACTATCCAGACATCAACCTTACAGGCTTAACAACCAAGAACGGTCCTCCGGTTTTCTCTTGCTTCGGATGCCCTTGACGGTTCAAGTTTAATATGCTCCCGTTATTGGGCCTTGGGAATGAAGGGAAGAGCCGAAAAAACGAATGATGATGCGCTAAGCATGAAAAAGCATACGCTGACACAGGGAATGAGACGCCTTTGTATCATCTCAGGTAGACGCGCCAATCCTACCATCACCATAGGGATGATGGGAAACAAATAGCGTCCCTGCGGCTCATAATCCGACGTCCATGAAAAGTAAATAGACTGGCCAATCACCAGCAGGGAAAACAGCAAAACCATTGACAGAACGAAGGCGTCTTTCCAAGGCAAGGAATGGTATGCCATGTAGAAAACGACAAATAAGAATACGCCTGCCATCAGAACCGACACCGCGCTATAATAAAAATCCTTTGAATAGTAAAGAAAATAGCCATAGACACCAAAAAAACTTTGGAAAGACCACTTTCGCCACTCATCATGTTCCAGAAATATTGCCCGGAAGGACTGACCCTTATCTTTTAGGGCTAGTCCCCGATAGGATTTCATGGGTTCATTTTTCACGGTACTCGGCTTAAACTGATACAATGCTTTTTCTTCCACTACCTTGCTTATTTTTTCGTCTTTCTGAAAGCCATTGATATATTGGTCATAAATGGTGGGCGGCAGATAAACGCAAAGTGCGATAACTGCAATCAAAATCCCTTTCTTCATTTGGAGAGGCCAATGACCGGTCGGACTGGGGAGGAATTCAAAAAACAGGCGCCATGAAACCAACAGCCCGATAAATGCCAGGTACACGTAATAATTGATTTTTGAAAGCAACATCAATCCGATGAGTATCCCCAGCAATATTCCACCGGACAAACGATCCCAAAGACAGGGGCTGTCAAAGAATTGACTGCTCAGCGAATCCGAATACGTGACCTGAGCCGCGATCAACAGCGCAATGAATAAGGGGAAGGCATCCCCATTGAAATAGGAGAACACATACCAGACCTGAGGGGTCGCCACCAAAGCCAGAACAAACAACAGGGGACCTTGGATCCGACGGATAGCCATCACCACGAGCAGACTGAAAAGCAGAACATTGAACAGACGTAAACCCAGATAAGACTCTTTGACCAAGTAAGACAGGAGAAGGGCCGTTTTCCCTGCCAGAAAGTAGGCAATCTCCGTCCTAAAGAGATAGCTGACACCAAAACCCGAAGCCGTCTTCAGAACTGCTTCATCATCGACGGCTGCGGGCAGCCAACGGTCCGTATAAAATGCAGCGCACTGTTGATGAGCTTGCTCATCGGGATTCCCTCCGTCATAGCTCACTGCGGCCATCGATAAAATTAATGCCAGTGTAAAACCCAGATAGAACAGGTGAATTTTCTGCTGGGAAAAGCCCCCATCGATCAAACGGATGACGGGCTTTGCGTATCTGCGCCTGATCGCCATCGCGACAAAAAAACATAACCCGACCGCAGACCATTTGATCAATATTCCCCTTAATAAAATCATAAATGGAAATGTCTCCAACGGTTTGGGAGAATAATGATCTGCATGGAGAATATCGATCTGTGGATCGTCGGCGTTCTCATGCATTACAACGACCAACGCCTTCCCCTGGTTTTCCATGGCTTTGATTTTTTCATTGGGCTTGAAAGCATCAAAGGGAACTGTATGGAGATAGTTGCCATATCGGTCCGTGATTTCGGCCTTACGGATGGTGACCTTACCCTGACCCTCCAGGGGATCGAACCTGAGCTGAAAAAAACGTCCGGGTATTTTGAATCGATAGTCTCTGAAAGCATCTTTGAAGCGTATGTCACTAGTCGTAAGAACCTCCAGTTTAGACAAATCCTGCTCATTGATGCCGCTACCCAGATCATAATAAAGTTTTGCAATGCCTTTTGTATCGGACATCATGGACACTTTAAAGTAGGAGGTCACGGCGCTTTGTCGCGACTCCTGGATCTCCAGATGTAAAAACCATCCGGCGGTAAACAGAGCCAGGATAACCAATGTGGCTGTGGTTTTGTCGGCGAAACGCCACCATATAAAAATCAAAAAAAGGCCCATCAAGAAAATCCCCATCCCTTGCAGAAGGATACCGCTGAACAGCATCCTCAGGAATTGGTAGCGATCTGATAGGATGGGTTTATCCAGACCGATATCCAAATAGGGATCGTTGCCCGGCACATCGATGCCGAAGCGCACCTCTCCATTCTCAAAGGAAAAATGGCTAATCTGGTTCAGCGGTTTCATGCGGGTCAGGTCGTGACGATTCAGCAAACGACCATAACGGTCGATCAATTCGACCCGATTGATGACGATCTGCCCCTCCTGCACCGAGGGGGGATCAAAACGTAAATGATAAATCGTCGTCAATACCGGCAGCCATAACTTGATCTCATGGAACTGACCGTCCGCGGGAATAAAGGCAGAGCTGACATGCTCATGATTGTACTGCTTGCCGATATCATAGTAGAGTGTTCCAACCCCTGTTTGTGGCATTTTAATGGAAATTCGAAGATAGAGTGCCATGTCGTGGACATAGGATGTCAGACCGTCCCAAGCAGCCACCAGAAAGGACAATGTCAAAGCGACCAGCAGCATGCGCTGGACGCCCTTGTTCAACAGGAATTTCTTGATTGCCGATATCACCAATTCATTCCATCCTCAGTGAATTTAAGCTCCTCTTGTCGCACTATACAGTATTTGGGCCCCCAGTAAAAAACTATTTTGCTCTTTGGAAAAATTTAAGACGTGTTGTGGTCAGCCACCAATTAGCCGTCAACAGGTAGAACAGGACGACGCCGATATTCAACTGAAGAATGTTGGTCAATTGGTGACGGGCATGATCCATCAGGTCGCCGTGAAAGACGAGAACGGCATGAGGGACAGTAATAAGAATGATATAGGATATCAAAAAAATCTGATCAATCTGCCCTCCAAAATCTTCTCTCCCTCTCAGGAGCCAAGCCGGACCGATCAGAATCAGGATAGACGGAAAGAGGACGAGAAACATCCTGACATCTCGTACATCATTGAGAAAAAGATGGGATAGCAGTTTGAGATTCAAAGGTTTTTTCACCTCATCGTACCACAGGTTCCGATGTCCGCCCGGGAAAATCATTTCGTCCCTGTGATGATAGGCGCTCTGCAGGGTATACGCCGGATGGGTCATTAGGTATTTCATATACGTTTGCCGGCCGTTACGGTAATTCCATTCTCTCAGGGATGCCAGTTGAGGATCGAACGCCGATTGCCAATTGTTCGAAGAGGCCCACTGGAACTTCATCGCAATCACTTCAGGTGTAACCGGCATGCCGTGGACTTCAAAATATTTTATCCGATCCTCGAAAGGAAGGATTCTCTGAAACAGGTTGTTCATCGTTGGCATAAACCATCGGGCGTTGGTGTGGGGGACGGTGAGTGTGGCATTGCTGATATTGCTTGTGGATAAATCCGAGGCAATGAAAATCAATAGAAAGCAAACAAAAAGTGCAGCATGGCGCATTGCGCCGTGTACCTTCCCCTGGTGATGCTTGATGAGAATCAAAAGTACAGGCAGAGACACCAACAATACCCGGTAGGCGTCCGTGTCCCGGACAAAGGCAAAAAGGAGAGCCACGAACGCCAAAATGACTGCCGAAACTCCCGAACCTGTTCGGAAATACCAGAAAAACACGCCGAGAAATATGGCGAAAAAGGAAAAGGAAAAGGACTCGCTCAGGATCGTGACATTCAAGGACTGGATGAAGAGATTTAATGGTATGCAGGCGATGGCCGTGAAGGCGACCGCTTTGAGCAGATCATCCTTCAACAAGCGCGAAGCGCTGAACGCGAGGAAGATCCAGGATGCATAGGAAACGGCCGTCTGCAGCAGGATGAGGTTATGCTCATTTCGGGCGCCGTAGAACAGTGAATACAGGAGGGGAACAGTCAAAGGACGCAATCCGTGATAAAATTCGGGACTGGTCCACTTCTGCATCGCCAGATAGTGATAAACCTCAGTATCGCCTCCTGCGCACGGTAGAATGGTTTTTCTGAGAATGTCCAGACAGGTCTGCAGAAAGAAAAACACAACCATCGCCAGTCCCGCTGCCATGATCCCCCGGCAAATCCATCTTTTCACCTGCTTCCGATCTTCCCAAATCGCCCAAAGAGACAGGAGGATGACCGCCAACGTGATCGCGAGAAACTCTACGATGAGTCGGTCATAGAAGGCGGGGAGAAATCCCTTGAATTGTACCGGCCTCGGAAAATTGATCTTCAGTTGGGGATCATCGGCCCGTTCATCCATGTCCACGGAAATGAAATGATCCGTCTGTGTGAACTTGACGATCTGACGGATGGGTTTGATGCGGGAAAATGCGATCTTTTCCCGGACATTTCCGAGACCATCGACAACAAGGACAGCTTGAATCTCGATGTGACCACCAGAATACAGAGGATCAAATCGGAGATAATGAATTTTCACATCGGGTAATTGGAATCGATATGGCCGGAAATCATCACTTTTTTTAATCGGCTCTTTCACGGAATCATTTTCCGACAGGTCGTCCCCCAAATCGTAATAGACGACAGCCGTTCCCTCGACGGAAGAGCGCAATGTAACCTGGAGAAATATGGCGTGGCCGTCTTCATACAGGCTCCAGACCTTCGCTCCAAATAACATGACCACCGCGATCAAGATCCAAACCAGAACAGGTCCGTGTAACCGGATGGAACGAAGCAACATCCCGTCAACCCTCGTGGATATCCCTTTTATGCCGTCGGATTGAACCTTCCTGTCATTTCTTCAACCAAGTCCGCATGGTATTCATTTGCACCAGAAGCCTCACGCCCATCGATCCATCCGTTCCCGGAATTGCCCTGCGTGATCCGCCTTCATGAAAGGGTCGCGAAGCAGCTCTCGCTGCAACTTCACCCTCGTGTCCAGCGTGTGGTCCATGATCGGCAGCGTAAAATCTTCCCTGGCCCTCGTCAGATTGGGATTGTAGTAGGGGTCGTTCTCGATCAGGTCGCGCCACCGGTTTTCCATAACCGCCATATCCCGTTTCAGGCGATCCTTGTCGCAATCGGCCACCGTATCGAGGCCCCGGCTCCGGGACTCGTGATGATACAGCCGGACATGGGAAAGAACAATATTCCGGTATCCCTTCTGCAGCAGCTTCAGACAAAAATCGACATCGTTGTACGCCACGGCCAACTCCTCATCCAGCCCGCCGGCGCTCAGGTAACGCTCCTTGGCGACCATCATGCAGGCGCCGGTCACGGCGGCGTAATTGGCCGGGATCAGCAGTCGGCCGAAATACCCGGGGCTGCTCGCCGGCGCGAATTTATGGCTGTGGTTCGCCACCCCCCCCACCCCCAGGATCAATCCCGCGTGCTGGATCGTATCGTCGGGATAGACGAGAACGGCGCTGACGGCGCCGATCGTCTTCCGTTGCGCCTGCCCGGCCATTTCCTCCAGCCAATTTGCCGAAATGACTTCGATGTCGTCGTTTAAAAGCGCAAGGATCTCGCCACGGGCATGGCGGGCACCCTCGTTGTTCAATCGGGAATAGTTGAATGGAATATCGACGGAGACCACGCGAAAACGATCCCCCTCCGCGGCTTTCCAGCGATCGAACAGCGCCTTGGTCTCTCGCTGAACGCTGCCGTTGTCCACGACCAGAACCTCAAAAAACGGATAGGTCGTCTTCCCGAAGATCGATGCCAGGCACTTTTCCAAAGAAGGGCTGTTATCGCGCGTCGGAATGATGATCGATACAAGAGGATTGCCCCGGACGGGATAACGGACGCGGTATTGGCCGTGACGGTCGGGAACCAAGTCGACCTGACCGCCCTCCCCCCGCCGGTCCAGGGCCTCCTGGATGGCGTTTTTTGCCGCCACATACGCATAATTCTTCGAATCCGCCGCCCTGGCGGTGGATCCCTGAATCGTCCGCCAGTGATAAAGCACTTTGGGAATGTGGTAGATATGAGAGGTCTGTTCGGTGAACCGCAGCACCAGATCGTAATCCTGGCTGCCTTCGAAGCCGATTCTGAATCCCCCGATCTTACGGACAATCTCCGTGCGGTAGACCCCGAGATGACCGGAATACATCTGCGAAAGAAACGTGTCTGGCGACCAGTCCGGCTTGAAGAAGGGTAAATGCCGGATGCCGTCTTCGCTGATTTTATCCTCATCGCTGTAGATCATGTCCGCTTCCGGGTGGGCATTCAGCAGGTCGGCGTTTTCATAGAGGGCGTCGATCGATATCTCGTCGTCATGATCCAGCAAGGCGACAAATTCTCCCCGAGCCAATGCCAGCGCGGCATTGGAAGCCGCCGAGATGTGGCCGTTTTCTTTCTGATAGATAACTCGGACGCGGGGATCCCTGGCTTCATACTCCGCGAGCACCGTTCTCACCTGAGGCTCCGTGGACGCATCATCGGCGATGCAAAGCTCCCAGTGCGGATACAGTTGCGCCAGAACGGAGTCCAGGCATCGTCTGAGCCACTGTTCATCGGTATTGTACACCGGTACAATCACGGAAAATACCGGATGATAGGTCACCTGATCGATACGGATCCTTATGTTTTCATAATCCCGGGAGGTCAAACGTTTGGATTGCACCCATGCGTCGTAGAGATTGTAAGGCAGGCGCCCCTCGTTGAGGCCGTATTCCACGTAATGCGCGAGTGGGTTGGATCCCGCGTCGATCACGTCATAATTCATCTTCGCGTAATAGGTGGTCTGGAAAAAAGGATGGGGGTCCCGTCCCTCCCGGGCACCCGATTCCAGATAATGGATCAGCACATTTTGACCGGACGCAGCGACATCGGGATTCTTCTCCAGGTAATAGAGCGCAATAAACATGGGGTTGGGATCTCGACCCTCCCGGCCGCCGTTCTCGATGAAATGAACCAGCGGATTCACGCCGGAAGCGGCAATATCCGGATATTTTTCGAGATAAAAAATCGGGTAGAAGAGCGCATTGGGTTTGAGGCCCTTCCTGGCCCCTTCCTTCAGGAAATGAACCAGCGGATTGACCCCGTTGGTTTTCAACTCCGGCACGCGGAGCAGGTAATAGGCCGTGTCGAATAATGGATTGGGGTTCCGCCCGTCCTGCGCACCATATTTCAAAAAATGCGCGAGCGGATTGATCCCCACCTCGGCGACATCCGGATAACGGGAGAGATAGTAGGCCGTATCAAACAACGGATGGGGCTTGAATCCGGCAGCCACTCCCTTTGTGATGTAATGGACCAGCGGGTGGTCCTCCGGCGCAACGGCATGAGAATATTTTTCGCGATAGTATTTGGCGTCGAAAAGAGGATTGGGGTCGCGGTTTTCCTTTCCCCCCAGCGCCGTGTAATGGGCCAGAAGATCGAATCTTTTTCCCTGGAGGTCCCGATTTTCTGCGAGATAATACACCGGATCAAAGAGCATGGACTGTTCGATGAGAAAGTAATGCCGCAAAAATCTGAACGGCTGATGAACCTGAAACGTCCGGATCCAGGGGATCAATGTCCATGCCCGACGAAGTAGCGCCAACCTCCTTTTCAAGCCGGCAAGCATTTCTTTCATGCCTTGCGCAGCCCCTTGAGCCAGCGGAGAGGCCGCGTCAACCTCCAGGATCTGAAAAGATCATCATTCATTACAGATAGGTATTTCCCCTATTTTTTTTATTTTTATACTACTTTTCATATCATAGAGACCGACAAACTTTTTGTAAGAAATCACTTCGAAACACAAGATATCATATAGCCTCTGATAAACGAGAAATTGATCGCCCTGAAAACCGGTACAACCCAAGGAAAGCAGATATTGACCGGAGGCCATGTTCAACCTTTGGTCAAATTGAATAACAACGGTCTCACCTTGAAGGTATCGGATGGATACTGCATCTTCATACAAGGAATTGGTCCCGGAAATGTCCATGCCCTTCAGGTCTTTGATGGTAAAAGCAAAGATCGGGTTTTCAATGTCTTCTTTAAAGACCACCTTCATCCAGACCGAACACGGCTCGTTATTAAAAAACAAATGACCCGGCACACCGTTTTTGTCGAACACCCCGTAATCGACAATCTCCACCCGGCCGTCGCCGTAAATGGTGGCATGCGGATTTACAAGGCATTTTTGACATACCTGACCTGTCGTCCAATTTTCTATGACATTTTTATCCCCGTTTTTTTCGTTATCATCCCCATTTTCATAGCAGTTCACCATCAATTTTTTGTACACATCTACCGCTGATTTGGCATCGGAATCGATGAGCATCACCCCGTTCTCGAGCACAATACCCCGTTGGCAATAGCGGATAACGTTATCCAACGCGTGGGTTACGAAAAGAATTGTCTTCCCCATTTGCTGAAACTGATCGAATTTTTTGTAACACTTTGTCTGGAAAAAAATATCCCCGACACTGAGCGCTTCATCGATAATCAGGATGTCCGGATCGACATTGGTGGCCAGGGCAAAGGCCAGGCGGACGAACATGCCGCTGGAGAAAGTCTTGACGGGTTGGTTGATGAAATCGCCGATATCGGCAAAGGACAGGATGTCATCCACCTTAGCGTCCATCTCTTCTCGAGAAAACCCCATGATGGTACCGCTGAAATAGATATTCTCCCGTCCCGTCAAGTCGGGATTGAAACCGATTCCCAACTCCAGCAGAGCCGACACCTTCCCCCTCACCTCAAGATTGCCGCCGGAAGGCGTCAGAACACCGGCGATGATCTTGAGCAGGGTGGATTTCCCCGATCCGTTTCTCCCGATGATCCCGAAAGTTTCCCCTTTCCCAATATCGAAACTGACATCCTTCAGCGCATAGAAATCATGATGATAGATCCTGCGGAGGGGATGGAGGGACTCCTTGAGACGGTCTACAGATCGATCGTAAAGTTTGTAAATTTTGGTGAGATTTTGGGCGCGAATGGCCAAACCATCGCCGTTGGGAGAGATCTCGCGACCCAGTTCCGAATTCATGATGTCCGATTGCGTTTTCATAACCCTAACAAATTTGTTCTTTTACAACACATCGGCAAAATGGGGTCGGAGTTTCAGGAAGAGAATGGCTCCGAGAATGAAAAAGAATCCGGTGACCATCCAGAATTCGAGCGTCCAGCGGGGATATTCCCAAAACCAGATCCCAGAAATGAAGCTGTTCCGGTACCCCTCGGTGATGTAATAGACGGGATTGAGTTTCATCAAGGTCTGATACTTTTCCGGAACCATTTTGATGTTCCAGATGATGGGCGTGAACCAGAAGCCGAATTGGACAAACATGGCCACCACCTGACCGACATCCTTCACAAAAATGACGAGAGCGGAGGTAATCCAGGAGAGGCCCACCACCAAAACGATCATCGCAAAGAGATAGTAAACGATCTGCAGATTGTACAAACTCGGCTTGTAACCATAAGCGAGAAAGGCGAGAAAGATAACGACGATGAAGAACAAATGGATGAAGAGCGCCGAGAGGATCTTGATGATCGGGATTACGCTTACCTTGAAGACGACTTTTTTCACCAGGTAACTGTACTCCAGGATGGAATTCGTTGCGTTCCCCAGGCTCTCGGCAAAAAAGAACCAGGGAATGATGCCGGCGATCAGCCAGAGAATAAAGGGATAATTGTCCACCGGGGGCACCCGGAAACCGACATCGAAGACAAACCAGAGCAGAAGAATCGTGACCGACGGTTGCACGAAGGCCCAGAAAAAATTGAGATAGGAGCCCAGGTATCTCGCCTGGATGTCGCGGCGGGCCAGGTTGAAGACCAGACTCCTGCTTTTAAACAGCGTAACGACAAACCGGAGGAAAAGAAGGCTCTGGGCTTTGATTCGATTCATGTTTTCCCTGAATGCGAAGCCATATCGTTCATGAACGACTCGAGGGCCTCCTGCCAGGGCCGCACAGGAATGCCGAACACGGCTTTGATCTTTTCCTTTGACAGATAGGAATTGGCGGGCCGCAAGGCCCTGGTGGGATACTCTTTGGTCTTGATTGGAAGGAGCCGGACCTGGCGATCGACAAGATGATGCTTCCTGGCCAGCTCCAGGATCAGGGACGCAAACTCGAACCAGTTCGTCCGGCCCTCGTTTGTGAAGTGGAATATCCCGTATTGTATCGTTTCCCGGGTTATGATCTGAATTATGGCATCGGCCAGATCTCCAGCCAGGGTGGGGCTTCCCCACTGATCGGCAACCACCCTCACCTCATCCCGCTCCTGAAACAGCCGGAGCATGGTCCGGACAAAATTGGCGCCGGCAGGGCCATAGAGCCAGGCCGTCCGCAGAATCACATGGCGGTCGATATTTTCCCGAATATAAATCTCTCCCTGCAGCTTGCTGCGGCCGTAGACTCCCGACGGATTCGGGGGATCCGTCTCCAAATAGGCCCCCTCCTTTCTTCCGTCAAAAACATAATCCGTGGAGATATGCAACAGCCGGGCTCCTTTTTGACGAGCCGCCCAGGCGAGATTGCGCACCCCGTCGGCATTGATCCGAAACGCCCGTTCGGGTTCATCTTCCGCCCGGTCCACCGCCGTGTAGGCGGAACAGTTGACGATCCAGGAAAGGGCCGATGGATCCGAAAATCCGCTTACCGCCTGCCGATCCGTAATATCCACGTCCAGATCCGTGGCGACATGTTCCAGTTTGCGCGCCCGCAGACGGTGGTACACCTCCGTCCCGAGCATTCCGTGGTGTCCGACCAGCCAGATCATGATCGGCGCTCCAGGAGATTCATCAGGTACTCGCCGTACTGATTTTTCAGCAGCGGCTTGGCCAGTTGAATAAGCTGTTCCTCTGTAATATACCCTTTTTTATAGGCAATTTCTTCGAGGCAGGCCACTTTCAGCCCCTGGCGGTGCTCGATCGTCGCGATGAAATTGCCGGCCTCCAGCAGGCTCTCGTGGGTGCCTGTATCGAGCCAGGCCATCCCCCGCCCGAGAAGCTCCACCTTCAGTTTCCCCCGCCGCAGGTATTCCCGGTTCACGTCGGTGATTTCCAGCTCGCCCCGGGGTGATGGTTCCAACTGTTTGGCAATTCCGACCACATCGTTGTCGTAAAAATAAAGGCCCGTCACGGCGTAATTCGATCTCGGTTTGGCGGGTTTTTCCTCGATGCTGATCGCCTCTCCCCGGTCATTGAACTCGACGATGCCGTAACGCTCCGGATCTTTCACGTAATAACCGAAAACCAGCGCGCCGTCGGTCAACTGTCCGGCCTGAGCCAGCTTTCCCGAAAGGCCATAACCGTAGAAAATGTTGTCTCCCAGGACCAGACAGGCTTTGTCCTGTCCTATGAAAGGCGCTCCGATGATAAAAGCCTGCGCCAACCCGTCTGGACTGGGCTGCTCGGCATAGCGGATCGAGAGGCCCAGATGCGAACCGTCGTTGAAGAGCTCCCGGTAGAACGGCAGGTCTCGGGGTGTCGAAATAATGAGAATTTCGCGGATGCCGGAAAGCATCAGGATCGACAGCGGATAATAGATCATCGGCTTGTCGAAAATGGGCAGGATCTGCTTCGATACTGATGTCGTGATCGGATAGAGCCGGGACCCGCTACCTCCCGCGAGAACAATACCCTTCATGAAAACCTCCTGATAAACATTTGTAGTTTACCGCTTCCTTCTCGTTCAGGTGAAACCGATACACCCAAACGATTAAAAAAGCTATTGCCGCGTAATTGTCACGGATTTTCTATTGTGATACTGAGTGTATTGGACTTGGTTTTGGTCTCTATGTTGTATAGTGAAATATTATATTTGCCTGGCTTGGCAAACAGGTCGGGAGGCACCGTTGCCGTTACTGTATTACCCGTGCAGATGCTTGTAAGTTGCCTGTCTTCCCACATGATGATGGTTGCAGAAGAAGGAACATTATGCCCCTTTGCCCACATCGCGTATCTCCCATCCGGCATTTTGTAGAATTGTATCCCATTGGTATAAGCATGTTCCGGTCCGACCTGCCACAATTCCATGGATAATGAAAGCGGAGTTTCGGCAAGATTAGCCAATTTACGTTCCCATCGATACAACCGATTCGTGGTATTGGACCAGAATAAAGTGTACTGTAGCGGAGCTAAGGCGTTGCGAACTTCATCGGGGCTGATATTCAGCACATAATCATCCACCATCAGGTATCCCTCAGAGTACTTATCCCCTTTACTACCATGCAGGTCAAGGAAATAACGACCCGAGAAGAGGGAGATCACTGGCGCCTGCCACCAACCGATCCCGAAGATTTTTGCATCTGCGGGAAGTTTGCGAATCTGTTCAGTGGCATCAATACGATCGATGAGATGGGAATGCCAAAGTGGAAAATTTGAACTCTCCTTTAGGCATGTTGCAATATGACCAAAACCAAGGAGCAAGAATACCGCCAATGCAGATGTCCCTGCAAACGCACGCACTTTATAACTGCGGGTTCTCTGCCAAAGCACAGAAGCTGCAAGAATAAATAATGGGATATCAATGATTAGAAAAGGAACAAGCCTGCGGTACCAGATTGCAAAAGTGCTGAAATGGAACCAATACCCGATGTAGAAAACAGAGAGAGCAAATAAAAATAAGATCAGGGTTTGTTCTCGGTTGAAAACCGGCAAATGCCTGCGCAAATTGCCCTGAACGAGGGCTGCGATCGAAATAGCATAGCCCAAAACGAGTGGGATATATATCAGCGGCCATCCTCCGTACTCCGATCCCAAAACCCTGAATGCCTCAATTACCAGGCGCCAACTTCGTGTTTCGGCACCCATACTATTCCCCCACTGGGCGGAAGTGAACAGCAACCAATAGTCCAACATCTCCTTCTTAAAGGCCGCCGAACCATAGATGGTCCAGAAAAGACCCAAAAGAAGGATAATGGGAATCAAGAAGGCAACCGACATCAATATTATGTCGCGAATCTTGACCGCTTTTTGCCGCAAGGCAAGGTAACCGAGAATAAGAAGCAATAGAGGGTAAACGATAAATAGATAATTCTTGGTGTGCCCTGCCAGAAACAATACTATCCCTAGGTGTGGGTAATAACGAGCATCGGAAAGTGCCAAATATAGAATATATGCAACCGCCAGAAGATAAAAGGCAGCTGCAATTTCTCCAAAACCCTGCAGCCCGAATTGCCGTAGTCCCGGGACGGTAAAGAACAAAACAAGGGCAAGCAATGCCATCCAACGATTTCCGGTCAAGCGAATAATGATCCAGCTTAGCAAAATAGCTGTCAAGGTCAGGAAAATCAGATTACTTATCTGCAAAGTAAAGTGATTAATTCCCCAAAAGTGGATAAACGGCCAATTCAATATGAATTGAGAAAGCATGCCCTGTCCGAGGTTTGTAAGGGGGAATCGAAATTCCGTTGTGTGTTCCACATTGTAGGTATGTGAAAGGATTCCGTGTTGCTCCAGCGACACCACGGGCTGACAAAAAATCGCGCCATCGAATGAAATATCCACGTAGTTTGCCAGCCATGCATAATAGGCCATGCAACCAACAAAAACGAGAAACAATAGAGCCAATGGCAAACGATTTGTAGAGGGAAAATGTCGCATCATGAGCCTATTTACTCAGAGAATAAACATCTCGGATAGGAGTGATTCTTTTTTATAAATTTTTTTCGAGAGAATGATGAAAAGATATTAATCCGCTACAGAATATCATTGTCCGAACCCCACCGGATGATGTTCATGCCTCCACCGGAAGATCACTGAATATACCAGTTTCCTTCCCCCGGACGCCAGATTGCTATATCCGTCTTCCCGTCCCCATCATAGTCCCCGGGAACAGGTCGATCATTCATAGAACCTGCTCCCCATTGCTGCAAGGTCGTAACTCCATCGGAAGACCGCTGAATATGCCAGTTTCCTTCCTCCGGACGCCAGATTGCTATATCCGTCTTCCCGTCCCCATCATAGTCCCCGGGAACAGGCTGATCATTCATATAACCGGCTCCCCATTGCTGCAAGGTCGTACCTCCATCGGAAGACCGCTGAATATACCAGTTCCCTT
>DIKO01000043.1 GCA_002423615.1 Desulfobacteraceae bacterium UBA5616
TTAATTACGCTTGTTTTGGGCCTAACCGGACATTACTGACCTCTGTGTACATAATAGGCGCTGATATATCCGACAATAGCGGAAAGACTTTTGGGGTCTTCGATCTCTATGCAAAGCTTTTCAACACTTTTCAGGATATCCAACGAGTCCTCGGGATAACCGATAAGCAGTATTGAATTGTTCATTAATCCGCAAAGTTCAATTTTTTCACTTTTGTTTTGAATTGTTTCCGGCAGCGAATTCAGCATGCCGAAGGCTTCTTTGTAAAAAATATAGGATTCCTGGTTGGCGTAATTACCAAATGCCTTTATCCCGGACAGTTTGAGATAATGATAGGCCTTTTCAAGGTTCTCGCTTCTGGAATAATGATAGGCGAGCATTTCATAAAATTCTTCAAGCCTCTCGGAATAAAGTTCTTCAATGGCCTTTCCGATGTTCCCGTGAATCAGCTTTCTGCGTTTCAACAAGAGGCTGTTATAGGCCACTTCCTGGACAAGGGCGTGCTTGAAGGTGTATTCCAGTTCCGGAAACAGGTTTTTTTCATAGATGAATTCCAAACCCTGGAGTTTCAGCAAAAGGGGTTTCAATTCCTCACCCATGCCGGTAATCATCTGAAGAATGCGGAACTTAAATTCCCTCCCGATCACAGAAGCGGTCTGCAGGACCCGCTTCAGATTTTCCGCCAGCCGGTCCATGCGGGCCGCGATGATCCCGTGGACCGTTTGGGGGATTTCCATGCCGGTTGTTTCTTGGCTTAAAACATAAATGTTGTCCCGTTTTTGGATGGCCCCGTTTTCAATCAGGGTGCGTGTGAATTCCTCGATAAAGAGCGGATTGCCGGCAGCCCGTTCCAGGATGAAGGCGCCGAGTTCAGGGGCGACTTCACCGTCTTCCAGCATGGCCTTGATCAGCTCGTTGCCGGACTCTTCCCGCAGATGCACCAATCCGATTTTGTGATAATAGGTCTTGGAGTTCCATGGGTGGCGATACTCGGTACGATAAAGAAGGGCCAGAAGAATGGGGGATTTGGCGATCCAATCGACAAAATAATCGAGAAATTCCTCCGATGAAGGGTCGATCCAATGCAGGTCTTCCACCACCAAGACCAGTAGTTTGTCCCGGCTCACCGATATGAGCAGATCCCGGACGGCCTCAAAGATTTTTTCCCGCTTCTGCCTGGGTTCCAGCATGAGAAAGGCATCGTCTTCCACCCGGACCGAAAGTAAATCCTGAAAAGACGGAAGACTTTGTTCAAGGTCTTTGTAAAATAAAACCCGATCCCTGATCTTCTTTTTGACGACATATTCCCGGTCGCCGGGTTTGATGCCGAAAAGAGACTTTACGATGTCCAGGATCGGTTTAAACAGAACCGTTCCGCCGTATTGCAGGCACTGGCCTTCCACCCAGACATGGCTTTCCCGGGCAATGTGGTTTCTGAATTCCCTTATCAGACGGGATTTCCCCACCCCCGCCTCACCCACCACGCCCAAGATCCGACCCTCGCCGGATTTAACCTGATCATACACTTCCATCACCGCAGCCATGGAGTTTTTTCGACCCACAAACCGGGTCAAGCCCCGGAAGACGGATTCATCAAAGCGGGTCGTGATGTCGCCTGTATTGACCAGTTCATAAATATCCTGGGGCTTCTTCTTGCCCTTGACCTCGGTTTTGCCGACCGGGTTGAATTTAAAATATCGCTCCACGATGTTGTGGGTATTGGCTGATGTATAGATGGTTCCCGGTCTGGCCAGGCTTTCCATCCGCGCGGTGAGATTGGTCGTATCCCCCACGGCCGTATAATCCATCCGCAGATCATCGCCGATGGCGCTGACAATCACCGGCCCTGAATTGATGCCCATGCGAATCTTGAAATCCATCCCATATTTTTTATCAATACCGGCGCTGTAATCCGCCATGGCGTTCTGGATGGACAGAGCGGTGTAGCAGGCTCTTTGCGCGTGGTTTTCATGGGCCACCGGCGCCCCGAATATGGCCATGACCCCGTCACCCGTGAACTGGTTGATGGTGCCCTCGTATTTGTGGGTTTCATCCATGAGTATTTTAAAAGCGACGTCCATGATCTGAAGGACTTCCTCGGGATCGAGTTTTTCCGACATGGATGTGAAGTTGGACACATCGGCGAAAAGAACCGTCACGGTTTTTCGTTCACCCTCCATGACGTTTCGGGTGGTGAGAATTTTATCGGCCAGGTGCTTGGGGGTGTAGGAGCGGGGGTTTAAATATTTGGCGGGCATTTGATCCCAAGTGTGGATAAGGTCCTGACCGCATTCATCACAGAATTTAGCCGATGCCGGCAAATCCTTGCGGCATTCCGGGCAGGCCTTGTCAAATACCGTTCCGCATTCGAGACAGAATCTGGCCCCATTTCGATTTTCATGGTGACATTTCGGGCATTTCATATTGCACCTCCATATGTCCCCAGGATTTGCAATATTTTTTGGATATTCCTACAACCGCACCGCTGACAAATGGGTCAATAAAAAAGTTTCAGTTGAAAAATATAAGCCATCCACCTGATTTTAAAATCTTTCCTTTTGCATGGAACAGTATATTTTTTTTAATGGATTTTGCATAACCCGTTTCGTTCCCGAGTTAATAATTTTAAGTGGGTATGCAGTTAACT
>DIKO01000104.1 GCA_002423615.1 Desulfobacteraceae bacterium UBA5616
CGCCAGGTCAGGAGTTCTGAAGTTGCATGTTGCTCGATTAGAAAAACTCCGCGACACCCTGCTCCCTAAACCGATGAGCGGCGAAGTCCAGGTAATTGTCTGAACCTTGATTAGAAGGATTAGAGGATTTTCTTGATTTATTTAATCATGTAGATCCTTTAATGAGGAAAATCAAGATTCAAGACAGAGGAAAATATGCAATACGAGGATATAACAAAAAAAATTATCGGATGCGCAATGCAGGTCCATGGCGTGCTTGGAAACGGTTTCCAGGAGGTAATCTATCAGCGTGCGCTGGCAATTGAAATGGAATATGCCGGTCTCGCTTTTGAGCGCGAAAAAGAGATGGAGATTTTTTATCGCGGGAAAAATATCGGGACGCGAAGGGTGGATTTTTTTGTTGAGGGTAAAATCATGGTTGAGCTGAAAGCCATAACCGTTCTTGAGGATGTTCATCTAGCCCAGGCGCTGAATTATCTTGAAGCATATCAGAAGGAAATTGGATTATTGATCAACTTCGGGGCGAAAAGTCTGCAATTCAAGAGGGTGCATAACAACAAGCAAATCAAGAAAATCCTTTAATCATGTGAATCAAGGTTCAGACAAAGGTAAACCGGTTGAATTCTCAGCTAAAGCTCAATCCTGGCCAGAAAAGCCGGTTTATCGTTCAATTGGTTCTTTCCTATAACTGAAAAACAGCTTTTCCGGTCCGGGACCGCTTGAACGAACAGGGCAAGTTCATCGGCCAGAAAAACTTCCGACACAAAGGTAAACTGAAGCTCCCGGACAACGGGAGATACGCCGAGAGTTTCACAGAGGGCGTCAAAAGCCCATCGGATATATTCCGTGTGATTGACATGGCCGTTCACATCCAGGGAACTGAAGGGGACTTTGATCACCATGGAAGGCTTCCCGGCGGGTGTTGTTTCCATTTTTAGGCGCGTTAAATTCCTTTTGAATACTTTTTCATCTTTCTGAGGCAGTTTCATATTCATGGCATGAATATTTTTTGGCCGGTTGGTGCCGGTATCCAGGATCAGCCATTGGGAGCTTGCCGCCAGAAGACCGATCCCTTTTTCATCCGATGCAATGAATTCTCTTTCCACGAGAAGTTTTGTCCTGCCGCTGGGCCAGGTGGTAATTTGAAAAGCCCTGTTGTAACGGGGAAAGTTGACGATTCTGATCCGGATATTGGACAACACCCAGAAACAGCCCATTTTTTCCAGATCATAAAAGCCGCATCCCAGTTCGTCGGCATGGCGCGTGGCGATTTCCTGAAGATACTGGGCCAGGGCATAAAGATGAATGTTGCCCTCGGGGGTGGACTCATAAAACTGAGCCGTAAAGAAGGAGGATTTTATGGGATTTTCCGGCGGCATCATTTTCCGGTTTTCAGAGCCTCGAGTTCCGCGGCCCTTTTCGAGATATCTCTCACGGTCATTTTGCGGTTATCGATCCACCATTTTGCTTCCGTCTTTTCTCGCCACTCCGAAAAGAGCGATTCAAAGGCCTTGTCAGACTGTTTTTTTTCTTCTTCGTTCTTGAACCGGAGGCTTTTCTTCAGATAATCCACCTTGTTTAAAATCTCCCCCCTGATTTTTACCGCCCAGGAAACCATTTTTTCAGTTCCGGTAAGGTCATGAAACCCCTGGGTCATCTGTTCCTTCAAAAGTTTGAGGGTCTGATCACTGAAATAGGCTTTCTTGCAGTCGTCGCAGTACCAGTCTTTTTTATCCACGACAAAGAGATTCCTGTCGTGGCTGTCAAAGAGCTGCACCTTGAATTTGGCCCGGCA
The DNA here is from genome assembly GCA_002423615.1 of Desulfobacteraceae bacterium UBA5616. Taxonomy (GTDB): domain Bacteria; phylum Desulfobacterota; class Desulfobacteria; order Desulfobacterales; family UBA5616; genus UBA5616. Next base: position 1,796 of record DIKO01000104.1, read on the forward strand.
GGTCCTGCATTTCACCTCATACGTGCTGATATCATCGGTCATACTGAAAATTCCATTCATTTAATTTGGCCAGCATAAAATTGATGACCCTCTGATGTTCATTGCTTCCCCGGCCCTCCACCCAGATGGGCGGCCCAAAGGCAAAACAGACTTTTTGAGATACGTCAAAAGTCCCCAGTTCTTTGATATATTTTCCGTTTTTCCACGCATGGGTCATGAGCGCCAGGGGAACGACGGGGACGCCGGCCCGGGCGGCCAGCTTGACGCCGATGGAATTGAACTGGGCGGGATCAAATGATGCGGCCCGGGTCCTCTGGGGGAACACCACCACGGAGATCCTCTGCTCAAGCCGTTTAAGACCTTCGTCAAGAACGACCTTATAATCCTGCCGGGGGTTTGTCCGGGAAACGGAAATGGGGTTCCTGGCCCGCATCACGTGCCTGAAAACAGGATATTTCAGAAGGCTGTCCTTGACAACAAAGGTCATTCGCCTTGCCGGATTGATGATCACCGGAAGCACCAGGGTTTCCAGAATGCTCATGTGATTGGCGATGACGACACAGGGGGTTTGAAGTTCCGCGATATGGTGAATACCGGTGATTTCAACGGATAAACCGATACCCTCCAGGTTCTTCAGAAGGTTGTAGCTGCTTTCGCACCATTCCCGGTCCCCGTATTTTCCACGTTTCGCCTTTTGGCTGGCTTTCAGCACGACACCGGCAAACCGGATGTAAAATGCCACTTCGGGAAAGGTTCGGGCAAAAATGGAAACAGATCCCGGCGGCGTGACATAGGTCGAATCAATATAGGGCAATCTTTTCATAATTCACGAATCAACAGGAATTCCTTAAAAAACGACCAGACTTATTAACACAGGCCGGTGAATTGGTAAAGCCTATCAGTGTCTGGATTTTTTTATGGGTTGATCGGTCTCCAGTAATTTCTTTAACAGTTTCAGGGGAAGGATGGATTCCTCAATGGCCGTTTCCTTGACGGTTCTCCCCGTTTCATAAGCTTTCCCGGCAATCTCGGCAGCCTTGTCATAACCGATATAAGGAACCAGTGCCGTTGCCAGGGCAAGACTTTTTTCAATGTATCCGGCGCATTTATCCGTATCGGCACGGATACCCCGGAGGCATTTTTCTGAAAATACCGCTGCCGCGGAGGACAGGAGATCGATGGACTGGATGAGGTTGTGGGCGATCAGCGGCAGACTGGTATTGAGTTCAAAAAAACCCCCCTGACCGCCCAGGGTGATGGCCAGGTCGTTTCCCATGACCTGGTATCCCACCTGTATGACGGCCTCCGGGATGACGGGGTTGACTTTTCCCGGCATGATGGAGGATCCGGGCTGAAGCGCCGGCAGGATGATTTCGCCGATGCCGCACCGGGGGCCGGACGCCAGGAGACGGATATCCGCTGCGATTTTAATCAAACCCGTGGCAATGGTTTTCAAGGCCCCGCTGACTTCAACGGCGGCGTCCTGAGCCGCCTGGGCTTCGAAATGGTTGACCGCCTCGCGGAATGTAATCCCCGTGAAGGTAGACAACCGGTCAATCACCCGGCGGGCAAACTGCGGGTGGGTATTGGCCCCCGTGCCCACAGCCGTGCCCCCCAGGGCAAGTTCGGCCAGCCGCTTGCAGGTGCCTGAAATCCTGTCTTTTGCAAGTTCCACCTGGCGGGCGTACCCTGAAAACACATTCCCGAGGGAAAGGGGCAATGCGTCCTGAAGATGGGTGCGCCCGATTTTTTTGACGCCTTTGAACTCAACCGCCTTCCGGGATAGGGTTTTGGCCAGGATCTCCAGAGCCGGCATCAGCGTTTTATGTATTTTCAGCATGGCGGCCATGTGGATGGCCGATGGGATGACGTCGTTGCTGGACTGCCCCAGATTTACGTGATCATTCGGGTGGACCGGGGTTTTGCCCCCTTTTTTCCCGGTGATCATTTCATTGGCCCGGGATGCCAGGACTTCGTTCATGTTCATGTTGGTGGAAGTTCCCGAGCCGGTCTGAAAAACATCGATGATGAATTCATCATCAAATTTTCCCTGAAAAACTTCCTCAGAAGCCTGGATGATGGCCTGGGCAAGGGCCGAATCCAAAAGTCCCAAATCCAGGTTTACCTGGGCGGCGAATTTTTTGATCAGCGCCAGGGCGTGAATAAGGGGTTCGGGCATTCTCATGCCGCTGATGGGAAAGTTGTCATAAGCCCGCTGGGTCTGCGGCCCGTAATAGGCCTCTTTGGGAATAAAGATTTCTCCCATGCTGTCTTTTTCTTTGCGAAATTGCATTTAGGGGCTTCCTTTGGAATTGCCGAAGGGCGGTTTTTGCAGCATGCGGTCGTGGAGCCTTTCCGCCCTCAGGCAAAAGGTTTCCAGTTTGGCGTTTATGATTTGCGGAAATGGGGAACCATCGCTCTCGATGCACAGAAAAGGCAGATCTTCCATGCCGGCAAGAACGGTTTTCAGTCTGCGGTTTTCAGGGTTCAGTAAAATTTTGGTGTCCCGGGTCATGGCTTCATTCAGGATGGCTTCGGAAAGCCGTGTGGGCATGCAACCGAAGGGGCCGATGGAAATAACCCCGCAGGCGTGCTCAGCCACTTCCGCGAGGGCGCTCCCAACGGTCAGGATGGCTTCTCCGGTCAGGTTTTGGGAGATATACCTGGCACCGTTGCGGATGACGGTTGAAATGTCAACGGGATCCTCATGGATCAGGCCCGATCCGGCCAGTATGGACCGGATCTGCGTTTCATACCCGATTTTAAAACGGTTCTTGATAAAAACCCCTATTCTGTCTTTCGGTGTGAGCCTCTCCTCTCCAAGGCCTTTCATGGCCAGGTGATCCACGTAGTACAGCCACTCGGATACAGGGGCGCAGCGGACGGCAAACCCCAGCCGGGCCATTCGTTCGGTGATAAATTGCCGGGATAAATCGTCCCTTCGAACAAAAATTTCACCGATGAGGGCGATGACGGGCACTTCCGACACGGGACGCTTCAACGGAATTTCGCCGATCTCCCGGGACACCGTCTTCAACTGCTGTTTCAGCAGGGAGAAATCGTTTTTTTCAAGGGATTTTAAAAGCTGTTGCCAGGCCCGGTCGAAAACGGATCCGGCTTTTTCGATGTCCTTTGCCGCGGTTAAAAGCATGGACCGGACATCTTCCATGGCATCGGATAAGACCACGGCAATCCAGGCGTTTCGTTCAAATCCGTTTCCCAGGCCGGCGTAAGAGTTTTCCGATGAGAGGGAGAAGAGCACCACATCGGGAATTTCCATTTTACGGATCAGGTCTTTCATGAAAACGGAGTACTGGCCGAACCGGCAGGGACCCGAGGTGGTGGGCATAAAATAGACGACCACTTCATCTTTTTTCCGCTGATGATGAATATAATCCAGAAGGGTGCCGGTGGTCAGAATCAGTGGAAGGCATTCCTTACAGGATGTATGGGCCCTGCCCAGTTTCAGTACCGCCTCATCCGACGGGGAATGGGCTGTTGCACGAATTCCTGCTCCCCGGAACACCGCCGCCATGGATTCGGTACTTAATTTTCCCATGGAGGGCAGAAGTATCGTAACCCTGGAATCGTTGATGGGAACAACTCCTCCCGAGGATGTTCTGATTTTTAAAATACCGTTGTTCCCGGTAAAAGATGCAGGTGCGAAAGGGGCCATGGTTTCCGGGGCGGAAACCTTTCCCCTGATTTGACGAAAGGAAGAGATGATATCGATAAAGGCCTCGATGCGCGTTTCGATGCCGGCATCGGCCGAATGGCTGTCCAATTCGAGTGTGAGAGAGGGCTTCCGGCCCATGATATCCCTGAAATAACCGATGAGAAAAGAATCCGGGCCGCATGAAAAATTGGTGATATAGGTCCCGAACAACTGGGGGTGCCGTTCCACCAAGCGCGCGGCCTTCATCAACCGCTGCCCCATGCCCCAGTACATATGCTCCTTGGATTCTTCCCCCTCAAAAATTAAAAAATCAAAGGGAATCACCAAAACATCCCGGGAGGCCAGTTTGTGGGGAATCCCCATATTGGCCTCTTCGGGAAAAGCGTTGTAGGACCTTCCGAACAGCACCACCGCAAACCGGTCCGGGTTTTGCTCCAGTTCGGAAAGGGCCTGTTTCCCTATTTCCTTCATCCCGGCCAGGCACTCCCGGTGCCGGGCCAGGGCTTTTTCAAAGGCCATGGCCGCTTCCTTTTTACCGAAGCCCATTTCCCGTGCAATTCCAATCAGGGGCTTTCCCGCATCCTGGTCTCCGTTGACCAGGTCGAGCAGGGGCCAGAAAAACCTTGTCCCCTTTTGTTTCAGTTCATCGATTTCTTTTTTAAAGGCGGTCTGAAGATAAAAGGGTTCACCCTGAACAAAGGGACAAACCTGGGAACTGAAATTTTTGATCTGGGTGGGCAGGGCTTTGAAACAGGGCATAACGATATAGTCCAGGGGAATCTCTTGCCGGAGAAGGCTGTGAAAGAATCCGTGGGCCAGTTCTCCGGGGTAACAGAACGCCGCATTTCTCCTGTCGATGCCTTTTTGGGAGGGTCCTTCGGGGAGAACCGTTTGGACACCCAATTCGGAGAAAAATGTCGAATACAAGGGGAAATAGGTGTTGACCATAAAGCTTCTGCTGAGCCCGATGCGTTTGGGTCTGCCAATGGTTTTGACCGGTCCGCCGCCGTACTTTTGGAATACGAGCTCCTGCCGCTGCCTGACCAGATCGAGGTGTTGAACATCATGGGAAATGGAGCGGCGCAGGTTGTAATACCGGTTGCAGGCACCGCCGAAAGGATATGACCGGTCTTCAATGGCCACCATGGCGATTTCACATTTGCGGTCGCATTTTTCCTTTCCTCCCTTGCAGATGAAGGATTTGCCGTAGGTAACGGGCCGGTTGTGAAGGGTTTTCAAATCAAAGAGCTTTGGCTGAATCAAGCCGAGTTCGATACGTTTTTTGACCTCCAGGGCCACGCCGAAGGCCCCCATGAGCCCCGGTTCCGGCGGCACCACGATGGGTTTCCCGATCAGGGACGCCATGGCCGAAGGGATTGCCCGGTTATAGCAGACGCCCCCCTGCATGAAGATTTTTTTCCCCACGGTTCGGTTTCCCTTGACCCGGTTGGCGTAATTCATGCAAATGGAATAGACCAGACCGCCAACGATATCGTTATGTCCGATACCTTCGTGGATGGCGTTTTTAATATCCGAGGCGATGAAGGCGGCGCATTGGTCGTTGAAATTGGGCGGGTTTTTTGCCGTCAGGGCGATCTCGGCGATATCTTCCATTCTGATTCCCAGACTTTCCCGTGCCGATTCTTCCAGGAAAGACCCGGTTCCCGCGGAGCAGGCCTCATTCATGGCATAATCCGCCGGGACCCCGTTGACAATATAGGTATACTTTGCGTCCTGGCCGCCGATTTCCAGAATGGTGTCCACATGCGGATCAAAATACACCGCCGCCTGGGCATGGGCGATAATTTCATTGATGACCGCGTCGGTCAGTGCGTGGAGTCCCGCGATTTGTCGGCCCGAACCGCAGACGCCCAACCCGATGATGTGAATCTCATCCGGGTTTACCAGGGGCTCTATCTGCTCCAGGATGGCGCCGTAGCATTGACGGGAAGCCCCCACGGGGTCCCCGTTGGTCCGGAGATACACCGATGCCAGGATGGCATTGTCCCGGGTTCGGAGTAAAATCGCCTTGGTGGTGGTGGAACCCACATCCAGGCCGAGGATACACTGGTCCTTTGGCGAAACGGTACCCTTTTCTATGGTTTTAAATTCCACAAAACGGGTGAAATCCGATATTGGGGGAAGGGTATCGAAGGAACCGTGTTCGTTTTTAAACAGGGCGTCCATATGATGCAGTGCCAGGGTTTCCTTGTCCACGGCCCAGAGCGCCGCCCCCAGGGCCTCAAAATACGGAGCGGGTTCAGGTATGATAAGACCGCGCACCTCTTTGGAGAGGTATTCCACCAGGGTCCGGTTTTGAACAACCCCGCCGACGATCATGACGTTTTCCTGATCTATGTTTTTCAACAGTTCAAGGATTTTTCCCGCCATCATGCCGCAAAGGCCGGCCGTTACCCTGGATTTTGATATACCCTTGTTGGTGGCATGGGTGCAGTCGGACTTGCAGAAAACGCTGCACCGCCCTGACACGGGATAAGGCTCTTCTTCAACGGCAAATTGAGCGGCCTCCTCAAGGGACACATTCATCCGCCTTAACTGCTGAAGAAAAAACTCCCCGGTTCCCGAGGCGCATTTGTTCCCGGTAATCACGTTGGAAATTCTACCCTGACCGTTTAACACATATACCATGAACGTTTCACCGCCGGCAGAGACGATGGCCGGGCACCGGACATCCCTGGGTCTGGTGAATTCATAGGCATGTTCAACAGCCTGGGACTCCGGAATGGAAGTGAGGTTGAGATAGTGACGAAATTTTCGTCCGGTGACGACGATTTTATCGAAACCGCCCGGATCAATATTCTGCAACGCCTTTAACAGGGTCGCCTTGGGATTGCCTTCATGGGGATAAAGGCGGCTCTTCACCACGAAAGGGTTTGCTTGAGAATTCGGGGGAACGGACAGGTGCACCAGGGATACGGTGGATGCGCCCAGACATATTCCTAAAATGTTCTGGTTCCGGTTTTCGGGTCTCAAAGATTTCGGTCCTCTGCTTCCTGATGATAAAAGGTGCTGAAGAAAATTTCAGATATATGCTAAAGGATATTTGCTCCCGCATATCGTTTTCTCAAAATATCGTTCAAACCGTTTCGGTCTTTTCTGACGGCCGCAGGGAGTGTGTCCAGGATATCCTGGGCCGTCATGCCGTCCTCCCCCTTTTCCAAAGCCGCCAGGTCTCCGGAAAGCCCGTGAATAAAGACGCCTTTTCTGACGGCGTCTTCCACGGACAGGCCTGCGGTGTACATGGCCGCGATGACTCCGGTTAAGACGTCTCCGGACCCGGCCGTTGCCATTCCGCTGTTTCCGCTTAAATTAATGTAGACCCGACCGTCCGGGCAACCGATCAGGCTATGGGGACCCTTGAGAACCATAAAGGCTTCCAGGTTTTTTGCAGCGGCCTTAAGAACTGAAATTTTATCCGCCTGGATTTCCCGGGGGGTCAGTCCCGTAATTCGGGCCATTTCACCGGTGTGGGGAGTCAGGATCGTGGGGGCGGATCTTTTTTTGATGATCTCTAAATCCTTGGAAACTGCGGTAATGCCGTCGCCGTCGATCAGGATGGGGACAGGCGCGGCCTGGACGAGGTCCCGGATCAGGTTTTGCGTTTCCTCGTTCAAGGAAACGCCGGGTCCCAGGATGACCATGTCCATGGATGAAGACAGGGTGAGCAAATCTTCTTTATTGGCGATCGAGAGGCTGCCTTCAGGGGTTTCCCTCTGAGGCAGAAAAACGATTTCACTTCCCTTCTGGGCGATGAAGGGCGTGATGGATCCGGGGGCCGCAAGTCTTGCATATCCGCCGCCGGATTTCAAAAAGGAGAGTGCGCTGAAATACGGCGCCCCGAAATATCCCGCCGCACCGGCCACGCACAGGAGGTTTCCGAATTGCCCTTTGTGAAACCCCGTGTTTCGTTTCGGAAGTTCAATGGGGGTGTTGATGGAGATATCCAGGTCCCGGTGCAGGGCCGTCGGAAAGGAGATATGAGAAACATGGAGTTTTCCGCAAAGCTCAAATCCGGGATAAAGGAGGTTGCCGATTTTGGGAAGACCCAATGCCACCGTTGCCCGGGCCTTGATGGCAACACCCATGATTTCACCCGTGTCGCCATGGACCCCCGAGGGGATATCCACGCTGAAAACCGGTTTTCCCGAGGCGTTGATCAGCTCGATGACATCCCGGTAAAGTCCTGCGACGTTTCTGGTCAGACCCGTTCCCAGAATGGCGTCGATGATGGCCGCGCAGTGATTCACCTGAATTCTGACGGCATCCACGGTATCGACCTCGGATATGTCCCCGGGGATAATCCTCTCCAGGACCCCGAGGTTGGATTTCGCGTCGCCGGAATAGGAGCGCCGGTCTCCAAGGATGAACACCTTCACCAGACCGCCGTTGGAATGAATTTTCCGGGCGATGACAAATCCGTCTCCCCCGTTGTTCCCCATGCCGCAGAAAACGATAAATTTTTTCCCGGGAATTTCCAACTCTCCGGTTATGGCCGAACAAACGGCCAGACCGGCGTTTTCCATGAGAATTTCACCGGGAATGCCGAAAATTTCCATGGCGCTCCGGTCCATGCGGCGCATTTGGGACACCGTGCTGATTTTCATTGAAATACCGTTTCTCTTGAACTCGTCTTCACCATTCCGTATTAAAACCGGGAAAATACCAAATTTTATTATACAACCAATTCTCAAAGTAGTCGAATGGAAAAAACTATTGGAATTACAAATCAGAAAGGCGATTTTTTTTCTTACAAAATGAATCTCATTTAGTATATGGAATTAACCCTACAAAATATTAACAAATGTTTCTATAAATAAACATTTGGTTTTTATGATCAACTCAATTTATCGAAGGGGGTTTTATGTCCAAAAAATCGGCAGGAAGAAAGATGGTGTTAAATGTTTTGGTTTTGATGATAGGGGCGTTTTTCGCCATTCAGCCCGCTGCATGGGGCATTGAGGTCAAGGCCGGGGATGTCATTAATTCCGGTAATATTGAACAATACAAAGAATATTTCCCCATGTACATGCAGCGGTATATCCAGGACGGATGGGGCCAGGAGGCAGCCGTGGTGATCAAGGTCAAGAACCCCGAGCCGGTTCCGCTCACAAAAGCATATTTGGAGGCGTCCAAGCAAAACATGGCAACAGCCTGCGAATGACAACCGAAAATTGAC
>DIKO01000009.1 GCA_002423615.1 Desulfobacteraceae bacterium UBA5616
AAAAAATGCTTCAGCGTCCGCTGATTGTCGGTCAGGGGCAGGGTGCATGAAATATCCGCGGATGGACACGGCGCTGCACAGACTGATTGCGGATGATCCCCTGCTGGGCGCCTATCGGGACGCGCTTTGGCGGCGCTTGGAAAAGATGGATGCAGCCCGGCGACGTCTGACCTCGGGCAGGATGTCTCTGCCCGATTTCGCCTCGGGTCACGAGTACTTCGGCCTGCATTTCCGGGAGAACCAGTGGATTTTCCGGGAGTGGGCGCCGAACGCCACGCACATCTATCTGATCGGGCAGATGACGGACTGGCTCGAGAAGCCATCCTTCCGTCTTGAGAGAATCAGCGACGACGGGGTCTGGGAATTAAGGATTCCGGCCCACGGGATTAGTCATAAGGATCTGTATCGTTTAAAGGTTTACTGGCCCGGCGGCCGGGGGGACCGGATTCCCGCCTATGCCAGGCGGGTGGTTCAGGACCCGGATACCCTGATATTCAACGCCCAGGCCTGGGCGCCGGACCCTTACCCATGGCGATGCCTGAATTTTAAACCGCCCGAAGGCCCGCTTCTGATTTACGAGGCTCACGTGGGAATGGCTCAGGATGCCGAGCGCGTCGGCAGCTTTGCCGAATTTTCCGAAAACATCATCCCCCGCATCGTTTCCGCCGGATACAACACCCTCCAGCTCATGGCCGTGCCGGAGCATCCTTATTACGGATCATTCGGATACCATATATCGAGCTTTTTCGCCGCATCCTCCCGGTTTGGAACCCCGGAAGAGCTGAAAAATCTCATTGATTCTGCCCATGAGGCCGGGCTGCGGGTGATCATGGATATTATCCATTCCCATGCCGTATCCAACGAGGTGGAAGGCCTGAGCCGGTTCGACGGAACCCTGTACCAGTACTTTCATGAAGGTCTCAAGGGCCGTCACCTGGCCTGGGATTCCCGGTGCTTTGACTACGGAAAGCCCCAGGTGCTGCACTTTCTCCTGTCGAACTGCCGTTTCTGGCTCGACGAGTATCGTTTCGACGGGTTCCGGTTTGACGGCGCGACCAGCATGCTCTACTGGCATCACGGTCTGGAAAAAGCCTTCACCAGCTATGACGACTACTTTGATTCCGGGGTGGATGAAGACGCCCTGGCCTACCTGGCCCTGGCCAACGAGGTGATTCACTGCGTGAAACCCGATGCGGTGACGATTGCCGAAGATATCAGCGGAATGCCGGGACTGGCCGCTTCACAGGACAGGGGCGGAATCGGCTTTGATTACCGGTTCGCCATGGGCGTTCCCGACTTGTGGATCCGTCTGATCAAACACGTTGCCGACGAAAACTGGCCCATGGGCGCTCTGTGGTACGAGCTGAACAACCGGCGCCCGGAGGAGAAGACCGTCAGCTACGCCGAATCTCACGATCAGGCCCTGGTCGGCGATCAGACCCTGATCTTCCGGCTGATCGGATCGGATATCTACGAATACATGCATGTACGCCATAAAAGCCTGCGCATTGACCGGGGCATCGCCCTGCACAAGCTGATCCGTTTCATCACCCTGACGACCGCGGGCAGCGGGTATCTGAATTTCATGGGAAACGAGTTCGGACATCCCGAATGGATCGATTTTCCAAGGCCGGGAAACAACTGGTCTTACCGGTACGCGCGCAGGCAATGGCGCCTGGCCGATGCCGAGGATCTGAAATACCGGTTTCTGGGCCAGTTCGACCGGGACATGATCGAACTGGTCAAGGCTTATCGGATTCTGGAAAGCCCCTGGCCCCGGCTGCTCAAGGAGCATGACCAGGACAAGGTCATCGCTTTTGAGCGGGCCGGCGTGATCTTTGTTTTTAATTTTCATCCCACCCGGTCCCATGTCGACTATCCGGTGCCGGCCGCTCCGGGAAAGTACCGGTTGATCTTCGACAGCGACCGGCCCGCTTACGGCGGTCATGACCGGCTCGTGCCCGATCAGTGTCATTTTACGCTTAACGGAACCGACCCCGCCTGTTTTCTGAGCCTTTACATTCCCACCCGGACCGTCCTGGCGCTTTGCCGCGAGGAATAGCAGGGGACGTTCGTCCGAGATCGCTTCCAATCTATCAGTCATGTTCTGACGCAATTCCTCATGTCAGGATCGGTCTTTTGTCGATAGAAAACCATTTTTTAACAGGCGCGCTGGCCCGGCTGTACAGGCGATGCGGGCGCCAGTCCTTTTACGGGAAATGTTTTTGCTTGACGGTCCTTAAAATGGGTTGTAGGAAATGCTTTGCACCATCCATGCGCCGCAAGATTTCTCAATCCGTTCCATTGCAGCACCATTTATGATCTTGAAAACGTGAGGCTAAGGCATGAAACACGTACTTATAGGATGCGCCTGATGCGATATCAACACAACAGACCGGTCCGGCCGAAGGCCGGTTTTGACCAATCAAGGTTGATATCATTTCAGGTCAAATATGCCCGAAAAAACGCTGAATATCATATTAGCAGGGCAAATTGACCTGATAATCAATGGTTGATCAAGGCGCGCTACGCGCACCCCGGCCGTTAGCCTGCGAATTAAAAGCATGACAAATTTAATAAAAATAGAAGAGGTGACAGCTTTAAGAGTTCCCATGGGCTTGCTCCTGCAAGCAGATCCTTCAAAAACGAAAGTTGATGGCTATTTGAGGCAATCAAAATGCTTTATTGCTATCTTTAATGGCCAGGTTGTTGGGGCATGCATTGTTAAACTTGTTTCAGAAGATACGCATGAATTGATGAACATCTCTGTTTCTTCAGAACATCAAAAAAATGGTATTGGAAGGAAATTGCTTCAACATGCGATCATCTCCACTCGTAAAACCAGGGTGAAACGGTTAGAAGTAGGAACGGGAACATTCGGATATCAGTTGGCCTTTTATCAACGCGAAGGATTTCGGGTTGATGCTATTGATAAAGATTATTTTTTGATTAATTACGAAGAACCTATCTATGAAGATGGGATTCAACTCAAAGACATGCTCAGGCTTGTTTTAAATTTTGACGAAGACAGAGGCTAACAATCTGCTGGTAGGACGCGCAAACTGCCGCGCGCCCCACAGCAAAACGTTGGGCTTAAGGAGATATATACATGCCCCGTTTTGATCCTCTGACACCGTCTGAGCGAAGCGAACGGATGTCCCGTATCCGAAACGCAGATACAAAACCGGAGATGATAGTACGGCAGATTGTACACGGAATGGGCTATAGATATCGTCTCCACGCGCCAGATTTGCCGGGGCACCCTGATCTTGTCTTTCGCCTCAGACATAAGGTAATCTTTGTACATGGATGCTTTTGGCATCAGCACGGTTGCCGTCAATACCGTCAGCCACGCACTAAGCGCTCCTTTTGGGAGCCGAAACTCGAAGGTAATAAGGAGCGCGACAAAAGAAATCAAAATAAACTTAGTGAGATGGGATGGAAATTTCTTGTAATTTGGGAATGTGAGCTTCAAGATCAGGGAAAGTTAAGGAAACGGATAAACGAATTTTTAGATGAGGAAAGAGAATGAAGTCAGTTGAGCTTTTTGCGGGCGCTGGTGGTCTTGGCTTGGGATTATGCTTGGCGGGATTCGAACCGCAAGCCGTAATTGAATGGGATAAATGGGCTTGCGATACCATCAGAGAAAACAAATCTTGCGGATATCCCTTGGTCAAGGATTGGAGCATATTCGAGGGAGATGCCAGACTATTTGATTATTCCTCAATTGACTCGGAGGTTGATTTAATCTCAGGTGGCCCCCCTTGCCAACCTTTTTCTCTTGGAGGTAAGCATAAAGCATTCAAAGACAGAAGAGACATGTTCCCTATTGCCGTTGACGCAGTTCGAAAATTATCCCCCCGTGCTTTCATTTTTGAAAATGTGAAAGGCATTACAAGATCTTCTTTTGCGAACTATTTTCAATACATAATCCTTCAACTTTCTTATCCTGAAATCGTTAGAAATGAGGATGAAGATTGGTTACATCATCTATCAAGGCTTGAGTGCCAGAAAACGAGTGGAAAGGTCAACGGGCTAACTTACAATGTAGTTGCACGATTATTAAATGCCGCTGATTATGGCGTGCCTCAACATCGCGAAAGAGTATTCATAGTTGGTTTTAGAAACGATCAAAACCAAGAATGGTCTTTTCCCAAGAAAACTCATTCCTTGGATGGTTTATTGGATCAGCAGTGGATATCAAAAAAGTATTGGGATCGGCATGGAATTTCCTCTAAAAACCGTCCCGATATCACTGTTCGATACGCCACAAGGATCAAGAAGTTGAGTCAAGCAAGTCTTTTTGAGACTTCGCATAAGCCCTGGAGGACGGTGCGGGATGCTATCCATGATTTGCCAAACCCATTATTGAATAAGGCCGATAATGCTTTTTATCATGATCATAATTTTCAGCCAGGCGCGAAGGCATATCCTGGGCATACCGGTAGTCCGCTGGATTTTCCGGCCAAGACATTAAAAGCCGGCGACCATGGGGTGCCCGGTGGTGAAAATATGTTGGTGGGTTTGGATGGCTCGGTCAGGTATTTCACAATACGCGAGTCAGCACGTTTGCAAACCTTCCCGGACGGTTATAAGTTTCATGGCTCATGGACGGAAACCATGAGACAGCTTGGGAATGCCGTCCCCGTCGTCCTAGCTCGTGTTGTTGGGAAAAGCGTGGCGGATCAACTGTTACGAACCAAGGAATCGGAAATAAAACAAAAGATATCGAGAGTTGCTTCATGAAGAAGGAAATTCCATACAATCCATTGGATAAAAATAATCTTGGTGCCAGTGTCGCTGATGCATTACTGGAACGTTCCAAGGTAGACCTTGAAGATGTTGATCAATTTATCGGCGCTGGAATTTACCCCGAATATTGCATAAAAGAATAGC
>DIKO01000050.1 GCA_002423615.1 Desulfobacteraceae bacterium UBA5616
TTGGCGATATAATCAAAGCAGGCATTGTCGTTGCTAAACCATTCATCAAACTCTTGGAATGTTTTAGGATAATCGATGCCGGCAACGGGGTGTCTTGGCTCCTCCATAACCGCATACTACACCATGTGGTCGGTTGAGTAAAGTGCATACCCACTTTTGGAAAAAGTTAAGCCGAAGCCATTAACAAATTGGTAATGCTCCCTGTGGGATATGACCTGAGGTTTAACGACGAGGAGAGTTTCCGCAAATTATGGGGGCCTCACCTGCCGCCGGATACCATCGATGAACTGGCCGGGGATATCGGCAGACCCGGAACCCGGAAGCGGGTTAAAGCGCTCAGAAGCATGGGCATTGAAATCCCCTTTAAATCAGCCTGGCCTGTTTTTATCGGCCATTCCCTTCCCCGGTTCCATGACGACACCCGGGCTGTTTATCCCTCCATGGACGCTTTGCCGGATCTCTGCCGTTCGGTTCTCGTCAGCCTGGTTTTCAACCGGGGCAGCAGCCTGAAAGGGTCTGCAAGAAAGGAAATGAGGGCCATCCGGGACATCCTCGACCGGGCCGCCGCTTCCGGACTCTCCAAACAGCAGCGTGCGATGATCCTGTCCGAGGTCGAGGATGAACTCATTTCCATGCAGCGGCTCTGGGGTCCCGGAACAGGGGTTTCCAGGCGGCGGCAGGACGAGGCGAATCTCTGGCGGGAGGGGCTGGAAAACGGGTAGGCAGTAGTGAAAACAAAAGACGTCGGTCGCACGGGATCAAAAGGGGCCATGGGCGGAAAATTCAAGCGGCGGAAACCGGAAAAAAAGCTTCTCCAATGGATCGGCAAGGGGCTGGTGATAACCGTGCTGGCCGGTTTCGCCTTGACGGTGCCCTTTCGGTGGATCACCCCCCCCACGACGGCGTTCATTCTCCAGCACCGGATTTTTAAGGATACCCCGGTTCACCGGCAATGGGTCCCCCTGGACAAAATATCCCGGTCACTTCCCATTGCCGTGGTCGCTGCTGAAGATCAGAAATTCCCTTTCCATAACGGGTTTGACTTTGAAGAACTTTCCAAGGCCTTGGGGGAGAATCGAAAACACAGGCGCGGGGCCAGCACCATTTCCCAGCAGCTCGCCAAAAATCTCTATCTCTGGCCCGGTAGAAGCCTTTTTCGTAAGGCCCTCGAGGCTTACCTCACCGTCATCATCGAATCCACCTGGCCAAAGTACCGGATTTTAGAAGTCTATCTCAATATGGTGGAGTTCGGTCCCGGGGTCTACGGAGCCGATGCCGCCAGCCGGTTGTTTTTCCGAAAACCGCCCGGCGGCTTAACAGCCCGGGAAGCGGCGATTCTGGCCGCAGTCCTGCCCGATCCCAAGCGATTGTCCGCCCGCCATCCCAGTTCCTATGTCCTCAGGAGGGCAGGGAAGATCCGCGCTTCGGTCAGGGCACTCGGCGGGAACAGCTACCTGCCTTTTCTGTAATCCGATCCCGAAGAATCGGGACCGGCCTTTTCACGCGCCGGAGACTCACCGGGTCTTCATGTATCTGAAAACCTCATACTCCGTCCTGACCCCGGGGATGGCATCCATCCTGGATTGAATCTCCTGCCTTTCCCTGCTGTCCAACCAGTTTTGCCAGTCCTCCAGGGAATACCAGCTGCTGATGGTTACGATTTCCTTGGGGTTGTCGACGGGCTTTAAGTATTCGCTGGAGAGGTATCCAGGCTGTTGGGGCACAAGGCTTCGAATTTCCCGGATCAAACCGAAAAATTCCTTCTCCCGTCCTACATTGTCGCAGGTTCTTTTAATAAAAACTTTAATAGCCATGTTAACCCTCCTTTCATGGTTTCCATTATAAAGGAATGTTTCAGACTACAAAATTTTTATTCGATTTTACCCTAATTCATTTCCCTTTACAAACTATTCTCCGATATTTTCGACTTTGATTTTCCGCAAAACCATCGGCGGACTCTTAATTCCCCGAAATGGTGATATTGTCCACAACCCGGACAACGCCGTCAGTGTCTCTTGCGATCTGCATAATTTTTTGTTTTATTTCCGGTTTGTCGGTAACGCCGGTCAGGGTGACCACGCCTTTGGTCACATCCACGTCGATATTCAATGACCGGACCCCGGGTTCGGCAATGAGTTTCGCCTTTATCTTGCTGCCGATTACCGTGTCGTCCACCGTTTCCCCCATGGTCATGGAGCCCACTTCAAGGGAGTTTTCCACCTGTTTGACCTGGGAAACGCTGTTTGCGATGCTGACGGCCCGGTCAATTTCTTGCTGCGAATCAACAAGGCCGGTCAAAGTGACGATCCCGTCCACCGTATCCACATCGATTTTCCGGGACTTTACCAGAGGGTCATCGAACAGGGAGGCTTTAATTTTTGCGGTGATCGTGGCATCGTCCAGTTGTACGCCCGTGCTTCTTGGATCCGCAGCCACTTTATAACCTGCTGCAGCACCTCCGCCAACGACCGCGGGTGCGCACCCCATTGACACTGCCAGTGTCATTAAAGCGATGAGTTTCAGGATGGCTTTCATTTTGTTTTCTCCTTTCTTTGGAAGAACCCGGTGATTTAAGATGATTCGCGCCCCATTTACCGGATGTGTTCTCATGATTCCCGGGGCCTGATTAATTCACGGTGAAGGATGATTCACGGGTATCTCCGGAGCCTGCTGCATCCACGGTGGTTCTGACCTCATCAGATTCTTCAATGTACACCCGAATGTCTGTAGATGATTGATGGTTGCTGAATACCAATTATCCTGCCATAAGCAACCGCCGAATGGTATGGGCTATATCCTGTATTCGCCATTACCGTTATCCTTTAGACAAGTCCTGAACATCGCCTCATGGAACACTTTTCCTTGTTATCCCGGTATGTTGCCGCCCATGGGAATTTGATGAACAGCCGTTTTAAGTTAAACCCGTTCAGGATTATCAGATTAATTTCCTTAAATTCGATAAATCCCCGGTAGTTTTGAAATACATGTTTCCATGTATTTTCGAATTGAGGGGACAGGGTTATGATAAAAACAATTTCAGGGATGAAGGATATTCCAAAAAACCGGTTTATACCCCAAGCGACATCGGAAGAAATTTCGGAAGCCCGATAAGACATCAGCAAAGGAAAAGGCAAAAGAGCTTTTAATGAATCATGATGACAAAAAACCCTTCAAGGGAAAAATTGATTCCTCACCTCTTTTCGCATCGGTTTCCAATTCATTTGTGATCCTTGCTGCAGGCTGGACGATCCTTGTTCTTTTGTTCTTCCTGCATAACATTATCGAAATTCGAAACTCGACCCGGGACATGGCGGTTAAGGAAGCAACGGTACATTTGAGAAAGGATCACGCCATCCGGCTCTGGGCCGCTCTCCACGGGGGCGTTTACGTCCCTTCGACCTCCATGACCCCCCCGAACCCTTACCTCGTCAATATCCCGGATCGCGATATCGTGACTCCCGGTGGAACCCCGTTGACCCTGATGAACCCGGCTTACATGGTTCGGCAGTTAATGGATTACTATGAGGATCTCTACCGCGTGAAAAGTCATATCACGAGCCTGAACTATTTCAGGCCGGAAACAGCCCCCGACGGCTGGGAGACAGCATCCCTGCGGGAATTCGAAAAAGGCGTACCGGAAATTCGGGAATTCACAAGCCTCAATGGAGAGCCCTGTCTCCGAGTCATGAAACCCATCTTGACGGAGCAAGAATGTTTAAAATGTCATGGGCATCAGGGGTATAAAGTGGGAGATATCCGCGGCGGTGTCAGTGTTTCACTGCCGATTAAAGATTACCTCTCTGTTCAAAAATCAGAGATGCTTTGGCATTTAGGATCCTTTTCTCTGATCTGGCTGACCGGCATGGGCGTGATGGGATTCATGATTCAACGGATCAAGAGACAGGTAGACGCCCGGGAAAGGGCGGAATATCTTCAGCGATTAACTGAAAAACAATTCAGAATCCTTGTGGACGGGCTCCCCATCGGCATATATATCGTAAAAGACGGGGTTATCGTATTCGCCAATATTAAGGCTTCCGAGATATATGGATATCCCGTGGAAGCGCTGATCGGCATGGAATCCATTCTCCTCGTGCATCCGGACGACAGGGATTATGTGGTGGAGACGCGCCAGAAAAGGCTTGGGGGTGAAGACATCCCTGAATATCAAATCAGGGGGCTTCGGAAAGACGGCGAAATTATCTGGGTTAAGCGGAAACATACCGTCATGGATCAAGATGGAAAAAAATCCATTGTGGCGGCCATCGAGGACATAACGGCCCTTAAACAGGCGAAAACAGCCCTGGAACTGTACTCGGAAGAATTGAAACGAAGCAACCAGGAGCTTGACCGTTTCGCATCCATCGTCTCTCATGATCTCAAAGAACCCCTCAGAAAAATTAAAATCTTCGGGGATCTCCTGCTCCAGGAAAACCGTCAGTTGTTGAAGGCCAAGGGCATTGATTATATCGAAAGAATGGGGTTGGCTGCAATCAGGATGCAGAAACTGATCGATTCCCTGCTGAATTATTCACAGATAAGCAGGCAAAAAGATCCCTTTATGTTGATGAATATCGGTGAGCCGGTGGCGGAATCACTGAAAAACCTCGAAGTTCTAATTCTGGAAACCCGGGCGGATATCCAGGTGGATCATCTCCCCACGATTGAGGCCGATCGCCTGCAAATGATTCAACTCTTTCAAAATCTTATTTCAAACGCCTTGAAATTCCATAAAAAAAATCAGCCTCCCCGGATAAGGATTTATTCGAATGACCCCTCCGGCGAGGGTATGGACCAAAGATTCTCTGAAATTTTTGTGGAAGACAACGGCATCGGTTTTGATGAAGTCCATGCGGATCGAATATTTGCGCCCTTTGAACGCCTTGATGAGGTAAGAGAGGGTTATGAAGGAACGGGAGTGGGACTGGCCATTTGCCGCAAGATTGTGGAATATCACGGCGGCAGCATCAGTGCCGGGAGCAGTCCCGGAAAGGGCGCCACATTTATCATAAAACTGCCGAAAACAAGTTCCGACCAGAGAAAAAACGGTAACGGCAATGAAACAAAGACCGAACCGTCCCTTTAATAACCCGTTCAAAAAGGAGGATAAAGTCATGGCAAATTGTGCAGAGATGGCGGAAGGTGATCTTTTCTTATGTGACATATGCGGCCTTGAGCTTCAAGTCGTTAAAACATGTGACTGCAGTGCCGGCGGAGAGGTCTTCTGCAGTGTTCCCCTGCAGTGCTGCGGCAAAGACATGATTAAGAAATTAAAAAAATAGCCATTAAAAGGCAAATCTCACCAAAACCCCATTTCAGGGTGTTCCGGCGTGGAGAACATACGCGTTTTACTCGTAGACGATCATCCGATAATTCGGGAGGGGCTGTCCAGGATGCTCGGCCTTCATTCGGACATCCATGTGGTAGGTGAGGCGCCGGATGGGGAAAAAGCCGTTCAAATGGCCCGGAATTTAATGCCGGATGTTATTCTCATGGATATCAATATGCCTCATATGAACGGCCTCAAGGCGACCCGGATTATCCATTCGGAATTTCCGCAAATCCGCATCATCGCCCTGTCGGTGCATGAGAAGGATGAACTGTGGGACAGGGTCCTCGAAGCCGGGGCATCGGCATTCCGGAGTAAAATTGATGACATGGGTCTTCTTCTGGAGACGATAAGACAGAAATAAGGAATATCATCTTGATTTCTAAACCCGGGAGGACGTTATGAAAATGGGTGAAAGAAGTTTTCCGAAAACCATTATCGACCTTGAAAAACTGATGCGTTTAAAAACCTGTTCCGCATGTGGACATCCGTTCAACCTGGGGGACCCCGTGGTCCTGGCCTGCGGCGCCTGGGAAGGACCTCCCCGCCTGATACATGAACACGAAGCGGTATATGATGAAATAACATCCAGTTATATTGAGCGTAAATGTTTTGAGGCCAGGAGAGGTTCATAAACGGGGAGGATTCCTGAAGCGCGTCGATTACGGGCATGGAACTTGCCTGACCCGGATGGCGAAGGTTGAATTTGCCTTTGGAATGATTAATATATGGATGCCATCCGGGGATTATGGCAGTTTATGAAAGAGGAGGTGATTTACATGTCAGAAGACGAAAAAATCAAAGAATCAGCCGGGAAAAGCACGGATGAAAAGTCCGGTGATCGGTGTTGTTGTTATGTGGATCCCTGCGGGTGTTATGTCGATCCTTGCGCGTGTTCCGTGGATCCCTGCGGGTGTTCCGTGGACGCCTGCTGTTGCTGAATTCAACTTAGTTTAAAATGCCTGAAAGCCGGGTTCATTCCCGGCTTTCAAGTTCTGCACAAACAAAAACGAGCTCCTGGAAAAGATGACGATAGGGTCAGACCCTGCATTTTTCAGTTCATCGGTGTTTTCCGCTATCGGCTGAATGGCCCGTATGCCGTCACAGGGTGAGTTTCTTCGCAATCTTAGCAACATGCGCGCCCTGGTATCGCGCCCCGTCCATCTCATTTTCACTCGGGAATCTGCCGCCGTCGGCGCCTGCAATCGTTGAGGCCCCATACGGGGAACAACCGGTGACCGGGTCGGTGATCATCTGACCTTCGAACGAATAAGGAAGGCCTACAATTACCATCCCCTGATGCAGCAGCGTGACATGGAAGGTCAAGATCGTTGATTCCTGGCCTCCATGCTGGGTATTTGAACTGGTAAAAACGCTGCCGACTTTCCCGACCAGCGCGCCCTTCATCCAGAGTTGTCCTGTTGCGTCCAGAAACTGCCTCATCTGTCCGCACATATTGCCAAAACGGGTGGGTGTGCCGAAAATGACGGCATCCGCGTCGCGCAGCTCATCCAGGGTGCATACCGGCACGCCGGCCTGCTGTTTCTGAGTTTCAGCGGCCCCCATCTTTTCCAGGACGTCCCGGGGCAAAGTCTCCGGAACTCTGCGGAGAACGGCTTCAGCGTCCTCTACGGACCGAACCCCTTCAGCCACTGCCTGTGCCAGCTGATAAACGTGTCCATACATGGAATAGTAAACCACCAATACTTTCATGTGCATTTCCTTTCCCTGGGTTCTCGTAACAATAGGTCGGGGGTAATCTGAGGCATGTAATGAATCGATAAAAAACATGAATGATGTTTAAGGACGATAGGTTATCTTCTCACAAGCCCTTTTTCTACTGCGTATGCTGCAAGAGAAGCCGCCGTATGCAGATCTAATTTTTTCATGATATTGACGCGATGTTTTTCAACCGTCTTGACACTGATGCAGAGATAATCCGAAATTTCCCTGTTCTTGTATCCCTCGCCGACAAGCTTCAAGACTTCCCTTTCCCTTTGGGTCAAGGAATCCCATGATGATTTTTTCTTTACTTTTCTATGACTTTCTATAAACCCTTCCATGACCCTTTCCGATATTTCCGGGCTGATAAACTGTTTGCCCGAAAAAACCGATTCTATGGCCAGTTTCAATTCCTCAAAGGAAGAAGATTTCAGACAATACCCCTCCACGCCCGATTTAAACGTTTCAATCACGTACTCATCATCCTTATACATGGTTAAAATAATGATTTTGGTCTGAGGGAGGTCATTCTTTATTTCATGCACAACCGCCAGACCGTCCATTTTGGGCATATTGATGTCCAGAATAACCAGGTCCGGTTTTTTTTCTTTTATGCACCGGATAGCACCCAACCCATCCGAGGCTTCACCGACGACTTCCAGATTTGGAAACTTGTTCAGCAGGGAATGCAACCCTTCCCTGATGATCGCATGATCTTCGGCAAGAACGACCCTTCTTAATTTATCCATATCAGCGCCCTTTGCTTTCTGAATATTTTAATACGATCATCCTCATGATGTCTTCTCTGAATCTGTCGGGCTTGGC
This sequence comes from Desulfobacteraceae bacterium UBA5616, assembly GCA_002423615.1. Taxonomy (GTDB): domain Bacteria; phylum Desulfobacterota; class Desulfobacteria; order Desulfobacterales; family UBA5616; genus UBA5616. Next base: position 7,877 of record DIKO01000050.1, read on the forward strand.
CCGGGGAGCGATGCCGCCCTAAATTGTATCCTGCATCGGAATGGCTGGCGCCAGCATGCGGGAAAACATCTTGAAATTCAAGAATTAAATGTTTTACCGGTTCGGCATCCTTTCAATGCTGTCTTTTAACTGATTGATTTCGATACCCAGGCTGACGCACTGTTTTCCTTCCATGCATAAATCTGCATCATCCGGTTCAAGAAATGTTTTAAGGGATTTATCATCCCTCTTCAAATACACCGTCCATGTCTTCATGTCATCATCGTAGTTCACATCAATATCTATTCCACACTCGCCGATTTCCGGGTAAATAGATCTGATTTTATCACACAATTCTTTTTTTCCATACATGGGCACCCCCTGAAATTTAAGAAAATTAATATGTACCCGGTATTAAGTGCCAAAATTAAAACTTAAACCTTATCCCCAAACTTCTACCGGGGAGATGAGGCTTTCCCGGATCCTTCCAGGCTGCATTGGGTAAAATCAATCTGTTTTTTACATTTGGGGCAGTACCGGGCCTTGTCGAATTCATCGGAAAAAATTTCGATCTTCTCTGAACAGTTGGGGCAGTTACAGGTAAATGATTCCAGATCTCTGAACTTTTCGAATCCCGGGCAGTGCAGTGGTGTGGTCATAGGTTTCTCCTTTTCTTCTAAAATGGTTTTATTTTCGTTTATATTTATACCGTTATCTACGCCCGAAAACAAGCTGTTTGCCGATAGATGGTATTTTTACAGACTTGCACCGCCCCGATAAATGGGGTGAATTCCTTATTCATGGCGGAAAATCAAGGTAGAAGCGCTCAATGAACAAATCAAACCCCCGGAAGGCAAATTGTAAATCCATGGGGTGGAATATGCAGCGGCAAAACCGGTTATATACCGGATTAACCCCATTTTAATTTCCCGAAAATATTTTATCATCCGGGTGAAACACAGACCGGGAAATCTCGTCCCTTTGATCGCGGACAATCAGTTTCACCTGAAAGGAACCGACACCATGAGAAATGATCCGATCAACATATTGATTTCAGGAGAAGCCGGGCAGGGGCTTCAAACCGTTGGCTCCCTCTTTGCCCAATGCCTGGTGAGAAGCGGCTATTGCGTTCACACGGATCAGACGTTTGAATCCAGAATCCGGGGAGGATACAGTACCTTTGCCATCCGCACCGGCAATAAAAGGGTGTTGGCGCCCTCCGAATCCTTTGATCTGATTTTTTCGTTAAATGAGAAAAACCTGAAACAGGATCAAAAAGTGCTGTCCCCCGGCGGCATCCAGTTCGGAAGCGATGAATGGAAAAGCGATCACAAACACTTTACGGCCGTTCCTTTTCATGAATTCGGTAAAAAACAGTATCAAAATATGGCCGGACTGGGAATTTTAGCCGCCATTCTGGGCATGGATGCCCAACAGATCTACCGGGCACTGAATGCCCGGTTTGAAGCGGGTATCGCTGAGGAGAATATCAAAATGGTCAAAGCGGCATTGCAGTGGGCAAATGGTCAAACCTTTGGTATTCAGAAATTACCCCCCATAGAAAACCCCGTCCCCAAATGGATGCTGAATTGCCACGAATCTCTTGCATTCGGGGCTGTTTCCGGAGGCATAAAGTTCTGCGCATTTTATCCCATGAGCCCTTCCACCTCCATTCCCCAGACCCTGATCCCCCATGCAGAGGCCCTGGGGTTAGTGGTGGAACAGGTGGAAGACGAGATCTGCGCCCTCAATATGGCCATTGGGGCCTCGTATTGCGGGGCACCGGCTTTGGTGGCCACTTCCGGGGGCGGATTCGCACTGATGACCGAGGCCCTGAGCCTTTCGGCTGCAAGCGAAACCCCCGTTGTTATCGTTGTCGCCCAGAGACCGGGACCGGCCACCGGCCTGCCCACGCGGACCGAACAGGGTGATCTCAATCTGGTGCTGTACAGCGGTCATGGAGAATTCCCTCGGGCGGTGTATGCTCCGTCAAATGTTGAAGACGCCTTCCACCTGGCCCGCCGGGCAGTTGAAACAGCGGAAAAATATCAGATTCCCGCGATTGTTTTGACCGATCATTACCTGTCGGGTTCATATCAGGACATGACGCCTTTGGATGTGGGAACATTATCCTTCGTCCAGCCCGGAGCCCCGCCTGTCGAAGTTCCATCTCCTTATTTGAGATACCGTCTGACGGAGACCGGAATTTCACCACGTCTTCTGCCGGGCCTGAGTGAACATCTGGTGATCGGCGACAGCCATGAGCATACGGAGGACGGGCATATTACCGAGGATCTCACATTCCGCCCCAGGCTGGTGGAAAAACGCCTGAAAAAGGGAAAAAATCTGGCGACGGAGGTGATCCCGCCGGAATTATCCGGGGACAAGAATCCGGAGATATTGCTTATTTCATGGGGTTCCACCCGGGGTGCGGTTCTGGAGGCGGCCGAACGACTGAGAGCAAACGGCGCTTCCGTCGGGTGCCTCCACTTTTCCCAGGTTTGGCCTTTGAATCCGGATCAATTTATCGATTTAATGAAAACGTCCGTAACCGTTCACAGGGCCAATA
>DIKO01000054.1 GCA_002423615.1 Desulfobacteraceae bacterium UBA5616
GACGGGGTTTATCGAATATTTACCTATTTATTTAGGCAACCGCTTTAACTTGTTCTAAAATATCGTAATCGGAATAACGGGTTCGCAAATTCAGAAAAATATGAACTCCAGGTTCATATTTTGGAGGGCCGGGATGAGGGTTTAAAAAAAGTAGAGGGATTGTGGGAGCGGCGGCAAATATCACCGCCGCTCTTCGGAAGACTATTTATTCATGCGTTTCTGGAAAATGGCTTCGCATTTATTGGCGGCTGCTTCAGCGCGATCAGCAGATTCCTGAGCGGACTGGACGGCACCGTCAATTTTGGCGCAGCACTCATCACTCTGGGTTTTGGCAGCCTGAGCGGTGGTCATGGCGGTGTCTGCGGCAGCCTTTGCTTCATCGGCTTTCTGAATGGCGCCGTCGACCTGCTGTTGAAGCGCATTCACTCTGGATGTGGTGGCACAACCAATGGTTGAAAACAGTATTGCAATAACCATCATACTGGCCAAAACGACATAAATACTTCTTTTTCTGTTCATTTTTTTCTCCTTTTTTGTTTGTTGGTGTTATTTGCTACGGCTCACTGATTTGTTGTTGATATTGCCCAACTATTTCCCTGTTTGCGTACTTTCCGAATCACCACCCTTCCCTGATTTGTCCCACGATAACAGGAACCCCGTTTTGTTTTTTAAGGCATTGGTCCACCAATCCCAAATCCACATGTCCCAAGAGGCCTTTCTGACTGAGTATAACCCTGGCATGCTGATAAATATCCGGAATTTTATTATAAATATCCGGATGAACCTCCGCGAAAACGATATCTCCCCTGAGACCGAACTTAACGGGCTCATAGATGATTTCCACCTTTGTGCCCTGTGAAACTTCGTTGAAAAAATACCGAATATGCTCCGGGTAAAGCCGGATACAACCCCTGCTCACGGTCCTGCCGACCCCCCATGGCCTATTGGTGCCGTGGATGCCGATATGCTCCGCTGAAAGGCCGACCCAGTAATCCCCCAGAGGGTTTTGAGGCCCCGGGGGTACAACGATTTTCCCATACTCGCTCCACGCAGACGGTGGAACCGTCCATGCCGGGTTACGTTCTCTTTCAACGACATGGGCTACGCGGATCGGGGTCTCGAAACCTTCGCGGCCGATGCCGATCGGATATGTCTTAACCATACTCATCTTTTTGGAAAATCGATACAATCGCATTTCCGGAATATTAATGACCACTTCCTCGTAAACGGTTGAAGGAAGAATCCATAATGTCGGAATATCGAGACTTTGCCCTTCTTTCGGAATCCATGGATCGATTTCCGGATAAAAAAGAGAGATTTCATTATATCCAAGTCCGTAATTCCGGGCGATATCCAGGAGCGTTTCTTTTTTGGCGACGATATGTCCCCTCAGGCCCCCGACCACCGTATAAGCGGACTGTCCTTTGTCCGCATTCGGATTCAGGCAATAACGGTAAGACTCCGCCGATACTTTCCCGCTCAACAACAATACCGCCATCAAAGCAACGAAACATTTTTTCAACATATGAATTAATCAAAAACTCCTCTTCAATTGGGCGATACAGCATTCAATTGCGGCAAAGTATAGCAAAAAACATGCCATTGCATAATTAAACCTTTTGTGCAGCCTTCAATGAACCCCTACCCGTTATTTTTCTTCTCGAATATAATTAATAAATAAAAACGGAATCGTCAAGAACGTTTTGTGTCATCCCTATTGAAAATATATGAAATTTTACATTTTATCAGTTGCCTGCCCCGGTAATTTGCAACCTTACCCAGTTATCCAAATAAAGTGCATCCAACCAGGTCTTAAACCCAGTTTCACTGAGGCGGGATGACTCTTCATCCGGCTCCCTCGCCGCCCTTAAGGGGGAAACGAACCATATTTTGTTTGATATGTTTAAGCCTTATGCTGTAAAAAAGAAATTTGAAGATTTTCATTTATCCGGAACCGATGATCAGGAGACGATATGAGCGGTGTGCAATCCTTTCAAGTATTTCCCAAAATCCCCGAATCTTTGACGACTGTCTGGGATCTGGCCCTGAACTACTGGTGGTCCTGGAAAAGAGACGCGGTGGAGCTCTTTAGAAGAATCGACCCTCGAAAATGGGAAGAATCGGGACGAAACCCCATTTTGTTTCTGACGAAAATATCCCAGCAGAGACTGGAACAACTGGCAAAAGACGATAGCTTTCTGGCCCATCACAGAAGGGTCTGGGACGAATTCCAGACCCGGGTGGTCAATCCGCTTAAAAAGCCGGACAACCTGTTCCAGAAGAATGAAACCATTGCCTATTTTTCCATGGAATTCGGAATTCATGAAAGTCTGCCGATATTTGCCGGGGGCCTTGGCGTCCTTGCGGGGGACCATCTGAAGTCCGCCTCCAATCTGGACCTTCCCCTGACCGGAGTCGGGCTTCTGTTTCGCCGGGGGTATTTTCGTCAGGTTTTAAGTCCCGGTGGGTGGCAGCAGGAAAATTATCCGGAAACCGACTATTATCAGCTCCCCATCACTCGCGCCAAAGATTCTGAAGGGAATGACGCACGTGTAACGGTCACCGGTCCGGACGGGGATATTCACGCGGATATCTGGAAAATCAAAGTGGGCAGAATCCCCCTTTACCTTCTGGACGCCAATATTTATGAAAATCCTCCCAAGATACGCGAAATTACATCAAATTTGTATTCAGGGGACGGCAGAATAAGACTCTCTCAGGAGGTCCTCCTGGGAGTCGGGGGCATGCGGGCGTTGGCACTCATGGGGATTTATCCCAAGGTTTGTCACATGAATGAAGGCCACTGTTCGTTTATCGGCCTGGAAAGGCTGGCGCAGGTGGTTTCCAACCATCATGTGGATGTGAAAACCGCACTTGAAATTATTCCCCGGACAATGGTGTTCACCACGCACACGCCCGTGGCCGCCGGGCATGACGAATTTGACGCCAACCTTGTCTTGCCCGTTTTGCAGCCATTTGCCGAACGTCTGGGGGTACCCGTGGAGGAAGTCCTGTCATGGGGCCAGTGCAATGGCCCCAATATCAGGGAACCCCTGTCCATGTTCATTCTGGGGATGCATCTTTCGCAGTACAGAAACGGGGTCAGCCAACTGCACGGGGAGACGGCCCGGCGCATGTGGCGCCATGTATGGCCGGAACGGTCCCTGGATGAAATCCCCATCTCGCATATCACCAACGGAATCCATATTTCTTCGTTTTTATCGCCTGAGTTTGCCATCCTGTTTGAGCGCTACCTGGGTCCGGATTGGTATATGGCCTCCCGAAAACAGGAAAACATCGACCGCATCGACAGTATCCCCGATGAGGAGATCTGGTGGGCCCATGAACTCAACCGCGCCAGGCTGATCAATTTCTGCCGGCAGAAGCTGGTCCAGCAGTACAAACGTCAAAACGCTCCAAACGCTGTTATCGAGGAAGCGGAAACCATACTGGACAATGAAATATTAACCATCGGATTTGCCAGGAGGTTTGCCGGCTACAAGAGGGCTGACCTGCTGTTCAAGGACATCAATCGCCTGGAAGCCATTTTGAACCAGCCCAAACGCGAGGTTCAGTTTATTTTCGCCGGAAAGGCTCATCCCCGGGACAACGAGGGGAAGGAAATCATCAGGCGTCTCATCCAATATTCCAGAATGCCCAACCTCCGGAAGCGGGTGGTGTTCCTGGAAGATTATGACATGAACCTTGCCCGGTACCTGGTGCAGGGCACGGATGCCTGGCTGAACAACCCCCGGCGTCCTTTGGAGGCTTGCGGCACTTCAGGAATGAAAGCCGCCGTCAACGGATCCATCAATATCAGTATCCCCGACGGGTGGTGGAATGAGGGGTATTCGGAAAACACCGGTTGGGTCATCGGCTACGGTGAAGACTTCATCGATCACAACAATCAGGACATCGTGGAAAGCCAGGCCCTGTACAACGTGCTGGAAAATGGTGTCATCCCGTGTTTTTACAGTAAAAAGGCAGGTGATATATCGTTTACGTGGACCCGGAAAATGAAAGCGTCCATGAAAATGATCATGGAACGGTTCTGCAGTCTTAAAATGGTTTCGGAATATTACACCCGGTTTTATGCCACTGCTGCCAGACGGCATGATGAACTGCTGGCCAACACCGCGGAGGAGGCTTTATCCATAGCTGCCCGTGCCAAGCGTTACCGCAACCTATGGAACCAGGTCCGTGTGGAAATGCCCCAAAGAGAGCGATCCGGATCTTTCCAGGTGGACGATGCCTTCAGGATTACGGCAATCGTTCATCTGGGCGAACTCTCCCCGGATGAGGTAAACGTGGAAATTTACTATGGACCCTTAAAACAGGTGGAGGACCGCCTGAAAGGCGATACGCAACTGATGGCCGTTGAGGAAAATTTAGGCGATGGCGCCTATCGATACGGCTGCACCATGACGTGCCGGAATTCGGGCCGTTTCGGATTTACAACAAGGGTTATCCCAAAGGGAGACATTCGCATCCAAACAACGCCCGGGGTGATTGCATGGGCATGATGAACAGACGGGAGCCTTCCGACAATGACAATGCCGAGTAAAAATCCCCGTATCCTCATTGTTACACCGGAGGTTACCTATCTGCCGGATCGCATGAGGAGTTTCGCCAGTTATCTGACGGCCAAGGCCGGAGGCCTGGCCGATGTATCCGCTTCCCTGATCAGTTCCCTTTTTAAACAAGGGGCTGATGTTCATGTGGCCCTTCCCAACTACCGGGCCATATTCAGGGAACGGCTGGCCCCCTTTCTGGAAAAAGAGCAGCGGGCCATCCGAAAAGTCATGCCCGATGACCGTGTCCACCTTGCCGAGGACAGGGCTTTTTTTTATCTGAACCGGGTGTATACGGATTACGAGGGCCAGAACACCACCGTAGCCCTGGCTTTCCAGCGGGAAGTGATCAACAATATCGTCCCGCTCGTAAAACCGGATCTCATCCACTGCAACGACTGGATGACCGNNTCCATTGCAATGACTGGATGACGGGTCTGATCCCCGCCGTTGCACGGCAGATGGGAATTCCCTGCCTCTTTACCATTCACAATATCCACACGGTGAAAAGCACCCTTTCGGAGATCGAAAACAAAGGGATAGACGCACAGGCATTCTGGCAGCATTTGTATTTCGAGCACATTCCCGACGGCTATTGGAATTCAAGGCACGACAACCCCATTGACTTTCTGTTGAGCGGAATTTTTGCCGCCCATTTCGTCAACACGGTGAGTCCGAATTTTTTAAAAGAAATTATCGATGGCCGTCATGCCTTTATCGATGAAAAACTGAAACAGGAATTGTCCAACAAATACTACGCCGGGTGTGCCTTCGGCATCCTGAACAGCCCTGACCCGGGGTTTAATCCCGGAACCGATAAACGCCTGGCCTTTAATTACGGGCCACCGGACCATGCCGCCGCGAAGAAAAAAAACAAGGTGGTGCTTCAAAAGATGCTGGCTCTGGTGGAAGATGAAAACGCCCCGGTATTTTTCTGGCCGTCCCGTCTGGATCCCATCCAGAAAGGATGCCGGCTTTTAGCAGACATTCTGTACACGGTGATTTCGAAATTCTGGGAAGATACCCTCCAAATCATTTTCGTGGCGAACGGCGATTTTCAGAGTATATTCTGGGATATTCTGAATTTTCACAAATTTTACGACCGCGTGGCCATCTGCGATTTTGATGAAAATCTAGAGCATTTGGCCTACGGGGCTTCCGATTTTATTCTGATGCCTTCCCGGTTCGAGCCCTGCGGACTGCCTCAAATGATCGCTCCCATTTACGGCGCTTTGCCCGTGGCCTACGACACGGGCGGAATCCATGATACCATTTCCCATATGGATTGGGAAAATAATGCCGGGAACGGATTTCTCTTTGAAACCCACGATGCGGGCGGATTGTTATGGGCCATGGAACAGGCCATGGGATTTTTCAAATTGCCTCCCCATGTTAAGGAAGCCCAGATCGAGCGGGTGATGATTGAGAGCGCTTCGGTTTTCAATCATTCCGTAACGGCCAGGCAGTATATTGATCTTTATGAGAAAATGTTGAAAAGGCCCCTCGTCTCCACCCCTGAATCCGGGGCATAGAGGTGTGCACCGGCTGAATTTTTATGTGAAAGACTTCCCCTTACAGTAAAGAAAGAAGGGCGCGATCACGATGTTTACATTTGTGGATAATGATCCTTATCTGGAAACCTACAGGGACATTATTCTAAATAGGCGGGAAAAACTTTTAGAAAAAAAGAACGAGATCTTGAGGGGCGGGATCAGTCTTCCGGAATTTGCTTCCGGTCATGAATATTTCGGGCTTCACTTCCGGGAGGATCATTGGATATTCAGGGAATGGGCTCCGAATGCGACGCATATTTACATCATCGGGGACATGACATCCTGGACGGAGCAAAAAGAATTTTCCCTGACCCGGATCGGTGAAGAGGGAGTATGGGAAATCCGGTTGCCGTCCGCCATGATCAACCATGGAAATCTCTACCGGTTGAAGATCCACTGGAAAGACGGGTGCGGGGACCGTATTCCGGCTTATGCCAGGAGAGTGGTGCAGGATCCCTCGACGCTGATTTTTAACGCACAGGTATGGCGTCCTGAAAAACCGCATGAATGGACAAACCACCGCTACGTGCGCCCCGAAGAGCCGCCCATAATTTACGAGGCCCATGTGGGCATGGCGCAGGAAAGGGAAAAGGTGGGGACGTTCGGAGAATTTACAAAATACGTCCTTCCCCGGATCGCCCGGGCCGGATACAATACGCTTCAGCTCATGGCGGTCCAGGAGCATCCCTACTACGCATCCTTCGGTTATCAGGTTTCCAGCTTTTTCGCGCCCTCTTTCCGTTTTGGAACCCCTGAAGAATTAAAGGAACTCGTGGATGCCGCCCACGGGCTGGGAATTGCCGTGGTCATGGATATGGTCCATTCCCATTCGGTATTGAATGAGGTGGAGGGGCTAAGTCTTTTTGACGGGACCGGTTACCAGTATTTTCATGAAGGGGTCAGAGGATTTCATGACGCATGGAATTCCCGATGCTTTGATTACGCCAAACCCCAGGTACTGCATTTCCTGTTGTCCAACTGCCGCTTCTGGCTGGACGAATATCGATTCGACGGGTTTCGGTTCGACGGCGTCACCAGCATGATCTATCATCACCGGGGAATGGGAAAAGCCTTTACCACCTACGGAGATTATTTCGACGAAACCGTGGACGAGGATGCCCTGGTCTACCTCACCCTGGCAAACCGGCTGATCCATCACCTGCGTCCGGACGCCGTCACCATCGCCGAGGATGTCAGCGGAATGCCGGGGCTGGCGGTTCCCGCATCTGACGGCGGCGTGGGATTTGACTACCGGTTTGCCATGGGAATCCCGGATTACTGGATCCGGCTGGTCAAGGACATCCCGGATGAAGACTGGTCCATGGAACATCTCTGGTATGAATTGAACAACAGACGGAAGGATGAAAAAACGATCAGTTACGCCGAGTCTCATGATCAGGCCCTGGTGGGAGACCAGACCCTCATATGGAGAGTCATCGGATCAGCCATGTACGACCACATGTCCGTTCAGGACGACGATTTCAGGGTGAACCGGGGGGTTTCCCTCCATAAAATGATCCGGCTCATTACCCTTGCCACCGCCGGAAACGGTTATCTGAACTTCATGGGCAATGAATTCGGGCATCCGGAATGGATCGATTTCCCCAGGCCGGGCAATGATTGGTCCTACCGGTATGCCAGGCGTCAATGGCGTCTGGCGGATGACACCGGCCTCAAATATCATTTTTTGGCTGAATTCGATCGGGATATGATCCGCCTGGCCAGGGAATCCGGCTTCCTTAAAAATTCTGAAGCCAGGTTGATCATGGTAAATTCGGGGGAGAAAACCCTGGTGTTCATGAGGAAGAATTTGCTGTTTGCTTTTAATTTTCATCATGAGAGGTCCTATGCAAACTACCGGGTCGGGGCCCCGCCGGGGAAATACAGACTGATCATGGACACCGATGACCGGAAATACGCCGGTCACGGCCGATTAACGCCGGGACAGGAGCACCTGACCCTGTACGGACGGACAGGGAAAAAAGAATATCACTGGTTAAGCATCTACCTGCCTGCCCGCAGTGCGCTGGTCCTCCGATTCGAAAACGGGAGTTCCTGAATCCAGGAAGCCCGGCAATGTTTCGTACCTCCTTTTGTGGGCACACCCGTCGTCGTCATGCGGGACGCAAAGGAGAAGTGAAAATCCTGCAAAACGCCTTAAACGGATTCTTATCGAGAAAGGAATAGTCATGTTCGTCAGTAAATCAATGACCCGAAACGTCATCACCGTCACCCCGGAAGACAGTATTCTCTCCTGTCAGGAAAAGATGGCCCAACACAAGATCCGCCATCTTCCCGTTGTGGATGGACACAATAAGCTGGTGAGCATGATATCCGACCGGGACATCCGAAGCGCCCTGCCGGATACGGTTCTTAAAATCCTCGACTGCTCCGAAAAAGATGAAAAAGCCATTCGCCGGCTTAAAGTCGCCGATGTCATGAAGCCGAACCCCATCTGCATCACCTCCCACGATACCATCCAGGATGCCCTGTTGATCATCTGGAGAGAGAAAATCGGCGCCGTTCCCGTGGTGGATGAAGAGAATACTTTGAGAGGCATTCTCTCGACCCGGGACCTCCTCCGGGCCTTTATCAGTGTCCTGGGCATCGGAGAACCCGGGGCGCTTCTGGGAATCCTCGTGGAAAACAAGCAGGGGCAGTTGAAAAAAATCGTTGACATCATCACTGAGGAAAAGATTTCAACAGGAAGCATTCTGGTAGCCCGGCACTGGGAAGACGACAAACGGGCCATATTCCCCTATCTGATGTCCCAGAATATCATCCGGGTTAAGGAAAGACTCCGGGAATCGGGGTTTGAGTTGATCAATCCCCTTGACTGGTACATCGATCAGATATAGGGCGCACGCTGTTATCCAGCCAGGGCTCGCAGCGCTTCCACCATCTCCGCCTTTGTCGATCCCGAACCAAATACCGCCGCCACGCCCATTTCTATCAATTGGGTCTCGTCTTTCGGTGTAATGACGGACCCGCCGACGACGATCGGGATGTTCGCATTGTACTGTTTGACGAGATCGAGGAGCTCCGGCATGAAGTGCAGGTATTCCCAGGAATGGCATGAAATGCCGATGACATCAACGCCTTCCTCGATGCCCGCCACAACCATTTTTTTCGGCGTGTTGAACCGGCCCACATACACCACCTCCATACCGGCGTCCATGAGCATCCGGGATACGGAAAGTGCGCCCACTTCGTGCTGGTCCATACCCATGGTACCGATCAGTATTTTTATCCTTTTCATATTCTCCCGCCTTTCCTGCCCCGGCTCATATCATGGGCTCGACCAGTCCGTGGGGGTCGTAAGGATAGTCATAGGCCATCCGCAGGACTCCTGCAATCTCCCCGCAGGTTGCTCCGGCGGACAAAGCATCCATGATGGGCCAGGTCAGGTTCTCATCAGGGGTTCGGGCTCCGGCATGGCAGTTCAGGAGGGCCTGCCGGACCCCTTCCCGGTCCCGGTTTCTTTTATATTCCGCAATAACTTCGATATGTTCCTTGAACGGCTGTATTTTCGCCTCGGAAACGTCTTTCAGAAGGGTGTCTTCTTCCCCCGGAATCCGGAAACAGTTCAACCCCACCTTGGGAAGACGACCCTCTTCAACTTCCCTGCCATATCGGTTCATGGCATTGTCGAAGAAGGTTTTAAACCAGCCGTTTTCGGACAAATGAACAGGGTCTCCCTTGGATTCAATGTCCATCACCATTTCCCAGATCCGCTTTTCCATTTCGTTGGTCAATGATTCCACGTAATACGACCCCGCCAGCGGATCCGCCACCCGGGTAACATTGGTTTCAAGCCCGATGATCTGCTGGGTCCGCAACCCGACCCTGTGGGATTCAGGCGTGGGGGTGCGAAAGGCTTCGTCAAAGGCCGAAATCTCAACAGCCTGGACCCCTCCCAGAACCAGGGAAAGGGCCTGGAGAGTTCCCCGGACAATGTTGTTAGGCGGCTGCTGAGGGGTAAGGGACAGGCCCGAGGTGTGGCTGGTGATGACCGGCGCCAAGGAACGTGGGTCCCCGGCTTTGAACTCTTCTTTCATCATCCGTGAAAACAGCCGCCGTGTGGCCCGGATTTTAGCGATCTCTTCGAAAAAATCCATACCGCAGTCCACCAGAATGGCGATTCTCGGTGCAAAACTGTCGATGTCCATCCCCCGCCTTAAAAGGTCCTTTACAATATATCGAATCTCGACAAACCCCAGCGCCATTTCCTCCACCGCTGTCAGGCCGGCTTCGCAGGGAAAATACGTATCTTCCACAAAGGAATGAAATTTCGGCAGGGTTTGCGTGCAGAAGGCGATGCAGTCCGAAGCCAGGCGGACCCGTAATTTCACCGGCATGTGAGTGGCATACCCGCAGGGTTCTCCGTAAAAAGGGCCCTGAATCACCGATCCCCTGAGTTTTTCAGGAGGAACATTGTTTTTCTTGGCCACCAGATAGAGGGCCGCCGCCGTAAAAACGGCAGGGGTGGAATTGGACAGGGTCACGCTGTCCAATGGAAGACCTTCCCACAGATCCTCAAAATCCTTTAAACAGCAAAGCGACACCCCCTGGGTTCCAACGGCATGAACGGCCAGAGGGTGATCCGGATCAAGGAGGGCATTGGAGGGTGCATCCGCAATGACATCGATTCCGGTCTGGCCCTGGGAAAGCAGGTATTTCAATTGTTTGTTGGATGTTCTGGCGTCTCCTTCGCCGGACAGTTCCCGCTGAATCCATCCCCAGGAACCTACGGGACGGATTCCCCGGGTATAGGGGTAAACGCCGGGATCACCCAGTTGTTTTTTATAATCCTGGTCCTCGATGTCTTCGGGGGTGTAAACTGGTTTGATGGGAATTCCCGATCGCGTGAAATGGCCTGACATGTCTCGTCTCTCCTTGTTTTGGGGAAATCGTCGCATCAGCACCGAATTTTTCCGGACCGTTGCGAATGCTGGCTCAGGCCCTTTTCAGGGCTGAAACATCATAGCATCATCCGGGTCCCGATTTTTATAGTGGAGCTGCGCGGTATGCCGAAATACAATGCCGGGTTTTGGGCGTTTCTCGACATAAAAGCAAAAAGGGATTTACGCCACCCTGCCATTTTGGAATCCCGGGTGGTAATGGGCGTATCCCTTACACTGGGATTCGGTTTCTGAGAATTTAGGCCCAAAAAAAGCGTAATTAAATTGGCATAGAAGTAAAAAAAGACTCGAAATGCTCACGAATTCAGTGTATTATAATGTTGAGCAAACAAAATACTACTCTTAGAAAGGAGCATTTCGGGTGAATAAGAATATCTCTAAAAAATTGGCCAAACGCAAGAAAAAAATCAACAAAAAGCTGTCAAAAAGGAATTGG
>DIKO01000084.1 GCA_002423615.1 Desulfobacteraceae bacterium UBA5616
GAAGAAATGAAAAACCAGGGCATCGCGCCCTCCCTGATCATCACGGATGTCAATATGCCCCGAATGGATGGGATGACCTTTATTGAAAACGTAAAGAAAAGCGAATTTCGATATCTTCCCATTATGGTTTTAACCACCGAATCCGAGGAGTGGCTGATTGAAAAGGGGCGTGCATTGGGGGCTTCCGGATGGCTTTTAAAACCCTTCCAGCCGGAGGAGCTGTTGTGGGCGATTAAAAAACTGGTATGGGAACGATGAGTCGGTAGCGTGCATGGATGAAACACTGGAAATATTCTTTGCCGAAACCGACGATCTTCTCAAGTCTGCCGAAGAAAGTTTGCTTCGCCTAGAGCGGAATCCCAAACCCGGTCCAGATGCGGAAGAGCTTTTCAGAGCCCTTCATACATTAAAAAGCGGCTCGGCCATGGTCGGGTTCGCGGTCATGAGCCGGTGCGCGCATCTGATGGAAAACCTGCTTGAAAATGTGCGAAGCGGAAAACTTCCGATCACAAAACCCCTGATATCTTTTCTCCTTGAAAATATTGACTTTGTTCGCGCCATGTTTGATCGCTGTACGGCCGGTCAACCCGAGGCCGATGCTGAGGAGGTCAAGGCGTTCAAAGCCAAGATAAGCCGGTTTGCAGCCGAAGAAGTTCCGTCAAAGCCAAGACTCCGGATTTCCCCTACCGCAGTGTCGCAGTCTGAAGCGGATCCTGCGACGGCCGAAAAAGTCAATCTCAGGAAAATCGAGCATTATTACGAAATTATTTTAAAATTCCAAAAAAATATGTTTGAGGCCGGCAATGACCCCTTAATCGTTTTGCGCAATCTTGCCGACCTGGGTGAAGCAGTTGAGATCACGCCGGACCTGTCCCGGATGCCCCGGTACGAAGAACTGGTTCCCGATCAGCTCTATATCGGATGGCGGGTCGTTTTAAAAACCGTCGCACCGATGGAATATATAGAGGATGTATTCATGTTTGTCCGTGACGACAACGACATTGGCATCACCGATATTTCGAACCGATACCGGAAGGGAGTCGATGTCCAGGAAGCTGATGCGCCACTGGGCGAGGTCCTGGTTGAAAAGGCGGGGGTAAGCCGGGAAGATGTTCGGTACGCTCTGGAAAAACAGAAAAAGATAGGCGAGATCCTGGTCGACGAGGGCAAGCTCGACAAGGCGATTTTGGATCAGGTGATCTCCCGGCAGCAGCAAAGCCGGGAAATGTATCGGAAAACCAGCGTTCGTGTGGATGTTCAGAAGATCGATCGACTGATGGATCTGGCCGAAGAAATCGCCGTGGGCCTTTCCAGAATGCAGAACATTCTTTCCAAACGCCGCGATTACCTCGCCAGCGAAATCGAGCACGAAATGGAAATTCTGCTTAAGATCAATCATGAATTTCAGGAGCGCGTTACCAATGCGCGCATGTTTTCCCTGGAAGGGACTTTCCGTCGGTACCAGCGTCTGGTCAGAGATACCGCGTTGGCTCAGAACAAGCGGGTCAAGGTGTCGCTGGCCGGCATTGACACGGAACTGGATAAAGAAATTATCGAATTTATAGCGGACCCTTTAAAGCATCTCGTCAGGAACTGCGTGGACCACGGCATCGAACCCCCTGAAGAGCGGGAGACCAGCGGCAAGCCTTCGGAAGGACTCATCAGCTTTTCAGCTTATCAGAAAGGGAGCAGGATCTATATTCAGATCAGCGACGACGGCCGCGGTCTTAACCGGGAAAAAATTTCCAGGCAGGCATTATCCATGGGGCTTTTGAAAGAGGGCGAGCCCATAGACAACGACACCCTGATTGAATGCATCTGTCAGCCCGGATTTTCAACCGCAGAAAATATTACCGAGCTGTCCGGCCGCGGTGTGGGCATGGATGTCGTCAGAACCCAGGTGGAGCGGGTGGGCGGGAGCATATCGGTTGAAAGCGTTGAAGGACGCGGCACTGCATTTACCCTTTCTTTTCCGCTGTCTTACGCGCTGATGCATGCGTTGCATGTCAGTAATCGCGCCGAATCGTATCTGGTGCCGCTCTGGGGAGTGGTTGCAACCGAAAATTTTGATGCGGAAAAAATGAGAACCTTCGGCGCCTCTGAAAAACTGTACCGATTCAGAGAAGATTATCTTCCATCGGCGGATCTGGAGGCGTTGTTCAGCGGCGCCAGGTCCGAGCGCTCCCGGCCGCCTGTCATGGTTTTTATCAATACCGGCCGTCAAAAATTCGGGCTTCTCGTGGATCAGGTTCTGGCGCCCTGCCATGTGGTGGTAAAAAGCATTGAAAAGAACTTTCAAGGCATTAAGGGCCTCGCCGGAGCCACCATCATGGGAGACGGTTCCGTCGCTCTCGTCTTAGACCTTCTGGGAATTGAGGAAATATTTTTCAAAAATGCTTCAATACGGAGAGACCAATGAGTTTTAAAAAATCGGGAAAATATTCTGCCGTCATGGCGCTGCTTGCCGGATGTTTGATGGCGGTTTCCTGGACGGCCTGGGCTCAAGATAAAGGCGCCAACAAATATGTGGGATCCGCCGTATGCCAGTCCTGTCACGAAGAACAATATACGACGTTTACGGCTTATGCCCGCAAAAGCCGTTCCTACGACAGCATCCTCAAACGTATCAAGGGGTTGACGCCTGCAGAAGTCCAGGGGTGCTACACCTGCCATACGACCGGCTATGGGGAGCCCGGAGGATTCGTCAGCCCCGAAAAAACACCCGAATTAAAAGACGCGGGTTGCGAGGTCTGCCACGGGCCGGGCAAGATTCATGCGGAATCACAGGACCCTCGGTTTATTGTTCGCAAGGTAACAATCGATGTCTGTCAGCGGTGCCATATCGAGGAGCGGGTTCGGTCATTCCGATACAAGCCCATAATTCATGCAGGATGCCATTGAGCCGGAGGGGGAATTCATGGAATTTTTAACAAGCAGGCTTATCAAACGAACCCGAATGCGAACCAAAATTTTGATGTCCACCATCATTGTACTGGTCACATTTATGGTGATTTTTCTTCATCAAAGCCTGCGCCTTCAGCAACAGTCCGCCATCAGTCAGCTGGCCTTGTTTTCAAACCATCTTCTGGATAACGCTTACAGCACGGTAAGATCTTCCATGGTGGTCGGTCAAAGCGGCATCATCAAGGATCAGCTTAAAGACATCAAAGAGAACATGGGCGGCGTAAGGGTTTACATTACCGATTTCAGCAAGGAGATCGCCTATGCAACGGAATCCGAAAAGGTCCGAACCAGCATAGACGCCCTGATGTCGGGCAAGGATGTGCAAAAAGCCCTCGACGAGCTGCTGGAAACCGGGGTTGCACCCGACAGGTCCTATCCAGGCCAGATTGACGGCCAGCCGTTCATCTCCACCCTGAAGCCTATTTTCAACAATCAGGCATGCCAGCATTGTCATGGATCTTCACGCAGAATTCTGGGGGCCATGGTAATCAATCACCCGGCGCGGGAGGTTCTTGCAGCCGTTGCCCAGACGCGAGATAAAAACATCCTCTACTTCTCCGTATCCCTGCTCTGCCTGGTGCTGGTGATCAACTGGATTTTTTCAAAGCTCGTAACCGACCGGCTTCGCATGCTCGAACAAAAAGCCTCGCAGGTGGCGGCCGGCGATATCGACGTGGAAGTCCATGACGATTATGTCGACTCCATAGGACGGTTGAGCAGGAATTTTCATCAGATGGTAATCAACATTCGGGATCGCATGGAGTATGCCAACAGTTTGAGACTGGGGATTTCCGAACCATTTTACATAGTGGATCCAGATTTGAAAATCACTTATATCAATGATGCGGCCGCTATCCGCATAGCAGGCCTATCGCAACGCGAGGCCATGGGACGGAAATGTTACGAGGTTTTTTCCAATGAGACCTGCGAGCAACTGATCGAAGCGCTTAAACAGACCATCGGACCTGAAGACGCCGTTGCGGGCAAACGCTGCACCCTGACCAACCGGCAGGGAAAGGAAATTCCCCTTCTGTGCAGCTCCTCGCTGTTAAGGGATTCGCGGGGAAATATTTTGGGAGGATTTTCATTTCTGAGGGATTTAACGGCCGAGGTGACGGCCGAGAAAAAACTTCAGGAGTCATATTTTAATGAAGAGAGCGCCAAGAAAGCCATGGAATCGAAGGTCAACGAGCTTTCCGAGATTTTCGGAAAGGTGGCTCAGGGCGATTTCACACCGAGAGGCGCACTGGACGGCAAAAATGACGCCATGGATCTTCTCACCCAGCGGCTGAATCAGACTCTGGACGGCATCGTAGATCTGATCACTCAGACCAAGGAACATATTCTGCCCGTCATCCGGGGGGTTATTCAGATATCCCAGGGAAACCAGAGTCTGGCGCAGCGCACCCAGCAGCAGGCTGCCGCCATGGAAGAGATCAGCTCCACCCTCGAGCAGCTGGTGTCCAACACATCTCAGAATCTCGGCAACACGCGTCATGCCGATTCCATGGCCAAAGAGGCGGTTCAGGTGGCTCAGGACGGAGGGAAACAGGTTGAAAAGACCGTCCGCGCCATGGCGGAGATGTCCGAGGCGAGCCATAAGATCGTCGAGATGATGGAGTTGATCAACGAGATTACTTTTCAGACGAACCTTTTGTCCATCAATGCGGCCGTTGAGGCGGCGCGTGCCGGAGAGCAGGGAAAAGGATTTGCCGTTGTGGCCAATGAGGTGCGCAATCTTTCCAAGCGAAGTTCCGTTGCCGCCAAAGACATACAGATTCTGGTACGGGAAATACTCGACAAGGTTACCAAAAGTTCTCAGTGGGTGGAACAGCTGCAGGCGAACTTTGAAAAAATCGTTAAGACCTCGGAGGGCGTTTCGCACGCTTTAAGCGAAGTTACCATGGGAACCGAGGAAAGCGCGATGGGAATTGAACAGATCAGTCAGGGAACGACCAAAGAGCTTTGCGAGGTGAATGAGAAGAATGCCTACTTTGTGGACGAAATTGCCGAAGAAACCCAGCATCTCAGGGAAAAGGCCGAACAGCTGAAGAACATCACGGACATTTTTGTCCTGGACAACAAGGATCGGACCGTTTCAAACATGGTGAAACACGAAAGCCCGAAAACATCCTTTATGACTCAGAAAGAGCGGCGGGTTTCAGCGCCGGTTAACCGCCCGCTTGAAAAGGATCTGATCCGAAAGCCGCCGGTCAGAGAGGTGCAGAGCGATCTCTTGGCCAAAGACCTGGATGAAGGGTTTGAGGAATACTGATGACTGGTCTTCAAAACGTCGTTTTTTTACTTAATGAGCAGCACTATGGAATAGAAATTTCCAAAATCCGGGAAGTTCTGAGTTACCATAAGATCACCCCGCTGCCCCATGTCGCCCGTTTCGTCAAGGGAGTGATCAACCTGCGGGGCACGATTCTGCCCGTCTTTGATCTTGGCGATAAATTTGATCTGCCGAATCGTG